>QKIQ01000125.1 GCA_003249555.1 Clostridia bacterium | reverse complement strand
ATCATATTGCTTTGATGTGACCCGCCCACATCTTTCAACGTAAAGCTCGCTTGCTCTAAATCCGCTTCGTCGGGCGCGTTCTGATAAGCTTCTTTCAGCTCATCGATATTTGCCTGCAATATTTCCTCCTTAGACAAGCTCTGTATTTCTTCAAAGCTCAGCGCTTTATGCTCTTGGGAAAGCTCATATGAGACACCGTCGTCAATTCCCTGCTTCAACTGATCGAGTTCTTTTTCTAGCAAAATAATTTGCTCCTCAATCTGAGACCTCATCAAGCTCATTGGCTTGTCATACACCTTGGCTTCTGGGCAGAACAGCGAAACGATGCTTTCAATTTGCGCCCCGTCTTCAAATGGCTTTTCTTTAACGGTGATTACCGGAATGGCTGTTTTATTCTTATTGAGCACCGCTGCATCCACGATCAAGCAATGCCCTGAATCGTATGTTTTTTCATATTGCCAATGGGCGGCTTCCTCCTGCTGCGCCTGTGCCGAAGGAACGGCTGTTTGCTGAATGGCTTCTTGCAAATTGCTTCCCTTTTGTTCCACAACTTGTTTGTTTGGCGTGGGCTGGCAGGCTGTCACGATGCACGTTAATAATATGATCAGTGTTATATTTATGCTGCAAAGTCGTTTAATTTCCTTTATCTTGTTTTTCATTAATCGAATCTCACTTTCGTAATATCTATAAAGCATCCAATTTCAATTTGTGTTTCTAACAGAAGGGGTGGTTTTTACACAACCACCCCTTTCAAGTTAAAACAGTTCCATTCCCTTTAACAATGACTAGGGATATAACCGCCACGAGCCGCTCGAATATGTAGATACATTAAATGCTGCACCACTATTATATATACTCAAATGTATATGTCTAACATAAGGGTAATCGTTTAGGTAGAATTTGTATCCTACGCTAAGATCACTTTCACTTGTTAATATTACATATCTCCCATCGATTTATTGAACCGGTAAAGCTTTCATTCCAGTTCTTGTTGCATTTGCGTAAGTGCACCATATATGATTATCATTCATTTGTGAAAAATAGTCAGACGTATAATATCCTATACGTGACGTGCCTGAATGACTTAAAAATGAACCTGTCGCAAAAGCTGTCGTCATAAACGCAAATATCTTGATTTTTTCATAATGAATTCCTTTCTATCACAAATCAAACTATTTGTGAATATCGTATTAATTTCAAAATTGTGCTATTATCAGCTTTTAGTCCTTGCGATTCCGGCTACCGTAGCACTGCGGTAGGGTTGGCACCAATCGGTTTTTGCAAGGACTTTTCTATGCAATCATACACATCGCTCAAATTTCCGTATTTGCGCAGGACTTGTCCAAAAAAAGTCCCTTCACTCGCTAAACAAACGCAGCAATCATTCATACATAACAAATAAGACCCATTTATGTATAAGACGTTTATAAATGGCAAAAGTGCTATGCGTTTTTAAAATTTTCTTAAATTATTTTATTTTGGTTGGTGTATCCGGATAAAATTGTTAATCGGCTTTATGGAAATGTGCTTAAAACCAAGCAGCAACCGATGTTAACACATTGTAAAAAGGGGTCCCTGCCTTGTTGACGAAAAGAAGAAGGTGTGTTATATTCTAGGTGATACAAAAGGTTTATCAATAATTCATAAGGAGGAAACGTATGAAGATTAAAAACATTAACGAACCCCAGAAGTTTTTCGAAGTGCTCAAAGACTGCAAAGGCAAAATTGAGCTCGTGACATCTGAGGGCGACAGGCTGAATCTGAAATCGACGCTTTGCCAGTACATCATGCTGACGCAGATGTTCTCGGAAGCCAAGATCGACGAGCTGGAACTGCTGGTTTCGGAGCCTGAAGATTTGAACCTCCTTCTCAACTATCTTGTTAGAGGATAGTCCAAATCTTACGATGATAGCCGCTTATATGGGCGGCTTTTTTTATGCGGTGAAAAGTGTCCGCTTTTTGGAACAGAAGATAACGTAGAATATAGAAAAAAGAAAGGGGCCAAATGAATGAGTGTCACAGTGGTCAAAGGGCGCGCGGGCAGCGGAAAAAGCCGGTTTTTGCTTTCGCACATTGCGGCGCTGCTGAAAAACCCTTTTGAGAAAATTATCGTGCTTGTGCCGGGCGCGCTCACATTTGAGACGGAAAAAAGCATCATGCAAGGCTGCGGGGTAGACGGCATTTTGGGCCTTGAGGTGCTGAGCATACAGCGCCTTTGCTACCGCATACTCGACTGCGTGGGGCAGACCGTGTTCATGACGCATGCGGAGAAAGCGGTATACTGCCGCCGTGCGCTGGACGCGCTGGAAAGCCCGTTTTTAGGCACGGGCAAGCTGCCGGATTTTGATACGAGCGTGGCCGAGCTGCTCACACGTCTTAAAAGCCACTGCCAGACACCGCAAAGCATTCGCGATGCCGCGGGAAAAGTCGGCGATGCCGCGCTGTCTAGAAAGCTTTTGGATATAGCTGATGTCTATGAGACTTTTAACGAGCTTTGCGCGGGTCGGCCGGACAGCGCCGACATGTATGCGCTTGCCGCAGCTGAGGCAGATAAAGCGGCGTTTCTGCGTGGCGCACATATTGTGATTGACGGGTTGGATAGTTTTGCGCCCGCCGTGCTGCTGCTGCTCGAAAAGGTGATGGGCTTGGCCGAGGATACCGTGGCCGCGTTCCGCGACGCGGGGGATGGCAATGACGCCGAAATATTCGCGTCGGAGCGGCGGGACATGCAGCGTTTTATCAATGCCGCGCAGCGAAGCGGAGAAAAGGTGGAGCTTATCAGCGAATCGGGGCTTGCCGGCCGGCATGAGTTGCGTGCGCTCAGTTTTTTGGAAGCCAATCTGTACAGCTATCCGTATGAGCCGTATGAAGACGAACCGGAAGGCATCTGCGTTATGGAGGCACAGACGCTCGAGCAGGAGGTCAAGGCGCTTGCGGCAGGTATACTCGGCGAAATCAGGCGCGGCAAGCGCTTTCGCGATATTTCGGTGGCCGGCGGAAATCTAAGCGCCTATTTGCCCGCAATCAAGTCGATATTTGCGCTCTGCGATATCCCAGTGTTTATCGACGAGCGCCGTTCGCTTGCCCAAAATACGTTTTTTGATTTTCTTCATAAGGCAATTTTGGCGGCGGCGGGCGATATGACCGCAGTTTTAGGATATGTTTACAGCGTTTTTTCGCCCATTGATGAAGAGGAGCGCACCGCGCTTTTTACATACGCGCAGCGCTACGCATACATGGGCTGGCATTATATGAATCCGTTCTGGCGCGGTGACGACGCGGCGGAGATTGAGCGCATACGGAGCGCTGTGATGAAGCCGCTGATCTGCCTTGCTGATGCGGTCAAGCAGGGCAGTGCGCTCAGATCCATCGAGGCTGTGAAGCTCTTTTTGGAGGACTGCGGCGCTGCGGACAAGCTTAATGAGTTCTGCGAATCCATCGACCACGCCGATACGCGCGGTGAATGTGCGTACTTTCGTCAAATCTACGAAAAAAGCATGGAGGTGCTTGACAGTATCGGGCGTGTGTACGGCGAGGCGCCGCTGGATGCACAGACGCTTTGCGATATGGTCAAAACGGGTTTTGAAGCCACCAAAATTGCCGTCATTCCGCCCGCCACAGACGAGGTGGGGGTGTTCGATATATCGCTATCGCGTCTGCCGGGTATCGATGTGTTGTTTGCCGTCGGTGTGCACGACGGCGTTTGGCCGGCGAGAGACGACGGCACCGGTATCCTCTCGGCGGCGGAGCGTGATACGCTGATGCAGAGCGGGCTTGATACCGGCGTGTACGATTTGTCCGCAGAAAAGCTCAAGGTATATACGGCGCTTGCCAAGCCCAAGGAACGGCTCATACTCAGCTACAACACGCAGACGGGGCAGCCCTCTGTGCTGATCGATCGCATGAAGCGGCTGTTCCCAAAGCTGACTATAGAGAAAGCGGGCGGCAGCGTGATGTCGCTTAAAGGTATGGAGGCCGATGTATTGGGTGCGGTTTCGGACGTGCTGCGCGGCAAAGTGCCGGATGAAAATCTGCTTAAAGTCTGTGCGCGCTATTTAAGAAACAGCGGATGGGACAAAAAGGCGGAAAGCGTGCTGCTGCGCACCAATGCCGCGGTACCGCTGGATCAAAGCACGGCCGAAGCGCTGTACGGCGGTATCCGGTGCAGCGCCACACGGATTGAAAATTTCTATAAATGCCCGTACCGGCATTATCTTGACCACGGCATCAAGGCGCAAACACCGCGTGATTATGTGCACGACAGACTCGATATCGGCACGTTTATGCATCTTGCGCTGGATATGTTCGTGCGTGAGTTGATCGATGAGCAGCTGGATATTAAGGTACTCAGCGGGGATGAGACTGCTGCACGAATGCGGGGGGCGGTGAACCGGGCGGTCAAGGAGCACGACAGTGCCAAGCTGCTTGAGGACGAGCGGTTTGCCATGCAGGCGTCCATACTGACGCGTGAGCTTGTGGACACGGCACTGCGTATTCGCGCGCACTTTGTAGGCAGCAACGCGTCTTTGTATGCGAGTGAGCAAACGTTCTCGTTTGATGTACCCACGGCTTTCGGGAATGTGGTCATCACGGGCAAGATCGATCGCATCGATACCGCGGACGGATATTTTCGTGTGGTGGACTACAAATCGTCCACGGTCAAGTTTGCTTTGAACGATTTTGCGATGGGGCTGTCTTTACAGCTGCCTGTTTACATTGAAGCGGCAAGGCGGTTGCTTCATGACAACAGCTTGCAGCCTGCGGGCGGCTATTATATGCGAATCGGTGAGCAGTATCATGAAAGCGCAGACGAGAGGGACAAGGCTGCGCGGATGTCGGGTATATCGCTCTGGGACGCGGATGTGCTGAGCGCTTTTTCAGCGGTGGTATCAGGCGGCAGTTTCGCGGCGGTAGATCATGCGCTGACCAGCACAGGCAGTGTTAATGCGCGCGGCGCGGCGCGGCTGTTTACGCAGGAAGAATTGGATGCACTGCTGAATATGAGCGGCGGGCTGATCAAAGAGGCGGCAGAGCACATTTACAGCGGCACAACGGATATATGCCCCGCAAACGCTGACGTGTGTCAGTATTGTGACTATGCGTCCGTTTGTCAGATCAGCACAGAATACGAAGGCAACAATTTACGCGAACCCAAGGTTTTTGACAGGGCATGTCTTGAAAAGGAGGAATCCGATGAGCGGCAGACAGTGGAATGAGCGTCAGCGCTTGGCGATCGACGCGCGCTGCAAAAGCGTGGTGGTATCCGCCGCGGCGGGCAGCGGCAAAACGAGTGTGCTGACTGAGCGTGTACTGCGTCTCATTGAAGAGGGCGAAGACATTGAAAACATGCTGATCGTGACGTTTACCAATCTTGCGGCAAGCGAGATGCGTGAGCGCATCTATAAACGGCTTCAGGACGCGGGCACAGCGTCGCCGCGCCTTGCGGCACAGGCGGAAAAGTGCGCTTTTGCGGATATTTCTACGCTGCACGCGTTTTGCGGACGGCTGATACGCGACAACTTTGAGCACGCGGGCACATCGCCGTCGTTTGCGATTGCGAGTGAGGCGGAGACAGCACGGCTTAGGCAGGATGCGATGGAGCAAGCCGTCGAGCAGGCGGCGCAGGATGCGGCTATGCGTCCGATTGTCGAGAAATATTCAAGCCGTGGCGATGTGGATCAGATTATGCATATCGTATCCGCCATCTATAACCGAGCGGTGAGCCTGAAAGATCCGTACCAGTGGTTGAGCAACGCTTATACGCATTTTGATGGCGGCGAATTTGTAGACGCGCTTTTCGAAGAATTTGTGTGCATGGTGCGTGCCGCGGCGGCGGACGCATCCGCCTATCTTTTGCAGCGAAGTGAAATTTGGCGCGAAAAAGGCTATTATGAGCAGGCGGATGAAAGTGAGAACGACCGTATCGAATTTCTGCGCGCGGCACATGCGATAACCAAGAATAATGTGATATTGCCTGCGGCGGCATCAGTGAGTATCAAAGCCAAGGATGCGCCCAATCGCTTAAGCTCCACAATGACCAATCGTGCTAACAAATGCTTTGATGAATTGCGCGGCTGTGAGGGCAGCTTTGCGGCTAAAATCACGCAGGAGCTGCACATGGAGGCTGAAGACGGACGTTTTTTCATTGATCTCACACGGCTTTTTATGTCCCGCTATTTACGCGCCAAACGCGCAAAGAATCTCATTGACCACGATGATACGATGCATTTCGCGCTCAAAGCGCTCAGCGTGGATGAAGTGGCTGCACGGTATCGCGGCAGGTACGCGCATGTGTTTGTGGACGAATATCAAGATATCAACGAAGCGCAGCATACCATCATCACGAAGATACAGCGCGACAACAACGACTTTCTTGTGGGTGATGTGAAGCAATGTATTTATACTTTTCGTGAATCAAACCCGGATTTACTAATAAGGCGCTGCCGTGAGCTTCACTCTGACGGGCTTATCGAGATGAATATCAACTACCGCAGCATGCCGAATGTGATTCGCTTTATCAACGGCGTGATGCACCGCATGATGACGCAAGATGTGGGCGGTGTTGATTACACGGGCGGACAGTGCCTTCAGCCCGGCGTGCAGGGCGAGGGCAGCGTGGAAATCATACTCGCGCAGCGTGAGGACGAGGAGAATGTGGAAGCCGAAGCGCGAGAAATCGGCGCACAGATCCGAAAGCTTTTAGGGCAGGGTTTTGCCTACGGCGATATCGCGATACTGCGGCCTGAGATCACGCAGTCCGGCCGGCGTATCGCCAAAGCGCTTTCGGATATGAATATTCCCTTATGCGGCGGCGCAAGTTCGGCCGACGCGGGGCTTGGTGAACTGGCTGTATTTATCAACGCGCTTAAACTGATACACAGTGAGACGGACGACGTGGCGATGCTGTGCGTAATGCGTTATCCACATTTTGGTTTTACCGAGCCGGAGCTTGCGCAGATTCGCCTTAGTCTGCCGAATACGCGCTTTTGTGCGGCTGTGCGCGCGTTTGCTAAGGACTGCGAGCTCGGCAAAAAGGTGCGAACTTTTCGCAATACATTCGCGCAATACCGTCGCCTTGCGGCTTGTATGACGCTCTCGGATTTTCTGATGCGTCTGCGGCTGGATATGCGTCTGCGCGACTATGCGCTGACGTCTCCGGGCGGCGCGGCGAGTGAAGCGGCGATAGGTGCCTTTATCAGCGAGGCAGCCGCTATGGGCGCGTATTCGCTGGCCGATGTGCTCACCGTGGCGGACAGACTGGGGCGTGCCAAGGAGACGCAGCAAAATCCGGCGGAAACGGACGGCGTTTACCTGACAACGATACATAAATCCAAAGGGTTGGAGTTTCGCGCCGTCATCCTCTCCGGATTACACAAGAAGATCGATCAGCGCGATACTTACGGCAGCGTACTGGTGGGGCGCGGCTTGGGGCTGGCGCTCGATATTCTGGATGAAGCAACGCACATACGAAAGCCCACGCTTCATCGGCTGGCTGTGGGGCGTGGCTTGCGGCGCGAGAAGATATCCGAAACGGTACGTCTTTTGTATGTGGGTATGACGCGCGCGATTGAGCGGCTCGTGATACTCGGCGCGGGTAGTGATATCAAAGACAAGTGGCTCGAATCAAAAGGAAAAGGCTGGCAGCACAACGCAAGCACGCATTTTGATCTGCTGATGCCCGCGGTGGCGATGATGTGCGCGGACGAGGGGCTTGACCTTGAAGATATTGTTCGTATCGAACGTGACGAGTTTGCGCAAGATCATAGGCAAGCCAAAACAGAGCAGCTCGCCGCATTGTGGGAACAGGCAGCGGCGCAGGCACCCGAAGCGTTGTTTGAAGAGTATCCATACAAGAATGACATTGGTGTGCCGTCTAAGGTCAGCGTGTCGGCACTCAAAAGAATGCAGGAGCCAAAGATGCTGCGCCCCATGCTCGCGCCGTCTGCGGACGACGGTATCGATGCGGCACAGCGAGGTACGCTGATGCACCGTGTCATGGAGCATATCGGGCTCGAACCAAAGAGTGAGGCGGAAGTGGAAGCAAGCATTGCGCAAATGGCGCGAAATGGTATCATTGACGCTGCACTTGAGCATGAGGTGGATGTGGACGTTGTATCGCGCTTTCTGCAAAGCGATTTAGCCGCAAGGGCGCGCCGAGCGAAGATGTTGCGTACCGAGCAGCCGTTTTGCCTGCAGATGAGCGCAACGGCCGCGGGCATGAGCGCAACGTCGAAGGAAAGCATTGTGGTTCAGGGCGTGATTGATATGTGTTTTGAGGAAGACGGCAAGTGGATCATTGTGGATTATAAGACAGACCGCGTAAGCAAAGCGCAGGCCGTACAGGCTGCGCGCAAATATGCGGTGCAGTTGGACCTATATGCAAAAGCATTGTCAAACATCACGCATATGGATGTGGCAGAAAAGCATATCTATTTCTTAAAGCCGGGAGAATCTGTACGCCTCTAACGTTTTACTTTGTTATCATATAACAGTATGATATAATAAATTGTCATAGTATATATAATAAATATGCGGAGGATTTTCCTATGATTATCATGACAATAGAAAATGTCGGCAAACCGTATGAGGTTCTGGGGCTGGTGAGAGGCTCAATGATTCAGAGCAAGCATATCGGCAAGGATATGATGGCCGGATTCAAAACCCTTGTGGGCGGCGAGCTTAAAGGTTACACAGAAATGATGGAAGAGTCCCGCGAACAGGCTGTTAAACGTATGACGGATCAGGCTAAAATGCTGGGCGCTGACGCTGTTATCGGCATGCGTTTTACATCCAGCTCTGTGATGCAGGGTGCGGCCGAGGTCACGGCATACGGTACGGCTGTTAAGTTCAAATAATAAGCATCACCATAACTTTGTCGGAAAACAAAAAAAAACACGCTAAAAGGTTCTGCGCCAAGCGTGTTTTTTTTCTAACCGATATTAACGATTTCTTTAATTGTAATATTGAGCGCGGAACGGTCGTGCGCGAGGTCGATATATGTGTCTGACGGTTTGTCATCCACAACGAGCTTGACAACCGGACGCAGGCTTGCGAACTCATAATTTTTGGTGACAATGGCCGTTTCACCTGTGCTTAGCTTGATGCAGGTGCCCACCGGATACGGCGCCACTTTTCTTGTGAGCGCGTTGACAATGCTCGGATCGAACATGGTATTGTATCCGCCCATAATATATTCAATAGCGTCTGAGGGCAGCATGGCCTTTCGGTACGGCCTGTCAGCGGTCAGGGCGTCGAAAACGTCCACAACGCCGACAATACGTCCAAACAAATCAATAGATTCTCCCGAGAGCCCCTGTGGATACCCCTTGCCGTTAAACTGCTCATGGTGCTGCAGCGCGGTATTGCGGGCACTGTCGGGGATATCCAGATAATCACTCAAGTAGATATATCCGCGTTCGCTGTGCTTCTTGATTTCTTCAAATTCTTCCGGTGTAAGCCGAGACGGTTTGTTAAGTATGTCCTTATCCACAAACATCTTGCCGGTGTCGTGCAACAGGGCGCCAAGAGCAAGCTGATGAAGCATTTTCTTGTTGAGACCGAGCGTGATGCCAACCACAACGGAAAGAATAGAGACATTAAGGCTGTGGCTGTAGGTATAATCGTCGTAGGTTCTAAGGTCAATCATATTGACCATGACCTGGCTGCTGTGCGCAATTTCGTCAACTGTGCATTGCAGCAGTTTGTTAATTGTCTTAATTCTAAGCCGAAATGCAGACGGGTGGTTGAGCCGTGTGGTATCGAGAAGTGCCTGAAGCTCATTTTTCATTGTCATTTTCAATTCGGCACTCACGATATCGTTGACATATAATCCTTCCGATAACGCATCGTCGATATATAGCCCCTGATAACCAAGCAAAGCGACTTTTCTGATAAGTGAATCAGTTAAAACACGCCCTTTGCGAAGCAGGACGCGGTTTCTTGATAAGACCAAATCAGATGCTAGTTTCTGTCCGGATCGCAGATGGTTAATAGGAACATATCTCATTGCTTATTAGCTCATCAGTCCATTAATATCAAGTATGAGACTGACACTCCCATCTCCTAAAATCGTACAGCCTGCTATGCTCTTTGAAGAACCGAGTATTCTGGAAATATAAACAGGCAATGGTTTTACGACGGTCTGCTGCTCACCAATAAGCCCGTCAACAAACAGACAGTAAGTCAGCGTTTGGGTTTCCAAGATGATGAGTATACCGTTTTCAAACGATGTGATATCCGTATCGATATTGTACGCTTTGTGCAGCCTCAGTATGGGGTAGCATTTTCCGCGCATGGTAATCATCTCGTTGCCATCAGGGTCTTTGGCGATGTCACGCATTTTGGGCTTGAACGATTCTTTAATGGACAACAAGGGCACGATGAATACGTGGCCGCCAACGCGCACCAGCATGCCTTCAATAATCGCCAGTGTAAGCGGTATACGAATCTGCACGGTCATGCCTTTGCCCGGTTTGCTGTCTACCGCGAGCGCACCACCCAGTTTTTTTATGTTTTTCATCGCCACATCCATGCCAACGCCGCGGCCGGAAAATTCGGTGACCTTCTCTTTTGTCGAAAAACCGGGTGCAAAGATTAGCGAGTAAGCTTCCTTGTCGGTTACTTCGGCAGGGTTCTTTTTGATAAGGCCTTTGCTGATGCCTTTTTCAATCAGCGCTTCTTTGTTAAGCCCTCGTCCGTCGTCGGATACGCTAATCAGCACATCGCTGCCCGAATTGTGCGCTTCAAGCGTGATTCTGCCTCTTGGATCTTTACCGGCGGCAACGCGTTCGTCGGCCGGTTCAAGGCCGTGATCCATCGCGTTGCGAATAATATGCATGAGAGGATCGGATAGGTTGTCGATCACATTTTTATCCAGCTCAGTGTCTTCGCCGATGATAATGAGCTCCGCTTGTTTGCCGATACGGTTGGACATATCTCTTACAATGCGTTCCATCTTGTGGAATGTGGCTGAGACGGGAATCATGCGAATCGCCATAACGATATCCTGCAGTTCGTCTGTGAGTTTTCTCAGCTGGCGGGCCGCTTTGTCGAAGCTGTCAAGCCCAAGCCTTAAAACTTCGGGATTCTTTGTAACGGTTGACTCGGTAATGACGATTTCGCCGACAATATCCATGAGGGCATCGAGTTTGTTAAGATTCACACTCATGTAGCTTTGCTTGACGTTATGCGAAACTTCGGCATTGATTGCCGACATGTCTGATTTTGATTTTTTTGCATTAATCTCTTTATTATCCTTGACTGTGACATCGTCCTGTTTCTGGGGAAGCTCTTCGAAATGACATTCTTTTAGAAAGAATGCTTCTTTGATTTTGCTTGTGATGACATTGACCGGTTGGCTAGATAACATTATCAGATCAAAACCGTTTTCGGTAATCTCATCGTCGCTATGATCTCCAAGCAGGTCGCTGGGAATCGTCTCGATGTGAGAACAAAGCTTTTCGAGAGATTTGACAATGCCAAGCGCACGTATATTTTCCATTTTACTGTCTTTTTGGAATGTAACATGTGCCTTATAATGATGTTCGCCGGACGCATCGGAAGCCGCCGGCGGTGCCACATAGGCTGGCTGCTGCGTCTCTTCCAATTCTGAGTCGTCTCTAGAAGAGGTAAGAATCTTATAAAACGCACGCACGTTATCGGTTATCTGGGATAAGTCTCCGTCTGGAAGGCCGCTGCTTTGTATTTTTTCAAACTCGGCTTTTATGACATCTACAGAGTTAAATACAAAATCGCTGATTTTCCGGTAGTCTTTTTTTCGCGCTTTATGCTCGCGCAGGAAGCCGAAAAGATCTTCAAGTGCATGAGAAAGGCTGGTAATGTTGTCAAAGTTCATCATTGCCGAAGCGCCCTTTATCGTATGAAGAATGCGAAAAATATCTGCAATCTGTTCGGAGGTAAACGTGCCGCTTTTTTCACATACCAGAAGTAAAGACTCCAGATTATCAAGCAACTGACTGTTTTCGTACAGATATACATCAAGTATCGAATCGTTTGCTGACATATTAATATCCCTTCTTTCCAGTTTAGCCTCTTTAAAACAGACAGGCTCCTTTTACGGTAGATTATTGAGTGCCGCGGTAATAATGTCTTCTTTAAACGGCTTAACAATAAAGCCTTTTGCACCAGAAAGAACTGCTTCTCTGACCATGCTTTCCTGCCCCATGGCGCTAATCATGACGATGTTTGCGCCAGGATCCAGTTCGAGAATTTTCTTTAAGCTGGTGAGTCCGTCCATCTCAGGCATGGTGATATCCATGGTGACGACGTCGGGTTTTAGGTCCTGATATTTTTGCAGGGCTATTTTACCGTTTTCAGCTTCGCCGACAATTTCGTATCCATTTTTGGATAGCATGTTCTTTATGGAGATCCTCATAAATGCCGCATCGTCGACGATCAGTACCTTTTTCATGTTTTCTTGTAACCTCCTGTTAGCGGTTTAAATTTTTGTGCTAGCCGCCAAGCGGCGCTAAATAACTTTAAGAGCTTTAGGTGACACAGTGCGTATAGAAAGCGTGGAGTTTTCAAAGCAGAATTCTATAGACCGCCCGCTGCTGCCACCGGTATCTTCCCCCTCAAGAACGATACGATTTTCTTCCAATACTTTTCGGCACATAGCGATATTTCTTTGGCCGACATTCATAATATCGATTGTTCCCGAAGTTTTAAACATATGCGCACCGCCCGCGATTTTGGAACGAAGCCTTGTGCGCGATGCTCCCGCTTTCACAACCAGATCGATCATGTCCACAATCGCTGTATCGGCGAATTTGAATCTGTTTGTGACTGTGGAATGGGCGGATGCAGTGGGAAGCATAATGTGAACCATGCCGCCGATCCTGACAATAGGATCGTATAATACAAGTCCTATACACGAACCCAGCCCGAGCGTCACAATCTTATCCGGTGAACCGGCAATCTTATACTCTGCAACTCCGATTGTGATTATTCTCATGCTAACCCCATTTGTACCATTAACCGGTTATAAGAATCCATGTCCGGTATCAGGAAGAAATGACCGAATATACTGTGCGCGCTCTCCACAAATTCTGTTTCCATAAACAATACGTTATCACCGTATTCACCGTAAGCCGATACAAGAAGATTCAGCACAGCACCTGCCATGTCTAGGACAAGCTCCGGTACAGATGCATCAATTCTAAGACCGGTCAGAGACGAGATGGCAGAGAGGTATGAGCCGATGAGAATATTAGATAGTTCCTTAAGAGCACTAATCTGGAGCTCATTGAATTCACCGTCTTCATCAACCTCGCAGCCCATCTGGCTGATAATTGTTTTGGTTAGCTCATATGCATCGTCGCGCTTGAGTACGAGCAGAATATAGCCGTTTAAGTCGTCTGAGATGCCTACCAGCAGCCCGGCAACCACGGTTTCCGGACCGTCGAGAATGTCGCTGATTTGTTCATATGGACAAATCTGAGCACGAGGTACACAGATGTTTACTTCGTGCCCAAGCATAGAAGCAAGCGCCGTGGCCGCGTGGCCCGCGCCGATGTTCTCAAGCTCTTTCAGAAAATCAAGCTGGTCGCTTGGTACTCCTCCCTGATCAAACATTTTTTGCTCCATTCATGAAGTATTTTCCGCATGCATTAACGAAATATGAAGCGTTTTGCGTTTTTTGGGCCGATTATTATATCGAATAAAACAATAAAACTATTTAGCTTTTTTAAAAAATCCGATATACAATTATGAAGAAGCCACATATACACATAGACGCAATACAAATATAACCCGATATGAAGCAAAAGAAACGCAAAAAAAGCGAAAAAATTGAAAAAGGCGAGAGAAAATGAGAGTTGAGCACATAGGAACACCCAAAAGCATATCAGAAAGCCCTCAGCGCCAGGGATTGTCGCAGGGGGATATTCTTGTTGCCGAGGTGACAGATATAAAGGGTGACCAAGTTTATTTGAAGAATCAAGAAGGCGGTGGGGTGCTGACTGCCAAGCTTTTGAGCGATATCGCTGTTTCCGTTGGAGACTATGTGGAGACAGTTGTAGACGATGCAAGCGGAGGCCGTTATGTGCTGAGAGTGATTGATATTTCACATCAAATGCCTTTCGGTTCAAGAGATGCAGACCTTGAGCTGTTGACAGCTCAAAGCCAGTCTGTTCGCACGCAGACACTCTTGAATACTCTTGCCATGCTGAAAAACAACCCGGGTGCAGACCCCAAAGCTGCTTCGTTTCTTTCAAGACACGGCTTCGCGGGGACTGCTGAAAACTTAGAAACGCTTTCGGAAATGGCAAAGGGAATGCCGTCTGTGACCGCTTTGCTGGCAGAGGTGATTGAAAGCTTGGGAACAATGAAAGAAGCAGCCGCGTCTGCCACTCAAACGCTGCCCAATATGGGGAACGCCAATGCCGGATATTCGACGCTTGGCCCGCAAACTAAGGTAAATAGCGATGTGACGACGCAAAACATGGTATCCACTGACAGAACGGCAGAGGAAATGATGCCATTGCAGACATCACAGCAGGAACAAAATTGGACGGTAATAAGCAAACAAACGGGGGAGGCTGTCGTTCGGCCAGAGCATGCGCCAACGAGCAAAAGCGGTACGCAGGCATCCGCAGAACCACAGACATTGGCGCCGTCTGCCGCTCAGGAAAATCCAAGGCTTGCGGGGCAAAGCACCTTGCAGGAACCGTCCGCAAACGTCCGGCCGCCTGCGCATGAGATGGCGGGATCCCATTCGCAGACGTTGCAGATTATGGGAGAAACGGCGGAGCAGGCTCAAAGCCCCGGCAATCAGGCGGCACCTGTGAGCCTGACAAATCCGAAAGCCGCTTCTCAACCGGCTCGGACAGCGGATCAAGCATTAAATACAGCAACGTCTGCTTCGGAAACGGCAGCGAAAACAGAAGCAACAAGTATGGGGGAAAAAACGGATATTACTCGGAATACCGTCCAAAGCGTTAAGACGGTCGCTGAAGGCAAAACAGAGGCTGCCGGAATTTCGGCACAGCAAAAAGATGCCCCAATGCCAAAAGAAATGCCGCAATTTAAGCAGATTGCAGACAAGGCGCATGCTATGTTCGTGGACATAAATGACAAAGACAAACTGGCGGGTCATATAAAAAAGGCTGTGCAGGAGCTTCCGCAGCAGCTAAAAGAGCTAAAGCTTTTGATTGAACATACCGATAATACAGTTAAGGAAAAGGTGGCGGCAAAGTTCGACCAGATAGAAAAACAAATGTCGATGCTAAGCGAGGTTAAGAGGTTCGATTGCTATCAGATCCCCTTGCAAACCAGTCCGCAGCAGCAAAAGGCCGCTGAGCTCTATGTTTACAGGTATCGCGGCAATAAGAAGACGGTGGATCCGGAAAACATACTGATACTACTCGGTCTCGATATGGAGTATATGGGTCGTGTGGAAACGCTGATAAAAACAAGCGGAAAGAACCTTAGTATCGAGTTTAATCTTGAAGATATGCGTTTGGGCGAAGAGATAAAGGCAGACGCAGCATATCTTAAGCAAGCCGCAGAGGATGCGGGGTATCGTCTGTCGGACGTCAGTGTGAAAGAGCTGGCGGCGCGCACGACAGTGCTGAATGCGCAAGGTCGTTTGGAGACGGAAGCCGGCGGCAGTGCAGCAAATGTGGATGTGAGGATATGACGCAGGACAAGGGCAAGGATCAGCAAATGACCGAGGCCGCCGCACTCAAATATAACGCGCTGGATGATAACGCGCCTTATGTCGTGGCGCTGGGCAAAGGTTATGTCGCTCGGCGGATGGTGGAATCTGCGCACGAGAACAATATACAGGTTGTTCAGGATCAAAAACTGTCCGGTGTGCTTCAGAAGATGAGCGTGGGAGATGAGATACCCGAAGAGCTCTACAAAGTGGTTGCGGAAATACTTATATTTGTAAACAATATGGATGCAAAGTACGGTTCGCGGTTTGGATTGGATAAATTACGTTGATATTTAGATATAGTTATATGCAAAGGGGAAAAACATTGCCGACCTGAGAAGGCCGGTGGTCACGGCGTTTACGTCGATATAATGCGAGCTTGCCGAAGGTAAAATACTATGCCCATGCATAGATCCATAAGAAAATGGGTTTAAGGAGGAAAAAATTATGGCTATTAATCCAGTGACAACGAATCGCGTAACCGGTTTGGCATCTGGTCTTGATATTGATACACTCGTAACCGGCATGTTGCAGATCGACCAGTCGCGCATAGACAGGCAGAACCAGACGACGACCAAGCTGCAGTGGAAGGCGGACGCGCTGCGGGAGGTCAACTCTTTGCTCAAGGCGTTTCGCGAAACCAACCTGAGCGTGCTCAGTCCGAATACGAATATGATGTCTGCTTCGTCATACAGTTCCTTTGATGTGACGATGCTGACGGATACGAGTGCGGTCACGGTTAAGGCGGGTTCATCCGCCAATACCGGAAAGGTGACGATCAACAGCATCACACAGCTTGCCACGTCCGCAACGGCCGGGGCCGCCAGCGAAGATATCTTTTCTACCGAAATCAGCAAAAACACGGCGCTGGAAGACCTAAGCTTTAATACACCTTTGACGTTTGACGTGGATGACAATATCAAGTTTTCCATCAACGGTACGGACTTTACTTTTTCTAAGGACACGCTGCTTAATGACATGATGAGTCAGATCAACGCGTCGGACGCGGGTGTCACGATCAGCTACAGCAGCTTGAAGGACGGATTCACAATCGCGTCGAAAACCACAGGAAGCGCAAGCGCAGTTACAATTGTCAACACTGCTGGCAACGCGTTTGAGGCGGGCAACAGTGCCTTTGGCATAGATGCAGGTACGTATAACGGGCAGGATGCTATGCTGAACATAGACGGCTATAATGTCGAAAAATCCAGCAACACATTCACGATCGATGGCATCACGTACACGCTCAAGAATGAATCACCGTCGACGCCGATATCATTCATGGTAGATAAGAATGTCGACACCACGATCGATAAGATTACCGCGTTCGTCGATTCTTACAACGAGCTGATCGGCAAGCTTCAGGACATGATCGGTGAAGATGTGTATCGCTCTTATTCACCGCTGACGGATACGCAAAAAGAAGAAATGTCGGAGTCTGAAATTGAGGATTGGGAGAAGCAGGCCAAGAGCGGCGTGCTCCACAACGATTCGGGAATATCCTCGCTGCTGACCAAGGTTAGGTCAGCGCTCTACACAAAGGTGGAGGGAACGGGCTTGTCGCTTTCTGATATCGGCCTGACCACTGGCAAGTATGGCGATGGCGCCAAAATCACACTGGATGAGGATAAGCTCCGCGATGCGTTGGAAAATAATCCTGATGCGGTCACCAGCTTGTTTACACAAACATCGTCTTCCACGGATAAAACCACGAAGTTCAATGAATCGGGCTTGATGGTGCGGATATCCAATGCGTTTCTGGACTATACGGAGCTGGCCACAGACGCATCTCTCTCGTCACTGGAAGCACAGATTTCGGATTCTAAGGAATATGTGGAGTCTCTAGAAGACAAATATTATGATAAGCAGGAAACTTTGTACTTGAGATTCAGCGCAATGGAAACCGCGTTGGCAGAGATGAACAGTCAGTCGAGCTGGCTTTCTTCAATGTTCTCCTCGACAAATTCATAAACTTAGTTCATTATAAGGAGTATAGAGAAAATGAGCGCTATGACCAATTCATATCAACAGTATAAAAAACACAACGTGATGATGGCCAATCCGATGGAGTTGGTGATTATGCTTTATAACGGTCTTATAAAAAAGCTCCGTCAGGCGCAAATTTCCATAGGCGGCAATGAAATTGAGGCGGCCAATGCCCATCTTCAGAATGCGCAGGATATCGTCATGGAGCTTATGATGGGGCTGGATTTAAGCTATGGCATCGCGCAGGATCTGCTTAAGCTTTATGAGTTTGTGCATCATCAAATTGCCAGTATTAACGCATCCAAACGGGCAGAAGATATAGAACCGCTGATAGGGATTTTGACCAGCTTGCGTAATGCATGGGAACAGGTTCATAATGAAAACAAAGGCGGTTTGTATGCCGCAGGACAGGATGGCGAATGAATACGCGGGAGCGTGAAAATTTGTTAGGTCTTTTGGGGCATAAAAAGGAACTGCTTTCACAGATGCGCGACTTGACCATGCAATTTGGAGTATTGCTGGAAAATGATAAAGTGGAAATGTTTTCCGAAGGCTTGCAGAAAAGAGAAGAAATTATCAGCAAGATTGACGCGTTTACGAGAATGGAAAGGCAGATGCCAAAGAACGAAGATGAACAGGTGACATCGCTCAGGCAGCAGTCCCAGGACATTATACGAGAGATACTCAAAACAGACGAGCAAAATGCGCAGGCGGCTCAGAAAAAGATTGAGCAATACAGGGCGCAGATTCGCAGCTTGAATGAACAAAAAAAGGGGATTGGGCAATACTCAAAAGTGTATAAAAAGAATGAAGCGTTTTACTTTGACGAAAAGAAGTAAGCAATCACGGCGGGGTCGTATTCATGAAGGTTACAGATATCAACCACATTGTTAAGGATAATAAGGAACATTACGTAGCGACCGACAGACAGGCTGCCGCGGGCCGTAGTACGGCTTTTTTTCGTCAGCTGACCACGCTGAATGAAACTCAGTATCAACGCTATCTTGCTGATTTGCAGGAAAAGATATACAAACAGGGCGAAAAGATAAAGGAAAAGGCGGATATAAAAGCATTTCAAGAATACAGAATGCTTATTAGCGAGTTGCTTGGCGAAGCGGCCAGCAACGCTTTTGCCTGTATTAAATCAAACGTGTTTGACGCAAGAGGCAGACACAAGGTTTTTTTAGTGGTTCGAAGCGTCAACCAGAAGCTTGAAGAGCTTGCCAAGCAAATTCTGTCCGATCAACGGGATAATTTACGTCTGCTGCAGATGGTGGACGATATACGGGGGATGTTAGTGGATCTGTTCTTATAGAGACACTTCACAGTAAATAAGAGGAGGAGAAAACGATGAATATCGAAAACGAACTGTTTGAACAGGAAGAGGATACGCAGCACGGCAGGTTTTTAACGTTTAATCTCGGTGAAGAGATTTATGGCATCGAGATTGAATATGTCACAGAGATTATTGGCCTGCAGCAGATTACAAAGATACCTGAAGTGGCGGAATACATCAAGGGAATCATTAATCTGCGCGGTAAAATTATTCCTGTTATCGACATGCGTCTTAAGTTCAATAAAGAAGCCATTGAATATGACGATCGGACATGTATCGTTGTCGTGGATACACAGGAAATGGTTGTCGGACTGATTGTGGACAAGGTTGCTGAGGTTCTCACCATTGAGGATGAGGACATTTCGCCGCCGCCGAGCTATAAATCGGGTATCCGAAACCGGTATATCCGGGGTATCGGGAAGATAGGCGATGAAGTCACACTGCTGCTCGACTGTAAAAAGCTTTTTGACGAGCAGGAAGCGCAGGAGATCAGCGAAATCGAATAGCATATACGCAATAAAAACCGGCAAAATATGCCGTGTTTTTATCTATATGGCTTTTTGTTACCAATACAAGGATATAATTAATAAAAATTAACGGATGTGCTGGGGGGATTATTCTCCCATTGCGTACTTTGGAGATCTATGATAGCAATTAATGACAAAGACTTTTATATGCTTGTCGAGTATCTGCAAAAGAACTTCGGCATCAATCTCACTAAAAAACGCACTCTGATTGAAAGCAGACTCAACAACTATTTGGTGAGCAAAGGGTTTGCTGATTACACATCCTTTCTGGAATATGTGTTCAGTGATACCACGGGGGCGGAGGTTAATCAGATACTCAACCGTCTCACAACTAATTATTCGTATTTCATGCGTGAATGGGATCATTTTCGGCTGTTTAAAGACCGTGTGCTGAGCGAGCTGGCAGCAAATGTGAAAGATCACGATCTGCGTATCTGGAGCGCAGGCTGTTCCACGGGGCAGGAACCGTATACGCTGGCGATGTTGGTTTCTGACTATTTTGGCAAGGACAAAGTGAACTGGGATTCCACAATATTGGCCACAGATATATCATTAAAAGCTCTGGATGCAGCCAAAAGCGGCGTTTATGATGACGATTGCCTGAAAAGCGTGCCGTCAAATTGGAAGATGACGTATTTTAATAAGCAGCATGACGGCTCATGGCAGGTTGGGGATGCGCTTAAAAAAGAGGTGGTCTTCAGGCGGTTCAATCTTTTGGAGGAGCGATTTCCTTTCAAGAAGAAGTTTCATGTGATCTTCTGCCGCAATGTGATGATCTATTTTAATGAGCAGACAAAAAGAGCGCTGATTCAAAAGTTCTATGAATCTATTGACATTGGGGGGTATCTTTTTATCGGACAATCTGAGACAATTGATAGAGGCGATTACAGGTTCAAGAATGTGATGCCATCCGTATATCAAAAGGTAGGGTGACTGCTATGGCAACAAGAGCTGTAAGGGTTTTGGTTGTTGATGATTCTTTGTTTATGAGGGAGTTTATTTCTTCCGCACTTTCTGCTGATCCCGGAATAGAAATCGTCGGCAAAGCGGCCGATCCTTATGAGGCAAGAGATAAGATTATTGAACTAAAACCAGGCGTGATGACTCTGGATATTAATATGCCCAAGATGAACGGCATCGAGTTTTTAAGAAAGCTGATGCCGCAATACCCACTGCCGGTTGTGGTGATCAGCTCGGTGAGCAGCAACGTGTTTGAAGCATTGGATGTGGGTGCTGTGGACTTTATCAATAAGCCCGTATTAAAGACTGAGCATGACAAGCAGCAGTTTATTTCCGAAATGACGGTGAAAATAAAAATTGCCTCCATTGCCAAGGTGGGGCAGCACAAGCATAGCCCGGCAAGAGATGTTTCTTCTGGAGAATTAGGTGCCGCGGCGAAAAAAGGCATTATCGCCATCGGCGCATCGACTGGGGGTACCGAAGCCACGCTCAGTATTTTGCGTGAGCTGGGCAGTGATCTTCCCGGTATTTTGATTGTCCAGCATATGCCGCCTGTGTTCACAAGGTTATACGCAGAGCGTCTTAACAATATCTGTGCGATGGAAATCAAGGAGGCCAGGGATAAGGATGTGATAAGACCCGGTACGGTGTTGATTGCGCCGGGCGGACTGCATATGAGCGTGGTCAAAAACGGCGGCGGCTATGCGGTAGAATGTAAGGAAGGCGAAAAAGTCAGCGGCCATTGTCCGTCCGTGGATTATTTATTTGATTCAATTGCAAAATTGAAGGGTATTAATCGGTTAGGCATTATTATGACGGGTATGGGCAGCGATGGGGCGAAGGGTTTGCTGGCTATGCGGCAAAGCGGTGCTTCCACAATTGGGCAGAATCAGAAAACGTGTGTGGTTTACGGCATGCCTGCCGTGGCAAACCGAATCGGCGCGGTGGAAAAAGAGCTGCCACTGGGCGCGATTGCCCAAGAAATTTACGAATGGCACAGGCGTCTGGTGCGTTAAAGAAAAACTTGCGCTAAAGAAATATGCGGAATTAACCGATATGTTTATTGTATGAATCGAGTAGAGAGTATATATATCGAAAAACTCAGCCGGTTTCAAAGCCTGCTTCAGGAGAAGACCGCAAAGTGCGGCGGCGCAACCGGCGCTTTTGAGAATATATTGAACGAGGTGGAGCGGCGAATGGCGCTGTGTGACGAAACCACTCAGTCCATCGGCATGCCCGATACTTTTGGTGCCCCCCCTTATATAAGTAACACGGGTGGCATCGATTATTCCAGTCTTAAGACATCAGCTTCCACAAGCGAGATCGACGCGGCGGTCAGCAATGCCGCGCAAGCCACGGGGCTGGATCCGGCGCTGATTAAAGCTGTGATTCAAGTGGAATCCTCGTTTCGCTCAGACGCGGTATCGGGCGCGGGCGCGCAGGGGCTTATGCAGCTGATGCCGGGCACTGCGAGGTCTCTCGGCGTAACAAATTCGTTTGACCCTTATCAGAATGTAATGGGCGGCAGCACATACATAAGCCAGCAGCTAGAGCGCTTTGGCGATATAAGGCTTGCACTTGCTGCTTATAACACAGGGCCGGGGCGTATTGGCAAACTCGATATCACAAATCCGGATGACCCCGCCCAGTATAATCAGATATCGGAAGGGGTTCGCGGCTATGTGGACAAGGTGCTTGCATACTATAAGCAGTTTGCGGCTCAGTAAGGGATGGCGATATGATCGATAAAATTTTTAACAATGCGAGTATTTTGCAAAAAGGGCTGGATGCGTCGTGGCTAAAAAACGAGGTCATTACCAACAATATTGCCAATGTGGATACGCCGGGTTTTAAGAGCTCTTCCGTATCGTTTGAATCCGCTTTTAAGTCGGCACTGAACGGTGAAAGCTTTGCTGCTAAAAAGACACGTGACAAGCATATCAATTTTCAATCGCAAAGTTTGGAGGCCACAGTGACAACCAACACGGGGACGTCTAACGGATTGGACGGCAATAATGTGGACATTGATTATGAGAACGCCGAGCTGGCCAAAAATACGATCTATTACAACACGCTGATTGAGCAGGTAACCAGTGAATTCAGAAAGCTCAGCGCAGCAATCAATAATGTGGAGTAGAGAATTATGGGATTTTTATCATCGCTTGATATCAGCGCATCGGCCTTAACGGCTCAGCGTGTACGCATGAATGTCATCAGTGAGAATATCGCCAACGCGGATACCACAAGAACGGCAGACGGTGAGGCTTACCGCAGAAGAGTGGTCGCGATGGGCGAAAAGCCGGCCGCATTTTCGGATGCGTTGAAATCGGCGACGGGCGGCGGCGTAATGGTAACGGGAATTGTCGAGGATTCATCCGATTTTGAATATGAATATGACCCGACGCATCCGGATGCCAATGCGGATGGCTATGTGGCGTATCCAAACGTGGATGAAACAGAGGAAATTATTGACATGATGGCAGCCACGCGTTCTTATGAGGCGAACGTCACAGCGATTAATGCGACCAAAAGCATGGCGGTCAAGGCGCTCGAGATCAGCGGTTAAGGAAGGAGTGATCACACATGCAGATTAACGGAATAAGTGGTATTATCTCCAGCATTGATTCAATCGGCAGCTCTAAAAAAACACAAAGCGAAAGCAGCTTTACTGATATCTTGAGCGATGCGGTAAACAGCGCGCAGGAATCCGAAGGATCCGTGCAGGATGAAAATGCCGCATTGCTGACCGGAGAAACGGATGATCTTCATACACCTGTGATTGAAGCACAAAAGGCGGAGTTGGCATTGGAGCTCGCGATACAAATAAGAAACAAGGTCATCAGCGCTTATAAAGAAGTCATGAACATGCAGGTGTAATTTTCTGTTAGCATAAAAACTGTTTCATAAAAATCAATAAGGGTATATAAAGTGTAGACTGAAAGGGGTAACTCATGGGCGACAATTGGTGGTCTACGCTTTTTTATATTGTCATTATGGTAGCCGTGCTTCTCGCGGCTTATTTCACAACCAAGTACCTTTCGGGCAAAACAAGACGCATTATTAAAAGCAAGCATATTATTATCCTTGATCGCATGGGCATCGCAAAAGATAAATCACTGATGCTGGCCAAGGTGGGTGATAAATGTCTGCTTATCGGTGTGACCAATCAAACCATTCAATCTCTTGGCGAAGTCAATATTGAAGAAGCTTCTGAAATTGAAAACGAGCCCACTGCTCCTTTGGGAGCAGGTGCTCTTTCTAAGTTTGCTCAAATTCTATCCAATGTGAAAAGCGCGCCTAACGAGCTTGCTAAGGCTCGCATGCAAGCAAAGCAAAGGAAGCAGGAAGACACAGAATCGCGGGATGCGATTGAAGACGATTATATTGAACAGATGACCCGCGCCATAGAAAGAAGAAAAAAAACCAAAGGCTATAACAACGGGGGAATGGATGAATAGCTTGCCAATACAGCTTCCGCTGAAAAAACGGCGGCATCGTCGATTTAAAATAAAAATTGTGATTGCCGCAGTCCTTTGTCTCGCACTTGTTTTTTTGATGGCGGGCTGCTCGGCGATTTCAGATACAACACAGACAGGAACCGGTGACGATGACAATTCCGTGCTTGGCGGCTTGCTGGGAGATCGCAGCGACACGGTGGATATTGTTCTGCTGCTGACGATATTATCCTTGCTGCCCTCCATTCTCATTATGATGACATGCTTTCCGCGGATTATCATCGTGCTGTCGCTGATTAGAAACGGGCTTGGCTTGCAGCAGATGCCGCCCAATCAGGTGCTGATTGGTCTTGCGCTTTTTCTCACCTTTTTTGTGATGTCTCCGGTGATCAACGATATCGACGTAAATGCGTATCAGCCATATGTCAACAACGAAATTACGGACGATGAAGCGTTTGAACGCGCGATGGAGCCTGTCCGTGAGTTTATGTTCAAGCAAACATACAAAAGCGACTTGAACTATTTTATATCTGTATCTGATGCGGATAAGGATGTGGAAAGCATTGAAGATGTGTCCAACACCGCGCTGATTCCCGCTTTTATCACGAGTGAGATCAAGCGCGGATTCCAGATTGGTTTTCTGCTCTATATCCCGTTCATCGTGCTGGATATGATTGTGGCAAGCGTGCTTATGTCGATGGGCATGATGATGCTGCCGCCAATTGTCATATCTCTGCCATTTAAGGTGCTGCTGTTTGTGCTCGTTGACGGCTGGACACTGACCGTTCAAACGCTGATTTCAAGCTTTGGTTAGCTGTCATATTTATGCGTTCTGAGCGAAGCAAAAGGAGGTCATGAAGGTGGATCAAGCGGAAGTCATCACGGTCCTGCAGGACGGCGTTATGACGATTATCACAGTGGCAGCGCCGATTTTGATCGTGGCGATGGTTGTGGGCGTGATTATTTCGATATTTCAGGCCACAACGCAGATCAATGAGCAGACGTTGGCCTTTGTGCCAAAAATCGTGGCCATATTGGTCGTGCTGCTTGTTTTTGCTGGAATGATGCTGACCAATTTATCGGATTTTACGCACCGTATGTACGGCTACGTGGATACGATGCTGAAATAGAAGGGCGCGATGGAACAAGTACTCGGTACAATTGAGGCCAACCTTGACTCCTTCATATTGATGTTTTTAAGGGTGAGCACGCTGCTGATGGCCTCGCCCATATTCGGCAGAAAAGCATTGCCTAATCTGCTTAAAATCGGTATGTGTCTGGTGGTGACATACGCGGTTTTCTCGGCAAGTCCGGCAGCTTTTCCGGTTCAGTATTCAGGCGTCATCGAGTTTGGTTTGCTGTGCGTTAAAGAGTTGCTTTTTGGGCTGGTGCTTGGGTATGTGGTTACGCTGTTCTTTTCAGTGGTTCAGACAGCAGGGCAGGTCATGGATATGCAAATGGGTTTTGGCATGGTCAATGTGTTTGACGTCAACTCAAACATCAGCGTACCGGTGACCGGTAATCTGCTGAATGTCATACTGCTCGTTGTGTTCTTCGGTATGAACGGCCATCTGCAGTTGATTCGGATTGTGCTTGCGACATTCAGCCATATTCCTCCGGGTCATGTGGCGCTGAATCCACTCATCGGGTTGACT
Source organism: Clostridia bacterium (assembly GCA_003249555.1). Taxonomy (GTDB): domain Bacteria; phylum Bacillota; class Clostridia; order Christensenellales; family SZUA-584; genus SZUA-584. The sequence goes on along the minus strand of QKIQ01000125.1, from coordinate 14,975 downwards.
GCGCTTGAAGTGTTCGCGCTTTCGTTTGTGCTTGTGGTCAGTGTGGCGATGCCGCTTATCGCATCGGGGCTGCTCGGTGAAGTGGCTCTGGGGTTTATTGTACGGGCCATTCCGCAGATGAACGTGTTTGTCGTGGGGATACCCTTGAAAATTTTACTGGGATTTATGATACTGCTTATTATTATACCGGTGTTTGTATCATTCACGGATGTGTTGTTTGAGCATATGTATGCTTCAATCGACAAAATGGTTGCGGGGCTTGCGCCATGAGCCAGAAGCCTACCGGGGAAAAAACCGAAAAAGCCACACCGCGACGAAAGCGCGAAGCAAGGGAAAAAGGGCAGATATTTAAAAGCGTCGAGGTCAACACGGCTTTATCGATGCTTGCCATGTTTGGTGTGCTGGCTGTTTTCGGCAGAACGATCGTTGAAAATATAAAAAAACTGCTGCATTACTTCTTTACGATGCAGGCGCCTGACGAATTCGGGATTACGACGGCGACGGTCATGTTCGGCGATGCCATCTGGATGTTTATCGGCATTATCGCGCCCCTATTGGTGGCCGCTTTCGTGACAGGCGTGGTGTTTAACCTGGTTCAGGTGGGGTTTATTTTCTCGGCAAAAGCGCTTGCGCCCAAGTTTGACCGGATTAATCCGATTTCCGGCTTCAAACGTGTTTTCTCAAAAAGGACGCTGATAGACCTTGTCAAGTCGATAATAAAAATTTCGATACTTGCGGTGGTCGCGTATAACGAGTATGAACGGCATATGGAGGACTTTGCCGGGCTGATGGGGCAGGATGTCGGTGCTGCCACAGCGAACTTCGTGGACATCATACTGTCTGTGGCATTTAGTCTCGCGATTGCTTTTGCGCTATTCGCTCCTTTTGACTACATATATCAGCGGTGGAAGTATAACAAAGACCTCATGATGACAAAGCAGGAGGTAAAGGACGAATACAAGCTGACGGAAGGCAATCCACAGATAAAGGGAAGGATTGCGCAAAAACAGCGTCAGATGAGCCGCATGCGTATGGTGCAGGCCGTGAAGGACGCTGACGTGGTAATTACCAACCCGACACATTACGCGGTCGCGCTGGAATATAAGGAAGGAAAAACCACCGCGCCGGTGATCGTTGCCAAGGGCAAAGATTTTCTTGCGCAGAAGATAAAGGAAAAGGCAAGAGAAGAAAGCGTGGCGATCGTGGAAAACAAACCGCTTGCACAGTCGTTGTACTTCTTTTGCGAAGTGGGCGACGAGGTTCCTGAAGATATGTATAAAGCCGTTGCGGAAGTGCTGGCCTATGTATACCGCATGAAGAAAAAGGGAGGAAGAGCTTGAAGATCACGGATATTCTCGTGGCCGTGCTGATATTGGCCATTATACTGCTGATCATTATTCCGTTGTCGACAGGGCTGATGGACTTCTTTTTGATCGTCAACATCACGATGTCGCTGATGATATTGCTGATTACACTGTATACCAAACGGACGCTGGATTTCTCCACTTATCCGACGATGCTGCTGATTGTCACGCTGTTCCGGCTTGCGCTTAATATTTCGTCCACACGCCTGATACTTGGCAACGGCGGTGATGCGGGCAACGTGATCAAGGCTTTCGGCAGCTTCGTGGTGGGCGGCAATCTGGTTGTCGGTTTTGTCATATTTTTAATTATCGTTATTGTGCAGTTTGTGGTTATTACCAAGGGTGCCGAGCGTGTGTCAGAAGTGGCAGCGCGGTTCACATTGGACGCGATGCCGGGCAAACAGATGGCCATTGACGCGGACCTGAGCTCGGGCATCATCAACGAAGAGCAGGCGAGAGAACGCCGCACAGACATACAGCGGGAAGCGGATTTTTACGGCGCTATGGACGGTGCGTCCAAGTTCGTGAAGGGCGACGCTATCGTGGGCATCATCATCACCATCATCAATGTGGTGGGCGGTATACTTGTGGGTGTGCTGGGTGTGGGCGGTAAAGTGATGCCGTTCGATCAGGTGATTTCGGTATATACGCTGGCCACTGTGGGCGACGGCCTTTGCAGCCAGATTCCGGCGCTTCTCGTATCCACGGCGACGGGCATTATCGTGACGCGTGCCGCTACCAAGGACAGCTTTGGGCAGGATTTATCAAAGCAGCTGTTCAGCCAGCCATACGTGTTCTATATCCTCGGCGGCATGCTGGTGCTGATCAGCTTAATCCCCGGCCTGCCAACACCTCTTTTGCTTGTAATGGCTGCTGCATTACCGCTGATTGGTTATTTGAAAAACCGAAAAGAGAAGAAGAAGCAGCAGGAGGAGATCAAGTCTGAAGCGGAGATTAGCGCAACCGAGAAGCGCAAACCCGAGAATGTAACATCTTTGCTGCATGTGGATCTTATCGAAATGGAGTTTGGTTACGGGCTGATTTCGCTTGTGGATGCTTCGCAAGGCGGCGATTTGCTAGACCGTGTCGTGATGATACGGCGGCAGTGTGCGCTGGAGCTTGGCATCATCGTGCCTATCGTGAGGCTGCGTGATAACATACAGCTGGGCACAAAGGAATATGTGATCAAAATCAAGGGGCTGGATGTAGCGCGCGGTGAAGTGATGCTGGGGCGGTATCTGGCGCTTAAGCCGGAGGAAGTGGACGAACCCGTTGACGGAATTGATACTGTTGAGCCCACGTTTGGTCTGCCGGCGCTTTGGATTGTAGAAGCAGACCGCGAAAAGGCGGAGATGAGAGGTTACACGACAATCGACGTGCCGTCTGTGATATCTACTCATCTCATGGAAGTTATCAAACGACATGCAGACGAGTTGCTCGGCCGCCAGCAGGTTCAAACGATTATTGACAATTTAAAAAAACAGCAGCCTGCGCTGGTGGAAGAAGTGGTGCCCAAAATATTCACAGTCGGCGAAGTGCAAAAGGTATTGGCAAACCTGCTGCGTGAAAACGTGTCGATTCGTGATATCGCTTCCATATTGGAAATTCTGGGCGATTATGGTACGATAACAAGAGACACGGATGTGTTAACTGAATATGTACGTCAAAAGCTAAAGCGGGCGATAACGAGAAGCTTTATACCCGATGGCAAGGCGCGTGTGATTACACTGAATCCCGATGCCGAAAGAGTGATCTCAAGCAGCTTGCGACCGTCGGACAAGGGTGTGGGTGCGCCCATGGAGCCGGCGCAGATCCAGATGTTTTTAAACAATCTTAAGAAGGGTATCGACCATTTCTTAAGCCTAGGAGTTGCGCCCATGGTGATTACTTCGCCGCAGATACGCAAGCATATCAAGAATCTTTCGTCGCAGGTATATCCGGAGCTTGTCGTGCTTTCGTATAACGAACTTGAGTCAAATGTGGAAATTTATTCAGACTGGACGGTGAGTATATAGGTGTTTGTAAAAAGATTTACCGCGAGAGATATGCAGGATGCGATGAAAAAAATTAAAAAGGAATTTGGTCCCGACGCGGTGATTCTCGACAGCAAAACCGTACGGGGAAAAGGTATTATCGGCCTTTTTAAGAAAAATTTTGAGGTGGTTGCCGCCTACGAGCCAAAGAGGAGCTTTGAACCCGCTTTGTCAAAAACGGAAGCGCCTAAGGCTTCGGCATCCAAAAGCCCTGCGAAAGTCGAGGACAATGAAACTGACAAAGCCCCCGAAACCGATTCAAAAGTCGCGCCGCTTGAGGCCCAGATTGAATCTTTAAGAGGGTTGGTTACAGACATATCCAACCGTATCGGGACAGTATCTAAAGACGATACGGCACCGCTTCCGTCTGAAGTACAAGGGCTTTATCTCCAGATGCTTGACAGAGATGTGAATCAGGATATCGCCAAGGAAATTGCCCTGCTGACTCATGGGGTCTCCCTTAAACAATGTGTCGAATTGAGTTCCGTGGCTCAGCAGCTTGTAATAGATAAACTGGGTGAGCCCATGCCGATTAAAATAAAAAAATATGCCCAGACGGTGCTGCTTTTTGCGGGGCCGACCGGCGCTGGGAAAACGACGACCCTTGTTAAGCTCGCCGGACGGCTCGCGCTGGACCAAAATTTGAACATCGGTCTTGTGAATATGGATACTTATCGCGTTGGCGCAATGGAGCATATGCGTATTTATGCCGAAATCATGGACATACCGGTTAGAACCGCATACAACGCAAAGGACCTTAAAGAAGCTGTGGATGAAATGGCAGACAGAGACGTGATACTCATTGACACGGCAGGCAAGAGCTCCACCGACGCAGCATACCGCAAAGAGCTGGAGGAGTACATTGCCGCGGCACATGTGGATGAGGTGTATCTTGTGATCAGCGTGGTGACAGCCAGCAAGGTCTGTAAAGATATTATTCGGAATTATGCGTTTATTCCTAATTACAAGCTCATTATCACAAAGCTTGATGAGGTGGGTGTATGGGGAAATATATTGAACATTGCGGACTATGCAAAAAAATCGCTGTCGTATATCACTATGGGACAGGATGTTCCTGATGATATCAGCCAGGTGAATCCAGCGATGCTGGCGGAAAATATCGTCGGAAGGCGAGAGGTCGCACTATGATGGATCAGGCTGAAAAGCTGCGTATGCTGATGAACATGAAGAGAAAGCAAATGAAAATCGTCACTGTGACAAGCGGCAAAGGCGGTGTCGGTAAATCCAGCCTCGCGTTGAATTTGGGCATTGCCTTAAACAGACGCGGTCACCGTGCGTTGATTATCGATACCGATTTTGGTTTTTCCAATATAGACGTGATGCTCGGTGTGAGAGCTCAGTACGACCTGATGGATGTAATCAGCAGCCGTAAAGAAATTACCGATATCATCGAGGTTGGGCTCGAAGGTGTGCAGTTTATTTCAGGCGGTTCAGGCGTATATGAGCTCACAAAGCTGGATTCCCCGCGGCTCATGCGTATTGTGGAAAGCATCATATCGCTGGAGGCCATATCGGATACCATTATCTTTGATACGGGTGCGGGAGTGAACGACAATACGCTTCGGCTGATTCATGCGAGTCATGATACGATTCTTGTGACCACACCGGAGCCGACTTCAGTGGTGGACGCGTATGCACTGCTTAAGATTGTCAATGAACAGGGGCTTCGGCCTAATGTAAACCTTGTTCTCAACAGGGTGGAAAATGTGCGGGAAGCCACATCCGTGATGGATGGTCTCATACGAATTGTCGAAAAAAATACCGAAATTGAGATGAAAAAGCTTGGGATAATATCGCAGGATGCCAATATGCTAAGCGCCGTTAAGGAACAGGTGCCAATACTTATCAGCTATCCATACTGCACCGCATCGTCTGATATTAACCAGATGGTCAATAATTTTCTTAATATTCCTGCTCAGCAGCGCAAGAAACCCGGGCTCGCAGGTTTTTTTGATCGCTTTGTAATGAAGAACGGAATGGCTAAGGGGTAATCGTAGTGCAAATTGATGAGTTTGTAACAGTCGGAGAAAATATGGAGATGCAGATGGGTGAGATATCTGTGAAAACGAAGCTTCAAGAAGTTTTGGGAGGCGGACGGTTTACAGTGTTTCATCCAACCATCAAGAGCGTACCATTGCCTTTATCCAAAGACGATACAACAAAAATCTGTTTTTATCGGCCAAATGGTGTGTATTCATTTCAGGCCAAAGTCACTGATTGGTATATCAAAGAGCAGATAAAGCTGTGTGAACTGGAAGCACTGAGTGAGGTCACAAAAAATCAGCGCCGAAAAAGCTATCGGCTGCCGATTGTGCTGAGTGTTGTGCTGAGGCGTTTGGACGGCAACGAAGAGGAACAGGCCAAGGTTTACAAAGCGAAAACGGTGGATATATCAGAGCATGGCATGCTGTTAAGTTGCTTTCATAGTTTTCCTGACAAAACGCCAATCAGCGCGGAAATCAAGATGTCGAACATGGAAAAACGGGTTTTCAAAACAGAAGTACTAAGGTGTGAAACGCCTTTTATGGATACGGATCCTCATAATATTGTTCTGTTGTTTTTAAACTGCTCAGAGCAGGATCGGGCATATTTAGCCAGATTTATCATGCGTCAGCAGATTATTGCCAGAAAGAAACGAGGACCGGGGAAGTGAGAAAATGAACGTAGGTCAGGATGTGCGCTATATTTGGGAACAGTATACCAAAAGTAAAACCGTGGAGCTCAAAAATCAGCTGGTCCTGCACTATCTGCCGCAGGTCAAGAGCATTGTGCTGCGCCTGATGCCCACGTATAAAGCGTATAGCAACTACGACGACATGTTAAGCTGCGGCATCTTAGGTCTGATGGATGCCGTTGAGAAATACGACCTCAATCGCGAAGTGAAATTCGAGTATTATGCGGCAATGCGTATCAAGGGTGAAATTATTGACAGCATACGCAAACAAGATTGGGCACCGTCTAGCTTGAGGCGGAAAATAAAAGCCATAAGCAATGCCTATTACGAGTTGGAGAACCGTTTTTCGAGGGAGCCGACGGACAAAGAGGTGGCGGATCATCTGGAAATGGGCCAAGAGGAGCTTCAGGATGCTCTTGGTAAATCGCAGATGTTTAACATCATTCACTTTGAAGAAATGGTTCAGAATGATATGTGGGAACAAGGGATACAAACGGGGCTTGAGTCTTTAGAAGAGGAAGTTGAGAATAAAGAGATGGTCGAGATACTTGGAAAGATCATCGACAGCCTCCCTGAAAAGGAAAAAATTGTTATTACGCTTTACTACTATGAAGAGATGACGCTTAAAGAAGTGGCCGGCGTACTTGGCGTATCGGAATCAAGGGTTTCACAAATTCATTCTAAAGCGGTAATGAAAATGAGAACAAAGATGCAGTTTGCCGGAATGTACGAGCCTGCAAGCACACGCAATGAGCCTGTAAGCGTTCATGGCTGACGAACTGTAACAGATGGAGACAAGCAGATGATTCTAGATTATTATGTTTTTGCGGCTTATGTGTTTTTGTTGGCATGTGTGGGCATTTGGCTGCTAGGAAGGGTTCTTAAAAAAAGCAAAAAAGCCAATACTGAGCAGCATACAAGCTACGAGAAAGAACAAAAGCTTTTCAACCTCTATCAAAACGTGGAGGATATGCTGAGCAGCTTTGAAGAATATGTGGAAGAAGCAAAAGAGGAAACAAGCAAAAGCATGGCTAAAATTCAGCGAATGATGGAGGAGACGAGAAGCCTAGCGATGCAGCTCAAGGCCATGCAAAGCAGCGCGCAAATCAGCACGAAAGACCCTGCAGCGTCTGAGAATCCGCAAAAGGTTTCTTTAAAGGAAGATGCTGTGCGGCAAGCGGAGATCACCGAAAGTATTCATATTATTAAACCAACACCCGTTCAGTCACAGTCAGCGCTGGCTCTTAAGACGGCAGAAAAGAAGATTTCAAAGACCGGCAATAAGGTAGCAGAACTCTATGCGCGTGGAATGACGCAGAATGAAATTGCCAGACGGCTTGGTATATCTGTAAGGGAAGTCATTCTTGCACTGAAAATTGCAAATGCGGAAGAAGTCCAATAAAGGACTAAAGTGGTCTGCCTTTTATGCCGATAGATAGTATGAAGAATACTATGAGGTGGCCGTATGATTCGCAGTTTCTATATTGCCGGCACGGCAATGACAACTCAGGCAGACAAATTGGATGTTCTGACTAATAATCTGACCAATGTCGATACGACGGGATATAAGAAAGACAAACTGATTTCGCGTTCGTTTTCGGATGTGCTTATAGAGCGTCTTAACGACCCGTACGTGATGAATATATCCAACAAAATTGGATATCAGAACGATGGCATTCATATTGACGAGGTCGTGACAGATTTCAGCCAGAGCGGCTTTGAAGAAACAGCGCGGCTTTCCGATTTGGCGTTGGAAGGCACGGGCTTCTTTGTGGTTGAAACACCGGAAGGAGATATGTATACGCGTGACGGCAACTTCTTTGTCAATGCTGACGGTGATCTTGTCACGAGCGACGGCTACTATCTGGCCGGAGAAAACGGTCATATACACGTGGGGAATGAGGAGTTTGCGGTTGATTCGCAAGGTTATGTGATTGTAAACGGACAAACGGTAAACAGAATTTCTCTTGCGGCGTTTGATGACTTGGGCGGTCTTCGTAAAGACGGCAATAATTTGTTTATGACGAATCAGCCTGTAAGAACGCCAACCGATTTACAGGTAAAGCAGGGTTTTCTAGAAACGTCTAACGTGGATACGGCAGATGAGCTTGTCAAGATGATGGAGGTAACACGCGCTTTTAGTTTTAACCAGCGTGTACTGACCATGGTGGATCAATCTCTGGAAAAAACGGTGAATGAAGTAGGAAGGGTATAAAGGATGCAGACGTTATATACGGCCAAACTTGGTCTTCAGGCGCAGCAGCAGCGCGTTAATACGATAGGAAACAATCTTGCAAACAGCCAGACGATCGCATATAAACAGCAGCGTACCGATTTTAAGGACGCACTTTATACCGCGATGATCAATCCCGCTGATACGCAAAGTACGGCAAACCTACAGCAGGGCAGCGGTGTGCTGATATCTTCAACACCGCGCAGTTTTGACCAGGGAGTACCGGAAATGACGGGATATGTGCTCGATTTCTATTTGGACGGCGATGGGTTTTTCACCGTATCCGACAGCAACGGTAATCTTCAGTATACACGCAGCGGCAACTTTATGGTTTCAAACGAAGCAGACGGCACATATCTTGTCACGGCATCGGGCCATTATGTGCTGGATACCGATTTTAATCGTATTAAGCTGCCGGAAAACATTTCGGATTTGACCGTCAGTGCAGACGGTGTTTTGTCTGCCGACAATGTGACTTTCGCTGCATTCAATATTGTGGATTTTCCCAATAAGGACGGCTTGCAGCTTGTGGGCGGAGGATGTTATATTGAATCTGCCGCATCAGGAGCAGCAGCAACGTCGGACGCCACGGTTCGTCAGGGTGTTCTTGAAGCATCAAATGTGGATATTACGTCCGAAATGACACGTCTCATACGCGCTCAACGGGCATTTTCGCTTGCCTCACGTGCGGTTACTGCTTGGAATGATATGACAGAGAAGGCTTGCAACATTCGTTAAAAAAGGGAGTGCATTATGGGAGGAAAAGTTGTTCAGTGCAAGAAGTGTGCACGTTTGTTTCAATCATTGAGTTCGTCACCGTACTGCCCATATTGTGTGGAAGAGCTTGAAAAGAACTTTGATATGGTAAAAAACTATATTTATGACCACCCGCATGCGAATGTGATGGAGATATCAACAGAGACGAGCGTACCTGAAAAGGACGTTTTCTACTTTTTGAAAGAGGGGCGTCTTTCGATCTCCGAAAATAATGGAATGCTGCGGTGTGAAAACTGTGGATGTTCAATTGCGACAGGACGGTTTTGCGAAGCTTGCCAGAAACAGCTGGAGAGAGAACTCAGCGCATCGGTAAGCGAAGCAATTGAGAAGGTGAAGCCGCCGTCCGGCCAGAAGGGAAAGCGACAAGGCGCGCTTGGAAGGATGCATATTGATATTCGTAATCGGTAAATTCTATTTGAGGTGAGATATATGAGAGTAAATTCAGTTAATCCGAGCGAATTGTTCAGGCAGTATGTCGTTCGGCCAAAAATCGAGGTGGAACAAACTGCGTCGGTGTCAGACAAGACGGAGTTAACCGACAGTGCCAAAACATTTTCCGCAGCGCTCAAAGCAGCTCAGGAGTCGATGGAAGCACGGTCGCCGGAGGAAATGTCGCATATCAATAACGTGGCCGAACAAATCAGAAACAACACATATTTCGTGCCGGGTTATAAAGTTGCCGAAAAAATACTTGGACAGTAAGACCGATGGGGGGCTTTTGGTAAAGTGATCAGAGTGTTAAATGCGCTCAAGGCGGTTCTTCAACTGGAAACAGTGGAATATAAGCAGATGCTTGCTCTGGCTGCCGAAAAGAAAGACGCATTGTTCAAGAATAATGTGGACGATCTTGAAGTCGTGGTGGCTCGTGAAGTTGCCGTTATGAAAAGAATCAAGCAGCTTGAAGCCGAGCGGGAAGCATTGATACAAAAAGCAGAGATATTAAGTCACAGACCGAAAAGCACCATGCGGCTTACTGATATTATTGAACTTGTTAGCGGCGACATGCACGATGAGTTTATACGTATCCGCAGCGAGCTTAATGATGTGATAACGCAGCTTAAGATAAGCAATACAGCCAATAAAGGTCTTATTGAGACCCAACTGCAATATGCAAACTTTTGCGTGAATTTGTTGGCGGGGAATGTGGGTATACTCGGCACATATTCCAATGCCGGTGCCATAGATGACAATCAGGAAAAAGCTACTTTTCTGATTGATCAATCAGTATGAGGAAGAAATAGATGTCAAGTTTGTTTTATGGTCTGGAAATTGCAAAAACGGGTTTACGTGTGAGCCAGCAGGGTATCAACCTGACAGGTCACAATATTTCCAATGCCAATACGGTGGGATACACGCGTCAGCGAATTATTCAAAACAGTATCGATCCTTGCAGCGGAACGTCGCACATATCAAATGTCGGCAAGTCGACGATAGGCGGCGGTGTGGCGATAACCATGATTGATCAAATTCGCAGTGATTTTCTTGACAGAAAATTTCGTAATGAAAACGCGACACTGAACAATTATAACAAACGCGCTGAGGAGCTTGACTATGTTGAGACGCTGATGAATGAGCTTTCAGACACCGGCATATCAAAGTCTATGGCCGATTTTTTCAATAGCATCACTGAGCTATCCATAGACCCGGTGAACGATGAAATTCGCACAAACGTTCAGCAGAACGCGCTAAAAATGATTGAGTCGTTTCATCATTATTATAATGAGCTGACCGACTTGCAGGATACGTATAACGAGAACATGAATGCAACGGTTACCCAAATCAACGAGCTTATTACGTCTATTTCCACCTATAATGAGCAGATATTTGGCTACGAGCTATCGGGAGAACAGGCTAACGATCTTCGGGACAAGCGTAATGTACTGCTGGACGAACTGTCTGGCTTAATTGATATTGATTATCAAGTGAATTCGAATGGCACGCTTGTTGTATCCTGTGAAGGAACTGAGCTGATTAATCATACGACAACAACACTTCTTGAGACGGCTGCAGACATCACAACGGGTTTTCATGACATCTACTACGAAGGAACGACAAATGATTTCCAATACACTGACGGCAAGTTGATGGCTTACAAGAATCTGCGCGACGGCAACACATCCGATAATATCGGCATACCTTATTTTTTGGACAGCCTGAATACGCTGGCACGCAGCATTGCAACTGAGTTCAATAGCATTCATACCACAGGCTATACCAAGCCGGACGGTGCGACTGTTTCAACACACGGCGTGGATTTCTTTGACGTACCGGCAGGTGGATATGGTGATATTACGGCAGGGAACTTGTCGCTGTCAGCCGCTGTTTTAGCCAGCGTGCGTAATATCGCCGCATCGAGTGTAGCTGTGAATAATTTAACGGCGGGCAACAACGAAATTGCACTTGCGCTTGCGGAGCTTTCGTCGCGCAAGGATCTTGCCATTGTGGGCAATTTCGAAGAATACATAAACAGTATAGTTGTTGAGCTTGGTATTGAGAGCGCTAAGACGCAGACGCTCAGCAACAGCCAGATTGCCATAGTCGACAATTTATCTGAACGAAAGGAATCCATTTCAGGGGTATCTTTAGATGAAGAAATGGTTCAGATGATGACATATCAGCATGCATATGCCGCAGCATCGCGTGTGCTCACGGCGCTGGACGAGGCGCTGGAAGTATTGATTAACCGTACAGGCAAAGTGGGCTTATAGCTTAAGTAAAAGGAGATGAGAAAATGCGTGTTACAAATAATATGCTGCTCAGCAATTATCTTAGAAATATAAGCAGTAATCTTGGGACTGTGGGCAAGATGCAGCAGCAGATGGCGTCGGGAAAAAGGATTACAAAATTATCTGATGATCCCATCGGTGTCATATCGAGCATGCAGGTTCGCGTCAAGCTGTATAAATCCGAACAATACGAGAAAAACGTGGACAAGGCTCTCACTTGGCTGGATGAGACGGAATCATCCGTTCTTGAACTCAATGAGGTCATTAAAACCGCGTATGAGACAGTGGTGAGTCAGTCTTCGGATACGATGGGCGAAGAGGAAAGAGCGGCCGCTGCTCAGCTTATCAAACAGCTGCGTGATCATGTGATGACAATCGGCAACGCAAAATCGAATGATAAATACATTTTCGGCGGATACAATGTGAGCAATGCTCCGCTTACGTTGGCTGCGGGGAACATTACATATAATGACCTTGACATGACAGACAGTGCCTATTCCTCTGCTTTGGATGCCATGGCTCAGGACAGCATCCGTTATGCAGTCGGGTTCAACATTACAATGGATGTATCCACAACCGGTGTTGATCTTTTGGGTACGGGAGACGAAAACGTGTATGCTATTCTCGATGATTTATACAATGCGCTGGAAAGCAACGCGTCTGGCGCCCAGCTCACCGGGTATATCACAAAGCTGCAGGACAGCCAGAATAATGTGCTGGGTATTGCCGCGGAGATAGGCGGAAAAGTCAACAGGCTTGAGCTGATACAGACCCGTTTTGAAGACGATATCTTGACTTATACGGACAGAAAATCCAAAATTGAAGATGTTGACCAGGCTGAAGCCATCATGAACTATTCGATGGCGCAATCTGTTTACGAAGCGTCGCTGCAGATCGGCAGCCAAATCATACAGCCGTCGTTGGTTAATTTTTTGGATTAACCGCAAATAAAAGGAGGACTAAGAAGTGCTCATTGATACCGACCGTTTTGGTGCTTTTGACACAAAAGACAGCAAGCTTATCGAATTCCCGCAGGGGTTGCCGGGGTTTGAAGAGCTGCATTATTTCATCATACTTGAAGTGGGACAGACCAAGCCGATTTACTGGCTTCAGTCTACGGAGAACAAGTTTATTGCGCTGCCTGTTATACTCACGTTTGAGATACTGGATGATTATTACATAGACATAAGAGATAATGAGCTTGATGAGCTTAATGTCGAGAGCCAAAATGATTTGCTCATCATGAATGTTGTGGTGATTCCTGAGCAGATTGAGAAGATGACAGTGAATCTGGCTGCGCCTATTGTGATAAACGCGGTGCGTGGTATTGGCAAGCAGATTATTGTCGACGCAAAGACGATGCCCGTTCGTTTGCCCATCTATGAAGCCATTATGAAAAGAATAGACAAAGGAGGGCAAGAAGATGCTGGTGCTGTCGAGAAAAAAGGGTGAGGCGATCACGCTTGACCAGGATGTCGTCATTGAGATTCTGGCCATAGAGGGTGATCGCGTTCGCATCGGCATAAACGCCCCCAAAGAGATGCGGATTTACCGCAAAGAGCTGCTCGAAGAAACGATTAACCTTAATCGGGAGGCTTCCAAAACGCCAACAATATCTTTTGGAAAATAAATGAGGATGAAACTAAGAGCTTTTTATGGGGCTCTTTTTTATTGGCGTGAGCAGCTTTTCGGTATCACCTTTGGTGCTGATTGTATGCACCGTTTTATCAGTTGTGAATTCTTATGCGATATATCGCAGATAATTGGTTTAAACGTGCAAAAAAAAGAGCGGTATTTCGACCGCTCTCTTATGCTTAACTTTTGTTTTAGTCCTGCGAATACGGTAGCAGCGCCATCATACGGGCGCGCTTAATCGCCATTGCGAGCTCTCTTTGATGTTTGGCACAAACGCCGGACGTACGCCTCGGCTGAATCTTGCCGCGCTCCGTTAAAAAGCGCTTGAGTTTCATTGTGTCTTTATAATCAATGCTCTTCGATTTATCCGCACAAAATGCACAAATCTTGCGCCGGGGTCTCCCGCGCCGCACTCTTTTTTGCGACCTATCGTCGTTCATTATGACTCCTCCTTATGTTTTGTCAAAAAGGCATCTGTTCATCATCCAGAGGCTCAAAATCATCCGGTTCATCACCGAAAAGACCTGTGTCATCCGGCGGCGGGGGTACATCGGCCATACGGCTGCCGCCCTCACCCTTGGGTGTTAGGAATTCCACATCATCTGCCACGATTTCGGTTACATAGCGTCTTTCACCGTTGTTGGCATCGTAGCTTCTGACCTGTATCCGTCCTGACACACCGGCTTTGCGTCCCTTGGCCAAAAATTTGGCGCAGTTGTCTGCAAGAGCCCGCCATGTGACGACAGGGATAAAGTCAACGTCTTTTTTGTCTCCAAAACCTCTGTTGACCGCAACAGTAAAACTGCATACAGATATACCCTGCGGCGTTGTCCGAAGTTCCGGATCTTTGGTGAGATTTCCAATTATTACGGCTCTGTTCATAATACAAACCTGCCTTTACAGTCTTATCACATTATATCTAAGTACACTGTCGCTGATGTTGTAATTACGTTCAAGCTCTAAAGGCAACTCTGATGGTGCTTCAAAAGTCATGAGCACATAGTAGCCTTCTTTGATGTAGTTGATTTCGTAGGCAAGCTTTCTTTGCCCCCATTCGTCAACTTTCTCAATTTTTCCGCCGTTCTCTGTGACGAGTGTGGAGAATTTCTCGATCAGCGCTTTGCGCGTTTCCTCGTCTAAGTCTGGCTTCAAAATATACATGCTTTCGTACTTATTCATTTTCTACCTCCCTTTTGGACTCTCCGTACTCTAAACTACCCTGCTTCTAAGTGGTTGCCTGTCAATTTAGTGTCGGATGTTGGCCCTGCAGCAATGTGCAGAGCAAGAAAGACGCTACATCGAATGATTATACCATCGTTGATTCATGCTGACAACAGGTATTTGACTGATTTGTCGCGAATTATGAAAATGGTTAATTCCCAAAGTAAATTCCACAGTGGAAAAATAAGTGGAATTTAAATTGCGACGGCATCCAGTAGAATTAAGATCGGGAAATTTTCTCGGATTCGGAGGATGCCATGTCACAGACGTATTCGAAAAAGAACAAACATA
>QKIQ01000016.1 GCA_003249555.1 Clostridia bacterium | reverse complement strand
ATAAGGGGTGAAAGTATGAAAAAAGTTGAAATGGTTATCCGTCCTGAGATGATGGAAAAGGTCAAGGCAATCGTCGAAAGTGCGGGTGCGGGTGGCATGACGGTTTCATCCGTGCTGGGCTGCGGCGCACAGAAAGGCAAAAAGGAAGTGTACAGGGGCACTGAAATGGTGATCAACCTCTTGCACAAGCTCAAAATTGAAGTGGTGGTTCCGGATAATATGGTCGATAAACTCATCGATTCGGTTATTGCGGGAATAAAGACCGGTGAGGTTGGTGACGGTAAGATATTTGTGATCCCGATTGATGACGCCGTGAGGGTGAGAACCGGCGAAAAAGGAGACGTGGCGCTTTAAGCGTGTTTGACACAAAGAATAAGGGTTGACATCGGCTCGATGCAGAACCGACAGTAAAAGTTATTTGGCTTTTATTGCGCGGTTTTTTTGTTTCAATCATTCTTGAGACAATAAGTATGCAATTTTAAGTTTTATAGTGAAAGGTGGAATGACAAATGACTGAAGAATTATTGGCAAAAGTTCAGACGCTTGATACGCTCTGGGTGCTCATTGCAGCGGTTCTTGTGTTCTTTATGCAGGCCGGGTTTGCAATGGTAGAGGCCGGCTTCACACGGGCAAAGAACTCGAGCAACATTATTATGAAGAACCTGATGGACTTTGCGATCGGTTCGCTGCTGTTTTTCGTGGTGGGCTATGGCCTGATGTACGGCGACGACGTGGCGGGGATCATCGGCGGCAGTAAATTTATCGATCCGGCACTGACAGACGCGCCCGTTTCGATTATCTTCCAGACGGTGTTTTGCGCCACGGCCGCGACAATCGTGTCGGGTGCGATGGCTGAAAGAACAAAGTTTTCGTCATACATTGTTTACAGCGCGGTGATCAGTATGATTATCTATCCGATCGCCGGACACTGGCTCTGGGGCGGCGGTTGGTTATCGACACTGACCATCGGCAGCTGGACGGGTATGGTCGACTTCGCAGGTTCTACGCTCGTTCACTCGGTGGGTGGCTGGTGCGCGCTGGTAGGCGCGGCGATGCTTGGGCCCCGTATCGGAAAGTATAATGAAGACGGTACGCCCAACGCCATTCCCGGACACAACATCGTCATTGGCGCGCTTGGCGTGTTTATTCTCTGGTTTGGCTGGTTCGGGTTCAACCCCGGTTCAACGCTGGCTTTGGATGAAAGCATTGGCCATATCGCCATGACCACCAACCTCTCGGCGGCGGCGGGCGCCCTTACTGTTATGATTTTAACCTGGGTGAAATACGGCAAGCCGGATGTGTCGATGACGCTCAACGGTGCGCTCGGCGGCCTGGTTGCCATCACGGCGGGCTGCGCGGCCGTCGGTATGTGGGCATCCATTGCGATCGGTGCCATTGCGGGTGTCGTGATTGTGGCGGGTGTGCCGTTCATTGAAAAGGTCTTAAAGATCGACGACCCGGTAGGTGCAATTCCGGTACACTGCTTTGGCGGCGTTGTGGGTACGCTTTTGGTTGGCGTGTTTGCGACAGAGGGCGGCCTGATTACAACGGGATCCTTCGATCTCCTGGCTGTGCAGGCCATTGGCGTTGCCGCATACGCCGTCTGGACACTCGTTCTCGCATTTGTATTGTTTAAGGTCATTAAGAGCACAATCGGCCTTCGTGTGTCCAGGGAAGAAGAGATCATCGGCCTTGACCTTGGCGAGCACGGCACGGAAGGGTACGCAGACTTCGTGCTCAAAATGTAGTAATCAATTATTCTCAAAGAGGCTGTCGCTTAAAAGCAGCAGCTTTTTTGCCCCTTTAGCATCTTTTATCCGCAAAAATAAAACCCCTTGTGTTTTTTAAACTGTCAAAAAAACGAGTCATAACAAACATCAATGAGGAATTTATG
Source organism: Clostridia bacterium (assembly GCA_003249555.1). Taxonomy (GTDB): domain Bacteria; phylum Bacillota; class Clostridia; order Christensenellales; family SZUA-584; genus SZUA-584. Next base: position 1,395 of record QKIQ01000016.1, on the reverse strand, counting down.
TGTGTTCAAATTAAGGCTGAAAGCACTATGATAAATGAAGCGTGGTTTGAAGGAAGAAAAGAGCACGATATTTGAGCCTTACGTAATAAAAAATGTAATGCGTTGATTTTTTTGGCACTGTGCTTAAACGCGCGGCTATGTGCAAAAGAATAAAACTATGGTATGATTAGCCCTGAAAAAAGGAGAGGGCATGGACAACGATACGATTTACGCACCGGCGACACCCAGCGGCGGCGCGATTGCCGTGGTGCGGATTTCCGGGCCGGACGCGCATCATGTGCTTCGCGCCGTGTTTCGCGGCAAAAAAGAGATGCAGCATGCGCGGCTATACCGGGGCGATATTGAGGACGAAACAGGACGTGTGGACGACGTGATGGCGGTTTGCTTTCATGCGCCCCGAAGCTACACGGGCGAACACATGGCCGAGATATACGGACACGGCGGCCGCGTGACGCTGTCTCGGGTGCTTGGTGCGCTTTCAAAAAATGGCGCGCGTTTGGCGGAACCGGGAGAATTTACGCAGCGCGCGTTTTTGGCTGGCAAGATGGATTTATCCGCGGCGGGTGCGGTAATGGAGCTGATCGGTGCGAATTCGGCGGCGGCGGCGGATGCCGCGCTGCGCCAGCTTTCAGGGGGCTTATTTGAAAAAATCACAGCCATTCAAAAGCGGCTCACGGATGCGCTGGCCATCATTGAAGCAGGCATTGAATATCCTGAGGAGGATATTGAGGCGGATATACAAAGGGATGCCTTGCCGCTGATTGAAAGCGCTATATCGGGCGTGCAGCGGCTCGCGGAGACGTTTGCGTCCGGACGTATGCTGGGCAGCGGCTTTGGCGTGGCAATTGTGGGTCGGCCCAATGTGGGTAAATCGTCGCTTTTCAACATGCTGCTTGATAAAGACCGTGCGATCGTGACGGCGATTGCTGGTACCACGCGCGATGTAGTGGACGACGTCATCATCAAAGACGGTTTTCCGCTTCGTATTATTGATACCGCGGGCATCCGCCAATATGCGGACGAGGTGGAGAAGATCGGCATTGAGCGGGCGAGAAACGCGGCAAAAAACGCCGATTTGACATTGTTCGTGATCGACCGCGCGGCAGGTATTACGCCGGAGGACAGGCAGATTTATTCGGCATTGGAAGGCAGCCGGATTGCCGTGCTCAACAAGTGTGACTTAAAAGCCGATGTGACGCGCGAGCATGTGTGCGAAACGCTTGGCTGTGAGGCGGTGGAAGTGAGCGCGGCGACGGGCTTAGGGCGCAGTGCGCTGCTTAATGCCATCAAGCTGCCTGAGTTTGGCGAGTCGGATGATGTGGTGGTGACAAACGAGCGGCACTGGCAGCTGCTAAACGCGGCGGCACACAGCCTTGCGGCGGCGGTGCTCGCGTT
>QKIQ01000036.1 GCA_003249555.1 Clostridia bacterium | reverse complement strand
TCCGAATATAAGGTGCAAAAGCGTGCGGGTATCGGTATAAAAACGCTCAAAGTCACAGATAAGACGGGCAGCATGTGCGCGATCGGTATTGTGGACGGCAGCGAGGATATTATGCTGATAAACGACGCAGGTGTAATCATTCGAACAAAGGTCAGCGAAATATCCGTATTCGGGCGCGATACGCAGGGCGTAAAGCTTATGAATGTGGATGAGGATACCCGCGTGGTATCGGCGGCGCTCGTTCCGCATGATGATGAGGACGATGCCGAACTGGAACAAGAATAAAATTTAACATATAGCCCCTGTTGGCGGGATAGCAAGGAATACAAATTTTTGTAGAGGCTATTGCATTTGAATACCATATGTTGTACAATTCGACGTGAAAGTCATTTGTATAACAGCGGTAGAGCACATGCTGATAAAAACCGCGAAATATGCGTATTCCTTCGTTTCGGTCAGCGCTCGTATTTTGCAGCGCAGTGTAGAGGGGGCTTAAAACGATTAAGAAGGAATATGCCACAGATACGGGAGAGGCCTTTCCTCTCCCGTATTTTTTATCACAAGGATCCCCAAAACGAAGCGAGAGGGACGCGATTGAGGAGTTTACAGTTTGAGGTATAAAAGGAAACGCTTGCTGCTAATTAAGCAAAAGCATTTAAGGTTATTTATCGGTGCCGCGATTGTGCTTGCGGTATTTGTGATACTGTCGGTCATATTATCAGCGACCGGTCATGAAGCAAAAAAACAAAGTGCAGTAAACAATATGAAATCCACAGGGCTGATAAATATTGGGCTTAGGGGAGATATTGGGAAACTCTGCACATTCAATGAAGATACCGGCAAGTTCGAAGGTTTTGAAAAGGATGTGGCGGACGAAATCGTGAGCCGCCTGTTCGGCAGCGATATTTTCGTCAATTATGTCCTTGTCAATTCAGAGACCCGCAGTGCGTACTTGCGGAACGGTGATATTGATATCGGGTTTGGCGCTGCCACGAACATGAAGGAAAAAAGCATCATTTATTCCTCTTCATACTTTTCTGACGGCTCCGGTTTTCTCGTGATAGAGGACAACAAAAAAAGCATGGGTGCCATATCGGGCGGCACAGTGGGTATCGTTCAAGACACCATGCATGCGTTGGAAAGCGAAAAGAAGGATCACGAAAAAGGCGCGACACTGATGTCTGACTACCTTAAAATTCTTGAAATAGAAGCCGCCGTAAAGATATACGCATCGTATCCGGAGGCGATTCAGGCGCTGCGGGACGGTTTTGTAGATGCCGTATGCGCAAGCGAAACCATGCTGACAAGGTTTGGTATGACGGGTATGCTGCTGCTGCCTGAACGCTTTATGCCCAGCGATTACCGTGTCTGTGCGGCAAATACGCAGAGCATATTTGTTGAAGCGCTAGATGATACCATTGCGGCCATGAAGCAGGACGGAACGCTCGACGCGCTGATGAAAAAATGGGATCTGGTCAATTATACGGATATAAAAGAACAAAAATAAAGAGTAAGATGTCGGAGGATCTAATGAATACGGGACTCGTCAGAGTGGCAGCGGCCGTACCTGAGGTCGCGGTGGGAAATATAAAAAAGAATATGACATGTATCGCGCAGATGATTGTGCAAGCCGAGCAAAAGGGCGTGTCCATTGTGGCTTTTCCGGAGCTTTGCATCACGTCTTATACGCTGGGTGATCTTTTCCGCCAAAGGAGCCTGCTGGAACAGAGTGAAAGGGCTTTGGCAAAGCTGCTCGAGGATACAAAAAATTTGAGCATACTGGCCATCGTGGGCATGCCTGTGTTCGCAAACGATAAACTCTACAATACCGCCGTGGTCTTTCAGTCGGGCAAAATTTTAGGGGTTGTTCCCAAGGCGTATTTGCCCAACTATTCAGAGTACTATGAACAGCGTTGGTTTACTTCGGGTATTGATGTGGCGAATAAAACGATTCATCTTGCGGGTCAGAAGGTACCGTTTGGTTCAGATCTGCTTTTTGAATGCGAGCAAATCGCTACGCTTGTTTTGGGCGTCGAGCTCTGCGAGGATCTTTGGGTGCCGTTTCCGCCGCATGCTTATCAGGCGATGGCGGGTGCCACGCTGTTTGTCAACATTTCAGCAAGCAACGAGCTGGCGGGGAAAAGCGATTACCGCGAAGAGATGATCAAGCACCAGTCGGGACGCTATGTGAGCGGTTTTATCTATGTGTCTGCCGGCCCCGGCGAATCCACCACAGACACCGTGTTTGGCGGGCACGCCGTGATTGCCGAAAACGGCTATCTGATTGAGACATCCAAGCGGTTTTCATTTGCGTCTCACATGACGCTCACAGAGATTGATCTTCATCGGCTCTCTCACGACCGCATACTTAAAAACACGTTTATGACAAGGGAAAACAAGCGTGATTACCGCCGAATTCTGTTTATTGCGCAGGAAGCTGAGCCCAAGTTTAGAAAAGTGGATAAAATGCCGTTTGTACCGAACGACCCGGCGGCGCGTGCCGCGCGCTGCAGCGAGGTGTTCAATATTCAGGTGACGGCTTTGGAACGGCGACTTTTGCATACGGGCGCAAAGCATATGGTGATCGGCGTATCGGGCGGTCTGGATTCCGCATTGGCTCTGATGGTGGCCAGCGAAGCGGCCGTTCGCGCAGGGCTAAACAAAGACAGCGTGCTCGGCGTGGTGATGCCGGGCTTTGGCAGCACAGATGCGACGCAGGACCTTGCTCGGCGGCTTGTGAGCGCCGTGGGCGCCACGCTCAAGGAGATCAGCATCGTGGACGCAGCAAAATCGCATCTTGAGGATCTCGGACACGGCGGGCAGGCCGATGTAACGTATGAAAACGCGCAGGCCAGAGAGCGGACGCAGGTGCTGATGGATCTTGCCAATCAATACAGCGGCATCGTGGTGGGAACAGGAGATTTATCCGAGCTGGCGCTGGGCTTTTGCACTTACGCGGGCGATCAGATTTCGATGTACGGCGTGAACGCGGGCGTGGCAAAAACGCTGATAAAGGAAATTGTGCTGTATGTGGCGAGCGGCGATGAAAGACTTCGCCCCATTGCGAAAGAAATTGTCTCGATTCCGCCTTCTCCCGAACTGCTGCCGCCCGGGCAAGACAGCGAGCGGCAGGATACGCAAAAACAGATCGGGCCGTACGATTTAAATGACTTTTTTATGTATTACGTGCTGCGCTTCCAAATGACACCCAAAAAAATACGGCTTCTTGCCACGCGTGCTTTTGATGAATACAGCGAAGAGCAGATAAACGAGCAGCTGAAAAAATTCTATAAACGCTTTATCGCCTCGCAGTTCAAAC
>QKIQ01000060.1 GCA_003249555.1 Clostridia bacterium | reverse complement strand
CTCCTTTTACTGTTTTTATTTGATGCAATGTATTATTGCAAACGCTTCTTTATCCGCGGCAGCATCAGCGCATACACCCCTGCGCAAATTGCAAAGATGATGCCGACATACATCACAAGCTCACCCAACGTACCCGTTTTTGTGATTATGGCGTTATTGGCTCGGTACGCCCAGTAGAACGGAGACCAGTAAAAGAAGAACTGCCAGCCTTCGTTGACAAGCTCGTAACCGACGACCGACCCTGCCATGGGCAAAAACATCAGCTTCACGCTTCCTGCCGCTTCCATGACATCATCACTGCTTAGCCCCTGCGCAAACCCGATCATCAGGCTGAGCATCGCCGACACCAACGCAATCAATAACAGCAACCCAATATTGACCTCATTAAACCCTGTGATGTATATGCATGCAACCGACGTCGCGAGCGTGATGAAAATACCCATCAGGCTTTTGCCGAGAATAAACGTCATGCGCGACGCGGGAGACACGTTGATAGCGCTCAGCGTTTTGTCTGCCTTCTCTTCCACGATGTTGAGGGCTGTCAGCATACCCGCAAGCATTGGGATCATCAGCAACAGCATATTGACTAGCATCTTTTTAAGCGGCGGTACCGTCTCTCCAAACTCCTTAAGTTCAGCCTTTGTTGCGCTGATCTGCACATCGTCTTCATACAATACGTTGAGAAGCTTTGTATATTCAACGACAGATTCAGGTTCGTTGCCCTTCGTCAATATGTAATACCCGTCGCCTTCACGCACAATACCCACAACGTTGTCCCTTGCCAAGACGCGTGCTTCAACATCTTCTTTGTTTTCAAACGTCTCCACATGGGCAAAGTTGTCAAAGTACTCAGCCTGCGCGGTATTCTCGCCCTCAATCAGCGCGATGTTCACCGTCGTATCGTTGATACCGGGCGACAGCAGATTGATGCCGATTGCCAGCAAAAGCGGCGCTATAATGATGTAGAGCGGCATCGCTTCACGAAGATTGACTTTTATATCTCTTTTGAATATCAACCAAATTCTTTTTATCATCGTTGCACCTCCCTACACACTGAGCGATTTTCTAAAACGAACATTGGTTATCCCAAAAAACACTGCGCCCGCAGCAGCAAAACCCGCACTTGCCAGCAGCACATAAGCTGCGTCGCCGTTCGTTATCATCATTTCCTTGAAACCTTGCAGCATCGGATATGTCGGAATCACATGAATCCAAGTTGGATCCCAACTCGGGATAAAATACGCGATACTCGGCAGCATAAACAGTATGACCAACACAAAAATGAGACTGAAGGCTTTCGTGATATCTTTGTAGAAGCTGGACAGCAGCAGCCCAAGCACCGAGGCAAAAAATCCACTTGTCAGTAGCAGCAGCACAAAAAGTGCATAGTTGATTTTGAAACCCATCACCGGCACAACAACGATGAGCCCCGTGACCACTGACGTCAGCATCAGCACAAATATTTTTGACAGCAGGTATTTTGAAACCGACGAGGCGGTGACGGCAAACGCCTTGATGACGCCTTCCTTCTTATCAAGAAAGATGTATGACGCCATGACAAACATGCCCATCAGGCTGCCTGTGAACGTGATGAGCGGCGGAATTGCATTCTCTCTTTCATTCAGCGGCTGATAGTCTGTCTGAATGGCGCGCACGTCTTGCGCGTCTAAGCGTTCGAGCAGTGTCTCTGCATCAATACCATGGATCACCTTGAGCAAATTCTTCAAGCGTTCAGATTCGTACCCCTGCAGATAATATCTATAGCCAATCTTGCTGTTATCTTCCAAAGTGACCACGCCGCCAATGCTCGCCGTGGCTTTTGCCATTGCCATGACGGCTTCTTCGCTCTCCATCAAATAGACGTTGCGTTCAACCGTCTCGATCAGAGAAGCAGTATACGCCAAACCGTCCGCTTCAAGCGCCTTTTGTTCGATCTTGCGGTCAATATCATCGCTCATCATTTCTTCAATCATGTGTTCCGCTGCCACATCCGGCATATTTAAATATATGTATTCATCCTGCTTTATTTCGGAATGCTCAGGTATGGCAAACAACAGCACGATCAGCACAATGATTGAAATGCCGATCTCAATATAGAAATAGAAGCTGCGCGATGCAAGTATCAGCTCCTTTTTGAAACTGCTGAGAAGTTTCATGTTACGCCAGCCCCCTTCCTGTCACCTTGATGAATATCTCCTCAAGGGTTGCCTCCTTCGTATGCATTGTGACGATCTCCTTGGCATCCAGAATGCCCGCCAGTGTGTTCTTGTCACTTTTCACCACCGTTGAGAACGTCTCTTTTTTTCTTTCTCCATTGTCAACGTATTCGACATCAACGACTTTTTCGCCGTACGCCAGCTTTAAGTTTTTCGGTGAATCAATCAGCTTTATTTCCCCGTCGATGATGAATGCCACACGATCGCACAGTTCATCCGCAATGTACATGTTATGCGTTGTCAAAAACACCGTTACGCCTTTATTGTTTTGCTCGCGAATGATATCCTTAATATTCGCGGCAATCGCGGGATCAAGGCCTGTTGTCGGTTCGTCCAGAAACCAGATTTCAGGGTTGTTGATCATCGAACGCGCGAACGTTAATCTGTGCTTCATGCCTTTTGAGAACTCGCCCGCTTTGATGTCTTCCTTTCCGCTGAGGCCAACGAGATTAATCAGCTCCTGCGGGTCTCGTGTCTTTACGTCAAACAACTGTGCATAAAACTTGAGGTTTTCTTTCGCCGTCAGCTTTGAGTACACATTGCTCTGTTCAAAGCTCATACCAATCTTATTGAACATCTCCTGTTTAATATGTTTTAAGTCGTACCCTGCCACGGTGGCTTCGCCCCGCTGTAACTGCAGTAAACCGGTCAGAACGCCCTGGGTGGTCGATTTGCCAGCGCCTGATGGCCCAAGAAACCCAAACACCTCGCCTTTTGGCACGTCGAAGCTGACGTCCTTCACCGCATACTTGTCGTCTTTTGAATACGAATGATAAAGACCCTTTACACTAATCATCTACGCTTTGTCTCCTTTCTTATTTTCAATTCCGTTTCTGATTAAATCCAGCTGCTTATCTATCAAGTCCATGATTGATGCAGAGTATATACTAATATCAAATTCATGATTGTTCTTTTCCAACCAATACTCAAAGTTCGCCACAGTGATCGTCGTGAGCAGAAAGCTTGTATACTCGACATCAATATCAGGACGAACCTCTCCTCTTTGAATGGCGAGTTTGAGCATTTCTTCATATATCTTGTATGAAGCCGGCAGATTCTCTCCGAGAAGCTCCTGATAAATCGGGCTGTTGATATTTTTTAGGAGCTGG
>QKIQ01000104.1 GCA_003249555.1 Clostridia bacterium | reverse complement strand
CGAAGCCGCAGGTGAGCGGTTTTATTGTGCGCGAGGTATGCGGTCAGCCTTCAAACTGGCGCAGCGAGGGAGATTTAAACAAATACCTTGAAGAAAACGGCATTGTCGGGCTGTGCGGGATCGACACACGCGCCCTGACGCGCATCATCAGAGAAAAGGGCACTATGCGCGGTATCATCACACAGGACGAACCCACCGAGGAGCAGCTTGGAACCATGAACGGCTACGTATGCGCCTTGCCCGTCGACAAAGTCACGTGCGGTGAGAAATATGAGCATTGCAATGGCAGCTTAAAGGTGGCTGTGCTGGATTTCGGCCTCAAGAAAAATATCATAAGGAGCCTTGAAAAGCGCGGCTGTGCCGTCACCGTGTTCCCTGCGAGAACAAGCGTCGAGGAGATACTGGGTGGCGGTTTTGACGGTATTATGCTGACCAACGGACCTGGGGATCCCAAAGAAAACACCGAGGTCATCGAGAACCTAAAAAAGCTTATTGGAAAGAAGCCGATATTCGGTATTTGCCTTGGGCATCAGCTGCTGGCGCTTGCCATGGGCGGAGATACAGAGAAATTGAAATACGGCCATCGCGGTGCGAACCATCCCGTCAAAGACTTAGATAAAGACCGCGTTTATATCACGTCTCAAAATCACGGCTATACCGTGGTGGAGGATACGCTGCCCAAGGGCTGCGAGGTGAGCCACCGCAACTGGAACGATGGCACAGTAGAGGGAATCTGCTATTCGGAGCACGACATGTTTACCGTCCAGTTCCATCCGGAAGCGGCACCGGGGCCGGAAGACACAGCTTATTTGTTTGATGAATTTATCAGCCGTATGAGGGATGCGCATGCCGAAGAATAACGATATCAAAAAAGTGTTGGTGATCGGTTCTGGCCCTATCGTCATCGGGCAGGCTGCCGAGTTTGACTATGCGGGCACGCAGGCTTGTCAGGCGTTGCGTGAGGAGGGCATCAAGGTTGTGTTGATAAACTCAAACCCCGCGACCATTATGACGGATCCGGAGCTTGCGGACAGGGTGTACATAGAGCCGTTGACGGTGCCCGTGATTAAGAATATCATAAAAAAAGAGCGTCCGGACAGCATGCTTGCCACGCTCGGTGGGCAGACGGGTCTGAATCTTGCGATGGAGCTTTTTGAGAGCGGTGTGCTGGATGAGCTTGGCGTGAAGATGCTCGGCACTAACGCTGAATCTATTAAAAAGGCCGAGGACAGAGAAGCGTTCAAAACGCTGATGAATGACATCGACGAACCCATCATCGAGAGTGTGATCGCGAAAACGCCCGCAGAAGCGCTTGCGTTTGCGTCGGTGCATGGATATCCTCTCATCGTGCGGCCTGCGTATACGCTTGGCGGCACAGGTGGCGGCATTGCCGGCGGCGAAAATGAACTGATTGAAATATGCAAAAGTGGTATTTCGGCAAGCCGTGTGGGCGAAGTGCTCATCGAGAAGAGCGTTGCGGGTTTTAAGGAAATCGAATACGAGGTGATCCGCGACGGCAAGGGAAACTGCATCACGGTCTGTAACATGGAAAACATCGACCCTGTGGGTATTCACACGGGCGACAGCATCGTCGTCGCGCCGTCGCAGACGCTGCGCGATGCGGAATACCAGATGCTTAGGAGCGCGTCGCTGAAAATCATCAACGCGCTTGAGATACAAGGCGGCTGCAACGTTCAGTTTGCGCTGGATACAGACAGCATGACATATTACGTTATTGAGGTGAATCCGCGCGTAAGCCGTTCATCGGCGCTGGCGTCCAAGGCGACGGGTTATCCTATCGCCAAGATCGCAGCCAAAATCGCCGTGGGCTACGGGCTCGACGAGATAAAAAACGGCGTAACAGGCAAGACGTTTGCGTGCTTTGAGCCCACGCTAGACTACGTGGTCGTCAAGTTCCCGCGGTGGCCGTTCGATAAATTCACCACGGCCAACAAACAGCTTGGGACACGCATGAAAGCGACGGGCGAGGTGATGTCGATCGGTTCAAATTTTGAGAGCGCGTTTTTAAAAGCAGTACGCTCGCTTGAGCTTAAGCTGGATTCGCTGTATTTCCCGTTTGCGGATGAGCTTGATGACGACGCGCTGATTGCGCGTATACTTGAGCAGGACGATGAACGCATTTTTCTGGTGGCCACGGCGCTGCGGCGCGGCATACCGTTAAGCCATATACATGATTTAACGAAAATTGATTTTTGGTTTCTCGCAAAATTCAAAGCGATTATTGACCTTGAGGAGACGTTTGCAGCAAAAAAAGGCGAGGCGCTTGTTTTTGAAACGCTTAGACGCGCAAAAAAGATGGGCTTTTCAGACAGCGTCATCGCCCGACTGACAGGAACAAGTGAAAGCGAGTTAAGGGAAAAACGCCTGTCGCTTGGCATCCATCCCGCGTTTAAGATGGTGGACACCTGCGGCGCTGAGTTCGATGCGGTGAGTCCATATTATTACTCGACATATGACGATGAGAACGAGGCGACGGCTTCTAAAAATAAAACTGTCGTTGTGCTGGGCAGCGGGCCGATTCGTATCGGTCAGGGCATCGAGTTTGACTATTGCAGTGTGCATTGTATTTGGGCGCTGAAAAAGGCAGGCTATGATACGGTGATAATCAACAACAACCCCGAAACGGTATCCACCGACTTTGATACGTCTGATCGGCTTTACTTTGAGCCGCTTACACCCGAGGACGTGGCAAACGTGCTGGCGCAGGAAAACCCCGAGGGCGTTATCGTGCAGTTCGGCGGGCAGACGGCGATCAAGCTTGCCAAATCTGTTGAAAAGCTGGGGTACAAGATCATCGGCACGGCGCTTGACAGCATCGACCGCGCGGAGGATCGCAAGGAATTTGAAGCGCTTCTCGAATCGCTCGATATCCGGCGCCCCAAAGCACGCACTGTGTTCACGGAGCAGCAGGCTGTGGACGCGGCGGCGGCGCTCGGCTTCCCCGTGCTTGTGCGCCCTTCTTATGTGCTTGGCGGTCAGGGCATGGAAATCGCATACAGTGAGGATGATATCCGCGAATACATGCGTATCATCGGACGGTATCAGCAGGAGCATCCGGTGCTCGTCGATAAATACATGCTGGGTCTCGAAATTGAGGTGGATGCCATCAGCGATGGCAAGGATGTGCTGATTCCGGGCATCATGGAACATATTGAACGCGCCGGCGTACACTCGGGCGATTCCATCTCTGTTTATCCTGCGCGGCGGATATCTGAAAAGCAGCAGGATGAGCTGATCGACATCACGCGGCGGCTGGCGCTGGCGCTTGATGTGAAAGGCATCGTCAACATTCAATATGTGATATCG
>QKIQ01000087.1 GCA_003249555.1 Clostridia bacterium | reverse complement strand
GAAGCGTTCAAAACGCTGATGAATGACATCGGCGAACCCATCATCGAGAGTGTGATCGCGAAAACGCCCGCAGAAGCGCTTGCGTTTGCGTCGGTGCATGGCTATCCTCTCATCGTGCGGCCTGCGTATACGCTTGGCGGCACGGGCGGTGGCATTGCAGGCAGCGAAAATGAACTGATTGAAATATGCAAAAGCGGTATTTCGGCAAGCCGCGTGGGTGAAGTGCTCATCGAGAAGAGCGTCGCGGGTTTTAAGGAAATCGAATATGAGGTGATTCGTGACGGCAAGGGAAACTGCATCACCGTCTGCAATATGGAAAACATCGACCCTGTAGGTATTCACACGGGCGACAGCATCGTCGTCGCACCGTCTCAGACGCTGCGTGACGCGGAATACCAGATGCTTAGGAGCGCGTCGGTGAAAATCATCAATGCGCTTGAGATACAAGGCGGCTGCAACGTGCAGTTTGCGCTGGATACAGACAGCATGACATATTACGTTATCGAGGTCAATCCGCGCGTGAGCCGTTCATCGGCGCTGGCGTCCAAGGCGACGGGTTATCCTATCGCCAAGATCGCAGCCAAAATCGCCGTGGGCTACGGGCTCGACGAGATTAAAAACGGCGTGACTGGCAAGACGTTTGCGTGCTTTGAGCCCACGTTAGACTACGTGGTCGTCAAGTTCCCGCGGTGGCCGTTCGATAAATTCACCACGGCCAACAAACAGCTTGGGACGCGCATGAAAGCGACGGGCGAGGTGATGTCGATCGGCTCAAATTTTGAGAGTGCGTTTTTAAAAGCTGTACGCTCGCTTGAGCTTAAGCTGGATTCGCTGTATTTCCCGTTTGCGGATGAGCTTGATGACGATGCGCTGATTGCGCGTATACTTGAGCAGGATGATGAACGCATTTTTCTCGTGGCCACAGCGCTGCGGCGCGGCATACCGTTAAGCCATATACATGATTTAACAAAAATAGACTTTTGGTTTCTCAATAAATTTAAAGCGATTATTGATCTTGAGGAGACGTTTGCAGCTGAAAAAGGCGAAGCGCTTGTTTTCGAAACGCTCAGACGCGCAAAAAAGATGGGCTTTTCAGACAGCGCCATCGCCCGACTGACAGGAACAAGTGAAAGCGAGTTGAGAGAAAAACGCCTGTCGCTTGGCATCCATCCCGCGTTTAAGATGGTGGACACCTGCGGCGCTGAGTTCGACGCGGTGAGTCCTTATTATTACTCGACATATGACGATGAGAATGAGGCGACGGTTTCAAAAAATAAAACTATCGTTGTGCTGGGCAGCGGGCCGATCCGTATCGGTCAGGGCATCGAGTTTGACTATTGCAGCGTGCATTGCATTTGGGCGCTGAAAAAGGCAGGCTACGATACGGTGATAATCAACAACAACCCCGAAACGGTATCCACCGACTTTGATACGTCTGACCGGCTATACTTTGAGCCGCTTACACCGGAGGACGTGGCAAACGTGCTGGCGCAGGAAAACCCCAAGGGCGTTATCGTGCAGTTCGGCGGTCAGACGGCGATCAAGCTCGCCAAATCTGTCGAAAAGATGGGGTACAAGATCATCGGTACGGCGCTTGACAGCATCGACCGCGCGGAGGATCGCAAAGAATTTGAAGCGCTTCTTGAATCGCTCGATATCCGGCGCCCCAAAGCACGCACTGTGTTCACGGAGCAGCAGGCTGTGGACGCGGCGGTGGCGCTCGGTTTTCCCGTGCTTGTGCGCCCTTCTTATGTGCTTGGCGGTCAGGGCATGGAAATCGCATACAGTGAGGATGATATCCGCGAATACATGCGTATCATCGGACGGTATCAACAGGAGCATCCGGTGCTCGTCGATAAATACATGCTGGGTCTCGAAATTGAGGTGGATGCCATCAGCGATGGCAAGGATGTGCTGATTCCGGGGATCATGGAACATATTGAACGCGCCGGCGTACACTCGGGCGATTCCATCTCCGTTTATCCTGCGCGGCGGATATCTGAAAAGCAGCAGGATGAGCTGATCGACATCACGCGGCGGCTGGCGCTTGCGCTTGATGTGAAAGGCATCGTCAACATTCAGTATGTGATATCGGGCGGTAAGATATATGTGATCGAGGTGAACCCGCGTTCGAGCCGCACCGTGCCGTACATTTCCAAGGTGACGGGAGTTCCGATGATTGAGCTTGCGGTGCGCGCCTCGCTGTCAGAGCCGCTCGCAAAGATGGGTTATGGGACGGGGCTGTATCCAAAACGTCGCTTTACGGCTGTGAAAGTGCCGGTATTCTCGTTCGAAAAGCTGCCGCTCGTGGAGGTAGGCCTTGGGCCCGAAATGAAATCCACTGGCGAAGTGCTTGGTATTTCAGAGGATTATTCGGAGGCGCTTCTCAAGGGGCTCATTGCGTCGGGTATGGCGCTCCCAAAGGAAAAGGGCGCCGTGTTTTTAACAGTTGCAGATAACGATAAGCAAGAGCTGATTTCTATCGCGGCGGTGCTGGATTACCTGGGTTATGATATTTACGCCACTCACGGTACGGCCAATGTATTGAATTTTAACTTTGTGGCTGCAAACACCGTCTCAAAGATATCAAAAGACCCGAGCAGCATTCAGGGGCTGTTTGACAGCGGACGGCTGAAGCTGATACTCAACACGCCGACGAAGGGCCGTCGTGCCGATCGTGACGGGTTTAAGCTGCGGCGCATGGCGGTGGAGCATCGCATACCCTGCATCACGTCGCTGGATACTGCACGTGTGTTGCTGCAAAGCATGAAATCAGGGCGAACGGATGCGGATATTGTGCCCGTCAGCGTCACGGATATTCAGGAGAAAACATGTTAAAATACGTCAGCGCAGAGATTAAAAAAAACGAACAAATTGCAAGCGGTATTTATCGTTTGGCACTTTATTGCCCCGATGCCGACCTTATTCACTTTGTACCGGGCCAATTTGCGCATGTGAAGGTGCCGGATCATCCGGAGCTTCTGCTCGGGCGACCGATCAGCATCAATGCGGTGGATGCACAAAAACAAACCGTCGAGATTGTGTATCAGGTGAAAGGCAAGGGCACCGTCGCTCTTGCCAAGGCGGGCGCAGGCACGGTGGTCGAGACAGTGATTCCCGTCGGGCGCGGCTTCAGTCTCGATTCCGCTGATAATAAAGTATTTCTTGTCGGCGGCGGTGTGGGTATTGCGCCGCTGCTGACTGTGATTAAAAAATGGCAGGACAAGCATTATGAAGCGTTTTTAGGCTATCGCGGGCAGGCGTTTGCCTATTGCCAGAACGACTTTGGTGCGTGTGAAGCGGTCAATATTGCGTCGGATGACGGCACCATCGGCATC
>QKIQ01000093.1 GCA_003249555.1 Clostridia bacterium | reverse complement strand
GGCCAAGTCATTGATACCGCGCTCGTCGATTAGTCTTCGAAGTGCACTTTTCTCTCGTTTTTGTGCCATAATTAAAAACCTCCATCGTCAGTTGTTATTTTATCTGACAATGGAGCTTTACACAATTTCCGATACGCTCTCTTTTTTTAACATTCAAGTCTTCCACCATATAGTTGTTTTCTATATATAAAATGACCTTTTTGATTATGTCTGAATAGCTCTTGTTTTTATTGAATCCTTTGAGCGTTTCACTTAATGCTTGAAACCTGTCATTAAAGTATCGCACCAAATCTTGAGTGTTTATTTTGTTAGTCAGTAATTTTTCAGCGGGATAGTAGTTCTCAATGATTTCAGCTTTGTCTATCCCGTTTTCAAACGCAATTTCTTGAATCATATCATTTAAAGCGTCGACAATCCACAAAATATTATTATAGGATGGGCTTGATTCTTCTTTTGGCTCAAAAATTTTCATTATTTCTTGACAGAGACTGCTGCTATCTTTGCAGTTAAAAAACACTTTGATTCTTAGCAGATGCTTTTGAATCATGTCTTTCGTGTTGTTTGTAAAAACCAAATCAGCAAATGTGACAACACTTTTTGAACTTGAAAACACATGATTCCTCATCACGTACAACGCGGTACCGTATGCTTTCGGCAAATCTTCCAATCCCGTTGTTGTTTTTCCAATGTAGCAAATGACATGAACATCAATAAACTTCGTATTTATCTTATCTATACACGGCTTTAAAATCTTAAAAAGACTGTCTTTAAACATATCCGTATTGAATAGAATGATTATATCCATTTGATCTTCAACCATGTAGAAATTTGCCGTTTTTTCTTTCAACACGCTGTTAAATAAATTAATAACGTTCTGCTTGCATTGCTCTTTCTTGTCTCTCCATTTTTCTTCAGCATTTATTGTAATGATGCAGCAAACTGCCTTAATATCCTCACGGAGCATTTCCGGCAGTTTTGTATTGTTCTTAAGCTCATCTAAAGTGATATTCCACTTTAAAAAGTTTAGTAAGCAGTTCTTATTCTTATTATCCGTGAGCGTCTTTGTCGCTTTTATATGTGAATATTGATCTTTTGCCATATCAATCGCCTTTTTCGCTTTTGATAAACATAAAATCAATTCTTCTGTATTGATCGGTTTTAATAAATAATCCTTTACGCCATAGCATATGGCTTGTTTCGCATATTCAAAATCAGCATATCCTGTCAGTATCACTTTATATATTCGCAAATCGGCTTGTCTATTCAGCCAGTCATACAATTCCAGCCCACTCATCATAGGCATATTAATATCGGATATCACAACATCGACTTTTGTATTTTTTAAAAACGATATGGCTTTCTCGCCGCTCGTGACAGCACCCACAACCTCATAACCATATTTCTCCCACTGAATGATTCGTTTTATTCTCTCTAATACGTATATTTCATCGTCGACCAATAAAACACTTCTCAATTTGCCCACATCCTTTATATATTATATGGTATCGATATTTTTACCAAGGTTCCTTTTTCGGGTGCGTTCATAATGCGCAAACCGTATTCTTCGCCGAAATAAAGCTTAATCCTCTCATCAATACTCCATAAACCAAAGCTTTCTTTCTTTGTTTCTTTTTTCTCTGGCATTATTTTTTCAACCAAATCTTTTGTTAAACCGCAGCCGTTATCTTGCACTTTAATAATCACTTTGTCTATTTCATGAATTGCATCTATTTGAATTAGACCGCCGTTTTTAATATTTTTAAAACCGTGAATGATCGCATTTTCAACCACGGGCTGCAATGTCAGCTTTAAGCACTTGACTTCACTGAGTTCTTGCGGAATATTGATCTTATAGGAAAACTTATTGGGGAACCTAATATTTAGGATGTCCATATAGCTTTTAACAACGAGTGTTTCTTCCTTTAAAGTGATAATATTTCTTCCGCTGGTAAGCATGTTCTTATAAAACATGCTCAATGCGCCGACCATGTTTAATATCTTTTTGTTTTCACCTAACTCTGCCAAGCCACAAATGGTTTCCAATGTATTGTATAAAAAATGAGGATTAATTTGCGCTTGAACCAACATATACTCATACTTTCTTTTCGCTTTTTGCTCCTCAACCAATTGCATCATCAATAAATCTGTATTTTCAATCATTTGGTTGAAAATATCAGCAAGACTCCCGATTTCATCTTTATTCTGTATATATACCTTTGTTTTCATATCTCCTTTCGATACATTGACCATAGCATTTCGTAAAATTCTAAGGGGCGATAAACTGATACTGAATAGCCAGTTACTGAAAAAAAACAACAATCCCAAAACAACAAACGCTAACAAAATTGTTATGATAACGAGATTTCTCAGCTCTTCATTCATGCCTTGCAAAGACATTTTTTGATATAAATTCCACTCGTTATCTATGGGGGTTTTCATCATCAGTGCATTGTTTTCAAAAATAATATCGTTATCGATCGCAGACAAATTGATATCCTCAACAAATTTATATGGATAAGTAACAATCTCGTTCCCGCTATTATCAATTATTCCAACCACATCATTTGGATGTGTACTGAATTGCGAAAAATAACCGCTGATCTGGCTTTGCAATACAATAAAATTAATATTACCGATTTTTTTACCGGTGTATTTGTCATTAATATCATAATTAAAAAGTAAAATACCATTATAGTGAATAACGGAATTGCGAAATGTTTCGTCTAGCATCATCTTTTTTCTGTTTCCAATGGGCTTAATATCTTGAGGGAAATTATAAAAGTATTCTTTCATTTTTTCGTCTTCAACAGGATATGACGAATATCCGTTATGATTTTGAGTATATACAATTACCGCGTCGATTGACTTGCTCGTATTGATCATATGGCTCAGCGTAATGCCCATTTCATTTTTCGCATTGATAGATTCTATTAGGTTGTATGAGTCGTTTTCTCTAATTGCTTTTTGCACTTCCTCATCACCCGCAATTAGCTCAGCATAGCTGTCTATTTCCGATAATAATGACGTCATTTGTTCGCTCATTATTTCGATATTGTTTTCCAGTGTTTTTTCCGTCCTCAAGACCACCTCTTTTTTCATATACCAATAATAAGCGCACGAAAGAATGCTGATAAAGATTATCGCAACCATCATAAGCGCTAAAATCAGCTTCATCTTGATAGACAGCCTTAAGTAAAAATCCCTGACTCTGCTTAGCATTATTCCTTTTATCCTCTAAATTATTGAAAACTTAAAATCTGACGTTTTAAGTTTTATATTGTTGCCAAACCAAATGTATTTATAGATTTTAATTAATGTCAATCTGATTAAATGATAAGACGCAGTGGTATTTCTTTCTTCACAAACACGGATTTTTATAACTATAGAAAAATAATTCCACGCCAACTTGTTCATGCATGTTCTTTCCCAAATAATAATAAATAAAAAATGTAACGTCAACACTTTTTCGCCACATTGCAGACCGGCTATTCCTCACACCGGTTAAAAAACGTTGTGATATAAAGGTTGTTTAGCAAATTTTGCGTGGCTTTTTGACCACTGCCATATAGGTCACAGGCAACGCAAAAGGGCTTGATGCCCGCTATCTCACAGGCGGCAAGCCCTTATTCACCACATATTAATTCACCAAACTCCTTAACTGCCAAGTGCTTTCATATCCTCAAGTCAATTCCTTTGGTTGGTTGTAACACAAATACCAGTCCATACAATTATCGCCCGAGTCCAGCCGCTTCATCGCGCCTTCCACCGTTTTTGGCGGAGGAATTACCGTGGGATAACCGGGCCGCCAGTTTGCCGGTGTCGCCACTTTCTCCCTGTCTGTCGTCTGCAGTGCGTCAAGCAAGCGCAAAATCTCTCCGATATTGCGTCCGTTTGTCAGCGGATAAATCAGTTTGGCGCGGATGATGCCGTTCGAATCAATAAAGTACACATTGCGCACCGTCTCCGTACCGCTTACGCCGGGCTGAATCATACCGTACATTCTGGAAATGGCCATGTCTCTGTCTTCGATAATCGGAAACGGTATCTCAATGCCCGTATTCCGGTATATGTTGATGATCCAAGCGATATGTGACGCGTTTGAGTCGATCGATAGTCCCATCAGCTCCGCGTTCCTGTCCTTAAAATCCTGATACCTTTGCGCAAACGCGATAAACTCCGTTGTGCAGACTGGCGTAAATTCTCCCGTTACAGTAATGCTTACTATAAATTATTAGAACCTAAAAAATAAAGCCCCGATGTTCTCGAGGCCCTATTAACCTTGAATTCACCCTAAACGCTCTGCCAGGGCATCTTGCAATACTTTGGATAAGCTTAAACCAGCATCTCTGGCTTTGATGTCCATCCAGTTCGGCAGCGAAATTGTTCGGCGTATCGGTTGTGTGTCGTGCTCTTTACGATAGGCGTCAAGATCGATATCCACGAGAGATACAAAGTTTCCCTTCTCTACAGTTACCGACTCCGGGCTGCTCGCGTTTGGTATTGTATCACTGTTTTCAATGGCAACATCCAGCCAAAGAGCCATTGCGTCTTTCGCCATATACACCGCTTTTTCTAAGGTATCACCTTCAGTCACGCAGCCCTTCAAGTCAGGAAAGCTGACAGAGTAGCCGCCATCATCGTTCCGTTGAAATATCGCTGGATAAATATAAACCATATCTATTACCTCCATTTATATATAATATCCCAAAGGTCGGGGCTTATTTCAGCCCCGCTTCTTTTAGGATTTTCATTGCTGTTATCTCATTGAGTTCTCGGTGTCTTGGAACGCTCACTTGGATTTTTGTTTTCTGGTTTCGATATATGCTGTGTTCGCTTCCCTCTCTGGCCTTTTCAAAGCCTCCCTTTTCCAGTTTATCTACCAAGTCTTTGCGCTTCATCATTAACCCCCTCTCTATGCTCCTATTATATTACGTAATTTACGTAATGTCAAGCATTTTTACGTAATTTATTTAAAAATGTGCAAAAAAATAATACCCCGGCCTTGATGACCGAGGTATAAATCAAATTAAATAAATCAATCGGAGGATCCTTATGAGTCGCCGGTGATGCCACTTGTAATTTGCTTATAAAGCTGGTTTCCGAAAACCGCTGCGCCAGCCACCAAAATTCCCTGTATAGCTCCCTGAATTGTCCATCCAATAGATGCCATAGCAAAAATGACACCAATGGCCAGTAATGCAAGCGGAATGATCCAATCAGGAATGCCGGGTATCTTTTTAATAACAAGCCCAATGATATATAATACAGGGATCAACCCATAGGCTTGCCCAATGATATAATCGCCCCACACATCAGGCGGTTCATCCATCGCGCTCACCACTTCAGCCCCTGTGGCTTCGGCATCCAGCGCTGCCGGATACTCCTGATCGGGCGCAGCAGCGAATGCAACGGATACAAAAACGACCATCATCATGATGGCCACCAACAGAATGAATAATACTCTTTTCATTGATTTCATTGATTTCCTCACTTTCACTTATTTAATAAATAGTTGTTGAGCTTTTCAAGGGCAGCGTCGCATTCACCGTTCACCTTGCCGCGTTTTAAGGCCACAAGCGTCGCAAGATGGCACTCCAAAATAACAGGCTGAGCCGCTTCGATACGCTTAAGTCTCGTATCAATATTTTCGCTCTTAACCTGAGATTTTGTTTTAATGGAGAACCTTCCGCCGATCCAGCCTATTATGCCAATCGCGACCGCCGCAGCGATCGATGTCATGATATCATTCATTAAACACTGCCCATCCCTTCGTTTATTTCCCTATCCAAGTCCCGCCGAGTTTCTCACAACTCTTGCGGCCGAGCTTGTCATCAGGCTTACCCCTTGTTCCACAATCCGGATAGTCGAGCTGCAGCTCATGAACCGCCGCACGAAATCTTGGTCCTGCTTCACTATCGATCGGGCCCGGATCGTATCCCATGGTCTTAAGTGCTTTTTGCGCAGCTTCGACGTCAGCGCCAGACATATAGTTGTCTCCCCACTCATCCTTATACTGAAGCACACGTCCGAGCGCCCATGCTGGCTTATCCGTTTCTATGCCGAGCCGAATGATCTGCCCCGGGTAGATTATATCCGGATTTGCGATGCTATTCAGCGCCACGAGCGCAGAAACGCTTGTCCCGTGTTTCTTAGCAATAGCGCCGAGTCTATCGCCTTTCACAACAATATGAGTCGCCTCTGTTGGCTGTGTCGGCTCCCGAGCGCCGCTTGCATGGTAGATAAGCGCGTTATACTGCTCGTCGTTTAGTATGCGGAAAACGCCCGTTCCTGTACGCGTAGTCGCTGAATATTTGGTATCGGCTTCTACGCGTAGCGGATTGCTCTTGCTTGTGGTATGCAGCATGCGCCCCTGTTTGATCTGCATCATGGCATGTGTCGCATCGGGGTTTCTGTCGCTGAGTTTGTTCAATAAAAGATCCAACTCGCGGCGCTGTTCCCACGGCACCTGCTTGTCCTTGTTTTGCCCATAAGCCCCCTGCGTCCAGTTTCCCGGGTTGATTCCGAACAGCATCAGCATGATGTTACGATAGAAGTCCATGCAGTCATTTGCTGCGTCCAGGCTGTAACTTGCGCCGTAAGGCAGGCGCTTTTCATCGATCTCCAGTGTTAAATCCTCCGGCGTTTCCTTCCCGTCAAACTGAAGAGCGATCTGTACGCCAATGTTTGTACCGTCCGGATATTCTCCGCGTTCAACCTTTTGGCGAACAGTTTGCACAACATTGAGCGTATACCCTGTGAACGGCTTCTGATTCTTGGCATACGATTCAGCTCTGTCAAAAATCTCGTTAAGATTCATAAATGTTTCCTTTCTTATAATTAATCCATAGTTATTATGACGGTATTTCTGCTACCTTTGTCATACTTAATGATGGCGGAATGTAAACACCAACTTTAAGTGGTGCTCCTGAATTTTGAAATGCACAAAGCTCAACATAATCGCCTTCGTTCATAACACATAGTGGCACGCTTATAGTACACGACGTATATCCAACAGTTTGCGGTGCTGTCCCAGTTGTATTAGACGCTAACAACGCGGATCCGTTTTTGCGTATAGCTATAACTCGTATTCCTGTTCCGTTTAGGTCATACTCAAGGCAACCATCAATTTTATACACCCCTGTCGTTTTGCATGTTAATCTTGAATTATTTGTCGATGTATTATGCATATCATCGTTATCAAAAGAATCAGAATTTAATGCTAGATAGGTCATTTCAGAATTGGGAACAAACTGATATGTGTTGTGATAAGCAGTGCAAGCAGGTGAATTTTCAAGTTGTACAACTCTATTATTTATCCCTGGCACTGTGTTTATTATCTCTTTCAGTGTGGACTTAAGGTGTGCTTTAAGGTTTCCAGATGCCACGTCATACTCAAACTCAATAGTATCTGAATCAGTCGGCGTACCAAAGCCCTGTATCTGACCAACATTCATCCATGCACTAATTGTGTCAACCCAAACATATAGCACAATTCCGGCTAGGTAGATATCTCCCTCCGTTCCTGTCGGATGAGCGGCGATAAAGTCTTCATAGGTTTGATATGCACCTGCGATATGTACGCCGCCATAGACATCGTTAAGCGCTTGCTCTGCCGCCGCTATGTAAGCCAAAAGCTGTTCAACTTGGGGCGCGGTCGACAGCGGCCCGCCGGCATCGAGCGGATCAGCGAGCACATCGAAGGTAAAACGGCTGACTGTCAGACGGTTCCCGTCAGCATCGAGCAGCTGCACGGATCCAATCATCTTGCCAATACGTGATATTTCAGTCGCTTCAACATTGTATGCGATACCGTTGACCGAAACGGTTCCCCTATCATTTGTCGTGATAAGGCCATCTGCCTCATGAGCAAAAACCATACGGGCTGTCGTGGCCTGGCTATAAGGAAACTCAGCATCTCCATCATAAATCTTTATATCCAGCCGATATGCGCCAACATCACCCTTTGTGACTTTAAAAGCCGCGAGCAGCGGCTCGTCCGGCTGTGTCGACAAAGACAGGCCGATTATTCTTTTATCCATTTAAATGCCTCCTATATAAGCTTTCCGAGTACAACAGCCGAACCTCCGACGATGGCCACAAGCACGCGGTCGTTTTGTGCGGGGCTGCTATAAGATGCAAGCCGCTTATAGCTTTTCTGCCCAGCCTCTTCCCCATCAAATTTGAGCGTGACGCCTG
Organism: Clostridia bacterium; assembly: GCA_003249555.1. Taxonomy (GTDB): domain Bacteria; phylum Bacillota; class Clostridia; order Christensenellales; family SZUA-584; genus SZUA-584. The sequence continues at coordinate 33,791 of QKIQ01000093.1, read as the reverse complement.
ATGCAGAAACGCCCGCCACAGTGGCGAGCGTGTATGTCTTTTTTGTATCTGGTTTTGGGTTAACCAAAAAGCTTGGATCCATCATAATATCACCAACTTCTTTGCGGTGTGTCTCATACGCTCTCCGGCCTTGAGTGTCATAGACCATGATGTCTCAAGGTATCGTCCGTCAAGCGTGTCATTCTGCAGGTAGAGCAGATCATGATAACCGTGATGCGGCATGAGCGCCGTCTCATATGTGGCCTGCTCATAAACTTCTGTTACGGTATTTGCATACCTCGTTGTTGCGGCCTGCAGATCGGCAAGCGATGCGATGTCTTCAAACTCAACCTTTTTTGTCACACGCCGTCCGTTTCTGGCCGGTATGGATACGGGGCTGGCAGGATCTATATTCGTATAGACATATGACATCTCATTTCCAATGTCCGGATTATTCACAATGCCGATTACCACATTAGGCACGTCAAAGTCATCGCGCAGCGTGCTCGCACCTTCATACAGCACCGAAAATTCATTGTTTTGGTACGTGTAGTCTGCAACGCGATCTCCCGGGTGAATAAAAGGCTGTGCAATCATTATTCCGTTGGCATCCGCGAAAAGATCATCATAGTTCATTTCCGTGAGCAGGGGCTTTATGATGTCCAGCTTTTTTGTATCGAGCAGCCATTCACGGTCATTTTGAAGCTGTAGCGAAGATTGTGTAACGATCGCATTTAAGATACCGGAATCAATAAGTATCGACGACACCGCATCAACGTAATAGGTCAGCTTGGGATAATACGTCCTCTGTGCGGTTGAGTCACTGCTGAAGATGTATGTCATGTCATAGGCGTCGACATCGTACCACATCCCGGCAATCCCCTTGGCTTTGCGAGGTGTCGGCATATAAAACGTGCCAAGCGGCCATTCGCACACGCCACCATCAGGCATTGTGAGTTGGAAGTATGGCCTGATTTTATCCGTTTGCCAGTTGATCCGCTCATCTTCCTTGATCAAGTACTTACCGACACGCTTAATATCGGCATCAGCATCAAATGTGATACTACCGCCGGGCGCCACCTCAAGCGATCCTTTCGGGATGTTGTTCCCATCGATCAGCTCATAACGAAAAGAAACACGCCGCTCAGATTGATAGTGCAGCGCATTTTTAACCGCTTCCTCTGTATAGCCATTAACGGCCAGACTAAGCAATGCTAATCACCTCACTGTAATGTGTCTCTTCAATAGTGATCGTGACGTCTGTGCGGCCTCTATATTCCTTATATGGCAACACATTTATCACGCCAAATATCTTTCTGCCTGAATTATCACGGTAGAGTACCGTGCGCTTTTGACGCGCTAAGCTTTGGAGCTTTTTGAGCTGGCCATCCTCTGTAAGAGTGGCGGAGAAGGTAAACGGCCGGCTCATACCTTGTGAAAAGTCAGCAACAGGCAGCTCACGTCCGTCAAACTGCTGCAGAACCACTCCATATGTTTCATTCCCCGAGTAGGTTTTAAAGTCGCCTTGCAGGTATTTGAGCGGCAAAACGTCAGATAATGCAGATACGGTCGCAATGATGCTTGACCGTATCTGTGGAATTGCCGTCACTTTTTCGCTATCAGCAAAGAGATCTCCGGCTACCGTGCGAACAAAGTAGGTTGTCAGGCCAACACCGGCATAATCCACCCAACTATGTACGCCCGGGTCCAGTTTTACCACGGGAATATAGCCTTTGTCTGAATATCTGTAAATAATCAGCGATGTGGTGCTATTATCAATTTCGGAAACTGATAGTCTCACGCCGTTTGGCATGCTCGATGCCACCAGTTTTGCAGGCGACGGCTTATCCGCTTCAATAAAAGCATTAACCACGCCATACTCCGAATACATCGCGAACTCATTCATAACGCGCACTTTTACGACATAGCGCCCGTTATCAAGGAATATCGGTATTTTATATGACGTCACCTTTGTGTTGACAATGCCGCTATCATACAGCAGCGTTGATCCATCTTCAGATAAAACAAGGAGCTGGAACGCGAGCTGCCCGGCGGCTTGCCATGTGATCGTTGGTCTGGAAATATCACTGATGATCGCGTTGATCGCAGGCGTGTCAGGGCCGGTTATATCCGGCGTATCAGGCCTTGCGACAACTCTGTTTTGAGCTTCTTCCGACCAATTGCTGACGGTCCCGCGGTCATTTGTAACCCTGATTTTCCACCGCATACCGCCGCCCGTCAGTGCATTTGCTGGCGCGATATAGCTTTGCGCTGTTCCTGTCCCGCTGAAAAACGGCACCCAGCCCGGATTATTATCATAATTGATTTGAGCTTCATATGCCGCTTGCGGCCGTCCAAGGCCAGAAGAATAATCCCAGCTGAACGTATACGGCTTTGATGCATCGATGTACTGTCCGGACGGGCTTAGGTTTGATGCTTCCAGCGCGGCGTCACCGATTGTGAGTGTAAACCAGCTGCCAGCAGCTACATCAGACCAGGCACTCCAGATGTTATCGTCCGTTTTGACTCGCAGGCGCCACTGAATGGTAGTGCCGTCAATGAATGTGTTTGCTGGGATAGTAATGCGGCCCTGCTGTGATGATGTCAGCGTGTGTACCGTCCCACCACTTGCAAGCTTCCATTCGATCTCTGCACCCGCCTCAACGGGCAGCTGATAGACGAACCCGGTCATCTCCGGCAAAGCAAACGACCATGAAAACACATTCTCAATTGCATGGTCAATTGCGCCAGCTTGAGGAGATATGTTTGATATCACGGGCACAATATCATTAACATAGAATTTTATGCGCGGCTTGTTTGCGGCTCGTGTTGAATCAATTATAAATCCCTCAAGCAAGGAGTGGATCGTTATCCCGTTTGTTAGAAGATTATTATAGCCCGCATCTTTCTGTTGTTTTGAAAGATTTGTAGGTATATACAGCGCATATTGATTAAATGTATTGAGTATGATATTCGAAGCATATTTTTCAACTTCAGGCGACGCATCAGAGAATGCCCTAAGTTTAGCAAGGTCATTGCTAGGTTTTTGGGTTGGATAAAACTCCGCATAATACCAAGTATCATATACAATCTCTTTTTTGAATCTCGGGATAGTTATTTTTGCGAAATTGTTTCCGTTTAGGACAAGTGACGTGTCTCTAGTTTGAACGTGAGTATTTATATCTTCAACCCAAGAGTCATTACAGTCTATCGTAAATAAGTAAGACATGGGCACCTCCGAGTTTTAGTATTTACGGCCGCCGCCAGCACGTTGTATTTGTGGCGCTGATTGAACAATATTAATTATGTCATTGAACTCTCTGACATTTTGAGCATCGATAACAAAGGCGCCCTTTTGAAAAATATATTGGGGCTGAGCTGGTGGCGTATGTACAGTAGATGCTTTATATGCCGGTCCCTGTGATGTTGGGACTGCCGCGCTGGCTATGTAAGACGTCGCGGTTGCGATCTGTCGTTTTATCTGCTCAAGCCTGTTTTGCCAGCCTTTGATATACCCATCAGCACTATATTCACCGCTATCCTCAAACACACCGGAAGGAGAATTGATATCAAGCTCTTCATCGAATGCGGCTGAAAACTTGCCCGCCGCTTTGCGCATGGCCTCTTCGCCTTCATCAATCTTGTTTTCTATGCCTTGAACGTATCCATCGACCGAATTTTCTCCGGCGCTATTACCAAAGGAATAAAATGTTCCTATGATATCCGGAGTAAAAGCAAGCGTCTCGAATATTTTCCAAAAGCTTGATGATTCCACAGAGGTTGTGTCGAGAATTTCGCTAACAGCTTGACGGGCAGAATCTTTCGTTTCAAAAATCTTGCCCTCAATTTTATTCATCGCCAAAATTGACTGTGTGCCAACGTCCTCCCACTGTGATCCAAATAGGGCAGCTGCAAGCCGCGCCTGCTCCGCTGGTGTGCCCACGTTTTCAAGCTTTGTTATGACCTTGTCCATTGCAACGCTGGCCGTATCTCCACCACTGAGTAACGATCTGATAACCGTATCAGACTGCAAACCAAGAGCATCGAGCGCTTCCATAAAAGTCGTATCATACCCAGCAGCCTTGTTATAGAACTCCTTGTATGCATCAGCGGCCTTGTCTGCGCTGAATGCCCCAGCATCCGTTGCGGCTGTAACTCGTGACAAAAATGTTTGCGCGTCATCCCCAAGCCGCTCAAATGATGGAGAATACTCATTCAGGACATCCAGTAAGTCGCCATTCTTATTGGCTGACGTCTGAAGTCCCGTTGTAATAATGTCTAGCGCCTGGCCGCCCGTGATTCCAAATGTGTTCATAAGCGTTGAGGCGGTACGTGCTGTCTCTGCAAAGTCCTCACCAAACACCTTCTGTATTGTCAGCAGCTTCAGGCTGAAGTTTTCTGCTTCTTCTCCCGATGCCCCCATCAACCGCATGACCGCAGTCAGCGCCTGCTCGGCTTCATCTCGCGAATCTGCAAGACCGCTCGTATATAATTTGCTTAATGATTTTTCAGCTTTTTTGGCCTCTTCATCAGTCAGACCAAGCGCAACCTTCATTCTTGCGGCTGAAAACTCTACGTCCGATGCTACTTCTGCTGCTTTTATGGCAATGCCCGCTATTGCAGTTACTACCGCAGTTATCGGCCCGCCCATACCGCTGAAAGCATCTCCCATCCCATCGGCGCTGGTTTTAACGGATCCGCCCGTATCTGTGCTTTTATCTTTGAGCTTACCGAGATGATTCAGGGTTTCGGCTATGCCATCCGGAAGCTGAAAGCCAAACTTCGAAGCAAGATCATTTATTGTGTCACCAAGCCCCTTCGACTGACGGTCCATATCTTTTGTGGCATTCTCAGCCGAATACATCTCAGCCCGCGCTTCATTCAGTGAACCTTCCATGCGACGATATTCATCGCTGTTTCTGCCGCTTTGCTGCTCGACCCGTTTGAGAGCTGCGCGAAGCGAGTCAACCCTATTTATGCTCTCCTGGTACTGGCGATCAAGAATCTCTTGCCGTTTTGTGAGATAATCGGCAGATTCGCGGTTATTGGCATACTGAGCATCGAGCGCTTTCAGCTCGCTGTTCATATAGCCGATCCGCGTCGTTGCATCTTTGGATGCATCTTCGTATTCTTTAATCGAGCGGTTCAACGGATCAAGCTCGCGCTCAACCTCTTGCATTTGCCGTTCCAGCTCGGCAAGCTGCTTTTGGGTATAGTTTACAGACTGTGCCCACTTTTGTGTACGGTTGTCCTCTTCACCAACCTGCTTAGCTGCATTCGCATGCGCTTTTTCGAGCTCTTCAAGCTTTTTGATCGTCTGTTCATACTGCTTCTTCAGAAGCTCGTTTTTGGCGTTGAGAGCATCAACACCGTCCTCATTGCCTTTATATTCAGCCGACACAGCGGCCATCTGACTTTTTAAAGTTTTTAAACCGGTATTGATAGAGGCTATAGTGGCTTTTGATTCTTTTTCGCCATCAATAACAACTCTGGCACCTATTGTTCTGATATTGTTTGCCATCTTATAGCCCCTCCGGTATGATATCGTCGATTGACTGGTTTTTGTTTTCATGCTTTATGCCCATGATTCGGCAGTATTCTTTGTGGAGCATAAAAAGCTTTCTAGGCGTCATTCGCCAAACATCTTTTTCGTGATACTTGAGCAAAGATACGCCGACACACAAAAACCACGCGAAGTTCCAGTCCTCATCCGCGTGGCTTCCTAGTTTTTTGATTCACCTTTTTCAGGCGAGGGAAGCGCTCTGTTGAGAGCTTCCATTATAAAAGCCACAATAATCGGCCTGTCATATGGCGCCAACATTCTGCCGATTTGAGTTGCTGTTAAATGCGGCAATTTTTCATTTTCATGGGCCGATTCATTGTGAATATCGATCGCTTCATCGAGAAGCGCCTTGAGGCCTGTTTTAATAGCCAGAACCGACCCTTTTTCATTTCCTCTTAGCGCTTTTAAAAAAGCTTTTATAGATTCGTATTTTTCTGTGACCACCTCAAGCACATTGAGGTTAAAAACGAGTTTGTACTCGATCCCGTTCAGAATAATCTCGACGGGTTTATCTTTTATGCTGCTCATATTATCCTCCATATTCCCAAGCGCTTGGGAATTTCAAAAATGCAAAGAAGCGCGCCCGAGAAGACGCGCTTCAGTCCATGATTCTTTATGCCGTTACTAACGCCTCGTAGGCGTCCAAAAGATTCGCTACGGCTACGTTGACCTCAACCTGAGTCGCCGAGCTATTGTCATTAACAGTGCCCGCCGCCGTATATGCCGCAGAGAACACTGCCCAACTTGCCGACGTATAGCTTACTTCAACGAGATCACTATACGAATCGATAAGCGCAGCGAGTATTGTTTTATTGACAACATCGCCGCTGGCGCCGATAGCAAGCTTACCGTCGATATATGCCTCCGCTATGGCCATTGTGTCAACAGTGACCTCACGTTTCCAATCACCATTGAGATCGGGCATTATAACACCAGTTGTCGTTGGCGTGGCGTAGGTGATTGTTTTCTCTTTTGTTTTAAACGACATGCCCGGTGGTGAGAAAATAAGCTTACGCAAATTCAATGCGCGATATTTTTTCACACCGTTTCGGATGGCCGGAGCTATAAAGCTTACGCCTAAGTAGCTAGCATTATCATCTTTGTTTGAAATAAGCTCATCAGCAGACGCGCCATTAATAGATATCGTTTTTTTCGCGTGGCCGTATAAATCTGACTGCGCCTGATAGTCAAGTTCTTTTACGCCAACACCGAGCGTTCCATCGGTAAATCCGACTATGTTTTCACTCATGCCGCCTTCAGAATAAAAAGGCGCAGACTCAACATTAATCTGCATATCCACAGATATCGCTTCGCCCATCTGGCGGCCGCCAGAGTATACGATCGAGCCTGTCGAGTCGTCATACTTAGCATATTTGATTTTTCGGAGATCAATCTCAGGCATTAACTTCACCTTCTCTTTCTATTTAATATTTCGTTAAATTTGTCATGCATTGCACCATGCACAGAAAACTCACCTTCACATAATGCGTCCGCATCGTCTATCCAATGTGTAGCGCTTATATTCGATGATCCAAGGTGTAGGATAAAAGCTTTTTGGGCATTACGGACACCCTTGCGATCTATGCCTTGAGGATAAATATCAACGTATTTAACCCCGGCAGCTTGTTTTGGTTGCTTGGCATATTCAATTGAATCGATCATGTCGCCAGTGTCTTTTAAGCCGTGTATCGCCGCGGCAAATTGCCACGCCTTTTTTACCTGCTCTGCCCCAGCAATAAGAATCTCATCAGTTTCATCATCAGTCAAATCCATGTTGTTGATGTCATTGATAAGCCCATCAAAACCGTGTGTATCGAACCGCGCCATCAGATCACCTCACAGGTCCATATGTGCCGCCACTGCTCGGCCTCCGGATCCCAAGTCTCGGGTATGTAGTCGTACGGTATATCGTTTTCCTCGAACAGGTCAGTCAAGCTTTGAGCCACAGGGTCATATTCGACTGTCGTATATCTGTCGACCTGTACCTTTTGAGCCGAAGCCGCTCTTTTTCCATCCGCAAAAAGCGAGTTATCGCCATACTCCTGCCATACCGTGTAGTTTTCTGCTCCGCTCGGTTTCCCGTGTGTAGCAGCCGGATCCACAGTGAGAATCATCGTTTTAAACCCCTGTAAATCCATACGGATGCACCACCTTTTCCAGCGATAAGTCCATGCACGGAGGTTCCACATCTGGCGGGTATTGAACCTGCCTGATGCGGTACTGATCTATGTTGTTGATAATCGCCACATCGTCGGTTGATACGCTGCGCTGCCGCGGGCACCGAATGAGCATATCCACCTTGATTTTGTTCTGCATGGCGGCATAGTAGCGGTTCACTCCGACGGTGCGCTCTTCGAAACGCAGCGAGAATTTAGGCGACTGTGCAAGCGCGTCTTTTGAGGCATCACCGGGTGCCGCACTGTTTGTGATACCGTGGATCTTCACTGTGCCGTCATTGAACGTCTGTGCATCTTTCACCTAAATTACCTCCTCTTCACCCAGCGAGGTTATTTGAAGGTGTGTGATCCTCGCTAAATGATCAGTGATGAACTCATGAAGCGCATTCAACCTTGTGTAACGCACATATTCAAATAGCAGTTCTCGTGGAGTTTCTTCTAAGCTGTAGTCTAATGATTTATCAACAACTGTATCTAGGAAACTCATGCCACGCTCGATTATACCCGTCAGTTTAGCATCCTCTTCTTGTGATGTTGGCCATGTGATATCTAAGTAGTTTTTAACTGCATCAAGCACCCCATCTGGCAGGGCCACATTCATCACCTCCATGCATCATGGGCGCGGCGAACCGCGCCCACAGTTTTTACGCTTCGGCTATCGTCAAGTATTTGATAGCAGCTGAATCGACAGTCTCAAGGTCTAATCTTACGATTGCACGCACTTGCGTCTGGTTCTTTGTGAACGCGGTGCCGCCAATATTTGTGCTGGCAATCTCAGTGGCGCCACGCTTGAACAGTGTGAACATAGACTTAAAGTCGCCTACAAACACAGGATATTGGACAGTACCCGTCAGGTTTGTTAAGTGCCCATCAGACATCATGACAACATCCCGCGACAACGCCCTATATTGCGTCGCATTTGTCGGGTCAGGCTGAAGCAGCGGCCTGCCATTAAGATCATCGAGCTGATCAAGGTAGTCAAAACCGCTCTGATTTGTAAGTATCTTTGCGCTTTTGCTGTGTGCCGGATCCAGCGATTTGTTCAACACTGTTTTCAGTGAAGAGATGCCCTTTGTTTTGTTAAAAGCAGTCGGTGTCAGCAATTTCAGAGCAGTGATGATCAGCCCATTCCAAGTCAGCACGGACTTTTGAGCATACCACTTGGCGAGATACTGCATCAAATTGTATGCAGTGTCCGCGAGCAAATCATTGCTGATCGGGAGAATGCCGCCGTAATCCTCTAGCGCATAAGACACCTTGTTGAACTTCGGCTGCTCAGATGCCGGTACATCTTCCGAGCTGTCGGGATCGAATTTAGTAAATCCGGTTGCTGCCTTCGCATTTTCAACAACCCTCCAGCCGCTGTTTGTGTTCACAGTTTCGACATTCACGATAGGGCCGAGGTCGATGAGTTCTCTCTGAAGCTCAATTACCATGTTGTCAAAGTCAATCGGGTTTAAGAACCCACCATCAGATCCCGCCGGATCGCCTCCGCCTTCGGTCAGCGCAGCCTTGAGTGGCGCGTACTCTTCTTTTGTGAAAATGTCACGCCTTGTCGCCCCGTTCCGAATTGCATCAGCCCATGCGTTTGCGTATTCATTTGTCCCTCTGATTTTATCGACCTCCTGGCCGATAGCCTCATCTTTTTCTTTGTTGTTCTTCACATCATCAACATCAAGCGGTTTTGCGTTCCGGTTGTTCTCCGCTTCCAGGGCCTCGATCGTTTCAATGGAGTCATTAATCTCCTTGATCTGATCGCGTAGTTCTTTGGCCTTTTTCATATCGCCCGCATCAATAGCAGTTTGCGCATCAATGGCCAGCTGGGCCTTTTGAGCCCTGAGTTCTCTCAGTTTTTTGTTCATCCTTTCATCTCCTTATTTATTTTAGATTATAGAAAGCAGCTCAATTTCGGCCTTGAGCTTGTCGGCCTCCGTAATTTGCAGCTCATCTCCACCATCATTTGGGTCTGTCTCGACCAAGCCATGAGGTCTGTTTTTATATCTGCCGAGATCGTAAACATTGCCGCTGATGCTAAGCTTGTCCCCATTGATTGACGCGGCCACCTTTTTACCTTCCTCTATTTCAGTTGCAAATCCAAGGTCTAATGCTTCCTGAGCTGTGAGCCAGGTCTCAGCATCCAGCAACTCTTTGATTTTCTCACGAGTTTGTCCACTCGTTTCGTACGCCGGCAACAAAACGCTGTCAGAAATTTTTTCGAGTTTATCCGCCATTTCTCGAAGCTCATTGGCATTTCCGAGAACAATCGTCCATGCGTTATGGATCATTAACATGGATCCTTCCGGCATAATTCTTTTATCCCCAGCCATGGCGATGAGCGATGCCCCGGACGCTGCAAGGCCATCGATATAAACGTGGATCGTTGCCGAATGCCGCGTCAGCATTGAATAAATGGCTTGGCTTGCGAATATATCGCCGCCGCCGCTGTTTATATATACATTGAGCTGTGTGATGCCCCCGAGAGCATCAAGATCTTTTTTAAACTGTTTAGGTGTCACCTCATCGCCCCACCAAGAGGTATCAGAAATATCACCATAGATAAGCAGCTCGCCAATTGAATCCTCTGCAATTTTAAAAGTCCAAAACTTTTTAGGCATTTTTGTCGCCTCCTTCACCTTTTATAGCCTGTTTAAGGGTCCAATAGTTTTTTGTCACGAAATGCTCATCACCGCCAGCGATCGCATTATCTTCTTCAAGCTCGCGGATTTCATTGATGCTTTTGAATCCGTTTCTGAACATGATTTCGTGAAACTCTGCGCGAGCTTTATTGTCACCCCTCATCTCGGCAGCAAGATTGAACTTGAGATAATAGCCCAGGTCCAGTTCTCGGTCTAAGAAAGACTTGTATGCGTATTCTTGCTCCCAAAGCGTGACGATGGGAAGCAGAGTATCAACAACATACTCTAACCCCTGCTGCTCGTTTGAATTATATGACTGCTTGCCTGTTTGCAGCTTGTGCAGCGGCACCCCTGTGAACCGTGCAATTTCTTCAACAGTGAACCCTCTGCTTTCAATGTACTGAGCATCTTTCTGAGCTAATCCCATTGGCGTATATTTCATACCGAGATCAAGAACGCCGACGCGAAAAGCATTATCAAGGCCGCCGTACTTTTCTTCAAATTGCTGTCTGACCTTCTCTTTATTTGTCCAGTTCACAGTTGCGGCTGTTTCGATAAGGCCGCTCATTCTCGCACCATTGCGATAGAATTTGCCCGCGTATTGCTGTGAGGCATAGTCTGTTGAAAGAGTCTCACTTGCCGATTTTAAAAGACCAACACCTGTCCGACCGTCATACGTAAGCCATGGAAGTTCAATAATGCTATCCTCGCTAAACTGCCATAGATTACCCTTTATTGAGACATCAAAGAAACGTGTTCCATCTGAGGCTTCGCGGATAACCATTGTGTTTTCGCTTGGCAGCAAGTACATTTCTTTTGGGTATCCAGCGTTATCAAAAAACAATGCGATATAAGCGCATCCATATAATAGGCTTTGAATCATTGCAGCTTTTCGCAAAGTAAATGCGGCCATATGCGGGTTTGGCCGTATATTGAGAAGCCTGTTAATTACGTGCTTCTTATCTCGTTCTTTTCCTTTGTCCGTCTCCTTAAAGACATGGATAGGGAGCTTGCCCATCGAGTTTGAAAGTATCCTGACTGCCCCATAAAAAGCCGACAGCCCCATTGCTTTATCTCTGGTAAGTGTGACGCCCGAGCTTGTGAGAGCATCTGTCCATCCATCAGTTGAAGTAAGTGATAATAATGTTTCTGTTTCGTTTCTTGGTCTAATCAGCGCGTTTCTTAGAAGCATTCACGCCGCCTCCTTTCGCCACTAAAAAACCAAATCCGATTAATCCTGAGCCAAGCACGCCAAGCCCAGCAATAGTATGGAAGATGAACCCGCCAGCAGACAGGCATCCGATCCCGCCAATAATACAAAGATCATCAAGGTTTCTTAACACCCAACTCCCGATAACAAAAAAGGCCTTAAGGACGGCCTTTAGCGTGGTGATTACCTTCTGTTTTGCAGTAATTATTTTCATAGGGTCCACCCTTCTTCTATGATTTTATTGACATCAATCAGTTGTTCACCGAGTTGCGCAGCGGCCATAGCATTTATCTCGGCCACGGTAATATCAATACGGTCAATGCTTCTATTTTTCATTGGTTTAATATTTTCATTACCGTCAGTGGCAACCCTGACATTACCCCAGCACCAACGAGCTGCAAGGTTTTTCTCATGATACATTTCACCTTTGCGCGTCAGCCGCTCGGTTTCTTTCATTGCTGGCGACATGCCATTCATTGTTTGTGGTATTTCTGCGACATTTATCTGTTCTTTAGCCAAATGTTGAGTAAGCATGCGGCTATTCCATTGGTCTGTACCTAATAAGATTATCTCGTAGTCTTGCGAAGCCTTTATAATTTCGCTTTCGACATAATCGTAATCGACCGCATCTCCCGGCGTTGTTTTAATGTAACCCGTTTTTGTCCATTTATCGAAATCAACGTGATCCCGAAGAGATCTCTCGTTCATTTTTTCTTCAGGTATCCAGGCATAATAGATCTTGTACCAAAAATCAAGGCCATCTTGAGGCGGAAAAAGAAGAACCAGCGCGGTTAAGTCTGTTGTGCTTGAAAGGTCGAGACCCGCAAAACACTTCTTCCCTTTCAGTTTTTCTCTCGGAATTGTTTTGACCGTTTTATCAAATAGGGTAAGTGGTAGCCATCCGACAGCCTTCACCGCTATCCATTGATTTAAGCGAAGCCACCGGAACAAGCGTTCAGCCGCTTCGCTTTTCTTAGCATTCTCAGCCTGTTGCCGCAACTTATCTATCTTGATAGTTATGCCTAGTGACGGATTAAGCTCGTACCATGCTTTTTCATCGTAAATATCGATTTTTGCGCATTCATCCGGATCATCTGGCATTCCATAAATCACCGGCAGCCACGTTGGGTCATTGTCTCCGCCTTTTCCGTTGCGATAATCAAGTATGCCACGTGCTTTTTCATGAATCTCCCAGCCTATACTATGTCTGTCCGGGTCATCACCTGCTGTTGTTAATACAATCCACACAGGCTGTTCACGTGCGTCGCCAGCACCAAACGTCATAACATCCCACAATTTACGGTTTGGTTGTGAGTGTAACTCGTCAAATATCACACAAGATGGTTTGTAACCATGCTTACTGAATGCTTCAGAAGAGAGGACCTTGAAGACGGTTCCAGTTTCAATATCTTCAATCTCTTTTGTCGACTCTCGAATAATCGATCTTTCTTCTAGCGCCGGGCATTGCTTGACCATTTCGAGAGCTACGCCAAAAATGATACCTGCGTTCTCTCTATCAGCGGCGCAGACATAAACTTCACCATGCATTTCCCCATCGCCGTATGTATGGTAGAGGCCAAGGCCTGCTGCAAGTTCTGACTTGCCGTTCTTTTTTGGAACTTCTAAATATAGATATTCATATTGGCGAGTTCCATCGGGCTTGAGTGTCCCATAGAACTCTTCAACTGGTTTGCGCTGCCATTCGAGAAGCTCAAACGGTTTTCCATACCATCTGCCGTCGACATGATTTAGGCACTCGATAAAATTGACTGCATATTCCGCATGTTCTGCGCTATACATTTATCCACGCTGATTCCGCTGGAGAAGTTTTCGCATTGGATCGTTCGCCTCTTTGCTTTTATCGACTTTCTTGGGAATGGATCGTAATGCGGATGCTATTGTCATGATGTTTTCTTTTTCTATATCGAGCATCATTTTTCGTTTAGCCTGTATCTGACGGTCAAGTGCAATAATACTCTGCTGCATTTTCGCGAGCAGGTTATAATACTGCGATGGCGACAACCCGCCATTGTTTTCATCCTGGATCTTTCCACCGGCATGATATTCGTTTTGAAGCTCTTCTTTGGATTCATAGAAAGCTTCACGCTTTTCCTCAAACTCTGCGCACTCCGCACGAAGCAATGCATATCGATTTACTGGACCTTCATGAAGCGCATCATCTTTACCTATTTTTTTTAGCAGACTTTTTACTCGGTTAAATTCCTTTTTAGCCACAGCGTTAGCCTTTACTTCCGGCCAACATTTCATATGACTTCCGGTGATGAGCGCTGCTTCCGCGTTTTTTCTTTGCTCCAATTCATCTTGGGTCCTATGAGATTTACCCTCGCTTTTTAATACCGTAAATGGTTTGGGTGGCGTCGGCATTCGGCTCACCTCCTTTAAAAACTTGATCTGGGAGTTTTTTTCGTACGTATCTCCCCCTCACGTTCAACGTTCCCCAAACTAAACTTTTTGAGGGTGGGGGGATCTGCGTGACCATCCGTTTTCTCTCGCAGTTTTTTTACTATGACATTTTTTACATAAACCTTGGTGGTTCTTTTGATCCCAAAAGAGATTCAAGTCACCTTTATGAGGAACAATGTGATCAACCTCTTCCGCCGTTGTGTGCTTGTTATTTTTTAAGCACTCAACACAATACGGATGCTTAGCAAGATATATCTTTGTATAGCCGCGCCACTTGCGATCATAGAGCTTATGCCATGTTGGACGCTGTTTATTGTATTGATTTTCTTTAGCTCGTTTTTGATCATCAATAATATGTTGGTGCTGCTCGCAGTATCCACCGTGAACAAGTCTGATACATCCTGAATATCTGCATGGTCTTAACGGAAGATATGGCATCAGCTTTTACCCGCTAACTTGACGCATTGCCGCCAGAAGCAACTCACATGCCCATCATCAGCCCACTTTGCCCACTGGCAATGATAGCATCTATGCTGCCGCCGTGCTTCGAGCCGCTTCTGCTCATCGCTTTTCTCTTGCCTCAGTGTAATCTTCTTACGTCCCATCTCATCACTTCCAAATAAAAAAGAAGCGATATTTCTCGCTTCTCGTTCTTAAATTTCTCTTACCGTTTGACACCTCTTTTTTTATATCTCATAATTAGAGTATCAAATACTATTTATGGAGTGTGTTATGAAATATTATGCTAAGCTTTTATTATCAAGTGGTTACGGTGGTGAGCCTCTCGGTCAAAAAGACCTTGTGTTGTTTCTTCAACTTCCTTATCAAGATGTAGGGCCTAACGACGAATGCATTGATGCTATTGAGTGGTGGGTTAACAATAATTATAGCAACCCTGATGGTGGTCCTTTCCGTATTCGCCAAATTAGCAGAAGTGTTTCTTTAAATCCCTCATCTAAATTTATATTACCTGATCAAGAAGAATTATTGGCTTTATATCGGCAAGAGGGAAAATAACATCAGTTCGGGTCCCGCCGCTCCATAAACCATCGATCCTCTTCCAGCCACATGAACGTCTGGTGATTCCGAACCAAGATCGTGTACCTTGTACCAATGCCGCCAGCTTTAAGGCTTGCCGCTCGGCATACGTCGATAACCGCGTCGATCTCATACCGCCGCCCACTCTCCCACCAGAATGCCACGGGCTCAATCTGTCCGCTTGGATAGAAGATAGCCTCGACTTTGACATAAACCTTGCAGCTGTTTTCATATCGCCTTTCTACCATATATGCCAACACCTTTGCGAATATTTGTTCTATAGAAAGTATATTCGCCATATCTCCGAAAGACAATAGGTAAATTATGTTGTTTCTCAACGGAAAAAGAGCACCGCCGCCGCAATGCTCTCTATGTTGTGTTCTCATACGATTGTTGACTATATGTAGTATAGCATGCATTTTAGTTAAGTTACTGTCATCTTTTGAGAATATTTTTTATTTTTATAAACATCCGGCTTCTTCCCATGCTTTGTATATTTTTGAGCCTTGCCAAGCGAACCAATCTACCATTTCTTCGTTCAGTGCCCAAGCGTCTGTATTTCCAGAGTGCTGAGCCAAACCACTTTCAAACAAGAACGCATGAACAATTTCATGTTTAAGCTTATATTTACGATATAGAGACAGCTCATCAAGAGTTGCATGTTCCCATCCTTCATAAGTGGACATGTCACAAAGGATGATTTCTTTAGCACATCCATCACAGAACGCATCGATCTGGCGGCGCTTAAATGATTCTTCCTCATCGTACTTTTTAGTAATAATTTTGTAATTAGTTCCGAGTATGCATATCATATTCTCAGCCCACGTTCTTTTGCAAATGTCGTAACAGCTAGTGACAACCAGCGATATATTGTTTTTTCGCTTGCCGGAATATTAATTTCTGCATGATGCACACGTTCTGATATTTCTCCCCACTCAATATTCTTAAGAGGTTCCGCCATGTATACCATCTCGAGCGCTTTCATCATGTTGTTACCATCACGATTTCGCTCAATAAAAGCAATAGTTTTTTCAACAGCTTCAAGGTCTTTGAGTTCCGCCGCCGCCGCGTCAAGAGCATCTTCAGCGTGTATTATGGCCGCTTCGGTTGGGCATGAAACACCGCCTTGATTACCCTCGAGTCTGCGTTGCTGGGCAATAGCCTCATCATATATCTTCTTCTTATATTTAATGCTGCTGCCGGTGCACGCATAAAACCTGAAAGCAGCTGTTGCATAGTCCCTCACATGATTCTTCTTCATGCCATCCCTCCCAAAATAAAACCCCAAACGATATTACTATGACTGTAATTTTCTGCCGCAACTAAAACAATATTTTGCGATTAAGCCTTTTATCTTAATGCCAGGCTCAACAAGATTAATGCTTATGATTGGTAAAAGCGGTTTATTATCTAATGCAAATTCGCCAACAGGCGAAGGAAACGGTCCGCTTTTCTTTTCGAGTATTTTGCAATACATGCATGGCTCTTGATTTTCGCGGTTGATCTTTTCATTTAAAGCCTCAATTGCCATTTCTGCATTCTCTTTATAGATCAGATCGCCGTATTTACTCGGCGGTATAGCTGTTTTCATCATTATCTCCTTTCTCCGTATTTCGGTTTTCTCAGCCTTATCCCTACATTATGCAGCGCGTCATATACCATCTTTTTATTAAGGCCCATATTATTAGCGATATCGATAACACTCATGCCTTCCTTATGCCGCCGCACTATTTCAGCGTCCCGCCGCCGCCTTTTCTCTTGACCTTCGTGCACATACGGCACCGATAGTCCTATCAAGGTCAGTATCTCGCCCACACTGCGCTCTTCCGTTGCCATGATTGCCGCCGCGAGTGCTAACCAGTTGTCCTCAAACGGATCCTCTGACAACGTCTGCATAATCTCACCCCGCCTGCTGCAGCTCCGCCGCCTTCTCAGGTTCTGGCACCTTCTCCCCTTGGTTATACACGTTTATTGTCTCTTCCAGAATCGCGTCAGCCTCCGATACGATGTCGACAAGAGATGTGAGTATAATGAGCGCATGTTGATACTTGCTTTTGAGGTCAAGTCCATATTTTTGGACAGCAAGCGCGTTGAACCCTTTGTTGATATCGATCGTGGATATAGCATCACCGATCATACCTGCCGTTTCTTTAAGCATCGCTGATGGATCCGTATTTCTGGAAAGCCATTCGAAGTGCTTGTCCTCATCGCGCTGGCGCTCTTCCTCTTCCCTGTCCCGCCGCCGCGTGTCTAACCATTCGATAAACGTTTTTATTGCTTTAAACATTTGGTATCCTCCTGATTTTTTTATATTAACGCTTATGCAGCGCACCAGTTTGCCGGTTTTGCGATGCGTTCAAAGGTATAAACCCACACCCAAGGGTTGGTGTCCCATCCGTAACCGCGCTTTGCGTTTAATGAGTCCCAAAGATGTGCAAACGATACAGCCGCATTACAGGAAGCATTCGGATGTTCTTCCCATAACAGAGACATAGGTATCGTTGGTGTTCCTCCACCCCATGCACCCTCAGCTATGGCATCATCTACCGTAATATCTTGCACCCGCTCCGCCCTCACGTCCGTCACGCGCAGGAAGATTCGAGCCGCTTCTTTCGGCATGTGGATGGATGGGCGATAACCGTCAGTATACCATTCGGGTTCACTCGCTTTATACACGTATTCGCCCGCTACCTTTGTCCACGTCTCGCGCACCCAGAGAATATCGCCTTTTTGGTATGTTGGCTTTATTATCTCTACAGCGGCGACTTGATGTCTCTCAATTCCATTTTCAAGCTTTTCTGGCGGTGCAACAATTTGGCGTTCCCATACGTTGCCGCGTACGATCTCAATTACCGTATTGTTATATTTCTGCTTGATTATCCGCCGCGTCATTGTCTTTCTGCCGTCCATGATTTCTTTCACCATTTCAGTGCTGAAAAGTATTGGTGAGAGTTTAGGCATCCTGCCGCACCTCCTTTGGTTCGTGATCGTAAAAGTCTGCGCTTTTAAAATACTCAGGGCTGTATGCGCCATTAAAGTGTATTTTTGCAATTGTTTTTCCTCGCGACCCAAGCGGTAGTGTTTCCTCTGTTACCTGCTTGACGATTTCCCAAGTTCCATTTCCATTCTTCCATCGCCTGTATACCGGCTTACCCACACGCTCTTTCAGTTCATCTAGAGCGAGCGGCTTCGGGTTTTCGCGCTCTGTTTTTTCGTGGAGGGCTAGAACAGCAATGATAAAATATTCTTTTTGCTCTCTCAATTCCGCTTGTAGTCTCTGTGAACAATCGACTATAATCTCATCCGTTTCCTTAACCGCGTCCTCAAGATACGCTATCGCTTTCTCAATATCATTCATAACTTTGTACCTCCAAACAATCTATTCATCCGTGCTAACTCTTCCTGCTTATCACATTCGACTACCAGCGTCTTGTAATCCGCCGCACTGATCCATTGCGGCTTGCCGTCGATTTCAACAAGCAGACCATGAGCGAGCACTGTCATGTTGCTGCCGAAGCCGGTACGCCGAACCGTGTCACTCACCGCCGCCGGCATAGGCACCATTCGGCCCTGCTCTGTTTCGCGGGATACGTAGTTATGCCAGTCGACAAGCTTTTTGAATCGCTTATATTCCGCGATGCCTTTGTCCTTAAACGTGATCAAGTGCCGCTCGTTTTCAAGCAGTTGAAACTCGCTGTACGTCCCAGGCTTAATTTTGAGCATTCCGCTGTGTCCCGCCGCCGGTTCAGATATAAGCTCGTTATACTTTTTTATGATTTCACTCAGTGCTGTGAACTCATAATCCGGCACCTCTGCGCTCACATGGCAGATCACGTTATCACCATCGGTCAGGCAGCCTTCGAGCTGCGATCTTTTGATAAGTGTCAGCATGGATCATCCTCCTTTCAAACCGTCCGGCCATTCCTGTATCAGATCATCGCCCCAAGCCGCCGCCAGATTGTGTTTCATGAATATGGGTACACCCGCCGCCCGGCAATCATCGACAATGCACTCTATCCATTCCCGCCGCGGCACGATCTTATCTTTGCGATTTCCCGTCTCGCCGCCGATAATAACCCAGTTGATTGGCTGCTTCCTGAAACTGCCGCTATATCCGCCTTCTTTCCCGCATCCGCCGCAGTGCAGTGAATAACCCGACGAATAATGTCCACAAAACGAGCATTTCCATCGTGTTGTCGGTTTCGGAAAGAACGGCTCCAGATTTATCTCTGCCGACAGTGGCTCGATTGATACGAATGTGTTCGCATGGCCATAAGGCAATTGTCTTAGTTTTTGGATATCGTCTTTTCCTGTTATGGTCATTCCAAGCCACATGTTTTCGGTTGCAAAACCATAATCATAGCGGTGATCCCATCCGTTGATTTTCCCGTATCGTCCCGGGTTCTTCGTGAGAAACAAATATTTATGCCATGGCGCCGCCGCGCAGGCCTTGAAGACTTCTTTTATCCATTCATCCGGTACCCATTCACCGAACAGATCACCCATGTCAACGACGAATATCTTTTGTGACTGTTTAACATACCGAGGTTCGTCCAAGCGATATTTGTGGAATGTAGGCTCGTATCCAAATGGATATGCTATATACCTTTTCGGATTAAAAAAATACTGCTTTTGCTCTAACTTGTGGATTTTTTCATATGGAGCATAAAGACCGCATTTTTTATAATCTTCCGAAGTGCAGCACGGTCCATTAACACAATTATTGCAATAGCAGTCAGCAGGCTTAAATCTGTTTATGATACCTTTTGCATAGCAGTATTCACACCCATGCAGGCAGCCTGTAACCGGATTCCATGTCATATCACACCAGTCGATCTTAGTTTTATTCATAGGTTCCTCCTCATTTCGATTTCCCCCACTCGCGCTGGATCAGCGCCTCAGTGAGATTCGCATCAGCCTTGTATGCATTAATGCGTTCGCTGTACTGCTCTTCCTCCACCGTCGCCACCTCCATGTCGTACTCAAGCTTTGCGACATCCGGATCACCTTTTGCCATTACTGTGACAAGAGCCGCCGCCGTGCCAGCATCCCGAAGCTTTGCCGTTTTTCGGGCAAGTTCTATGCGGTAATCCATCTGGAGCTTTGCCCGGCGCTTTCCGGCTTCGGCCGATTTATTAATTGCCACGTACATGTTGCGGATACACTTCTGCCGACGCGCATAGAGTGACTGTCCGTCTGGGATATGGCAGCTGTCGTCCTTGGACGGTTTTTTCGCTGTGCTCATGGGCTGCTCCCTCCCGCCGCCGTTTTTTCATCTGCAAATAGATCTTCCGCTAGATGGCTGTATTCGTCAGCGAACGGATCTACGTAATGCGTAACGCCGCCGCTGTTCACAGGTCTCTCAAACGACTCGCGCTTCGGTGTATCGCTCCGCGGTTTGTGAGGGTTACCGTCTTTGTACATTTGCCACTTTGCCCCCTCATCGGCATATTCTGAGCAGATCAGCGCCGTGCCACCGTGAATCCCCTGTCCAAAGAACTCATTGATGCCACGCGGTTTGACTGCAAAATCGCCATTTCCTGCTGTCAGTTTCACGACATACGCATGCCGATCAAGCAGTTTCTTGAGATCGTCCCACGAGTATTTGCCGCGCCGCCGCGCTTTATCGATCGAGTTTTTCATCTCGGGAGTGAGAGCCTTGTGTTTTATGAGTCCAAGTTCCAGATAGTGATCGAAAATGGATTGATGCGAGCCGCAAGGCTCACCGCCGGCAGGCGGAATATCTCTATCTTCTTTCCGTTCTCCGATATCCGTTATCCGATAACCGTTATCGGGTTCTTTTGGGTTTATTTCGCTTTCATTTTTATGCGATGGGTTTTCGTGGGTTTCTTGTGGGTTTGTTTCGGTTTCTGTCGCTTTAGGTCGCCCGCCTTTCTTACCGTTCTTACGATTGACTTCACGGCGAGCCTCCCATTTAGCCCTATCACTATCTATAGACGGCCGCACAAACTCAAAGATCGTGGCGATGAACGGATCTTCATCATCTAAGTTTGGAAGCTGCTGTTCTTCGGCATATTGTAGTATAAGGCGCATGGTACGGCCGAACTGTGCGTCGTCCATGCGTTTGCATTTATCAAGCAGATCGTTATATATAATTGTGCCTTTTTTGGTGCTGTTATTATCGCTCATATAGACCTCACGCTACATCCGGATCGTATTCAAGCATATCGTCCGGGTTTACTGTATTATCAAACATCACAAGCTTATCAATGCGGTCAAAGATACATGGCTGCTCATCGATCAGCCTGTTTATTTCCAAAAGATCAAAAAGTGACAACTGACCGTTGCTTTTTGCAATGCGCAGCTTATTGAGCTCCGCCGCCATCCCTTTACGCATAAACAGCTCCCACCACTTTGGATGCGTACGCCTCAGCATGGCCATGTGGTTGTTAGGATAAAGAAGATCAGTCCCGCAGCCCATACAACCGTTGCGCTGAATCTTATGGAATACACCTTCATCATCCGTCCACCCCATGTCATAAAGGGGCGAATATGGAACGTGATAGCGATTGATGTATTCCCAAATATCATCATCCGTCCATATTGATAATGGATTGCAATGATAAAATGAATCGCCGCCAAGATGTGGTCTTGATGATTCAAACAGATATCCACGGGATATAAAGTTTGTTTGGCGTGAGCGTGATTCCGCGGCCATAAGCCCCTTAAATATCACATCAACGTGAAGCTCTGCCTGAAGCTTCTCGCTTGGCTCTTTCTTGAGTGTGTCACAGCAGGCCTGTGATATCTTCACTTCGCGTAGAATGTCATAGTATGCGTGCAGCTTCGGATCTTCACTCTCGCTTTTTGAAAACTTGAGAAAACAGTCGATATTGATACGATGCGCCTTAAGCTTTGAAAAAGCCTTGCCAAGAAGCGGCCATCCGTACTGATCGACACACCACCAGTAATTCTTTCTCTGACCTTCGTGCCAGATAAGGTGTTCACGCTGAAACTTGTCCATCAGGTGTACCGGGCAAGCGGCTTCCAGTGTGGCTGTGCTCTTAAGTTTGCCATCATCTTTCAGCAGGTCGCTGACACGGCTATTGTCGATGTAATATTGTAATATCTCTTGCTGTGCAGCATATTTAAATCCTGCGCATTCAGTCTTAAGAGGTGTCGCTTCATAAAAATTGCCGCCGCCCCATTTGTGTCCGATCTGACGGGCAAAGACTAAACTTTCCGGGTACTCAACGCCCGTATTTCCAAAAATGATATATACCTTGGCCGCCGCCTCAGGAAAGAAACGCCGTATAATATCCCACAGCACAGTACTGTCTTTTCCCCCGCTAAAAGCTATCGCAGCGCTATGCTTAGATGCGCTAAAACCTGACGCAATAGCTTTGACGGCAGTATCAATCTTATAGTCAAGGTTTTTCTGCTGTTCTTTGATTAAATCTTTATAGCTGATATACATTAGTGTCGCCCCTCGCTCAGATCAAATGTCACCTGTCCGCCCACACATAGTTCTGGAAGGTTTGCCATAACCAGCGCTTTCGCAAAAGGAGGCGGTACCGCATTGCCACAACGAGCCACCTGAGATGCTTTCGATATCTGGTTTCCATCAATATCTTTATCAATCACATACGACAAAGGAAAGCCCTGTGCATTAAATAACTCTCGCGGTTCAAGCATGCGCATACCTATATCGGAGATCATATATTCTTCACCGTGAATAGTGACAAGACCAAAACGGTCTTTTGTTGTCACAGTACCGAGTGGATCAGAAGCAGCTTGTCCTTCACCAGTGCCGTAATACTTCATAAGAAATGCGCGAACTTCACCGAAGTGTAAGCCGCCGGCAGTGATTGTTTGAAGCGGCTGTTTATCAGGCTGCCCAATGTTCGTACCCTTCATTTTAAGGATGTGAGATGTAACAAGTGCGTTATGATCATGAGCTGTCACGGTATGCAGAGGATCATCCGCCGCGCTTCCTGCGCCTTTATATGTACCGTCGTAATATTTGCTTATAAAAGCGGCAACAAGACCATATCTTGGCGCGGCGTCAACGGTCATGATGGACTCTTCAAGACTTTGACCGCGATGTTCACATTTTGCCTGTTCGGTATGATATTGAATCAGCGTAGGCGCTACCAGGCAATGTTCCGCCTTTGAGACAACTGTACGCAGCGGTTCGTCTGCCGCCGCCGTCCGATCTCCGCCGCCCGTTTGTCCTATAGCCATAACTGTCGGCGTCACCAAGCCAAAGCGCGTCGCTCCAGCCATGACGGTATCAATAGGTTTCCCGGGCACCTGCCCAATACTGTTTTGCTGAAACTTTGTGATATAAGGAGTGACGACACCATATCCATTTTTAGCTGTTACGGTTTGTAATGGTTCTTTTACATCTTGTCCTCTGAATCCATCACCATTATGGTTAACCTGTACTATGAAAGGCTCAGGATTATTGATAACAAATTTTTGAATGCCGCGCGCGATCCGCCGCAGGGTGTTTTCAGCCAGTGGACGTTTACGCTCGAATATTGACGGACACGGAATAGACCAATCGATTATCTCTGCCGCTGTCCGCCATGGCTTAAGCTTTCCTTTTTTAACCGCTTCGCTGTTTGGATCGCCGTGAGTAGGTTCAGGCCATACAATAGGGCGACCGTCCCGCCGCGCGATTAAAAACAGGCGTTTGCGCGTTGTCGGCGCACCATAATCACATGCCCGAAGCTCGCGCGTTTCAACCTTGTATCCATATCTTTTTAGCGCATTCACAAAAGCATTAAATGTGCGGCCTTTTTGCTTAGGATCCGGCTTACCGTTTTCAAGTAAAGGGCCCCATGTTTTGAACTCTTCGACGTTTTCAAGCATAATCACGCGAGGCTTTACTGTGGCTGCCCAGCGTACGCCAACCCACGCAAGCCCGCGTATTTTCTTCTCGACAGGCTTTCCGCCTTTGGCTTTGCTGAAATGCTTGCAATCAGGTGAAAGCCACACCAACCCGACAGGCCGTCCCGCCGCCACTTCTCTCGGATCAACCAAAAATACGTCCTCGCAGTAATGCTTTGTCTGCGGATGGTTGACCATGTGCATGGCAATAGCCATCGGATCGTGATTTATCGCAACATCCACCGCGCGGCCGATAGCCTGTTCAATTCCTTCGCTGGCGCCGCCGCCACCTGCAAAATTGTCGATAACCAATTCATGAATATAACCCATGTGTTAAGCCTCCAAAAAATCAAGCAATGTCGGCATATCCACCTTCAGCTCCGCCGCCTTTAGGTACCCAACACCGTCTCTGAAATAACCAGCATTAAGCTCGCAGCCTATCCCGTACCGCCCCATCCTCACAGCACATTCAGGCACCGTCATGAGACCGCCGAACGGGTCATATACCACATCGCCAGCGTTTGTATACCGATTGATGAGCCGTTCCACGATATCGATCTGCAACGGACAAACGTGCATCTGCTGGCGCTTTCTGCTCTGTGATGTGTTTAATGTCTTCATGCGGTTGATGTCGTCCCACACTTCATCTGACCAGCTGCCCGGCGCGACCACCATAAACGACGCGGGAAGCTTACCTTTTTCATCGAGCTTCTTTGCAAGCTCCACATGCTCGTTATAGTTGTAGATGGTTTCGCGGCTGTATTTGCGATAAGCCGCTTGAAGCCTATTTACAGGCATAGCGGACAGCTCGTCTTTTGTCAGCCGCCGCGCTCCTGACGATGGCCAGAATGCATGCGCATCAATCTGCCACTGTGCCCGGGTGTACTCATCTTTGCTTTTCGTCACAGGGACATCCGCATAGGCCTTGCTGGTGTCGCTTGGCAGTTTCCTGAAAAGCAGAATATACTCAGGGCAGCCTACGCCCATCTTGGTGCCGTCCTTGCACTGCTCTGACCATCCAAGGCGATATGTCTGGTTGTTTTCTCTCACCACATCTGTCACGACGGTGATCATGCCGAAGTATTGAAATCCGTGATTCATATAATGCTGTATGCATAGTGCGTGGAAAGGTTCGATTGTTGGCATGCCTGTGCCGGTTGCATTCCCGAACAACACACGATCCTTTACATGAATGCACATCACCCGGCCGGGGCGAAGAGCTCGCAGCAGGTTAGGTGTCAGAAAGTCCATCTGTTTGAAAAATTTCTGCGTATTCGGGTTATGGCCAAAGTCGTTATAGATGGCCGAATACTCATAATGATTGCCGAGCGTCATCTTTCCTTCGGGCATCTTCTCACCTCCTTCCCTTTCCGCGATTGATAAAGGCATATACCGCTCGCTCGTCCAAGTATTGCGATAGTTTTGAGCCTGCCAAGACATCGGCGTTATTGTATAACCCTGCAAGATAATCGAGGGTAAGGCCGTATTGAGGTTTGATCTCGGCCATATCTTCGTCTTTATAAGGTATGAGATTGTAACCGTGTTTTCTTTTGTTGGCCTGCCATCGATCCCAATACATGAGAACTTTGTTTGCATGGATCCGGTAAAACCTGTCATGCGCAGATGAATAGACAACGAGAAAACAAGTCTCACCAAAAGGAACTGCTAAGCGGAAGTACATGATCTGATTATCGCGGATCTCTTTGAGTGGTAATCCTAACGTATCCGCTGTTTCTTTTGTATCAAAGCCGATTGCTTGGCCGCCGCGTAAAATTCCGTTAAAATCTACTTTAGGGCCTCCGCGGAACTCTGCGCCGACGATCTCACTTTTATGTGTTTCTGTATTGTACTTGCGCCTTACCGAGACTTTTGTCTCTGTTTTATCTACCTTAGCAATACCGCGAAACAGGTATCCTTCGTTCGCTCTGTTTACGACATTCTCTAAGAATGCGCCTTTAAACGCTCCCCCGCGCTGCGTATATCCTGCCATAAAGTCACCCCCTGCCCCGGTTTCTTTTGTAGCCGCCCGGGGCTTGTCCGGCTCTACTACTGCTATCTATACAAAGTGGTATGATGCCACAAGGTATACTTACGACTTGATCACCATCACGTAGATGCCGCGATCTCCGAACAGCTCAGCTTTGCCGCCGCCGTGCTCATATCCGCCGGCACAGATCATCCCGACACCCAAGGCTCCAACATCATCAATCTCTGGCTTGAGATCACCTGTGAACTTATGTTTGTTTCCTGCTTCCGTCTTAATGACAGAATGGTTAAAGTGATCAATCACATCTTCCGGATTAATAACAAGCTTTCCGTTGACTTCTTTACCGTAATGATCGAGCAACCAGAGCCATTGCTGGTGATACATATCATGCATGCTTGGGTTTTTTTCAACGTCTGCGAAGTTTGGTAAAAACATGACACCCTCCTTATCTGTAACGGACGGCTTTAGGCCGCCGGTGTGCTTTGCGCATTGCCTTGCTGTACTTCCCGATCTCGATCTGTCGGCAGATCACCACCGCCGGAAAGAGAATGACTCTGAGTATATTCATTCCGGCTGCCCTCCGTTTTTCTTGCACTCCTTCATCCATTTATAAAGTTCAAGGACCATGGCATAAAACTTAGGCCGCTTTCCCTGCTCTTTGATTTCATTCTTGGTTTGTGCAGAAAGCTTTGAGTGTAAGGCATGTATAGCTGCCGTTGCCGTATTTGTCAGCGCAGACGGTGATGTATCATGGCGGACGAGCGCAAGCTCTTCGAGCTTTAAAAGCGTTTCCTCATCAAATGACATGCTCTTGCGTATTTTTGCCATGGTTTCCTCCTTGCTTTTTACACGTCCTAGTACGTGGATGGGCAATTTACGGCGTTTTTACCGTGTCAGCCTACATACCCAGCCAAAATCCCGCCGCCGCGTCTCACGGCGGGGCTTGTGGGGCTTCAAAGAATATTAAAATGTCGTGATACAATGTCTCTGATAATTGCAACATTGTGATGATCGTCGACGGATTTTTCCAGCTCGCGCTTTTTATATCCACGAGATTCACGTCTTGACGTATCCCAATATTCTTTAATTTCTTTTAATGCATGCGTTATTGAGATACAGGGTATAAAGTAAATGTCACCAGAGTCGTTCACGTTGTGTCGGCGCTTCATTCCACCGAAGAACGGCTCTTGCATATCACCGTAATTATAGTCACCCCTGTTAATGGATATCCTTTTATAGTCCTCGAGCTCTTCGATAAGCTTCTGTGACACTTTGAGATATTCCTGATCATCACTTTTTGACTCAACTATGAACATGTGACGAGACCATCTATACTGAGAGATAATAAGCAAAACTTTCATAATGACCTCCAAAAAGATTGTGCCGGCAGCGGCGCTTGACCGCCGCCGACAATGTAAAGGGGTAGTCTTACTGGTGGAGATTGCGGGCTCATGCGCCCGCGCCCTTTGGCATGGCCGAGCCGCTAAGCAAGCCGATGCTGAAGGTATCTCCATGATCGAGCGGCCTTGGATTCTCAGCCCGTCGGCTGATCGTGAGTTTTATCCTTTGCCGCTCTATTTCATCACAACGATGGCTCCTATCATGCGCGTTCACATGCGGAAACTCACGAAGGCCGCATGCATTGACGCGCAATCAAATCTGTTGTACACCCGCGCCATCTTTCAAGGTTTTTGGTGGAGGAGCGCGGACTCGAACCGCGCCATGCTCGGGTTATGAGCCCTTACGCTTGTCCTCTTGCGTATTCCCCCATGTTTATTTCAGCCGTGGATTCTGCGGCCAGAATACGATTATCAAGGCTGCCACGAGCAGCAGACCGCCGCATATATAAGCCCATACATCAGGAAACATGATCGGCATCCTCGGGTTGATTTTTAGCCATTTGTTGTATAATCTTCTCGACCGCATTAATATGCTCTCTCTTGTATGTTGACCATGTCTGTAAGCACTGACATGTCGCCTTGCAATTCATACATACGTACCGTGCGGAATACTCCTTGATTAGCTTTTGATCATTTTCAGCATCGATGGTGCCAAAGCTGGATTCTTTAATAATGTTTGTTCCGCCGCAAAATTCACAAGTAACGGTTAAAATATTCTTTCTTGTGGGGCTTGTGAACCAAAACAATGCAATCTTGATCTTTTGTAAAATTCCTATTTTGTTACCCATGCTTGACCTCACTTTCTGGCTGTCTTGGCCGCCGCACCACCACGACGGCCCGCAGCCCTAATTCCTACTTCATCTCCCAATGTTCCCATGGTGCCGACGACAGGATTCGAACCTGCGACCTCTGATATGGCCAGCGCTCTATCCGCTGAGCTACGTTCGGCATATGGGCCGGGTGACTAGTCCGGCCGTGTCAATGGAGGTATATATGAAACCGCTTATTGCGGTTGCTGGTACATTGTTTGTTTGCTCGCGTACTGGCAGTAACTATATTCAACCCCACATCCTCTGCTTTGACCGTAATCGGATAGAAAGTATACATAATCGGCAACATCGAGCATCGCGAGACAAATTCTCATATAGTCACCCGGGCGCATACCTTCTGGCAGAACCGCCGGATTTAAAACCACGTTCCCTTCGGCCTTGAGCACTGTCTCGGCCTCTGCAAACTTTGTTTTGTAATTTGGATCACCTGTTATCTTTCCTGCAATGCAAACTTTCATGTTTCGTCCTCCTCTCCATAATCCCTATACCGGCGACGATCACCACCAGAGCGATGCCGCCATAGATCAGCCACGCTATAAACTGTCCCATCATGACTTCTCACCTTCATAGACGAGCACGGCCTTTCGGCCATCGTTAGCCTCGGTTGCAATATGGCGATACCGGATACGAGCTTCTAATGTATCGCAACTCATTACAAAATCGACCGCAATTTCGCCGCATGACTTGACGACGAGCGCAAATGCCATAGCTTTACCCGTCCGCCGCCCGGCAAGCATGTCCCATATCGAGACGCCCGGGACGGATAAGATTGTGTTTTCATGGATTGAGATCATGACTTACTCCTTGTCCAATTATCAGCAGCTTTGAAACCGGCAGTCCCGCCGCCATGCTTATTGCATGGCCTTTAACAGCTTGTAAACCTTGCGGTACAGAATCTTTTCACGCCTTTCGCGTTCCTCGGGCGTTAACACCGGATGCAGATTGATGATTTTATATCCGTCCATTTTAATAGGCGGCTCCTGTGTGTATTTTTGACCATGCATTTCAACTATGATGGGTTCTGACATATCAATCACCTCGTTAATAGATATTCCGTTTGCTTTGTCCATTTTGCCATCTAATTGTCTCTTCGCCGACCGATTAAAAACTTTTTAACCAGGCGGAGCTTTGCCGATCTTAAAATACCTTTTATTCCAAATGTGATGTGGCGGCTGTGCGCATTGTCAAAGTTTCCGATTACCGTGCCCTGTATAATGCACCTGCTCTCGCTGTCGGTCTCTTTGTGACTTCCGCTTTTAATACCGACCATCACCAACGACTCGAGCTCGAATTCAGATTTTTCATTATCCGCAACCACTGTGACGCGTACTATTTGCGATTTATCTCGCAGCGACATTTCAATGCGAAAATTATCCATTGCCTCATATCGATCAGGCATACCATCACCCCTGTTCGCGTGTTCTGTCGGGTGAGAACCGGAGCGCATAATATGAGGACACCACATCTTCAAATTCGTTCATGATACGCTCAAACTCAGGACGTTCCTCTTCGCTGATTTTTCCATCAGCTGCAATGTTGATAAGCCCATCTCTACACTTCACGAAATCAGATACTTCTTTGAGGACATTGAGCACCGCTTCAGGAAGGTCTTTAAATTCGATCTTAGGCAGGCAATGTCGCGCCACTTCCGAACTAAAGACAAGGTGCTGATATGCAAGATACTGTGTGCCGTAAATCTCGATCATGGCGCATACAATGTCATTTGGCGGTACTGTGCGGCCTGTCTCATAAGCGCGGAGGCTCTCAACGGACACACAGAGCAGCTCCGCCGATTTTTCTTGCGTGATGCCCTTGTCGGCTCGCGCGATCTGATAGATGTTTCTCTTTTTATCCTGCATGGTCTACCTCCCGCCGCTTAAATTTCCCTTTCGGTATAATCTCTGCCGTTCTGGTCACCCGTCCGGCAGGCTCATCACGTGGTATATCGTCCTAGCTTTGGGTATACTGATATCAAGCTAGGAGGTCACGTTTTGTGTCGTTGTCAGGTAAAAAAATAAGGTCGTCTGTTATGTTAAATAGTCGTTTTAGTAAAACGATCTTGTCAAATCCAATATTATTGACACCTGTTTCATATTGCGTATAGGTTGATCGAGATACATTAAGATAATCAGCAACATGCTGTTGCGTATAGCCACGTTCTTCTCGAATCTTTTTCAATCTATTAAGAGCTGCCATGGTTCCCCCAACGTCACATTTTATGACTTGATTATACGTCACACTTCATGACATGTCAACAACAAATTCTCGATTTTGTGACCATATGTTTTGTTTCGTGACATTCACAGTTATAATGAATTAAAGGAGATGTCGTTTTGGATTTTAAAAATCGCCTTAAAGAACTACGGCTAAATAATAATATTACTCAAGCAGAACTTGCTAAAAAGCTTAATTACGGGAGAACTGCTATTGCTAATTATGAGGCTGGACGAACCGAGCCTTCCTTCGAGGCTCTAAAAACAATAGCTGAATTTTTTGGCGTTTCAATTGATTATCTTTTAGGAAGACCTAAAATGATCGAACCCGAGGTTGTTGCATTCCATAAAAATACACCCGGCGATTTTACCGATGATGAAAAAGAAGAAATCGATAACTTTATCCAATACATATTAAGTAAGCGCGATAAAGAATAGTTATTCGCGCTTTATTGTGACACAATATATAGCGGCTTGTCATTTACCACATCTTGGACTACAATTAAAGAACACACATTCGACACCAACAGGAGACTTACATGATATCAGCAGATGAGGCTCTTGAGCAAAGAATTGTTGACGAAGGCATTTCTATTATCGAAAGCACACAAATACCAAATAGCGCGGATGGATTATTCTGCAAAGGAAATAATAAGAAAATCATCTGTCTGCGTTCGCGCATGAGCGCTTGCCGCCGCCTATGTACACTGGCCGAGGAATACGGCCATGTCATCACATCTTGGGGCGATGCGCGATCAATGGATCCGGCAGAAATGACGCGCCAAGAAGCTCGCGCCATTGCATATGCTATTGAACTGGTTGTGCCGCTTGAAAAATTGTATAAGGCCCATGACGTAGGTGTGCGAAATGCGTTTGAATGCGCGGAATATCTCGGCGTCACTGAAGAGTTTCTGACGTGGGTGTTTGCGTATTATGAGGCACGAGTGTCGGGGTTTAAGACGATGTTTTTAGATGAGGAGTTAGCATAAGTGAAAAAGCATAAATGGATTTGGTTTGTTATTACATTTATGATCATCGTGGGTATGTTGGTCGGATATTTTGCTATAAAACATAATATTGAAATGGAATATGCGGTTGTTCTCGTACGGAACAATTTTAGCAGTGATTATGATTTAAATTCAGATATTATCGAAATTCAAATATCTAACGTATATGAACAAAGTCACCCTAAGTCACTGGAAGATGCAGCACGGGCACTGATTGCCTCTATGAAAATCCTCGAAGCAAGCGACAGCCAAGAGGCTATTGATATGGCAAATAAGCTTGTAGAGCTAAATAGATACACCGGCGAAGAATACGACGACATGGCCTATCCCGTCCGTCAATTTGCTATAGATTACGATTTATCTAATACAGAAGCATTGGATACGATACTGCAAGAAGCCACAGAATAGAGGTAAGTAACTTGATAGCCATATATGCACGGCAGAGCGTAGAAAAAGAAAACAGCATATCGTTAGATGCGCAGATTGCGCATTGCAAAAATATCATCACCAAAGGTGATATTAAAGAATATGTAGACAGTGGATATTCCGGATCAAACATAAATCGCCCCGCGTTTGAGCAACTGATGGAGGATATAAAGAACGGGTTAATTACCTCGGTCTATAGTTATCGGTTGGACCGTATATCGCGCAACATTCTTGATTTTGCAAACCTTCAGGAGTTCTTCAAAAAGCATAACTGTGGTTATGTTTCCGCGACAGAAAACCTCGATACCACATCCCCCATGGGCCGCGCCATGGTCAATATTGTCATGGTGTTCGCCCAGCTCGAGCGCGAGACGATCGCCGGACGTATAAAAGACGCCTATTTTGCCCGCGGCAAGATTGGCGCATTCTTAGGTGGCGGGTGCCCGTTTGGATATACTACAGCAAAAGCTGATCTTAATGGAAAGACAATGTCTATTCTTCACCCTGATCCGATTACAGCCCCGATTGCAAAAGATATCTTTGAAGCTTATACCGCACGCCGCACATCATTACGAGCTATCGCGTTGTCACTAAACGAGAGAGGCATAAAGACATCAACAGAAAAACCATTTACAGGAGTGGGCGTAGGTCGTGTTTTAACAAATCCAGTTTACGTGGCATGCGTGCCGGAGATGTACGATTATTTTTTTAGTAAAGGATATCAGATATCTAATCCTGTCGAAGAATTTGACGGCACGACAGGCTGTTTGCTTTTTGGAAAAGAGGTAGGCCATGTTAATAGGTCTTACAATCCTATTGAATCACAGATACTCGTTAAAGGCGCCCACGAGCCGCTCATCGATGCGAATACTTTTATTGATGCTCAATACCAAATGAGTAAGAATAAGTCGTTAAAGCGTGCCGGCACAGGGAAGCGCAGCTGGCTTACCGGGTTAACCAAATGTGCAAAATGCGGATATTCCGCAACCGTTATGAAAGTAAGGTCTTATCATTATTTTAAATGTAGCGCAAACCGACATACTGGTGTTTGTAAGAATAATAAAATGCACCCCCAGAAGAAAGTTGAATTGTTTGTTGAAAGGGAGCTTTTAGACGCCGTTAGAAATCTCAATGTGGACAAGCTCTGCCCCGAGCAGACGGGTCAACCGAGCATACATATTCGCCAACAGCTTATAAAGATTGATCAAGAGATCGGTAAGCTTGTTGAAGCTCTGTCTATGGCAGACGGAAGCTCTGCCAGTAAACATATCATAAAGCGTATTGAAGGGCTGGATAACCAAAAGGCGGAGCTATCAACATCCCTGAATCCGCCGCCGCCGCTTAATGTCCAGAAGATGCTCGATACCGCGAAGAAACTGCTTTCCGGATGGGATGGCGCAGATGTTCAGACAAAGTCAGAATGGGCCTCTACATTTATAGAAGCCGTTTACATTGGGCAAGATTCGATCAAAATATCGTGGAATATCTAGTTAGCCTTTCTGAATCTGGTGTAAAGTCTCCCGGATGGCTGAACAGAATCACCCATTTACCGCGGTATTCGGACAGGCTTTTCACGCCGTCCGTTGTCATAGCTGTAAATTCAGGCGCCGGGTCGCCCAGTCCTGGAGGCGCGGTTGTCACCATTGCGTCCACTACGGGAGCCTGCGTTTGCTGCATTGGGACGTTTCTTCTTTGATAGCAGCTCATGTCTTTGACACTCACCTTTCACATTTATTCTCTTTACTATATTCAAGGTGAGCATCGTGTGTGTGCTTTTTCGACAAGCTAAAAAAGGACTCCGCTAAGAGTCCTTTCATAATGACTATGATGTCTGCTTTTTTTCAGCAACTTGTAAGCCAAGCCATTGGCGGTAGCTTGCCAAGCGTTGCCTTTAAGCCTGGCAGACCTGCAGTGCCACATCGCTCGCCGATGCCGCATCCGGTGTGTAATAATCCGCGCCGATTGATTTGCAGAATGAATCTGTGACAGGTGCGCCGCCAACCATGATTGTGAGCTTGTCCCTGACACCCTTCTGTTTTGCCGTT
>QKIQ01000112.1 GCA_003249555.1 Clostridia bacterium | reverse complement strand
GGTTAAAGCAAAGAGGCCTAATATCACTATTAGACCACTTCAACAAAGTACACTTAATTACGAATTGAACCGCCGTATACGGAAAACCGTACGTACGGTGGTGTGAGAGGGGCGAAACCTGATACGGTTAGCCCCTACTCGATTGCTCTGTTTTAGAAAGAAGGGGTTATATTTTGGAACAAGCGAAAAGACCGCTCTCCGCCAAAGGCTTTGATGTAATTAACCTCGTTGTCTGGCTGATCGGGTTTGTCGTGTACCGTCTGTTTATGTCCATCGATACGCCGGTAGAGAATACACTGCCGGTTTTGGTCATCACGGCGTTGATCTGTGTTGTTGCGAACAAAACGATAAGAGGAGAAAAAGATGCTAAAAACAATGCTTGAAAACGTGAGGAAGAAGGCGCCCTTGGTGCACAATATCACGAATTATGTCACGGTGAACGACTGTGCCAATATACTGCTTGCGTGCGGCGCGTCGCCGATCATGTCGGACGACATTGACGAGGTTGAGGAAATCACGTCGATTTGCGGCGGCTTGAATATCAATATCGGCACGCTGAACCGGCACACGATTCCGTCGATGCTGGCGGCAGGCAAAAAGGCAAATGCGTGCGGCCATCCCGTGCTGCTCGATCCTGTTGGAGCGGGCGCGTCACGGCTGCGTACCGATACGGCGCTTCGGCTGTTAAACGAAGTCAAGTTTGCCGCGATTCGTGGAAACATTTCGGAGATAAAAACACTGGCTTTGGGTGAAGGAACAACAAAAGGCGTTGATGCGGATGTGGCGGATACGGTGACGGATGACACGCTAGATCACGCCGTTTCTTTTGCGAAAAAGTTTGCCCAAAAAACAGGCGTGGTGATCGCAATGACAGGAGCCGTTGATGTTGTGGCGGACAGGGAAAGAGCGTATGTGATTCGAAACGGGCATCCAATGATGAGCAAAATCACCGGAACGGGCTGTATGCTTTCGGCCATGTCGGCGGCGTATCTGGTGTCTAATCCAAGCAGCCCTTTAGAGGCCGTCGCCGCTGCGGTTTGCGCGATGGGCTTGTGCGGAGAGCGCGGCTTCAAGAGGCTGGGTAAGAAAGACGGCAACGCGTCGTACAGACAATATATCATTGATGAAATATACTGCCTGAGAGCAGATGATCTTGCAAATGGGGCGAAATATGAAGTGCGATAAAAAAAGCCTGCGGCTTTACGCGGTAACCGACAGCGCGTGGGCGGGCGAAAAAACGCTCTACGCTCAGGTGGAAGAAGCAATAAAAGGCGGCGCAACGTGTATTCAGCTGCGCGAGAAGGAACTGGACGCCGACGCGTTTTTCAAAGAGGCCAAGGAAATTATGCAGCTGTGTAAAACATACGGCGTGCCTTTTATTGTGAACGACAATGTCGGCATTGCGATGCGGTGTGGTGCCGACGGTGTTCATGTGGGTCAGAAAGATATGACGGCCGGTCATGTCCGCAGGCTGATCGGAGAGAGCATGGTTCTGGGCGTTTCTGCTCAGACGGTGGCGCAGGCAGTGCTTGCGGAAAAAAACGGCGCGGACTATTTGGGCGTTGGCGCTGTTTTTTCAACGGAGACCAAGACGGATGCCGATAGGGTCAGCCATGACACACTGAAAGAGATTTGCGCCGCGGTATCGATTCCTGTGGTGGCCATCGGCGGCATTGTGAAGCACAACATCATGGCGCTGGCCGGCACAGGCATTGACGGTGTGGCGCTTGTATCCGCCATTTTTGCAAGCCGAGATATAGAAAAAGAGTGCAGGGAGCTGCGGGCGCTTTCGGAACGGATGGCAAACGCATGAAAATAGAAGGAGCCATATTCGACCTTGACGGAACCCTGCTCGATTCGATGTTTATTTGGGATACGATTGGTGAAGATTATCTTAAAAGCCTTGGCATAAAGCCAAAGGAGAATTTAAACGAGACATTCAAAACAATGAGCCTTTTGCAGGCGGCGGCGTATTACCAAAGCGAGTACGGTGTGGACTTAAGCATCGAGCAGATTATAAGCGGCGTCAACCGCATGATTGAGCATTTTTATACCGGCAAGGTGACGGCAAAAGCGGGCGTTAAGGCAATGCTTGAAACGTTTAAGAAAAAAGGTGTAAAAATGTGCGTGGCGACGGCGACGGACAGCCATCTTGCAAAGGCGGCGTTGCGGCGTAACGGTGTTCTTGATTGTTTCTCCGGCATTTTTACGTGCACACAGGTGGGCAGCGGAAAAGATACGCCGGACATATTTAATAAAGCATTGACGCATCTTGGAACCCATAAGCAAAGCACCGTGGTATTTGAGGATGCGCTGTATGCGGTGCAAACAGCGAAGAAGGCCGGTTTTTTTGTAGCGGGTATGTACGACAAATCGCAAGCGGCACACAGCGCTCAAATAAGAAAGCTGTCGGACGTATTTTTTAATTCATTCGAGGAAATGAGGGGTTTTTTTGATTAAAAAGGTTTTAACGATCGCGGGATCGGATTCAAGCGGCGGCGCGGGCATACAAGCCGACATCAAAACGATCACCGCGCACAAAATGTATGCACTAAGCGCGATAACGGCGCTGACGGCGCAAAACACAACGGGCGTTTACGGGATTATGAATGTGCCTGTGCAGTTCGTCGGGCAGCAGCTTGATTGTATTTTTACCGATTTCGTGCCCGACGCAGTGAAAATCGGCATGGTGTCAAACAGCGAAATCATTGACGTGATTGCCGGAAAGCTGGTGCAATATAAGGCGCGAAACGTTGTGGTAGACCCTGTGATGGTCTCCACCAGCGGCAGCAAACTGCTATCCGACGAAGCGATCGACACGATGGTAAAAAAGCTGTTGCCTCTTGGCACTATCATTACGCCGAATATCCCCGAAGCGGAAGTGTTATGTGGCTTTCATATAAAAGACGAGGATGATATGATCAAAGCGGCAGAGCAGATTTCAACACATTACAGCGGCGCAGTTTTGGTGAAAGGCGGTCATCTGGTCAGCGAAGCCGCGGATATTCTTTATGAGAACGGTGCGTATCATTGGTATCGCGCAATAAGAGTGAACAATCCCAACACGCACGGAACGGGCTGCACGCTGTCATCTGCAATTGCATGCAATCTGGCCGATGGGAACAGCCTTGACGACAGCATAAAAAAAGCGAAAGGCTATCTCGCAGGCGCGCTGAACGCCATGCTGGATTTGGGGAAAGGATCGGGACCGCTAGACCACACATACAATTTATGAGCGGCGGTTGATATGATACAAACAGTCAGACTTACACCGTCAGCAGCTTGCTCATGAAATCACGCGTGCGCTGCTGCTTGGGATGGCGCAGCACCTCGGCCGGTGGGCCCTGTTCCACCACCAGCCCGTCGTCCATAAACAACACTTCATTGGCCACTTCGCCCGCA
>QKIQ01000075.1 GCA_003249555.1 Clostridia bacterium | reverse complement strand
GGAAATTGACATGCCAGTAACAGATCCTGTGGCGGATATGCTCACACGTATCCGTAATGCGATTGGAGCAAAACACGAAGTGATCGATATGCCCGCTTCCAAAATGAAGAAGGCAATTGCCGGTATTCTGCTTAAGGAAGGCTTTATAAAGGGGTATGAGTATAAAGAAGAGGGTCCGCAGGGCGTTATCCGCATCACGCTAAAATATGGCGAGAAGGATGTGTCCATTATCAACGGGCTCAAAAAGATCAGCAAACCGGGTCTGAGGGTTTATGCCAACAAGGATGAGCTCCCTAAAGTGCTCGGCGGCCTTGGCATTGCCATCATATCCACGTCTAAAGGCGTCATGACAGACCGTGATGCGAGAGACAACGGCGTGGGCGGAGAAGTTCTCGCTTACGTGTGGTAACGCGCGTTAAAGGCGTCGGCTGATCGCAGCATAGAAAATTACGCTTTTGCGGAGGAGATAAAAATGTCGAGAATCGGTAGAATGCCTATAACGGTTCCTACGGGTGTCACGGTGGCAGTCGAGACAGGTAATATCGTTAAGGTGACAAGCAAAAAGGGCGAGCTTACTGAAAAGATACCGTCTGAAATTGAGGTCAGTGTGGAAGATGGCGTTGTGAATGTAAAGCGTAGCTCGGATGATAAAGAAGCCAGGGCGATGCACGGTCTCTCACGCGCAATCGTCGCCAACATGGTCACGGGTCTCACGGACGGGTTTACCAAGACGCTTGAGGTTGTGGGCGTGGGCTACAGAGTACAAAAGAGCGGCAACAAGATCGTGCTGAATGTGGGCTATTCCCATCCGGTTGAGGTGTCTGAGATAAAGGGCATCACGCTGGACGTGGAAGGAACCAACATCATCAAAGTATCCGGCATATCCAAACAGGTTGTCGGCCAGTTTGCAGCAGATATTCGCGATATTCGTCCTCCCGAACCGTACAAAGGCAAGGGTATACGGTATCAGGGCGAGGAAGTGCTGCGTAAAGTCGGCAAGACCGGAATGTAGAGAGGTGGCTTAAAGTGATTAACAAGGTTGATAAAAACGCTATCAGGCAGGCGCGCCACTTAAGGGTACGCAACAAGATTTCCGGTACAACGGAAAGGCCGAGGCTCAACGTGTTTCGCAGCACAAACAACATTTATGCTCAGATCATTGACGATGTGAAGGGTGTGACGCTGGCAAGTGCATCAACGCTAAGCAACGACTTAAAAATGGACGTTGAAGGCAAGACAAAAAAAGAAGCGGCGAAAATCGTTGGCATGGCGATAGGCAGAAAAGCGCTCGCGGGCGGCATCGAACAAGTTGTTTTCGACCGCGGCGGTTATATCTATATGGGCA
The DNA here is from genome assembly GCA_003249555.1 of Clostridia bacterium. Classification (GTDB taxonomy): domain Bacteria; phylum Bacillota; class Clostridia; order Christensenellales; family SZUA-584; genus SZUA-584. The sequence goes on along the minus strand of QKIQ01000075.1, from coordinate 41,546 downwards.
GAGTTGAGCAGCTGGCAGAAGGCGCCAGAGAAGCCGGACTCAAGTTTTAAAAGGAGGTTTGTCTGGTGCAGAGGAACGATTCATTCCAAAAAGGCGACAGAAAGAACGATAAAGGCGCACCGCGCGGCGGCCGCAAGAACTTCAAGAGAGAAGAAGATCAGGAGTTCAAGGAAAAGCTCGTTTATGTCAACCGTGTTGCAAAGGTTGTCAAGGGCGGTCGTAATTTCAGATTCACGGCGCTGGTTGTTGTCGGTGATGAAAAGGGCCGTGTAGGTGCGGGTCTTGGCAAAGCGGCGGAAATTCCGGATGCGATTTCTAAGGCTGTTCAAAAAGCCAAACGCAGCTTGATACAGGTTCCCCTTGTGGGAACAACGATTCCCCACGAGGTGGTCGGTATATTCGGAAGAGGCCGTGTGCTGTTGTTCCCGGCATCTGAAGGTACCGGTGTTATAGCGGGCGGACCGGCTAGAGCGGTTCTTGAGCTGGCAGGCGTAAAAGACATTAAGACAAAATCGCAAGGATCTAACACGCCGGTCAACTGTGTGAAGGCCACGCTCGAAGGCTTAAAGGCGCTAAAGACGGCGGAGGAATATGCTAAGCTTCGCGGTATCAGTGTCGATCAGCTTAAATAAGGAGGCCTATAATCATGGCAAAGAAAGCGGCAAAGATTAAGGTTCAGCTCGTGAAAAGCCCGATTGGCTATGCAAAAGATCAAAAAGCGACGCTGGAAGCCCTTGGTCTAAAAAAGATGAACGCAATCGTGGAGCATGACGACAACGCATGTATTCGCGGAATGATCAATAAAGTGACGCACCTGGTTCGGGTGCTAGACGCTTAAAGGAGGCAGGACGAGTGAATATTTACGAATTAAAGCCGGCTCCGGGCTCCAAAAAGAAAAAGAAACGCGTGGGCAGAGGTATCGGCTCCGGTCACGGCAAGACGTCTACGCGTGGTCAGGACGGTCAGTGGTCTAGAAGCGGCGGCGGTGTACGTCCTGGGTTTGAAGGCGGTCAGATGCCGCTTTCAAGACGGCTCCCAAAGAGAGGCTTCACCAACATATTCGCCAAAGAATATGCCACTGTAAACGTCAGCGAGCTTAATGGCTTTGAAGACGGCACGGAAGTGACAGTAGAACTTTTAAAAGAAAAAAGAATCATCAGAAAGACTTATGACGGCTTAAAAGTGCTTGGTAACGGAGAAATCACCAAGAAACTGACCGTCAAAGCGGCTAAGTTCACGTCTACGGCTGCGGAGAAAATTGCCGCTGCCGGAGGAACGGCAGAGGTGATTAAATAATGTTTAGTACGCTCCGAAACGCATGGAAGGTTCCGGATATCAGAAAAAAGATGATCTATACGATCATGATGATGATTGTCTACAGAATCGGTGCTCATGTGCCGGTTCCGGGCGTTAATGCGGCGTTTGTGGCAGAGCAGATACAGGGCAATGCGTTTGGCGGTTTCATCGACCTCTTCGCAGGCGGTGGCTTGTCTCAGTTTTCTCTGTTTGCTCTGGGTATCATACCGTACGTGACAGCATCTATCATCATGAATTTGCTGACGATGGCGATACCGCCGCTGGAGCGCATGTCTAAGGAAGGCCCCGAAGGCCGCAAAAAAATTGCATCAATTACGCGTTATGCGGGTGTGGGGCTGGGTTTGATACAGGCGATTGGCATGTTGGTGACTTTCGGTTCCGATGCAATTTTGGACACTGGCACACCGATCATTCTCAACTATATCACGATTGTACTCTGCTTGACGGCAGGTACGGCGCTGATTATGTGGATTGGTGAGCATATCACTGAAAACGGTGTGGGCAATGGTATCTCGCTGCTCATTTTTGTGAGTATCGTATCCAGGTTTCCCAGTGCGGCGGTTTCTTATGTGGGAAACGTGGCGCTCGGAACCACGTCAATCATCACGCTGATTATTGTGATTGTGGCTGCGTTGGCTATCGTAACGGGTATCACGTTTATCGATTTGGGTGAACGGCGTATCCCAGTGCAGTATGCCAAGCGCGTTATCGGTCGTAAAATATACGGTGGACAGTCCACCCATATTCCGATGAAGATCAACTCGTCGGGCGTTTTGCCGCTGATTTTTGCGATGACGCTGGTACAGTTCCCCGGCATGATCATGCAGTTTTTCTCTTCGCCAGATACTCAGGCATCTTATAATGCAGTTATGGGCTCCTCTACGCCTTTATATCTTGGTTTGTATGCGTTGCTTATATTCTTCTTTACATTTTTCTATGCGCAGGCCACGTTCAATCCTGTGGATGTGTCTAAGAATATACAGCAGAACGGTGGGTTTATTCCCGGCATACGCGCAGGCAAGCCCACATCGGAGTATTTGCAGAAGATACTTGTCCGTGTCACGCTGTTCGGCGCGATATTCCTTGCGCTGGTGGCGACAGTGCCTACGGTGCTGGCGGCAATTGCGGGTTTTTCATCGCCGTTTGGCGCAACAAGCCTGCTTATTATGGTCAGTGTGTCTCTTGAGACCACAAGACAGCTTGAATCCCATATGATGATGCGTCATTATAAAGGATTTCTTAAGTAAGAGGTAGATAATGAGACTGATGTTTGTGGGACCGCCGGGTGCCGGAAAAGGCACGCAGGCAGTCCGGATAGCAGCAAAATACAATATTCCTCATATATCCACAGGCGATATGCTGCGCGAAGAAATAAAGGGCGGTACAGAGCTTGGGAAACAGGCGAAGTCATATATCGATGCGGGTGAGCTTGTTCCGGATGAGGTTATCATTGAGATGGTGAAAGAGCGTATCAGCAAGCCGGATGCGACAAGCGGGTTCCTGCTCGACGGGTTTCCGCGCACGCGGCAGCAGGCCGAGGCGCTCGGTACATTTGCAGTGCTCGACGCAGTGATTAACATAAATGTGCCGGACGACAAGCTGATACACCGTATATGCGGAAGGCGCATTTGCGCTGATTGTGGTGCCACGTATCATGAGTCAATGCTGGAAGACCCAAAGCGATGCCCAAAATGCGGCGGGAGCCTGTACGTGCGTGACGATGACAAAGTAGAAATCGTCAAACAGCGTTTAAGCGTTTACAAGAAAAAAACGCAGCCGCTGATTGAATATTATACGGATCTTAGTATACTGCACGATGTGGTGGGTTCCGGCGGGATCGACGATATCACTGATACGATAACGGATGTGCTGGAGCAAAAATGATCACATTAAAATCCCCCAGAGAAATTGAATTCATGCGCGACGCTGGCAGAATAACAGCGGAGGCGTTAAAGATGGTGGGAGAGGCGATAAAGCCCGGAATAACAACGCTGGAGCTGGACGCCATAGCAAAACGGTATATCGAAAAGCAGGGCGCTGAACCTTCTTTCCTTGGGTTTCATGGTTATCCTGCGTCGATATGCGCATCGGTTAACGATGAGATTGTGCATGGTATACCGTCAGACAGAGTGATCCAAAACGGTGATATTGTCAGCATCGATCTTGGTGCAAAATATAAAGGCTACCATGGAGACAGCGCAAAAACATACGCAGTCGGAAAGGTCAGCAGTGAAGCGCTTCGGCTAATGGATATCACGAAACAGGCTTTTTACGCAGGAATGAACGCGTTTGTAAACGGTGACCGGTTGCAGAGTATATCGGCCGCCGTACAAAATACAGCGGAAGCTGCAGGGTTTTCGGTGGTGCGAGAGCTGGTAGGGCATGGCATTGGGCGAGACATGCATGAAGAGCCCAATGTGCCGAATTTCGTGAGCGGCAGACGCGGTCCCAGGCTTCGGGCGGGCATGGTACTTGCCATTGAGCCGATGATCAATTATGGTGGCAAGGAGACAGTGACCATGCTGGACGGCTGGACAGTGCGTACCAAAGATGGCAGTTTGTCGGCGCATTATGAGCATACGATAGCGCTGACGGATGATGGGCCTATGATCCTCACTCAGACGTAGGCAAAGGAGGATATGATATGGTTGAGTATCCCGTAGAGATTGGAAGGGTTGCCGTATCAACCGCCGGCCGCGATAAGGACAGATATTTCGTAATTGCAGACATTATTGACGACAATTACGTATATATTGTTGATGGCGACTTAAGAACCAAAGATCGTCCCAAAAAGAAAAAGCTTCGGCATTTAAAGCTCTGTCCTCAAGTGCTTGAAGGGATTGCGGGCAAGCTGAAAGGGGGCGCAAGAGTATTTGATGCGGAAATACGCAGCGCGATACGATCGTGCAAGAATGAAAGCGACGCTTAGAAGGGGGATGCAATTTGTCTAAAAGCGACGTCATAGAGATGGAAGGCAGAGTGACGGAGGCCTTCCCGAACGCAGTGTTCGAAGTCGAGTTGGAAAACGGCCACAAAGTCTTAGCGCATATTTCGGGAAAGCTGCGGATGCATTACATCCGTATACTGCCCGGTGATAAAGTGACAGTAGAAATATCGCCTTACGACTTGACGCGTGGACGTATAACATGGCGCGGTAAGGGCTAACATCAAAGGAGGAAAATATAATGAAAGTCAGACCGTCGGTGAAACCGATATGTGAAAAGTGTAAGGTCATCAAGCGCAAGGGTAAAGTGATGGTGATCTGTGTAAATCCAAAGCACAAGCAAACGCAAGGATGAATGTTTGTACGGAGCGGCTGCGAAGACCTATCTTCGATCCGTATAGCTTCTATATAACAAATTCGGAGGTGTAATTTAGTGGCACGTATATCAGGTGTTGACCTGCCAAGGGACAAAAGGGTTGAAATTGGCCTGACCTATATCTACGGCATCGGGCTTAAAACATCCCGTGATATTTTAGCGGCAACAGGCGTTGACCCCGAAATTAGGATAAAAGACTTATCCGAATCGGATGTCAGCAAGTTAAGAGAATATATCGACAAGAACCTGAAAGTGGAAGGTGATCTGAGACGAGATGTGACAATGAGCATCAAGCGTCTTATGGAAATCGGATGCTATCGCGGTATTCGCCACCGTAAAGGTCTGCCGGTAAGAGGACAGAGTTCCAAACAAAATGCGCGCACAAGAAAAGGCCCCAAGCGGACCGCGAGCGCAAAGAGAAAGTGAGGATAGTCAATGGCTAAGCCAAAGAAAGTTGCGAGAAAGCGCAGAGAAAAGAAGAACATCGAGCGCGGTCAGGCACATATCCGTGCTTCCTTCAATAATACGCTTGTGACAATGACCGACGTCGGTGGTAACACGCTTTCGTGGGCAAGTGCTGGCGGCATGGGCTTTAGAGGTTCAAGAAAGAGCACTCCTTTTGCTGCTCAGGTGGCGGCGGAAAAGGCTGCGACAGCTGCGATGGAGCATGGTCTTCGGTATGTGGATGTGTATGTGAAGGGCCCAGGCTCCGGAAGAGAAGCGGCCATTCGCGCTTTGCAGACAGCGGGTCTTGAAGTGTCGCTCATTAAGGACGTGACGCCCATTCCGCATAACGGATGCCGCCCGCCCAAACGCAGGAGAGTATAAGGAGGAGATAGACAATGGCAAGATATACAGGTTCCGTGTGCCGTCTTTGCCGCAGGGAAGGCTGCAAGCTCTTCCTTAAAGGTGATCGGTGCTATTCGGGAAAATGCTCGTTTGTTAAGCGCCCGGTGGCGCCCGGCGTACAAAGCAAGAGCAGAAAGAAAGTATCTGAATACGGTATTCAGCTCCGTGAAAAGCAGAAGGTCAAACGTGCTTACGGTATGCTGGAATCGCAGTTTGAAAAATATTATAATATTGCTGAGCGCATGAAGGGCAAAACGGGTGAAAACCTGTTGCAGCTACTGGAATCGCGTCTTGACAATGTGGTTTACCGTCTGGGTCTTGGTGACTCCAGAGCGCAGGCGCGTCAGATTGTACTTCATGGACACATTCTTGTGAACGGCAAGAAAGTGGATATTGCGTCTTACTTCGTCCAAGTGGGTGATGAGATCACAGTTAAGAAAAGTCTCGCCGATACTGAAAAGTTAAAAGAGATTCGCGAAAGCGAAGCGCGTCCAATGCCAAGCTGGCTTACGATGGACAATGCGAATCTGACAGGCAGAGTGGTCGCTGTGCCGGCAAGAGAGGATATAGACCTGACTATAGAAGAGCATCTGATCGTTGAGTATTACTCTAAGTAACGGATATAAGCGGTTGCCCTCAAAAACTATTCGTCTATAACAGGAGGGTTATAAATGTTAGAAATTGAAAAGCCGAATATACAATGCGTTGAAAAGGCTAGCGACAATTCGTACGCGAAATATGTGATGGAGCCGCTGGAGCGTGGGTTTGGTTCCACTCTTGGCAACTCGTTAAGGCGTGTATTGCTTTCATGCCTGCCCGGTGCGGCAGTCACGCGCGTCAAGATCGATAACGTGCTTCATGAATTCTCCACGATAAAGGGTGTGACGGAAGATGTCGTCAATATCGTGATGAACTTAAAAGGCCTTGCGGTTAAGATGTACGTGGAAGAGGCAAAGACTCTCACGCTAGATGTAAGAGGGCCAAAGGATATCACGGCAGCGGATATCATCACGGATGCAGATGTTGAGATACTGAATCCAAATATGCATATTGCGACGCTTGATAAAGACGGCAGCCTCTACATGGAGATTACCGTGGAAAAAGGCCGCGGTTATGTGCTTGCCGACAAGAACAAAGAAAACGACATGCCGATCGGTGTGATTCCGGTGGATTCGCTATTTACGCCTGTGAGAAAGGTTAATTTCACGGTGGAGAATACGCGCGTCGGGCAAATCACGGACTACGATAAGCTGTCGATAGAGCTTTGGACAAACGGGACAATTGCTCCAGATGAAGCGGTGTCGCTTTCGGCAAAGATACTAAACGAACACCTGGCACAGTTTGTTGCGCTGACCGATCATGTACAGAACGTGGAGATCATGGTGGAGCCTGAGGAAGACAAAAAAGAAAAGGTTCTTGAGATCACCATCGAAGAGCTCGATCTTTCGGTTCGCTCATACAACTGCTTGAAGCGCGCCGGAATTAACACGGTGGAAGAGCTCATCAAGCGCAACGAAGAAGAAATGATGAAGGTCAGGAATTTGGGGCGCAAGTCACTCGAAGAGGTCGAGCAAAAGCTCGCCGCGCTGGGGCTTTCGCTGCGCCTTGAAGACTAAATAGATTACAATTTTTTTCGCCGCATGGCATTTTGATATGTCCGGCTTGCGGCAACGAGGAGGCTTATTATGGCTGGATACAGACATTTAAATCAACAGCAGGACCAAAGGCAGGCGACGCTTCGGAACCTCGTCACAGGACTGTTATGGTATGGCCGCATCGAGACAACGCTGGCCCGGGCGAAAGAAGCCAGGAGCATTGCGGAAAAGCTGATCACGATAGCGGTTAAAGAACACGATAAAACCGTAAAAGTCACAAAAGAAGTGACTGAGGGTGACGAAAAAGTAAAGCGTGAAGTCGTTAACGATGCGCCGTCTAAGCTTGCTGCAAGACGCAAGCTCATGAGCTACCTGTATAACGTACCGGAGCCGAAAAAAGACGGTGAAAGCAAGTACGACTATAAAAAGCGTGAAAACGAAGTAGCCAATCCGCTTGTCGAGAAGATGTTTAGAGAATACGGCCCGAAGTATGCCAAGCGCGCACAGGATCTTGGCACAGGCGGCGGTTATACACGCATCATCAAAAAAGGACCGCGCCGCGGTGACGCGACAGAGATGGTCATACTCGAGCTGGTCTAAAACATCTATACTGTATGTTTTGGTTTCTCAAAAAGCTTTGCTTTTGAGGGGCTTGCTAACGAAAGGCTTTGAATTTTGTTTTCAGAGCCTTTTGGTGTATAATTGAGACTATTAAAACGATACGCAAGAAAAGGTATATGTGGAAAGGCTAAAAGGAATGGCCATAGTAGAAGTTAAAGATATAACGTATTCATATACATGTGAAGACAGCATCAGTCCGGCATTGTCCGGTGTATCGCTATCGGCAAAAAAAGGCGATTTTATCGCGATCATCGGGCATAACGGGTCGGGAAAATCCACGTTTGCGCGGCATATTAACGCGCTTTTTTTACCTGCTTTGGGTCATGTGATGATAAACGGTATGGACACAAAGGATGAAGCGCACGTGTGGGATATCAGAAAATGCGCGGGAATGGTGTTTCAGAACCCCGATAATCAACTCGTGGCCACCATCGTGGAAGAAGATGTGGCGTTTGGCCCTGAGAACATCGGTGTGCCGCCTAAGGAAATTCGTCAGCGCGTGGATGCGGCATTGGATCAGGTCGGCATGAGCGATTTTAAAGAGCGCGCGCCGCATATGCTTTCCGGTGGGCAGAAGCAGCGCGTGGCCATTGCGGGTGTGTTGGCGATGCATCCGGATATTATTGTCTTTGACGAACCCACAGCGATGCTGGACCCGGAGGGGCGCGCTGAGGTGCTGGAAACCATACGCAAGCTTAACAGCGAGGGTAAAACGATTCTTCTCATCACGCATTACATGGAGGAAGCGCTTCAGGCAGATAGGGTTGTTGTGATGACGGGCGGGCGTATTACGAAAACGGGCACGCCACGCGAGGTGTTTGCGGATGAGCAGGCGCTTAAAGACGCAGGCCTTTGTGCGCCGCCGCATATTGCGTTGTATCATCGTCTGCGAGCTCAAGGGCTAAAGATGGACGAGTGTCCGCTCACGATTGAAGAACTGGTGGATAAAATATGTCAATTGAACTAGAGAACTTAACATATACATATATGCCGGGTACGCCGTTTGAAGCCAAGGCAGTGGATCACATTAGCCTAAAAATAAACGACGGCGAATTCTTGGGTATCATCGGGCATACGGGCTCCGGCAAGACCACGCTGATTGGTCTGATCGCTGGATTATTAAAGCCCACGTCCGGTCGCGTGCTGATAGACGGCTCGGATATTGCGAATAAAAGCTATGACAGGAAGGCGCTGCGGCGCTATATCGGTGTGGTTTTTCAATATCCAGAGCATCAGCTTTTTGAGGAAACGGTATACAAGGATATCGCGTTTGGCCCTCAAAAAACGGGCGTGCCCGAGGATGAAATCGAACAGCGCGTCAGGCATGCCATGGAACTGATGGAGCTGGATTACGATGGCGTGAAGGACTTGTCGCCGTTTGAGCTGTCGGGCGGACAGAAACGGCGCGTGGCCATTGCGGGGGTGCTGGCAGTTCGTCCCAAGGTGCTGATTCTTGATGAACCTGTTGCGGGGCTGGATCCCAAGGGGCGTACGCATCTGATGAACCTTATCACGCATTTAAACAGCGAAGGCGTTACGATCATCATGATCACGCATTCGATGGACGATCTCGCGGAATACGCGCACCGCGTGGTGGTTTTAAAAGGCGCGCAGCTTGTCATGGATGATACGCCTCAAAAGGTGTTTCTACGAGAGGACGAGCTTAAAGACATCGGTCTCGATATTCCTTACGTGGCGCGTATCGCGTCGGCTCTGCGGGCGAAGGGAATAAATGTGGATAACGATGTCATACGTCTGGATGAGCTGGAAGATGCGGTGAAACAGCTGATTATCACGCAAAAAAGAAGTGCTTTGGGGGCAGAGCTGGAGGCAAAGCATGATTAAGAATGTGTCGCTAGGCCAGTATTTCCCCGGCAATTCCATCATTCATCGTATGGACCCGCGAATCAAGCTTGTGCTTGTGGTAGCGGTGATTGTGCTTATCTTCCTCATGGATACGTTAATCGGCAATTTGGTGGTGTTTGGGTTTCTCGCAACGACGATCATACTGTCACGTGTGAACATAACGTTCGTGCTGCGCGGGTTAAAGCCGCTTTGGTTCATTATAATACTCACATTTGTGCTCAATACATTTTTCTACGCGGGTGGCACGGAGATGTTTTCGTGGTGGATATTCCGTGTGTCAAACGAAGGTTTAATGAACGCTGTGCGGCTGGCCGTGAGGCTGATATTCCTTATCACCGCCACAACAATTTTGACGCTTACCACATCGCCTATCGCGCTGACAGACGGTATTGAAAGTCTGCTTAAGCCGCTGAAAAAAGTGAAGTTTCCCGTTCATGAGCTTGCCATGATGATGACTATCGCCATGCGGTTTATCCCGACGCTGGTTGACGAAACGGATAAGATCATGAAGGCGCAGACCGCGAGAGGCGCAGAGTTTGATTCGGGCAGCATATTCAAAAGAGCGGCGGGCATGGTGCCGTTGCTGGTGCCGCTTTTTGTGAGCGCTTTTCGGCGCGCCGATGAGCTGGCGTTTGCCATGGAGTCGCGCTGTTATCACGGGGGAGAAGGACGCACACGCATGAAAATTATGCACATGCATGTGAGAGACTTTATCGCCATGGCGGTGGTTGCCGGGCTCATCGTTTTCGCGGCGTTTGGATACTAGCCTATGCGTGTGAAACTGATTGTGGAATATGACGGGACGAATTATGCAGGCTGGCAACGACAGACCAACGGATTTTCGGTGCAGGAAGCGCTGGAGCGCGCGTTTGAAAACGCGTCGGGCGAGCATATCGTGATTCATGGCGCGGGGAGGACGGACGCGGGTGTTCACGCGATGGCGCAGGTGGCGCACCTTAACACGCAATGTTCGATTCCGGCCGAAAAAATCTGCTTTGCTATGAATATGTACCTTCCGGCAGATATTCGCGTCAGGAATTCGGAAAAAGCAGACGATGGTTTTCATGCACGCTTTTGCGCAAAGGGAAAGCATTATCGATATACAATATATAACGCGATGCATGCACCCGCGATCCACAGAAATACAGCCGCGCACTTACGCGGAGCGTTGGATATTAATGCAATGCGCGAAGCGGCAGAGTATGTGGTAGGCACTCATGACTTTGCGTGCTTCTGCGCAAGCGGCAGTGAAGTGAAGGACACTGTGCGCACGGTATACAGTCTTGATATCATTCAAGATGAGCCGTTTATTCAATTAGATATCAAAGGCTCAGGTTTTTTATATCATATGGTGCGTATCATTGCGGGCACGCTGATTGAGATCGGTCAGAAAAAAAGGCCGCCGCTCAGCATGAAGGACATTATCGCAAGCAAAAACAGAGAGCGTGCGGGTGTCACGGCGCCTGCCAAGGGACTCATGATGGTGGCGGTGTATTACGACTGATGAGGGGGACATCCTTTGAAAACATCCAAAAAGTGGGCGTTTTGGGTAGTCATCGTGTTCAGCATTGTGATTATCTTATGGAGCCTTATCGCTGTCATGTCATCCACCGGCATTACCGCTGGTATGGTGGTACCTACGGCAGCAGGTGCAGTGCTGATATTCTGGTCTGTTTATCATCTCAAATACGACAAACCGCTGCTAAGACCTAAATGGCTGCGTATTGCTGTCATAATTATCGTGTGCCTTGGGATTGCCTTGATACTTGTGCTGGAAACGTTGATGCTCTCGGCGGCTTATTCAAAGCCCGAAGAAGACGCGGATCTCGTGATTGTGCTCGGGTGCGGCATTTTTCCTGACGGGAACTTAACACTGTCGCTTAAGAACAGACTGGATGCCGCATACGACTTTTTAAATGAAAACCCGGCTGCCAATTGTATTGTCTCGGGAGGACAGGGAGAAAAAGAGCCGGTTCCCGAAGCGGTGGCCATGCAGAGATATCTTATTTCCCGTGGCATAGATGAAAGCCGTGTGTTTGTGGAAGCACAATCGACCAGCACGGAGGAAAATCTTATGTATTCTCTGAAAATCATAGAGAAACACTGTTTGAGCAAACGTATTGCCATTGTCACGAGCGACTATCATATCTTCCGCGCATCCATACTCGCTGATCGGCTTGGATTGGACGTCGCTGACGGCATTTCGTCGCCCACGCCGTGGCGCATATGGCTTTCGTGCCAGATTCGCGAATGTATGGCGATTGTAAAGACAATCGTGTTTCCCGCATTGGATATAAGGGTGGATCGTTTTTAGTTGCGGGGAATTTCGCGTTGATAAACACGCTGTCGTGTGATATATTTTTGTAATAAATCAGCAGACAAAGAAGGCATTTAAATGGATTACAAGAAAGCAATAATAGATGCGGTGGCAAAGGCCGCTGAGATACCTGCGGAGGAATTGCTTCCGCTCATCGAAATACCTGCCGATACAGAGATGGGAGATTATGCGTTCCCATGTTTTCGGCTTGCAAAGCAAATGCGAAAAGCGCCTCAGATGATCGCGGCGGATATTAGCGCAAAACTTGAAAAGCCGGACTTTATTGAAGGTGTGCAGGTTGTGGGCGCGTATATCAACATTTTTTTGAATAAGCAGCGTTATATTGAAGACGTACTGAATGATGTCAATAAACAGGATGGCTCTTTCGGTGGCAGCGATTTGGGACAGGGAAAGACGGTCTGTATCGATTATTCGTCTATCAACATCGCAAAGCCCTTCCACATCGGCCATCTTTCCACCACGGTCATCGGTAATTCCCTGTACCGTATATACGGCTTTTTGGGATATAAGCCGGTGGGTATCAATCATCTTGGTGATTGGGGCACGCAGTTTGGTAAGCTCATCGCGGCATATAAGAAATGGGGAAGCAAAGAGGATATTGAAAGCAGCGCTATCACCGCCATGCTTGGGCTTTATGTGCGTTTCCATGAGGAAGCCCAAATGGATGAGAGCCTGAATGATGAAGGCCGCGCGTGGTTTAAGAAAATTGAAGATGGCGACTTAGAAGCGCTTGAGATTTTTAACTGGTTTAAGGAACTGACATTAAAAGAGGTCGGCGTGATATATGATATGCTCGGCGTGCATTTCGACAGCTATGCCGGCGAGAGTTTTTACAACGACAAGATGCAGCCGGTGATTGACGAGTTGAAGCAAAAAAACATGCTCGAACTATCTGAAGGCGCTTATGTGGTGCGGCTGGGTGATGATCTGCCGCCGTGTATCGTGCTCAAATCGGACGGTGCGACGCTCTATTCCACACGCGATCTTGCCGCTGCGTTTTACCGCAAGAAAACGTATGATTTTGACAAATGTCTTTACGTGGTCGCGTATCAACAGAACCTTCACTTTAAGCAGTGGTTTAAGGTGGTGGAGATGATGGGCTACAACTGGGCAAAGGATTTGGAGCATATCGCGTTTGGCATGGTGTCGCTTGAGGACGGCACGCTGTCCACTCGCAAGGGAAAAGTGGTGTTTTTGCAGGATGTGCTAAATAAGGCCATTGAGAAAACGCTGACGATCATCAAGGAAAAATCACCGAATCTTGAGAACAAGGAACAGGTGGCCAAGGCTGTGGGCGTGGGGGCTGTGGTGTTCGATACCCTTTCATCGGCGCGTATCAAGGATATCACGTTCTCGTTTGACCGTGTCTTAAATTTTGACGGCGAGACAGGACCTTATGTGCAGTATACGCATGCGCGCTGTGCGAGCCTTACAAGACGCGCCGATTTCGACTGGGCGGCGGCTGAGAAAGACTATACCGCGCTTGATAGTACCGAAGCGTTTGCGGTGGCAAAGCTGCTCTACGCATTTCCCGAAACGGTGCAAAAAGCGTGCGAGAAAAACGAGCCGTATCTTGTGACTCGACATACGATCGAGCTTGCAAAGGCAATGAATAGGTTCTATTATGAGCATAGGATTATTGATGACAACAAGGCCCAGACGGCGGCACGGCTTGAGCTGACCGCATGTGTGAAGCAGGTCATTAAAACGGGACTTTGGCTGATCGGCGTTGAATCGCCGGACAGAATGTAATATAATAAACAAAAGGCGATGTGCCTATCTACGCTTACGAGCGTTTTTCATAAATCAGTAAAACCGAAGCATGGACGGCAACATTCCGTGCAAAATATTCACAGGGAGCATTTGGCTTTTTGAAGCTGAAGTTTTTTGTGTACAAAAAACGGAGGGTTTATGGAAAACGAAAAAATTGGAGCATGGGGTTTTATCAAAAAACATAGCAAAAGGTATTTTATTGATGCGCTTGGCGCTATGGCGCTGGGGCTTTTCGCGTCGCTGATTATCGGGCTGATTCTCACTCAGATCATCAATCTGATCTGGCCGCAAATCGCCGGCAGCGTCACACTGGCGCGCTTCGGTGAGGCGGTGGGCCTCATCACGAGCGGACAGGCACAGGGTCTTGAAGCGATCGAAGTGTTTAAATACCTGATCGGTGCATCGTCGCCTGTGGTGGGTGCGGCTATTGGCGTTGCTGTGGCATGGGGGCTTAAGGTGAAGCCGCTTGCGCAGTTCTCGTCGGCTGTGTCCGGCGCGTTTGGCTACATGCTGGGTGGTCCGGTCGGCTGTTATATCGCGGCGTTGGTGGGTGCTGAGTTTGGCCGTCAGGTGGCGGGAAAAACGAAGATCGACATTATTATAACGCCCGTCGTCACCATCGTAACCGGCTGCGCTGTGGGCTGGCTGGTGGGTCCAGCGGTCAGTGCGTTTATGACATCGCTGGGGCAGCTTATTATGCTGGCGACGGAACTGCAGCCGTTCTTTATGGGCATTGCGGTGGCTGTGCTTGTAGGGCTTGTGCTGACCGCGCCGATATCCAGCGCAGCGCTTTGCATCATGCTGGGGCTTTCGGGCATTGCGGCGGGTGCGGCCACGGTAGGCTGCTGTGCACAGATGGTGGGTTTTGCTGTGGCGAGCTTCCGTGAAAACCGCTGGGGCGGGCTAATCGCTCAGGGGCTTGGTACATCGATGCTTCAGGTGCCCAACATTGTGCGCCATCCCCAAATCTGGATTCCGCCGACACTGGCAAGCGCGATATTAGGCCCTGTATCCACGCTTGTGTTTGGCATGACGAACATCCCGCTGGGCGCGGGCATGGGCACATCGGGTCTTGTCGGTCAGGTGGGCACATTCACCGCGATGACAGGTGTTTACGATTTCTGGACGCTGCTAATCATCGTGGCGGGGCTGCACTTTATATTGCCCGCGGCACTTACGCTGCTGTTTTCTGAAATTATGCGCAAAAAGGGATGGATTAAGCCGGGTGACATGCTGCTGCCCAGCTAATACAAAAAAAGGCGATAGGGCGGGAGCAATCCTGCCCTATTTTTGTAAAAAAAATGCCCATCGTGTTGCCCCAGTTATGTATTTGTGAGATAATACGGAATAGATTTTGATTTAATAAAAAAGAGGTAATTATGCTGGACATCAAAAGGATACGGACAGTACCGGAAGACGTGGTTGCGGGTCTTGCAAAACGCGGTGTGACCGGCGTGGTGGAACAGGTGGCCGAGCTGGACGAAGAGCGCAGAGCGCTGATTGTCAAGACAGAAGGCTTAAAAGCCCGGCGCAACGAGGTTTCCAAGCAGGTACCGCTGAAGAAAAAGGCGGGAGAAGACGTAGAAGCGCTTTTTGCCGAGATGAAGCAGGTTGCGGAAGAGATTAAAGAGATAGATGCAGACTTAAGCGCGATTGATGCGAAAATCAACGATATATTGTTGTCGACACCCAATGAACCATTAAGCGACGTGCCGGTGGGCGGCGGCGAAGCGGACAACGTCGAGATAAAGCGCTGGGGCGAACCGAGAAAATTCGACTTTGAGCCCAAGGCGCATTGGGATATCGGCACGGCGCTTGGTATACTGGATTTTGAAACGGCGGCCAAGGTGACAGGGGCGCGTTTTGTGTTTTACAAAGGGCTTGGCAGCCGTCTTGAACGCAGCCTTATCAGCTTTATGATTGATACGCATACGCTGGAAGGACCGTATACCGAGGTGTTTCCTCCGTTCATGGTGCACCGTCACTCCATGCAGGGTACAGGTCAGCTTCCAAAGTTTGAGGAAGACGCATTTAGCGTCAACAATACGGATTATTTCTTGATTCCCACGGCTGAAGTGCCGGTCACCAACATGTATCGCGAGAGCATCATGGAAAACCTGCCTATTTACCACACAGCCTACAGCGCATGCTTCCGTGCCGAAGCGGGCAGCGCTGGCCGGGATACGCGCGGACTCATCCGTGTACATCAGTTCAACAAAGTAGAGCTAGTTAAGTTTGTGCGGCCGGAAGACTCCGAAAAAGAGCTGCAAAGCCTTGTGCAGGACGCCGAGAAGGTGCTGCAAAAATTAGGGCTGCCATATCGCGTGGTGCAGCTTTGCACGGGAGACTTGGGGTTCTCCTCAGCCAAAACATACGACCTGGAAGTATGGATGCCAAGCTATAACCGTTACGTCGAGATATCGTCGTGCTCGAACTTTCTTGATTTCCAGGCGCGCCGTGCCGGTATAAGGTATCGCACGGAAGCCAAAAAGAACGAGTTTGTGCATACATTGAACGGCAGCGGCGTGGCTATCGGCCGGACAGTGGCCGCCATTTTGGAAAACTATCAGCGTGCTGACGGTACAGTGGATGTACCACAGGCGCTCAAAGAGGCTATGAAGACAGACGTGATTATTTAAAAGAGCAAAAGTGACAGTTTGTTTCAATGCTTTTTTGCAGGAGGATTTTAATGGATAATAATATTGGAACGGAGAATACGGAAGATATTCAATTAATAAATGAAATTCAAGAACAAAAAACTGTACCTTCCAGCATCACAGTCAGCGTGCCGCAGCGCAGGGAATTTGAAGAAGTGATTGAGCGCAGGGTGATTCCAAAGGGGCTGCTTGCGGTATTGATCAGCATGGGCGTGGTGCTCATCGCGGGTGTTGTTGTTTTGGCAGTGCTGCTTATTACTCAGCCGAATGCCAGCGTAGCCGCGGGGCCCGCTCCGGCAGTTTCTCAGACGGCAGAGCCTTTAGCGACGCCGTCACCCACCATGTCCCCTACGCCGACGCCTGTTCCGACGACAGCACCAGAAGAAAGCGACGATTTCAGCTCAATACTCGATGCGCCGCAAAACGAGATTTTGCAGCAATCACAAAGTCAATAATAAAGGGGCTGTCATATGGCAGCTTTTTTTATTCGTCTTCAGCCAGAATCGGTGTGAATCCGAACATCAGCGCGTCCGGAACTCTTCTCTGACCGGTCAAAGATCCATCATACTTATTGATGTGTTCGCCCATAAAGCACATTGTGGATGATTTACCACCGTCCAAATTGTAAGCGACTTCACAATCATAAGACGCAAAAAGGTCGGCGAGTTCAACATACGTCATGCCCTTGCTGTACTTGCTCTGTCTTCCATCCACCACAACAAGCAGATAATGATACGGCTCTATCATGCCCACCGCCGTACGCGGCTTTTTGCTGGCGAGCTTCCCTTTGTCAAGATCCGGTTCAATGATGCCGTTGTTAATCAGCGTGGGACCAAACGAAAACGAGTTTTGCACGCCGTCTGCCAGTAGTTCATCCGCTGTGGATTCGTCAGGGCGGATGATTCTCATGGTGCCGTCAGGATAAAATGCGAGGGTATCCACTTTGTCCTGCTCCACATATGCTTGACCATTTCGTAAAATAATGCCCTTGGGGTCGCTGGATACATAGTCAAGAAAATCGCCGTTTACCGCAATAACTGCTTGATAGCTTCGGGCGATATCATAGAGCATTTTGCTCTGACCCGGTTTGTCGGGTCTGCCAAAACCCGATCGTTCTGTTTCGCCTTCCTTCATACGTACCTCCGCGACGAAATACGTGATAATATTTTCCTCATCAAAAAAGCGATTGATTTCTACAAAAAGAGATGGCGACCGGTATAGCCAGTAGCCGTTATCCGCCTCAACAGTCACTTCCTCCCTGTCGGGGAAATATGGATCGGGGGTCGGTTCAGGCGTGGGTGACGGCGTAGGCTCAGGCGTCGGCGACGGTGTGGGCTCGGGTGTGGGCTCTGCAGTAGCTGCCGGTGTGGGCTCAGGCGCCGCTGTCGGCTGCGCTGCACAACCGCCAAGAAGCAGTAATAAGGAAAGTATAATAAGAGATAGCTTTCTCACAAGTTTCCTCCAAGTTGCGATAATTATTATTTATTATAACATAAAAGGACAAGAATTTTGTAAGTAAGGTCATGATAATAAACATAGAAATAAATGTTACAAGACGACAGAATACAACTTTATTATTGGTTAAAGCACTTAGCCGTAAAACAAAGCGGCCAAATCTGGCCGCTATGTACCGTTAGCTTAGCAGCGGCTGAAAATTGTCACTGCTTCGATATCGTCAAGGCGGCAGACTGTGATGCGTCCCTTGCATACTAATTTAACGGCATCGTCCGACACGCCTGTTAGCAAGCCGCAGAAGGTACCGCCGCATGTGGTGACAGACACGAATTCGTCAATATTCTTCTCCAACTCGCAAAGGAGGCTGTCTCGTTTGCAATCATATGACATGGCATTTGCTCCCTTTCTTCAATGTTTGCTAATACCATATTATTAGATTGTTTTTGTTTTGGTGACTGTCAGCGTTTAGTGCCGACAAAAAAAGGGTGCATTTAAAGCTGCACCCTTCCAATCGATTGACTGTTTACAGACGCGCCACGCCGCTTTTTTTTGCAGCCTGTGCCACCGCTTTGGCGACCGCAGGACCCACACGCTCATCAAACGGAGCCGGGATTACGTATTCTGAATGAAGCTCTTCGTCCGATACGAGATTTGCGAGCGCGTATGCCGCCGCAATCTTCATATCGTCGTTGATATCTCTCGCACGCACATCCAGCGCGCCGCGGAAAATCCCGGGGAAAGCCAGCACGTTGTTGATCTGGTTTGGAAAATCACTGCGACCCGTGCCCACCACGCTTGCGCCCGCTTTCTTTGCAAGATCCGGCATAATTTCCGGCACAGGGTTGCTCATCGCGAAGATAATGGGGTCAGCGTTCATTGACTGTACCATCTCCTCAGATAAAATGCCCGGTGCAGACACGCCGATAAACACATCCGCTCCTTTTATCACATCCGCCAGAGAGCCTTTTTTCATCTCGCGGTTGGAAATCGTCGCCATCTGCTGCTTAAAAGGATTCAGTCCCTCGCGGCCCTCATAAATGGCGCCTTTACTGTCGCAGAGAATCACATTTCTTAGTCCCATGCTCATTAAAAGCTTTGTGACTGCCACGCCTGCTGCGCCCGCGCCGGCAACCACAACCTCCTGATCATTAAGGCTTCTGCCCGTGAGTTTCATCGCGTTAATCATGGCTGCCGCCGTCACAACGGCTGTGCCGTGCTGGTCATCGTGAAAAATCGGTATGTCGCAGCGCGCTTTGAGCTTCTCCTCGATCTCAAAGCAACGCGGTGCCGCAATGTCTTCCAGATTCACGCCGCCGAAGCTGCCGGATATCTGATATACTGTTTCCACGATGCTGTCCACGTCTTTGCTTTTCACGCAGAGCGGAAACGCGTCCACATCGCAAAAAGCCTTGAACAGCACGCATTTACCCTCCATCACGGGCATACCAGCTTCAGGGCCGATATCGCCGAGCCCCAGCACCGCTGTGCCGTCCGTCACCACCGCAACGAGGTTCCAACGACGGGTCAGTTCGTAGCTTTTGTCCACATCCTTTTGTATCTCGAGGCACGGCTGCGCCACGCCCGGCGTATACGCAAGCGACAAATCTTCTTTCGATTTTACGGGTACTGTCGCCGCAACCGCTATTTTGCCTTTCCAATCATAATGAAGCTTTAAGCTTTCCTTTGCGTAATCCAAATTATTGTTTCCCCTTAAAATTTAATTTCCATCGTATTTTACCATATCGTTTGGCTGATTCAAAGCTCTAAAAATCAACCAGTCCATAGGTTTCCAGACGTTTGTCTAAGGCGCGCCTGTTCGGACAATAGCTTTCAAGCACATTGTAAAACGCCCGCGAATGGCTCGCTGTTTGCAGGTGGCATAGCTCGTGCATCATGACATAATCGATGAGTTCTTTTTCGCATCGCAGCAGATGCACCGAAAGGCTCATGGTCATACGTTTTGGGTTAATACTGCCCCACCGTGTGAGCATTGCGCGTACCGAGATTTTTATTTTTCCTTCAAGCTGCGGGCTTAATTTGGGCGTAAGCTCCGTCAGGCTCGTTTCAAAGACTTGCTTGGCTGTGCGCGTCATAAAGCGCGCAAACAGCGTTTTGGCGTTGCCGCCCGGCGGTACGCAAAGCACAAGCTCCGAGCCGGCAAGCCCCGAAAAAGCCTTTGCTTCATTCATCACACGAAGAGTAAAGCGCTGCCCCAGCATGCAAAAAGTGTCTCCGCTCATGTAAGATCTGGGATAACAGCGGCTGCGCTGCCGCTCCACCGATTCGAGGCGTTCCTTGATATAACTTTCATGCTCTGCCACAAACGCGGCAATCCGTTTTTCCGGGAGACGGTCCGGTGCGGATACATTGACGCGTTTGTCACCTGTCACGCGTATGCGCATATTCTTCATTTTTTTACGCTGTATGTGAAATTCAAGGCCACTCAGCGTTTTCATATCATTTTTCATAATGTCATTATCATACACAAAAAATTGAAGCATGTCTTGTATCTTATTTTTTGCAATATATTTCAGGCTATGTTTTTAAACTGCGCGGACAAAATAAGTACATAATTGAAAAAAGGAATTTATATGACGAATTTAACCCAATCGGCAAAGCCGGGCAAGCGGCTCAAAATCACTGGCGGCGGTCCGCTTTACGGCGAATGCGAAATCAGCACGTCAAAAAATGCCGTGCTGCCCATATTGGCGGCCTCGCTTTTAACCACTGCGCCTGTCACCATACATAAGGTGCCGGACATCAGCGATGTCAAAAACATGTTTACATTATTAAGGGCGTTCGGCGCGCGGGTTAGCGTGTCGGGTGACGCTGTAACCATCACGACAAAATCGATCAGAACCACATCGCCTGCAGCGAACGTGATAGAGCGTCTGCGCGCGTCTATTCTTTTTATGGGGCCGCTGCTCGCTCGGGAGGGCAGCGTCACTTTGCCGCTGCCCGGTGGCTGCCGTATCGGCTCACGTCCGATAGACCTTCACATTCAGGGGTTTCGTGCATTGGGAGCAAAATCCGTCACGGTCAATGGTCAAGTTCATGCATGGGGGCATCCGCTGAAAGGCAGCCATTTTTACCTTCGGTTTCCGTCAGTTGGGGCTACGGAAAATATCATTATGTCGGCCACGCTCGCTCAAGGAACCACATTTTTAGAAGGCGCGGCAATTGAGCCTGAGATTGATGACCTTATTAACTTTTTAATTTCAATGGGGGCAAAAATAGACAACAGAAAAAGCTGCATTGTTATTGAAGGCGTTGATGAGCTTTCCGGTACGGACTATACGCCCATATCAGACCGGATAGAAGCGGGCACACTGATACTGGCCGCTGCGGTAAGCGGTGGAGAAGTTCGTCTTCACCGTACCGACGCGACGCACTTAAAGCCCGTCTGCGACAAGCTGATGGAGGCGGGCACGGAGATATTTCCGTTTGGCGGCAGCCTGAAGGTGCGTGGATGCGGTGCTTGCCCGATGGAAATTGTCTCATCCCCCTTTCCCGGATTTCCGACCGATATGCAGGCACCTTTTATGGCGGCATGCTGTTTTGCCAAAGGCAAAAGTACAGTCAATGAAACGATTTTTGAAAACCGTTTTTTGCACGTGGAAGAACTTAAAAAAATGGGCGCGGATATCACAATTGAAGGCAATACAGCGTATATCAACGGTTTTGGCTGTCTGCACGGTGCAGAAGTCACCGCCACGGATCTGCGGGCGGGCGCGGCGCTTTGCATCGCGGGGCTTTTTGCTCAGGGAGAAACCGTCATCGACAATATTTATCATATTGACCGAGGATATGAAAACTTTGAGGACAAACTGTTGAAGCTGGGCGCAAACATCACCCGCCTGTCATAATAAAAGCTGGGATGCATACACTGCTAAAGACAAGGGGGTGTATTTGTTTTGTGGAGAAAAGGCCGCGGATTAACCCGTGAGAGCGCATTGATTACCGCGATTATTGTGTTTGTGTTGCTCGCTGTTGTGTTTCCCGCGCTGACTGTAAAAAAAGGCGATAGTCAGACATCTAATGATCATACAACCGACATTGAATTCAATATTTCCAAATTGCCCGCGTCCGAGCAAATCACGGTATGGATAGACGGTAAGCTCACACAAATGCATATGGAAGAATATCTTGTGGGTGTGGTGGCGGCCGAGATGCCTGCGTCTTATGAGATGGAAGCGCTCAAAGCGCAGGCCGTTGCAGCGCGTACCTATACGGAATATAAAAAAAAGCACGGCGGATGCTCTGCTCATCAGGGTGCGGATATTTGCTGCGACAGCACCCATTGTCAGGCATATATAACCACGGAGAAAATGGCCGAAAACTGGGGAAACGATTCTGCCATGTATATTCAGAAAATTGTGTCGGCCGTGAATGAAACGTGCGGAGAGATGATTTATTACGATAACGAAGAAATACAGGTTTTCTTCCATGCCTCAGCGGGCGGGCGTACTGAGAATAGTGAGAACGTTTATCCGCATGCGCTTCCATATTTAGTGGGCGTTGAAAGTGAAGGCGAAGAATCATCTTCTCATTACTATGGCGAAGTAGAATTAAGCCGAAGCGATTTTATAGAAAAGATGAAAGCATTTTCTCCGAGCATCAAATTTGACGAGCAAGCGCTATTCGGCCATATTATGCGATTTGAAAGCGGCCGCGTTCAGAGCATTGAGGTGGGTAGCGAGATGTTTACCGGAAGGGAGATTCGTGAAATATTTTCACTTAACTCCACAAATTTTACCGCCAAAGAAGATGACGATAACATCATGTTTTCCACCATCGGTTTTGGACACGGCGTAGGTATGAGCCAAACGGGGGCCAACGCCATGGCCAAGGAAGGCTCGGATTATATAGAAATTTTGACGCACTATTTTACGGGTGTCACCGTTCAATAATAATACCATCATTATCCCGTATTCATCACACCGTATGACATTTTTTACGTCATTGTATTTTTTTATCCAAAGATGGGAAAGATGAAAGCGTGGAGGTGTGAAACAATGAATTTTAAGAGCATCAAAGACAAAATAAACAAGCAGTCCGTTAAGACATTTTTTCAGAAACAAGGATTATACGTTCTGATTTTTTTATGCGTGGTGGCTGCAGGAATTACGGCACTCGTGGCATGGCCGCAGGCGGATGAGAACGTTGCTGAAGACAATGGAACAGACGTTTCGTTGATTGATGTCCCCTCGCTTGAGGAAGAAATGGCAGCTGCCAGTCAGACACCGGCACCATCGCCTTCGCCAAGCATGTTGCCGTCACAAACCGCCAAGCCGCCTGCGCAGGCCGATTCCAACGGCAGCGGGTCTATATCGCTCAAAAAACCTGTGGACGGCAAGATTATTAATTCATTTTCAGGCGATGAGCTCGTGTTCTTTGCTTCAATGAATATGTGGCGGACACACAACGGCGTTGACATTCAGGCCGAGAAGGATACCCCTGTGGTTGCCGCGCTATCCGGCACGGTGCAGGATGTTTACGCGAACGAAGCCGAAGGCGGTGTGATCATAATTGAACACTCGAACAAGGCGGTTACCGTTTATCAGGGGCTTGGTGAAATGAGTGTTAACAAAGGCGACAAAGTGAACGCAGGGCAGCAGATCGGCAAAATAGGTGAAATGCCCAAGGAACTCGACCTTTCATACCATCTGCACTTTGAGTATATCGTTAGCGGCGAATATAAGGACCCGGCTAAATACTTCAATTAGGCAACTGGACAGGCACACACCCCATTCGAAATTCGGATGGGGTGTTTTGTCTTTCTTAATAACGAATATGCGGCGTGTTTTGGAGTGCGGCTTACTGAAAATATTGTGTTAAACGACCGAGGACAGTATGGGGACAACCACAATCAGCAGACCGGTTGTAAATATCCAGGCGGAATTTGCGAGGTCTTTATCCAAACCGTACAGTTGCGGCGGTATAAGTGAATTAAACGCAGTGGGCATAAAAGACATCACCACGACCACTTTAAAGACAAGGCTGTCTTCCAAAGCGGGCAGACCGATGATCACGGATATAAATATGATGACAGCAGGCGTTAGAATAAACTTAATGGCAGATGCAACAAAACACTCTTTTAAATATAGCCGGACTTTGCTGAACTGCATGCTATACCCCACGGCGGAGACCAGCAGTACAGACATAATGGGAATGAGTGTTGAGTTGATACTTGCAAAAACAGGTGGCCTTTCAAGCCCTGAGATGTTAAGTATACAGCCTAATACAATACTGAAAAGATATACGAGTATATACGGATCTGTGAGTATGGAAATGAGTTTATTCTTTTTTTGTTGAGTGCTGGTTCCGTACGTTTTTGCAATGGGATAACCTATAAGATAGTAATAAACTTCTTCAAACAGCTTATATAATGATACCAAGGCAAAGCTCTTTTCTCCGAAAAATGCAAAACAGATCAATCCGCCAAACGTACCAAGGTTTGTAAACGACGCGGTAACAAACATGGCGCCGGTTTTTTTTCTGTCATGTTTGAGAATTTTAGACGCCAAGAGTCCGATGACGCCGCCAAATGCCATGGCCCCAAAACCAAATATGGGCAGCGAAAATAATCTGGCATCACTAAGTGACACCACCCAGAATGAAGATACGACAACAATCGGATTAAGTCCAAGCAGAACAACTGTGCGGATAACCAGCAAATATTTTGGCAGCTGCCCGTCCGTTCCATGTCTCTTTTTTACTTCAAACCAGCGCAGTGATTTGCCGATTATTAAACCGGCGGCGATCATCGCCAGTGAAAAAAGCATTCTTCCCATGTATATCTTTGCTGTCCTTGTCATATAATATATTGATTAACACTTGGCATATTGTAACGCATAAAAAAGCATTTTGAAATAGTATTATCAAAATTCAATCGGTATAATATATAGGTAATTAAAATCAGCGAAAAAAATATTGACAAATAGATAGCATGTACATATAATAACAAACGTAGGACGTACAACATACAACGTACAACAAAAAAATTATTTACCGGAAACAATATGATAAAAAATTTTGGAGATGTGGCAATGAAGCCTATTGAGGGCGAATCTGTCGTTCAAAAAGTCATTAATAGAATCACATTTGCGATTAACGCAGGACATTTCAAAATGGGAGATAAGCTTCCGAGTGAATTTGTTCTTATGGAAGAGTTGCGAGTAAGCCGCAATTCTTTAAGAGAAGCGATGAAGATATTGTCTGCGTTAGGAATTGTCGAAATTAAAAGAGGAGACGGTACATATATCTGTTCTCAAATAAAGCCAAGCATGTTTGATTCGATGATATATGATCTCATTTTGGTTTCCAGTACAAGTGAGGAAATAGTTGAATTAAGGCAAACGCTTGATGAAGCGGTTTTGCGCTTGGCCATTGCCAAAAGAACAGAACAAGATATTGAGAAGCTCAAAGAATATATTAACCTTATGAGAAAGTATTTCAATAACGGCGAAATATCCAAGGCGGCCGAAATTGATTATGAGTTTCATTTGTATTTAACAGATTGTTGTAAAAACGCCTTTCTGTCGAGAATTGTGAAAGGCATATACTCATTATTTGAACATTCAATTGAAAAAAATATACGTACGGAATCTTTGTTTGCAAAAGCGGATGAGCATCATCAGGAAATGCTGGATTGCCTCGTTAACAGAGATTACGACAAAGTCAAAACAACCATTGCCAACAGCTTGTCTAGCTGGAGAGAAAACGTTAAAAACAAACTTAAACAATGATTATTATCACAGAATTATAATCATTTGCAACAATGAATAATTAATTTAAAACAGGAAATACTGTTTTAAACAAGATATACGTAGGATGACCTACGTGTACAGTCACAACTCAATTTAAAGGAGGAAAAAATGAAAAAACACGTTACTTTGTTGCTTGCTGTTGTTATGGTTCTTGCCATGATGCTATCGGCATGCGGAACCCAGCCGGCAGAGCCGAGCCCGAGCCCGGCCGAGACTGCTGCTCCTGCTGAGACTGAGGCGGAACAAACCCCTGAGGCTACAGAAGAAGTTGCGCAAACAAACTATCCCGAAAGACCCATACAGAATGTGATTCCTTTCGGAGCAGGCGGCGGAACAGATGTTTGGAACAGAGCATTAATGGATGCAATGAGTGGTGTTCTTGGGCAGACCATCGTATCTTCAAACATGACGGGCGGAAGCGCTGGCTCAATCGGTGTTGATTATGCTTGGAAATCTCAGCATGATGGCTATACACTTTGCGGTACGTCTGAAACTCCTTTGACCATTCCTGTGCAGACAGGCCTTGAGCAAACGTCTAAAGATTGGGAATACTTTATTGCTGCCGGTTCACCGGGTGTGCTTTGCGTCAACAAGTCTTCCAAATATAAGACATTGGACGAAGTGATTGCGGCGCTTAAAGAAGAAGCCGGTTCGGTATCCATCGCGGGCACATCGGGCGGTTTGTGGTTTGCGCTTGCAAAGCTTTTTGATGCATACGGTGGCCTTAGCTTTAACTGGATTGCCTATGACGGTTCCGGTCCCGCTATCAAAGGCGCGGTTTCAAACGAAGCAGACTGCGTTGTGGCGTCTGCCGGCGAAGTGAAAGAGTTTGTTAAATCCGGAGATTTAATTCCTCTGGCTGTTATGAACACAGAAGATTGGGAATTCCCCGGTTTTGGCTCAGTTGAAGCAGTGACGAAGAAGGTTCCTGAACTGGAACAGTATCTGCCTCTCAGCCAGTTCTTAGGCTTCAAGGTTCCTGCCGACACGGATCCTGCGATCATAGAAAAGCTGCAGGGTATCTTCCATCAGGCAATGGAAAGCGATGCCATCAAGACATTTGCTGATGAACAGCTTTGTGTCATTTATAATCTGTCCGGTGAAGAAGCAAAAGCAATGGCTTCATCAATTGAAAGCAAGCTTTGCTGGGTGCTCTATGATATGGGACAGACGAAATTCAGCCCTGAAGACTTTGGTATTCCTCAACCGTAATAATAGGGATCTGGGGCAGCCTCGGCTGCCCCAAAAGTTTTATTGAGTAGTTTTGGGAGGGGCATTATGGAAAAATCAACTTTAAGACGTGCTGATTTGGTATTCAGCATCATTCTGATGATTATTTCTCTGTTTATCATCGTCAATTCAATCGGAATTTTCTTTAACCCTTTCGGAAGAGATTTTGATGATGTGCAAGCGGAAGAAATAAAGAAACAAATTGTGCAATGGTATAAATCACCTGCGCTATTACCGCTTATTTTGGCAGCCGTTTTGTTCTTGCTTGGCGTGTTGCTTTTGGTTCATGCACGAAAAGAAGGCGCAAGGTTTGATTTTATAAAAAAAGACAAAGTGGTCGCTTTTGTTAAAAGTAAAGAGTTCCTTGCGTTTGTCCTTATAGCCGCATTGCTTGCCGCATATGTGTTTGCAATTTTGCCGGTGTGCAGGGAGTATCTGAACCTGTTTCCAAAATTTCAAGGGTTTCCGTTTTTAATCGGAACATTTATATTCATGTCTGCTTTTATCATCATTTTCAACAAAAAAACGTTGAAGAAGATATTGATTTCGTTGTTGGTTGCAGGCTGTGCATCTGCGGCGATTACTTACGCATTCGGCAATCTGGTTCTGATACCGCTGCCGTAACAGAAAGGGGGTAGAATAATGGACGGCTTAATAAGCATGTTTTCAGAATTTGTTAAACTCATCGATCCATGGGTTATTCTCATTATGCTGGGTTCCACCATGGTAGGTGTGATGATCGGTGCGCTTCCGGGATTAAGCGCCACAATGGGTATTGCACTGCTCACAGGGCTTACCTATAAGTTCCCCGTTGTGTATACATTTACGATTCTCATCGGTATTTATGTGGGTGCGATTTACGGCGGAAGCATTTCAGCAATACTTCTTAATATTCCGGGAACCGCATCGGCGGCGGCAACGGCTTTGGAAGGGCATCCGCTTGCCAAACAAGGAAAAGCCATTCAGGCAATAAAAGTGACGCGTATGGCGTCAATTATCGGCACGTTTATCGGCGTTGTGGCGCTTGCGGTGCTTGCTCCTCTTTTAACGAAAGTCGCTTTGATGTTCACATCGCCCGAGTACTTTATGCTTGCAGTATTCGGTGTGCTGATATGCGGCTCGGTTGTGTCGATGGATATACCCCTCAAAGGGTGGATCGGCGGCGTATTGGGACTGTTATTCGCGTGTATCGGCATGGATAAACTGATGGGCGCATCCCGCTTTGATTTTGGTTTGACGGATCTCATGAGCGGTATATCCGTTGTCCCTGCGATGATCGGGTTTTATGCGATACCCGAAGTGATTAAGGCGCTATCAAAAAAAGACGACTTGCAAGTCATTGATACAAATTCAGGCAGAGTTAGCGTTTTTAAAAGAATCAGCCACGCATACAAAGTGTTGATGAAAAAAGAAAGCAAAATCGCTGCCGATAAAGAAGAAAGAATTTTCAAAATTGTATTTAGAAATATAAGGGTCATCATTCAATCCGCGCTCATCGGTGTCGGAATCGGCGCGCTTCCCGGTGTGGGAGAAGACGTGGCGGCATGGGTTGCGTATGATACGGCCAGAAAAACAAGCAAAAGAAAAAACGAGTACGGTACGGGTATTTATGAAGGTGCGATTGCGCCTGAGGTTGGCAACAACTCTGCCATCGGCGGCGCGCTTATTCCGATGCTGACGCTTGGTGTGCCCGGGTCGCCGCCGGCCGCTGTGATGCTTGGAGCCTTAATGATACACAATATCCAGCCGGGTCCCATGATCACAAGAGATAACCCGACGTTTATTCCCTATATGGCGGCGCTTTTGCTTATGGGCATTATCGCGCTGTGGGTATCGGGCAACGTACTGGCAAGACCGATGTCTAAGATACTCAAAGTGCCGAATGTCTATCTGATGCCGATTATAACGGTTTTATCAATCGTGGGTGCCTATGCAATCAACATACGATCCTTTGATATCATTATTGTGATTGTGTTCGGCTTGCTCGGGTATTTCTTCGACAAGATGAAATATTCGCCCGCACCCATCGTTTTAGGGTTGATACTTGGCAACATGATTGATGAGAACTTTAGAAGATCGTTAACGGTCAGCAACGGCGATTTGTCGATATTCATTACGCGGCCGATTGCGCTTATATTCTTAATTGTCATCATTCTGACGATTCTGACCAAGGTATTCAAAAAGAAGAAGAAAGCAGTTCAATAACAGAGAGGAAAGTACGATGAAAAAGCTTTATACAATAAATACGGTTAATAATTTCATGGAGCTCATATTCAAGCCGTTTGGCGTTCCGTTTGCTGAGTCCAATCAGGATATAGAAATCTACAATATCATGGACGATAGTCTTCTGAAGGAAACGCTTGCAAACGGAGGACCGACGGAAAGGGTTTGCAACCGTATCATGAATTATGCGCAGGCAGCTCAAAACTCCGGCGCAGACGGCATATTGGTGACGTGTACGTCCGTCAATCAGGCGACAAAGCTCATTAAGCAGCTTATCAACATACCGATGATGAACATTGAAGAGCCTGTTGCACAAATGGCGGTGGAAAACGGCAAAAAAATTGGTATACTTGCCACGCTGCCGACAAGCCCTGCGGCGATCGGTCGGGTCATTCGGGAAAAAGCACAGGAAATGAACAAAGACATTGAGATCGTCAATTCTGTTGTGGATGGGGCATTTGATGTGCTGTGCAGCGGTGACAGAGCCAAGCACGATGAAATGGTATGCGAAGCATTGTATAAGCTGGCTAAAGAAGTGGATGTCATTGCTTTCGCACAAATTTCCATGAGTCTCCTTAAACATGAACAGGTGAGTGTTCCGATTTATAAAATCGGCGCATCAGGTTTTGATAAAATAAAGCAAATGATGCAATGAGGAGGCGAGACCCAAGTGGATAATAAAAATAAAATTTCCATGCTTGAGAATCAGGCAAAAGACGTTCGGACGAATATACTTGAAATGATTCATGCTGCGCAATCCGGCCATCCGGGTGGATCTTTGTCGGCGGCGGATATTATGACCGTCCTTTATTTCGATGAGCTTAATATCGATCCAAAGAATCCAAAATGGGATGAGAGAGATAGGTTTGTGCTCTCGAAAGGCCATGTTTGTCCGGTATTGTACACATGCTTAGCGCTGAAAGGATATTTTGACGTAGACGTTTTGAAAACCCTGCGTAAAGAAGGATCTATTCTTCAGGGGCATCCGGATATGAAAAGATGCCCCGGTGTGGATATCTCGACGGGGTCGTTAGGTCAAGGGTTGTCGGTGGGCGCCGGTATGGCGATCCGGGCGAAAAGAGACGGCCTTGATTACAGAGTGTTTGTGCTATTAGGTGACGGGGAAAGCCAGGAAGGGCAGGTTTGGGAAGCCGTTCAGACTGCCGTTAAATACAATCTTGATAATCTCGTCATCATTGTTGACAAGAATAATCTTCAGAATGACGCAGAATGTGCTGTTGTCATGCCTACGGGAGATTTGGTAAAGAAATTTGAAGCCTTCGGATGCGATTCTTATGAAATAAACGGGCATAGCATAGAAGACATTCTAACTGTATTTGACAAAATCCGGGATGTAAAAGACGGAAAGCCAAAGTGTATTGTTGCTAACACAGTCAAGGGTAAGGGTGTTTCGTTCATGGAGAATGTTTGTGTCTGGCATGGTACTGCTCCTAATGATGAACAGTATGCCTGTGCGATTAAGGATATTAAGGAGGGCATATGATTTACAAACCAAATAAAGGATTGCCGACGCGTGATGGCTATGGTGAAGAAATCCTCAAGTTGGGCAAAGAAAACCCAAATATATATGTTGTGGATTCGGATATTGGCAAGTCATGCAAGACGGTTGAATTTTCTAAAGCATTACCGCAACAGCATATTAACGTAGGTATTGCGGAACAAAACTCGTGTGGTGTGGCCGCTGGTTTAGCCACATGCGGGAAGATTCCTTTTGTGACCACATACGCCGTTTTTGGCAGCATGAGAATGCTGGAGCAGGTGAGACAAGAAGTATGTTATCCCAAACTCAATGTTAAATTCGCATGCTCTCATGGCGGCTTGACGCCTGCTAATGATGGAGCCAGCCATCAGGGAATCGAGGATATGGGTGTCTTGAGGACAATTCCCAATATGACAATCGTTATGGGCGCTGATTACTATGCGACAAAAAAGCTGGTTCGGGCAGCGGCCGAATATGACGGCCCGGTCTATATACGCTTTACGCGTGACGCGGTGCCGTTTATCTACGATGAAAACGAAGAGTTTGAAATAGGCAAAGCAAAAACACTGTGCGAAGGCAATGATATCGCGATTATTGCCAACGGTGATGTGCTGAGCATTGCGCTGCTTGCCTGTGAACAGCTAAAGCAAAAAGGAATCAGTGCGCGCGTTCTTGATATGCATACTATAAAGCCGCTGGATGTTGAGGCAGTATCCAAAGCGGTTAATGAGATCGGCAGAATCATTACTGTGGAGGATCACAATATTATTAATGGTCTTGGGAGTGCGGTTTGTGAAGTCGCAGCGGAAATGGGCAAAGGAATTGTTCGTCGAATTGGTATACGTGATAAGTTTGGCGAATCGGCGCCATATGAAAGGCTGCTGGCGATAAACGGTATCACTGTCGAAGACATTGTGATGCAAGCTAATATTTTAATGAACAAAGAGGTGTAGCATATGGTTAAGCATATCGTTTTCTTTAAGATGAAGAAAACCGCTTTAAACGCAGGCAAAGAAGAAAATATCAAGGCATTGGATAAAAAGTTTCATAGTCTTGAAAAATTACCGGGTGTACTGAAAATGGAAACAGGGCTCAGTATTGATAACGAACAGTACGATTTCTGTTTGAATATGGACTTTGTCGATGAGAAGGCTCTTCAAGACTATTTGGCACATCCCGAGCATTTGCTTGTCAAATCTTTTGTTTTCGATGTGATCGATCATCGTGTATTGGTTGACTATAGTATATAATGACCAATACCAACAGGTGGATACCTAAAATCAAAGAAAACCAAACGGAGGAACAAAATGAAAATCGTCGTATTGGATGGCTACACAGAAAACCCGGGCGATTTGTCTTGGAAAGCGCTTGAAGAACTAGGTGAGCTCATAGTTTATGACCGTACACCGGCAGATTTGATTATTGAACGTATTGGCGATGCGCAGGCGGTATATACGAATAAAACGCCTTTATCGGCGCAGACAATAAAAGCATGCGGCAGCTTGAAATTTATAGGTGTGCTGGCTACCGGATACAACGTGGTTGATGTTAATTGTGCTAAGCAAAATGGCATTGTTGTGTCTAACATACCGACATATGGGACGGCGGCGGTGGGTCAATTCGCCATCGCGCTGCTGCTGGAGATATGTCATCATGTGGCACATCACAGCGATGCTGTGTATGATGGGCGCTGGACGAACAATGAAGACTGGTGTTTCTGGGATTATCCATTAATCGAGCTTGATCAAAAAGTGATGGGTATAATAGGATACGGGCGTATAGGACAGACAACAGGGAGAATCGCGCAGGCTTTGGGTATGAAGGTTCTTGCATACGATATGTACCAAAACACTGATTTGGTTGGCCCAACGATGAGATATGCCGAGCTTGAAGAGCTTTTTGAGTGTTCGGATGTGATTGCGTTGCATTGCCCTTTGTTTAAAGAGACGGAAGGGATTATAAATCAGAACACAATTGCGAAGATGAAGGATGGCGTTATTATCTTAAATAACAGCCGAGGACCGCTGATAGTAGAAGAAGACCTTGCGCAAGCGCTGAATTCCGGAAAAGTTTATGCGGCAGGGCTTGATGTGGTGTCCACCGAACCCATAAAGGAAGGTAATCCTTTGCTGAAAGCCAAAAACTGTTTCATAACGCCGCATATCAGCTGGGCTCCCAAAGAAAGCCGCCAGCGTTTAATGGATATCGCTGTTGAAAATCTCAAACAGTTTATGAACGGGACACCGGTCAACGTGGTCAATAAATAGTTACTAAAGACAAAGCATTCAGCCACTCGTGACAGCATATGTTCACGGGTGGTTGTGACTTGTTTGGAGAGAGATTCAATGAAGAAAATAGTTGTAGCTCCAGATTCATATAAAGGGACAATGAGTTCGATTGAGGTGTGCGACATTATTAAAAGCGCAATCAAAACTGTTGACAACACAATCGAAGTCGTGACCGTACCTATCGCAGATGGAGGAGAAGGGACGGTTGATGCGTTTTTGAGTGCTGTTGGCGGGCAGAAAGTGTATGTGAAGGTAAAAGACCCGCTGATGAGGGATGTGCAAGCGTATTACGGTGTGCTTAAAGACGGCGAAACGGCGATCATTGAGATGGCGCAAGCATCGGGTCTATGCTATGTGGAGCAGGATAAACGGCCGCTTGAAGCCACATCATACGGAACGGGACAGCTAATAAAAGATGCGCTTGATAAAGGTTGCAGCAAAATCGTGCTGGGACTGGGGGGCAGCGCGACGACTGATGGGGGCGTTGGCGCAGCGGCGGCGCTTGGTGTGAAATTTCTAACAAGTCAGAATACGCAAATACCTCTAAATGGGGGAGGATTGGCGCAGCTTGATAATATTGATGCCAGTGAAGTAGACAAGAGGCTTTCTAATGTGAAAATTATGCTTGCTTGTGACGTGGATAACCCTCTGTATGGCGAGATAGGCAGCGCAAGAGTGTTTGCACCGCAAAAAGGTGCCGCTTCAGAAGATGTTGAAGTGTTGGATACAAATCTAAAACACTATGCTTCCGTATTAAAGGAAAGGCTTGGGCTGGATGTCAGTGAGATAAAAGGCGGCGGAGCGGCCGGTGGTCTTGGAATTTCTCTTCTTGCCATTGCTCAAGCGGAAATTATGTCCGGTATACAGGTTGTTTTAGAAACAGTACATTTTCAAGACATTATTAAAGACGCGGATTTCATTATCACAGGTGAGGGGAAAATTGACGGGCAAACCAAACATGGTAAAGTGCCGGTTGGCATTGCGAGAGCAGCAAAATTGCTCGGTATTCCTGTTGTGGCAGTCGGGGGATGCTTTGGTGATGATTATATGGGGATTTTCGAAGAAGGGATTCATTGCGTTTTCAGTACAATAAATGACTCTTTGTCGTTTGAAGAAGTTAAGAAAACGTGCAGAAAAGATCTTTATCATTTAGTTGTGAACCTAATCAGCTTTTATAAAATATAAATTCGACAATTGAATCTTTCTCGTTGAAACAAGTAAAATGCTTATTTAAATCTATTTTCTTCTGAGGAGGCAAGTCATGAAAAGGCTCAGTATTGGGGTAAGAATAATCTTATCATTTCTCATTGTGGCTGTCGTTTTTGGTATTGTGGGTTATATCGGCATTTTTAATATTGGTCAAATCAATAATAACGGTGATTTGCTGTACAACAACAATACGGTCGGGATCGCGTACTCCGGTGATGCGGCCATTTCGTTTGAACAACTTCGTTTTTCTCTTTTGCAGCTTTGTGTGATAAAAAACGACAATGAAAAAGAAAAATGCTATGAAAGCATTGAAAAGAACATCAATGATGTTGAGAGTTACTTGAACCAATATAAGCAAACAATTATATCTGAAGAAAACCTTGCTATTTACAACGACCTTATAGAAAAATTTGAATCATATAAAAAAATAGTCAATACTTCTATGGATTTTTCTAAGCAGGGTTTATCTGAATACGCAAAGGATTTGATTCTTGTAAGCTCTAAAGATCTCAGTGAGGCTATAAATTCTCAGTTTAAAGAAATGTTTTTACTTAACAAAGATAACGCACAAACAGTTAATAGACAGAATAAGGATGATGGAAAAACAGCTACGCAAATAATGATCATCATGGTATGCGCAGGGGTATCCATCGCTGTGTGGTTGGGTATACTCATCGGAAAGCACATATCCCGTTCCGTCAAACGTGCGTCTGATCAGCTTGAAAAAATAGCGGCTGGAGAAGATGTCAAAGAGCTGGATCAAAAGAAATTCAGCGGTGAGTTCAAGAAAATTGCAAACAATCTCAATGGCGTGCGTGAATCTTTGCACAGTATGCAAAATGATGCGTTTGAGCTAGTTAATGCAGGGATTGAGGGCCGGCTGTCAACACGGGCAGACGCATCGAAACATATGGGGTACTTTAAAGCCATCATCGAGGGCTTTAACAAATCTTTAGATGCATTTATTGCGCCCATTGAAGAGACGATTGTTGTACTAAAGGAAGTGCAGCAAGGCAATTTGAACATTAGATTGACCGGTGAATACTGCGGTGATTATATCAACATAAAAGAAGCATTAAATGATACCATTAACACAGTTAAAGGGTATATCGATGAGGCTTCATTTGTATTAAACAAAGTGGCGCAAGGAGATTTAACAGTCGACATTAATTCTCGATATCGTGGAGATTTTATATTGTTGAAAGAGTCTATCAACAGCATTATCAAATCTTTAAACTCACTGCTTTTAGATATTTATACGGCGTCCAGTGAAGTGGCTGCGGGTACACAGCAGGTGTCGAGCAGCAGCCAGATCGTTTCTCAAGGTGCCGTTGAGCAAACAAGATTGATTGAAGAACTGACGGAGACAAACAATCAGATTGCCCAACAAACAAAGCAAAACGCGAAGGATGCGGTGCTGACGAGTGAGATCACAATAAAGGTAAAAGATAGCGCGCTGGCTGGAAATAAGCATATGACCATTTTAAAAAATGCCATGGATGAGATTGATACATCTTCAAAAAGCATTTATAGTATTATTAAAGTCATTGATGATATCGCTTTTCAAACAAACATACTTGCGCTAAACGCAGCGGTTGAGGCGGCCCGCGCTGGTTTTTACGGTAAGGGATTTGCTGTTGTGGCCAGCGAAGTAAAGGGGTTGGCAGATCAAAGCGTAAAAGCCGCAAATGAGACAAAAGCCCTTATTGAAAACTCTATAAACAAAGTGAAAGCGGGCAGTGTTATTGTTGATCAAACGTCGTCAGCTTTAGACAAAATCGTAAGCAATGTGGAAAGCACTGTAAAATTGGTGTCAAATATCACGGATGCGTCTAAACAGCAAGCGACATCAATGATGCAAGTCAATAGTGGGATCGACCATTTCTCTCAGGTTATTCAGAGCAACTCTGCATCATCAGAAGAAACGGCGGCTGCCGCTGAGGAAATCTCAAGTCAGGCGGAAGTGTTAAAGCAGATGGTTATGCGCTTCAAATTAATGGATTATGAATTTGATAATGTAGATACTCCGGATATAAATGAAACCGTTCTATTAGAATTGTCTGATAACGAATCCGACATAAATAATTATGGTAAGTATTAAGCGGTAAGAAAGTGAATAATATCGATTATACGTCATATTGCCCCAATATGAGCGATTTTTCGCTCTTTCTATATTGGTAGATTGTTTTTTATACTCATATACTCCTGCCCGAACAGCACAAGCTGAATTTCGGGCCTCTTTTTATAATCCAATACCGATCATACTTGACAGCCCTTGCGTTTATTCTTATACTTTTTTGTAATTAGGATTGTTTGGCAAAGCGGAGCGGAGGTGTATTTTGATAAAAAGATTCTGTTTATTGGTGACAGCGGTCATCATGTTCTGCGGTGTCATTTTTGCGCCGCGTCCGGCGCTGGCCTACGATGAGCTGAAAAACACGGACCCTGACAAGTATTATATTCTGCTCGATCTGAAAAACCAGATTGTCACGGTTTTTGAAAAGGATGAAAACGGAGAATACACCAAGGTTGTGAGGCGTTTTACGTGCACATCAGGCCGCACCGAGCTAGATCCGTTGGATCCGGAGGACGAGGGCACGCCCACCCCCAAAGGGATATGGAAGATAGGCGCACATGAGCGTTTTGGGGAGTTTACAGCGTTCGGCGGCACTTACGCACAATACTGGACGCAGATCGTTGGCGGTGTGTATTTTCATTCCATCATGTACAGCAAGCGTGATGTGAATACATTGCAAAGCGGTGCGTTTCGCCGGCTTGGCAGCAGGGGTTCGCACGGTTGCGTGCGTCTTTATGTGGAGGATGCCAAGTGGCTGTATTACTATGCCTGCCCCGGCACCACGATAAAGGTCTCAACAACTGAAGAATCTGACCGAGAGACAGCCAAACTGCTGAAAACGAAGATGTCATTTTCTGAATATAAGGAGTTCCAGAAAAACATATATGATGAACCGGAGCTAAGTAACCCCTTGGCTTGGGTGGTGAAGGAGGACGCGGATATCCGCACCGGCAATGGGTCTAACGATCACGTTGTGAAGCGCCTTCCTGTGGGGACTGAGGTGGAGGTTCTGCATATTGCGGAGCCGTGGGCCAAGGTGAAGTACGAAAATCGTGAAGGCTACATCCGTACAGCATATATCACCTATAAGCAAGGCACAATGATGTCAAGGGAAGACGCGGATATTATGAAAAGAACGGAGTACATGTACGCACTGCCCGGTGAAGAGTCGTCTGAGATCACAAAGGTGCCCGAATATGCGTCTGTGACCATCCTAGAGCCAGATAAGGACGGCTGGACGAAGATCAGATACTGGCATGAAGAAGGCTATGTGGATACGCGCTCACTGAACAAAGGCTGGGGCGTGATTGAAGACGTAATGAACGATATCATTCCCTCGGAAACATATAAGGAAACCTACAATCGCGGTTAAAAAGCACTGCTATGAATAAAACAAAGGTCATCGGCAAACTGAAAACCGATGGCCTTTTGTAATATATTTTACATTTTTAAGAGCCGTTATTGCGTATCAGATGCGTTCGTCGTTGCACTGTAGTTGTCACGCAGCATGTCCATCCAGCTTGCGTTAAACAGCGCGGCTTGTTCACTGTCTATTGTTATCATGGCCGTTGCGGCTTCATCGTTCAAATCTGCAGCATTGATCAGCATGGGCTTAAACGTATGCACGATGGCTTTTTCGCCATGAAGCATATTAAGCGCTGCGCGTACGCATAAAACGCCTGCGAGTGCATCGTTGTGCCCCACCGCCTGCGCGAACACATCGGGATGGCTTTGCATACGGGATACGACATCTGCTGAGACACCCGGGCAGAACACCTCCATATCCGTGCGGTCAAGCGCGAAAAGCGCGTCTCCGGCAGTGGCTGCGAGCGTCATATCTTCGGCAAATACGGCGTCCAGCATGCCTTCCACATAGCTATTAAGCTTTTCAGTCAGCCATTCGCCCACTTCCAACTCTTCTTCGGACGCGATATAGATTTCCTTCGGAAATATTTTGCCCTCATCATAAAGCTGCTGATAGGCTGCATATGCAGGGGATTCGGCGCTTTCAAAAAGCAGGATTAATCTGACCGGCGTATCGTGAGGCGGGTAGGTGAGAGCTGCGTCTAACGCTGCGTCAAGCTCCCCGTCTGATTCATAATAAAAATGCGATACACTCTCCGGCACACTGCTTTTCTTCGTTTCAAAAACAGCTGTCGGTTTGCCCGGCACGTCAAGAGATGCGATATCCTTTATCTCCTGAGGCAAAAAAACAACCACAGCATCTGCGTCTTGTGCGGCTTCGGCCAGTACCGCGTTAAAATCGCTGCCTGCGGCATTTGTGGTGACGGTGACGCCCAAGCTCTTTGCTTCCCGGGCTGCCGCTTCAAAGAACAGCGCAGATGCCGTTTCATCGCCGCTGCTTACAATGGCGAGGGCGACGGGCTTATCAAACACAGCTTCAATGCCTGCTTTGGGTGTGGGGGTTGCTGTGAGCGCAGCGGACGGCTCTTCGTTTGCGGTTGTTTCCACCGAACAGCCGGCTATCATGATACATATTAATGCTGCTGAAAGCAGCGTTGCCATTTTTTTAATCGTCATCCGTTCCTCCGGTATTGAGACAAAATCTAACTTTTTCAATTTATCGTATATTATAATGAAACCCAAGTCTTTTTGCAACAAAGCTTCATCCTTTATATCAACTATCATAAAACATTCGGAGGCGCCGTTTAAAGCGCCTCTTAATGTTAAACGTTATTTTAGCAAAAAAACGATTTTTGTTAGCAACTCCTCGTCGGGCACTTCGCCCGGAGCGTTATAGTAGTATTCGTAGCTGATGCCGATTGTTTCAAGTCCTTGCTCTGTCACCCAAGCGCCGAGAGCTTCGTAGGCGGATCCGATTTGCGTATAAGCCCCCTTATACATGCATGATGCCTGCTTGCCTGCGGGGATAATGCTTGCGTGGATATTGTCTCTCGAAGGAAGGGGTTTTGATACAGGAAACCCCATTTCGACGTCAAGGTCTTCCATATCCATGTTATAATACGCCGTAAACGGTGCGTCTGCGGGCGCTTCACCCAGTTCTTCAAGGTAAGCGGCGATGGCTCCGTATGCTTTGCCGATTTCTTGCGGCAAATTGGCAACGGGTGTCCGCGTGCGAACAGACAGCACAGGCTGTTCCTTTAACTCGTTTAATTGAAATTGTTCGTTCATATTGAGCCTCCACGTTTTTTTCCTGATTATAACAGAACAAACCTGCAGCTATATGTCATGTTCCGGAAAATATTTTTTATAAATGTCTTTCGCTATAGCGCCAATGGCCAAGCGTATGTGCGGAGGCGAAATCACCTCAACCTGATTGCAAAAGCTTAATAAAAAGCCGTATGTCTGATAATTATCCGGCAGCATCGCATTAACTCGCAAACGTCCGTCTTCAGATTGTTTAAGCTCCCACCATTCGCTTATAACAGGTGCCATCTCCTTTGTGAAAAGCAGCTCAACAGATACCATGTTTTGTGTTTGCATCCATTGTGTTTGTACAGCCGGCGCCTCCTCCGGCACGTCGCGCGGGGCAAAAGCCGCGCCTGTTTTTAGATTTTTCACGCGGGACACTTTGAAATAGCGAAAGCTTTCCCTTAGGCCGCACCACGCAAAAAGATACCATTTCTGTGCTTTGAGTATCAGCGAATACGGTTCGGCTTTGCGTTTTGTCAGATTCCCCTGTGAATCGGTATAGGTGAATTCGAGCGTCTTTGAGGTCTCGATGGCGTCGCGTATCACGGCGAGCTTCTCTTTGGTATAAGTGTTGTCATGCCACGGATTAAGGTCGATCACAAACTGCCGCATCTTTGTGTTGAGCTGCTGTGTTTGCGATTCGTTCAGCGTGTTTTTAATCTTTTCAATGAGTATTTCATGATTTTTGCCCTGTATGGTGCCATCTATGCCCTTGAGCGCGGTCAATACAGCGGCCATTTCCTCGCCCGTCAGCACGCTCTTGTCCAGCCGATATCCGGGCGCGATGCCGATACCGCCGTTAGCGCCCTGATACGTCACAATAGGGATGCCCGCAAGGTTGATGGCATCCACGTCTCTGAGTATCGTGCGGACAGACACATCAAACTTTTCCGCAAGCTCTTTGGCAGGGACGCGCTCCTTTCGCAGCAGCATTACAAGAATGGCGACCAGTCTGTCGGTTTTCATTTTGCCACCGCCTTTGTTTTATCAGTCAAAAGCGCTGTCAATAAAACGCTTCCAAAAGACGCAAGGGTTTTTACGCGCATGACCGTAACTCCTTCATGTTTGTATATCCATTATACGACAAATAAATCGCGAGCACTATTTGAAAAAAGAAAAAAGATTTTCAGCGATTGACCAAGTGCGAAAAATAAGCTATAATACGATTCTGTAATATGAATATATGGGGCATTGGCTCAGCTGGTAGAGCGCTGCGTTCGCAATGCAGAGGTCAGCGGTTCGATCCCGCTATGCTCCACCATTATAAAGAAGATATGTAGGTAATCGCTATCTTCTTTTTTTGTTAAGCGCCAGGCACTACCTAATATGTTAAAATATATGTTAAAATAAAGCAAATATTTTACAAAAGCAAATAATTAGTGTATATTATATATAGCATATGTTTTGAGTTGATGTCGCTTAAAAAAAATCAAGGCGGAAATCTCATTGAGTATGATTTTCGCTTTTTTGTTTTAATCAGATGAAAGGATAAGGGTTATGATTCAAAAGAGTACAAAAAATAGAGGAAAATATTTTATTCGGGTGATGCTTAAAAGCGGTACCAGAATGAATCCGATGGGCGATGAGGAATTGGCGATATTTTGCCAATGCAACAGTGAAGAACCGTCAGTTATCGACGTGGATAAAAAAGGTCTTCTCAGGTGGGTTAATAATAATCCAACATGCAAGAGAAATCAAAGCAATGAGCAGTATAAAATCTCCATGCATGATGATGCAATGTCTGTAATTTTTCTGACTGATCGTGAAATTGAAGCCTGCCGTACAGCAGACCGGATTTTTTCTTGTTGTTGATTAATGAAAGCCAAAACGCCATGCGCCGGGATATTTCTTGACATATTGGTTAATAAATGATACGATGAAGCTAGTATTCTAAATGTACCGATTGAGTTCACATGTTTTGTAAACCATTCTTTTCATTTAATGGCTTACGAAACATGTGTTTTTTATTTGTACGGGATATAATATTATAGGAGGTACTAAAAATG
Source organism: Clostridia bacterium (assembly GCA_003249555.1). Lineage (GTDB taxonomy): Bacteria > Bacillota > Clostridia > Christensenellales > SZUA-584 > SZUA-584. Next base: position 278 of record QKIQ01000075.1, on the reverse strand, counting down.
TATAATGGTACAGTAAAATGGTTTAATGCGGACAAAGGATTTGGATTTATTTCAAATGACGAGGGCGGGGAAGATTTCTTTGTACATTTCTCTGCAATCATGACACAGGGCTATAAATCTCTGAATGAAGGACAAAGAGTCACTTTTGATACTGAACCCGATCCGAAAAACAGGAATAAGTTCAGAGCTGTGAATGTTTTTCTGGCTTAGTGCGCAAAATTAAAAATGGCTGTCTGTGTGAACACAGGCGGCTATTTTTTTAGAGAAGACTATACTTT
>QKIQ01000011.1 GCA_003249555.1 Clostridia bacterium | reverse complement strand
AAAAATAAAAGGGTTTAAAGCCCGCGGCTTAAACCCTAAGATTACATCGTTAGCCCAATACATGGAATAAACAAAGGACTTATCACTTAAGTCAATAATATCTTTTGTCGCAACATCAGTTGAGCATGTCTCGCTAGCCGCCGCAATTATTAAAAATCGAACGGTGATTATTATAGTACTCATTGTTTTGAATGTCAAATTTCTGTTTGTTGTTTTTTCTACGAGTTAATTCCCAAAGTAAATTCCACAGTGGAAAAAGAAGTAGAATTTAAATTTGCGACGGCATCGAGTCATGATATGTGCGTCAAGACAGATAAAGCAGTAAATAATAACAAAGGGCAAGTCAAATAGACCTGCCCTGCTGTCAGTCACCTGGACTAAACAATGCTGCGTTGAATTCCAGGTTCCTTTCGAAGAAGTCAAGCTCATGTTGCATAAACATTTACTTCACCACCTCATACAAATAGTATGGGCAGTTCACATCGTATTATGTAAAAAAAATTTACAAAAATCATTAAAATTATAAACAATAAAAACAGGCGCCGGTCTCGCCGACGCCCGCTTAAAATGCCTTTCTTTACGGTCCTGTCACTTCTATTTGCTCCACGTAATCGAGAGAATACTGAACACCCTCCACATCGAGTATGCCTTGATACAGCGACAGATTGCAGCTCATGGATTCGTCCAGATAAGAGACAGTCATTGACCCGGTATCAGTCAGAACATCAAATGTATATGTGCCCGTTAGCTGAACGCCGTAGGTGTCCATCAGAACACTGCCGTCTGCAAAGAAGCTGATTGTCCCCGATGTCCCCGCCATGTCATACCATATGCCCTCAATACCCGTTACCGGCTGTACATAATCACGCGTGTAGGTATAGTTTTCGATATAGAGCAGCGTCCCGTCAAAACTGAAGTTTGAGGTGGTATCCGTGCCATCAACATAAATGATGATCTGGCCTGTGCTGTCAAGCGCATTGTATGTGTAAGTGCCCGTATAGTACTCGCTGTACATATCCACGCCGATGGAACCGTCTTCGTAAAACATCACGGTGCCAAGTGCGCCGGTGGTTTCATACCATGTGCCGATAATTGCTGCCAGCGTGTCTTGTGCGCTCAGCTGCTCCACATAATCCTTTGTGTATGTGATGCCGTCGATGGTAATCACACCGTCAGCAAACGTGAGTGCGGAAGTCAGGCCCGTATTATCAGTATAAAACGTGCCTGTATCGGTGGCGGTGTCATATGTGTATGTCGCTGTCAGCGGCTCGCTGAACATAATCACCTGTGCCGTGCTGTCCTTATAAAACTCAATGGTGCCGTATGTCCCCGAAGTATCGTACCATATGCCGACAAGGGGCATCGCATACTCGCTCATAAAAGCTTCAATGTCAAAGCTGCGGTCGGCCTTTTGGAAGGTGCCCATTGAAGTAATGCTTAAAGCACCGTAATCCGCGGTAAAGGGGATGCTGTCCTGATCAAGAGTTATGCTGCCTTCACCGTTCTCTAGGTCAAATATATACGTCCCTTTGCTGCCGGATGAATAAAGCGTCGCGCTGCCCTTTTTCAGCTCGATCACTTCTCCCAGCTCTTCGCTGTGCCAAGTTCCTTCCAAGGCACTCAACACAAGGGCTTCCACGTCGCTGCCGTCCTTGAGCTTTTCAAACGTCGCTTTCTTATTTTCGCCTTTGAGGACGAGGGTGTCTTTGTCAACTTTGAAAGTAAAATCTTCACCGTCAAAGTTAAAAGCGCCTGTGGCTTTGCTTTTGTCGTAGGTGTAGTCTGTGTCAAATGTGCCCGTCAGGCTGTACCCCACCGCTGTGTTATCATCATTAAAAACAATCGCCCGGCCGATTTCTTCGCAGTACCATTGCCCGGTGATAGGCGTGCCGCCCATAAACAGGAGAATCAATACAACAGCGGCGGCAACCAGAACCACGCCTCCCGCAATAAGACCGATAATGAGGCCTGTATTTTTCTTCTTTGGCGCGCCTGAATAAGGCGGCATACCATAGGGTTGCTGCATATTTGGCTGCGGCGGTTGGCCATATGGCTGCGGAGGTACAAAAGCGCCCTGTGGCTGATACGGGGCCTGCGGCTGCGGCTGCGGCGGAGGAGCAGATGATTCAGCGGTCTGCTGAGCTGTGTCGCTTTGTTGCTGAAGCGGCGAGCCGCACTGTCTGCAAAAACGCGAACCTTCCGGATTTTGATAGCCGCACTGTGTACAATTCATAATTTCCTCCTTGTGGCTTTTAAACAAATTACCATATAATAGTTACCGTCGTCACTTGGTTAAATTATATCATATACAGATGGGAATAGATATCATATATTTGAAGCAGCAGGGAGCAAAAAACGGCACAAACAGCCATAATTCGATATAAACAAAACGTTTCCAGAAAATGAGCGCTTTTGAGTGCGTGTTTGGTGTATGCTCTTTTCAAAACGATTAAGTGAGGTGCGTTTTTATGACAAAGAGGAAGAAACGTGTGAGCGGCACGCAGCAAAAAGACAGCGGTATGTACATGATGCCCTCGAACGGAAAATGGGATATTGATGTGGGTGCGGTCAAACGACATATTGATGCGTATCTCGTGGAGGCAGCGGAAACAGGCAAATACAGCATATCGGGGCTTTGTATTGCTCTTAATATTTCGCGCAGCCTGCTTGGTCTGTGGCGCGAAGGCTATTGTTGCGAAAGTGATGCCGGTGATGCGGCAGTGATGCCAAATGAGGCGCTGGGCCGCTGTGCTGAGATGGCGATGCTGCATATTCAGCGGTACTGGGAGGAGGCTGAGAAGCCCTCGTCAATGAATGTCAAGCAGCTGGAAGCCACAGGCGCGCTCGCGGAGAGTGCGCCCATCTGTGCGTTGCCGCCTTTTGATTTGGGACGGATAAAAAAATACGCACGATAAACAAATGTGAATATTCGGGTATGATTGTGGTAAAATAGAAGAAAATTTGGTGGTAACCAAGGAGGAAAATGAATATGAAAGCAGTCATTGACCGCGAGGGTTGCATCTCGTGCGAACTGTGCGCGGATACCTGCCCTGAAGTGTTTAGAATGGCAGAAGACGGTCTGGCCGAAGTGTACGTGGATGAAATCCCCAAAGAAGCTGAGGATGCCGCCAATGAGGGCGCCGAGGGCTGTCCCGTGAGCGTGATTACGATTGAGCAATAAAAAAGGAAGGGTCGTGCGCCAAACGGTTTGCGTGAGGCGCTTTTTTTATGAGAAGAGATGAGAATGCAGAAACGGTTCTTGCCAAAGCGTTTGGCAAGCCGACACCAAAGCAAGCCGAGTTCTTGCGGGCCAAGACACGGTTTGTGGGATACGGCGGCGCAAAGGGCGGCGGAAAATCGCATGCGATACGTGCCAAGGCGACGTATCTTGCGTTTGAGTATCCGGGCATACAGATGCTTATTATACGGCGCTCTTTTCCTGAGCTGCACGAAAACCATACCAAACGGCTGCTCGCCGTGTATGCG
>QKIQ01000077.1 GCA_003249555.1 Clostridia bacterium | reverse complement strand
TTCATAATCCCCGCCCCACGCGCGCGGAGGCCACAGATGTGGCCAATGCCGTCTACGACGGAACCAGTGCCATCATGCTTTCGGGCGAAACGGCGGTAGGCAAATATCCGATTGAGAGCCTTATCACCATGTCGCGCATTGCTGAAAATACGGAGAATAATATTCATTATAAAACGCGTTTTAACAATAAACTGCCTGATTCATGCGCGAGCGTGACGAGCGCAATATCTCATGCCACGTGCTCAACAGCGCATAGCCTTGGCGCCAGCGCGATTATTGCATTCACCAAATCGGGCCGCACGGCCACCATGGTTTCTAGCTATCGGCCCGCTGTGCCTATTATTGCGTGCTCGCCCAACGAGAAAATATGCAACCAGCTTGCGCTTTCGTGGGGTGTGCGTCCTGTATTGGGCAGAGAACAGGAGAACACGGACAGGCTGTTTGAACACGCGGTTGAGCGTGCCAGTACGACAGGGCTTGTTCGGCATGGCGAGGTGGTGGTCATCACGGCGGGCGTGCCCATCGGCGTCAGCGGCACGACCAACACGTTAAAGGTGCATATCGTCGGTAATGTGCTGGTGAAAGGGACAGGCTATAATAATATTGCGACCAGCGGCAAGCTTTGCGTGGCGGTGAACGAACAGCGTGCGCGTGAGCTTTACGAACCGGGAGATATACTGGTGATTCCGCAGACGAGCAACGCGTTGATGGATCTTTTAAAAGAGGCATCGGGAATCATCACTGAACAGGGCGGTGTGGATTCGCACGCGGCGATCGTGGGTCTTACGCTGGGCATTCCTGTGCTGTGCGACGCGGAGAACGCGACGAGCATATTAAAAAACGGTACGACCGTGACGCTGGATACCGCGCGCGGTATGGTTTATACTGGCATTCCGCAGTAATAAATAAGTGTTCTGCGGGGAAGACAATGTTTGATTATTTTTTTGCAAAGTGCATACAGATTTTCTTATGTCTGCCGCGGCTCGTTCGCGGCAAACTTTTTTAACCGGGAGGAATGAGCAAATGAGACTCTCTTCGCTTATGAACGATTTATCATCCGGGATATTCTCGCAGATAGCCCAAGAAAAGGCGCAGCTTAAGGCAAACGGTGTGGATGTCATAGACTTGAGCGTGGGGACGCCAAATATTCCCCCAATGCAGTGTATCAAACAAACCATCGCAAACGAGGCGATGAAGGATGAAAGCTATGTTTATGCAATTGATGATCTGCCGGAGCTAAAGATCGCCGCGGCGCAATGGTATAAGCGGCGCTACGACGTGGACATCGATGCGCAGAGCGAAGTGTGCGCGGTGCTCGGCACGCAGGAGGGGCTGGCGCACTGCTGCCTGCCCGTGATCGACCCGGGTGATACAGTGATATTGCAGGATCCGTGTTATCCCGCGTTCTTCGTAGGCGCGGCGTTGGCACGCGCGCAGATATTCCGCGTGTCGCAGCGTGCGGAAAACGGTTTCCTTATCGATCTAAACGACATACCAAAGGATGTGGCAAGACGGGCCAGGCTCATGATTGTTTCTTACCCGAACAACCCGACCACGGCTGTCGCGCCGCCGGCGTTTTATGATGAACTGATTGCGTATGCAAAGAAGCATGACATATTTGTTATTCACGATAACGCTTACAGCGAGCTTGCGTTTGACGGCCTGCGCGTGGGCAGCTTTTTAAACCATGAAGGCGCCAAGGACATCGGCGCGGAGTTCAACTCGCTGTCCAAGTCTTATGGGTACGCTGGTGCGCGGCTCGGCTTTTGTGTGGGCAACAGCAAATATGTATCAGCGCTCAAGCAGCTCAAATCCAACACGGATTACGGTATATTCCTGCCTGTGCAAAGGGCAGGCATCTGCGCCCTGCAAAGCGATGAATGCGTGGTGCGCGAAACAGCGGCGGCATACGAAAGACGCCGCGATATTCTTATCGGCGCGTTTGCATCGCACGGCTGGCAGATCGATAAACCCCGTGCGACGATGTTTGTATGGGCAAAAATTCCCGAAAAGTTTGGTACAGACGATGTGAAGTTTGTGCAGCGGCTAATGCAAGAGACGGGTGTGCTCGTGGTGCCGGGCAGCGCGTTTGGCAGCTGCGGCCACGGATATGTGCGTATGGCGTTGGTGCAGAGCGAGCAGCGCATACTGACCGCGGCCGAGCGAATCGGCGCGTTTTTGAAAGGGCAGTAAGATGTAATGATGATGTTTGTCTCAAAGCTGTGATTGCTCTGATTATCTTATCTGCGCATAGTGTTTTACTAATAATCTATAATACATTGGCATAGTGTCAAAATATAACACATACCAAACAAACATAATAATGAATATAAACACAAGGCGCACAAATCTATAAAATGATAGAAAATTATCTTTTAATTTTAAACATCAATGCGATTTGACTAACAAACATAATTATGATATTATAAATTCAAGCTTTTGATGGACAATTGCGTTTTTGTCTTCATGGCGAGTAAAGCGTCATCTTAGCGGCTTGTTCTCCAATGATTGGGCAAATAAGGATGGAAAGGTTCAGAAAAAATTATGGTACATTGCGTGACATTGATATATGATAACAGATATCAGAGAACTATAGTCGGAGCAAGAACGAGAGGTTAGCTTTGATAAAGCAGAGATAACGAGAACATATGTTGTCAAAGAGAGTGAAAAAAGAATGAACAGCATGATATTTAATATACAGAGCTTTTGCATACATGACGGGCCGGGGGTCAGAACGACGGTTTTTTTAAAGGGCTGTCCGCTGAATTGTTTTTGGTGTCATAATCCTGAAGGCATCGAATTTGGAAATAATCTGATGATTTTTGAAAAGAAGTGTATTGACTGTGCTCGGTGTGACAACGTTTGCCCTTCGAGAGCATTAAAGAGAGATGGGGGGCATTTTGAGCTGAAAAAAAACGAATGCATCTATTGCGGATTGTGTGTGGATGCTTGCCCGTCCGATGTGTTTGAAATAGTCGGGAAAAAGATGAGCGCGGCTGCAGTGGTTGATATTGTGGAAAATGATAAACCGTTTTTTGGACAAAACGGCGGTGTCACATTTTCGGGCGGAGAGCCAATGGCGCATATTGACTTTTTAGACGAACTTTTGACGGAGGCAAAAAATAGAGGGATTCATACTGCAATTGATACAAGCGGGTATGCGGATTGGTGCAGTTTTATGCGTATACTGAAAAAAGCAGACATATTCCTGTACGATATTAAGGGGATTGACAATATCCGTCATAAAAGGAATACAGGGGTTGACAACACGGTTATATGGGACAATCTTGAGCGGTTGTCTCGTGAGGGCAAACGTATATGGGTTCGCATGCCGATCGTACCTGGGGCAAATGACGATGAAACGATGCTAATGAAAACTGCTGAAAAGTTGAGCAAACTGAATATCGAGCAAGTTGAGCTCATGCCGTATCATAAAATTGGGGCTGGCAAGTATGATCTGCTTAAAAAAAATAATCAGGCAAACGGCATAGAGATTCCAACATGCGAAAGAATG
>QKIQ01000065.1 GCA_003249555.1 Clostridia bacterium | reverse complement strand
AGGCACGCTTCGCTCTAAAGACCTTGACCGACCGTTACCGCCGTGTTACTGTAACGATATAGGGCAAGGATTACCCTTGCCCCAAAAGCGCAAATTCAATATTATCTGACATTCGGAGAATACACAAAATTTTCGACGCTACCTGCTTGGTTAATGCAATTAGTGTCAGCATACCCCTTGCATTCTTGTCTTTTGAATTAGATAATCATAATAGGCTTTTTTCACATCTGCGTACTTTCGCCGGCTTATAAAGACATGTTCACCGTTTTTCATCAAAAACATATTAGACTCCAATTCACACACTTCACGAAGATTGACAACAATCCCCTTGGTGCAAAGGATAAAGCCGTAATGTGATAGGAGTAATTGTTCAAATGCGCTTTGTGTACAGCGCACCCGAACAGGGCTCCCCATATTTCGATGGATAGTCACATAGTGACCCGAAAAAGAGGTATAAATTATTGTATATAATAAGATAGACTGTCCATCCGGCAGAGCGAGAATTCTTTTAGCTTCTAAATCGGAAAGCTCCAGATTTTCCAGCATGCGAGTAATATCTTTATCACCATAGGGTTTTAGCAGATAATAATTTGCCTGAACATCATAGCTCTCACTGGCAAAATCATTGCTGTAGGTAATAAAAATCAGCTTAACAGACCTGTCTGTTTCACGAATTTTTTTCGCAGTTTCAATTCCATTTGTCCCATCCATAAAGATATCAAGAAAAATGAAGTCATACCGGCCTGCTATAAATTGCGTCAACAGGGCATCTCCGCTATCAAACGGATCCAAAACAGTGACGGGGTATCCTTTTTCCGCAAATTTCACTTTCACTATAGCGGAAAGTTTATCTCTGTCCGTTTTGACGTCATCTACAACTGCTATCTTCATGTTTGATTAACTCCAAAAGAAACTAAAATAAGCATGCTGTTTATTATATCATATACTGTATTTTTTTGAAGAGATAGTTACCGTTTGATGCCAAAAAATATCCGCTTGATGCCAGTTGGTTGAAAATGCTCTTTTATCAATTATAATACGAAAAAGAAAGTGGCAACGTAAAGGCCGCATGCTAACCGGTTCTTTCTTGGATAACTGGGTATAGGTTAAAGACCGGAGAAATCAGCACATGAATTATTTGGCTAGTTAACACATGCGATTTAAGCATTGGCTGGTCCATAGACCTATTGAATGTATGTACAGAAAAATGAACAAACAAAGACGGTGCCCTTTGAATGATTAAAGACTAAACAAATACGAGGAGGATACATGTATGGCATTAGGTGTAAAAGTAAAAAACGTCAAGACGATAAATTCCTATACGATTGAGGAATTTTACGAGGCAATCAAGGATCATACCTTCACTGCAGGGGAACCCTCCCTGACAAAACACGGCATGGCGATGATTATAACATTTCCGCCTCTTGACCGACAAAATCAAGTTTGGATAATGAAGGCAGGATTCGCTGCAAAGTCTCAAAAGTTTTCAGTGCAAAAATCGGAGGCCGCAGGAGTTGGTAACATGGCCACAAATATGGCTATTGACAAGATTACAGGCGGTCTGTTCGGGTATGGCAAGATAGTAGGAAAAAACTCAAAGGAATGTGAAAAGCTTGTGGAGAACACTGCGGCAGAGTTGGAAACGTTGAAGCTTTAACATGCGGACAAACATCGGATACTGCAATATATGATGTAGAAACTACAGGTTATATATTCGTCAATAACCGGGCAGTTTTGGAAACTGTCCGGTTGAAAAATAATTTATATCAGAAAGAGGTTTCAAAATGAAGAAAGTAAAAAAAGTCAGCGTGTTGTTACTTGTAATTATGTGTGTGTGTTCAATTTTTTGTGCGTGTGGACAAAAATCAGATGGAAGTGAAGCTTCTGAAGTTAATGTTTCCGAAGCAATTATTGGTGATTGGGCTCTCACCGCTATTCAAGACGCGGATGGCAACGCATACACATTGGAAGAGTACTGTGAGACGCAGGGCGTCGATTCCGAGGGCGTGAAAGCATCATACACATTTGCTGATGACGGTTCTGTTGTCGGTGCTATTGGCGGTATTGGCGTAGAAGGTACGTATGAAGTCAGCGATATTTCAGTTAATTGTACATTCGACGGTCAGGAAAGCACTATGACTTATAATGCAGATTCAAATACATTAACTTGTGAAGACGCAGCCTCCGGCATGACAAGTGTTTTGGAAAAATAAAAAGATTCAGGTAACTTAAGGGCGGTTATTTTCAGTTTATATGTTGATTTGAAGAAGGTGTAAGTGTATGAATAAAAAAACAAGAGATTGGGATACTATCATAGAATTTATTATTGTTATTATGTTGGGCATTACAGCCTTGTTAACAGCGTGGGCAAGTTGGATTAGTTCTCTTCACGGAGGCAATCAGTCAACAAACTACACGACCAGTAACAATCTTGCTTCAGAAGGCAACTCTGAATACAATGCTGGCGTTCAACAGATGAACCAGAATATGATGTTGTGGAACGATATAAGCGATATGCAGATGGAAATCCTTTTCGCTCAAAATGCAGATGATCAACTGACAGTTGAAAAAACCTGCTATCAATTGTTCTATAAGCTTGATGAAAATCTAAGTGAAGATATGGGAAATGCTGTTGGTTGGAGTATTAGTGAAGATGATTATGATAATCCTACTGCAACGATACTCGATTGGATGGACACCCCTGAAAGCATGACTTCGCCATTCTTCGATCAGGCATACGTGGATACCTATTTTGAAAAGGCTAATGATTTGTTGGAGCAATCAACGCAAGCACTTGAACAAGGAAGAGAAGATAATTCGAATGGTGATGCTTTCGGACTTGTCACAGTTATTTTTAGTGTAGTTCTGTTTTTGTTAGGTATAGCCAATTCATTCAAAAACAAGAAAACAAAGCATGCGGTTGTTGTGATCTCGTTTGCGGCATTAGTTATTGCAGTTATTTATATGACCACCCTGCCATTGCCGACCGGATTTAGCATGTCCACTTTTTTAGGCGGCTAAATTTTGTGTAGCCCCTACTTAAAAAAAGCCGACAATCATTAAATTAAAAGAAGAAAGAACAGCATTTTGCTATATGTGGCGGGATGCTGTTACTTATATTAGAACTAAAATATTTTTTAGCATTTACAGTTTAAGAAGAACAGAAGTATAGAATTTTCCGTTATTTTGTGCTGTATGAAAAAAACCGTGATAGCGCTTTACAATTGCTTTGGCCGATTCAATACCCAGACCTGTGCCGGAATGCTTGGAAGAAAGATAAATGCCATCATTATTCTTTTTAGGTTCAATTTCGTAAGTGTTATCAATTGTCAACAGTAAACAATTGTTTTCAATTCTGCCGCTTAATACAATGCAAAGATCCTGGTTTTTTTTTGAACAACAGGCATCAATGGCATTTTCCAATAGGTTACCAAGAAGGACTGAAAGATCGTTGTCAAGAATGCTGATATCATTTGGAATATTGACATGGGCAACAAAGTCAATATTGTTATTTATTGAAAGCTGTGCATAGTACGAAATCAGCATATTCAATGAGTAGTGCGCACAGAAAACCATAGATTTATCTCCGGATAGTGTCTGTACATATGAATGAAGATAATCCTTAAGCTTTTCATAATTGTTATTGTTAATATATTCGGTCATCATGGCAAAATGATGGCGCATATCGTGTTTCGCACGACTGGCTTCTGTTATACGTTCCTGGAGATTTTCATATTGCAATGCCTGCATGGCAAGCTCGTGATTGTTGTTTTCAAGTTCAAGTTTTTTTGCCTGCTCGTTTACCAAGCGAATAACAACGCAATATACCAAAAAACCTCCGAGATTGATAAATAAGAGAAAGACAGTGTTGCTTGGCTGTAGCGCGATCTCAAGGCTGCTCATAGAGCTATAGTAATGATTGTGAAACCAATGTAAATAAAATGTCGCTGGTATCAGCCATAAATAATACCACATAAAGCCGGTTGAAGCTTTTTCAATTGCAGGAGCATATTTCTTCTTGATATAAATGAATAGTGGAATTAGAATCAATATTTGTTCAACAATCATGACTGCTGAGAATGACCAACGGTAGGATTGTATAGCCAGTAAAGGAAAAATAATCCCTTCAAAGCATTTTGACGATGAAACAATAAAGTTAGAAATGTTAGAGAGCATAAGGAGGGTAAAAAGCATTTTGCCAAGATTTGCTTTTACTACCCATAAGTAAAACCCCCAATAGATTAATGTACTTGCGATGCTGAGCAGCCCCTTGTAATCATCAGCAAAAAAAGCAGCCTGAATACCAAGACCAATTTGCACAAATATTGCCAGCACAATCTGCAAAACTGTGACAGTTTTGGAATACCGCAAATGATTTTTAAAAGGATACACGGCAATAATTATATACGGGAAAAAGTTTATTATAGAATAAACTGCAATTTCAGTCAGACGTGAAAAAGATGGCATTATTTCGGCATCTCCTTTCGTATTATATAGCAAGATTTTATATTCTCATTTAAACATGAAACTGTCAAGACATAAAAAAAGTGGTTTTTTATTAGCGTGCATATTATCAAGAAGTTTGCGTGTTCACTACGGGCGTTTTGGTGATTTGTAATAGCACATCCGAAAAAGGAATTGCTGGCGATAGATGGCTTTAAGTTTCCTTCGTTGAAAAAGCAAGGACATCAATTGCTACTATGCGGACATTCTGCATAAAAAGCTTGAACGGACACATTGCGGAGTTCCTTGTCGCTGATTGCCGTAATGCAGGCGTAATAGCAAAGATATATACTTATCTCAATTTAAAAAGCCGAGAAAACGGGCGAAAAACGACGAAAAGCCCGGCAAAACCGGACTTTTCAGACAAATTTTGGCGGAGAGAGAGGGATTCGAACCCTCGGTACGCGTTAACGCACACACGATTTCCAGTCGTGCGCCTTAGACCAGCTCAGCCATCTCTCCATAAGCTAAAATTTAGTTTAAAATGCGATTTGACATAGAAGTTCGGGTTAAATAACAATTTCTTATATACCCTTCCCGCGTCACGCGAAGCATATTTTATCATATGCATTCAAAAATAACAACAAAAAATATCACATATTTTGCGGCATAAAGCAAAAAATATTGACAGAAGAATCTATGAAAGGTGGAGTATCATGCAAAAGTTTAAATCGGGACAGAAAGCGCCTCAAAGCGGAGACTATAGGATTGTCAATGAAAGCGGACAGGTGATTAGAAACGGTGTCACACTCGACAAGGGGGATTCTTTTCCGCCGACACCCGGTTCCAATCAGCATTTTGAAAAGGAGTAGCGATGAAAGATCGGCGCAAAGCCGGTCTTTTTTATACATTGCTTGATCAAGCTATGATATACTGTTGAAAAAAAGCGGAGCAAACAATGAAGACAGAACTGCTTGCCCCCGCCGGCGGTATGCAATCCTTCGTACAGGCGGTGCAAAATGGTGCTGATGCTGTATACCTTGGCGGAAAAAGTTTTGGTGCACGCGCATTTGCGAATAACTTCTCTTTAAGTGAAGTAAAAGCAGCCATCGATTATGCCCATACCTATGGTGTGCTTGTTTATGTGGCAGTCAACACGCTCGTTTTCGAGGATGAAACGGCGCAGTTTTTAGAGCATGTCAAGCATGTTCTGCAAGCGGGCGCTGACGCGCTCATCATGCAGGATGTGGGTATGATTGCAGCTGTAAGACAGCGATATCCTGATGTAGTGATTCATGCGAGCACACAGATGCACAATCACAACGACGATGCGCTTGGGTTTGCGGTACGTCTGGGCATTAAGCGTGCGGTGCTTGCGCGAGAAATGAGCCTTGCACAAATAAAGCAACTAAAAAGCGATATTGAGAAAGAGGTTTTCATTCACGGTGCGCTTTGTATTGCTTACAGCGGGCAATGTTTATTCAGCGCACTGACAAACGGGCGCAGCGGAAACCGGGGTACCTGCGCGCAAAGCTGCAGAATGCGTTATAAGCTCATTGATGAACTCGGCAAAGACTATCAAACTGACGGCGAATATCTGCTCAGCCCCAAAGATATCGGACTTTTTGAAAGCATCAATGAGCTGTTGGAAGCAGGGATCGGATGTTTTAAGCTTGAAGGGCGCATGAAATCTCCCGAATATGTGGGCCTTGTCACGAAAATCTATGCAAAGCTTATTGAGGACTATCCAAAACAGATAAAAATAAGCGAAGAAGATAAGGCAGACTTATTAAAGCTTTTTAATCGTGGTTACTCAAAGGCGCATCTTTTTAATACAAAGGGCGAAGCACTGATGAGTAAAGATCGGCCAAACCACCGCGGCACCCCTTTGGGTGAAGTTGTATCCGTGGGTCGCGGGCGGATAGCGCTGAGATTGTCTGCGCCGCTCAGTCAAGGGGACGGGATAAAATTTGAGCAAAGTGACGATGGATTCATATGCAATAAAATTTACAAGAATGCTTTGCTGACGGCATCGGCAGACAAAGGAGAAACGGTTGAGCTTGATGCCAAAGCCAGTACTGCTGTGGGTGATACCGCCGTCAAGACTAGCGATGTAAAGCTAATGAAAACGCTGAAAATCAAAGAAATGCGGCAAGTACCTGTCTCTGGCCGAATATATGCAAGAATCGGCGAGCCGCTCAGGTTTGTTTTGTCCGACGCAGAAGGATACGAAGCCGTGGCTTTGGGTGAGCAGGCAGCACCCAGCAGAACCAGACCCACGACAACAGACGATATAAAAATCAGCATCTCGAAGCTCGGCGATACCCCATATCGGCTTCAAAACATGGAAATTGATGCGGACGAGAATATATTTATCGCAAAAAGTGTGCTCAACGCTCTGAGACGTGAAGCCGCGGATAAGCTGACAGAAATGCGTACTGCTGTGAAGCCGTTGCGGATTGATGATGAAGCTGTGTCCGTGGTCTGCTATAAAAATACAACAAAAGCGCCTGCCCTTCATGTTCTGGTGCGAAACATGACGCAGTTTAACGCTGTGAAAGACATGGCGACGGGTGAAATCTATTCCCAAGATGAGCAGATTTACTTCAATAACAAAGCCGCATATCAAAATCTTCGGCTTAAGACGGACAGACTGGCAGAAATACCGGAGGCATATGAAGATGAGCGTCTGCTTGTAACTGACCATGGGGGATTAAATATCTACCCACACAGCAACGACGTGATTGTGGACCACACGGTCTATGCGCTTAATTCGCAGGCTTTGTCTGCGTTCGTATCATTCGGTGCGGGGCGTGTTGCGCTATCTCCCGAGTTGAGTGCAGAGCAGACAGCTCAAATGATGGCAGCATACAAAGAAAGAAACGGACAAATCGCACCCGTAGAAGCGGTGCTTTGGGCGCGGCATGAACTGATGGCAATGCGTCATTGCGTGCTGTTAGGAGCACTGGGGAAGAGCGCATGCGGCCTTTGCAAGAAGAAAAACTTTTCCCTTCAGGATATTAAGGGAAAACGCTTTCCCGTTATCGTGGACGCGAATTGCCGCAGCCATATTTATCACAGCCAAATCAGCGAAGCGAGTGCAGGAGATTATTTGGCGCTTGGAGTGAGGCATTTTCGCGTTGAGCTGTTCGACGAAGATGCTGTACAGAGCAAAACGCTCGTTGAACGCTATTTGCGAGAAATAAACAAGCAGGATGAATGATGGAAAAAATATATTCTTTTGATCCTGTGGTAGACAGTCGCAGCCGCATATTGATACTGGGTTCCATGCCCGGAAAAGAATCGCTTCGAAGACATCAGTATTATGGTCACGCGCAAAACACATTCTGGCGGCTGGTGAGTACGCTTTTGGATGAACCGTTTTTAGATGATTACAATAAGCGCCTAGATATGCTTTATAGGCACGGCATCGCGCTTTGGGATGTGATAAAGAGCTGCGAAAGAAAAAGCAGCCTTGATACCGACATAAAGAACGCCGTGGCGCATGATTTTGAAGGTTTCTTTTGGGTATACCCCGGAATAAAACACGTTTTTTTTAACGGGCAAAAGGCGTACAATACATTTGCGCGTGAAGTGGGCTTTCAATTTGCAGGAATGACTTTTTCGCGTCTCGGCTCCACCAGCCCGGCTCACGCGATTTCATTTGAAAAAAGGATGGAAGATTGGAAATGTATATTGACTTATATTGGGAGGTAAAAGGATGACAGGCTTTGATGAACTCTACAGAGAGGCTGTGACAGCCGCGGTGAAAGACGACATGGAAGCGCTGACAAAAAGCGATTATGATACACATTCGCTGGACTGTCTGCTCAATCCCAAAGCCCATCCGCCTGTGGTGCGTCTGGGTGAGTGCAACTGTGGTGACGACAAGTGCACCAATGTGTGCTTTTACAATGCGCTATCAAGGGACGAAGACGGTAACGTTAAGGTTTTGGACAACTGTATAGGCTGTGGTGATTGCATTGAAGCCTGTGAATCGCATAATCTTGTTGAGATAAAAGAGGTTGTGCCCATATTCGAGCTTATAAAAAAAGAAACGCCTATATATGCGTTGATTGCGCCCGCGTACTTAAGTCAATTCGGCGCGGATATGACGCCGGGACGACTTCGCAGCGCGTTTAAAATGCTCGGTTTTGCCGGGCTTATTGAGGTTGCGCTTTTTGCGGATATACTAACGCTTAAGGAAGCGTTGGAATTTGACGCAGCGATACAAAAGGAAGAAGACTTTGTGCTGACAAGCTGCTGCTGCCCGCTTTGGATCGGTATGATTGAAAAAGTGTATGCGCAGCTCACACCTCACATACCGCCATCCGTATCTCCAATGGTGGCAAGCGGACGCGCGGTGAAAAAGCTGCATCCGGATGCCAAAACAGTGTTTATCGGGCCTTGTATCGCAAAAAAGGCCGAGGCGCGTCAAGCAGATATTGCGGACGCGGTGGACTATGTGCTCACCTTTAAGGAAATGGCTGATATATTTGACGCGGCCGGTATCAATCCCAATACACTTGAAGAGGATTTGAGAGACCATTCGTCTGCCGCAGGCCGTATATATGCGCGTACGGGAGGCGTCAGCAAGGCTGTGGCCGATACGGTTGAACGCATTGCGCCGGATCGTAAGCTGCCAGTCAAGGCGCGTCAGGCTAACGGCGTGCCCGAGTGCAAGGCGTTGCTTAAAGAGATTATGCAGGGCCATATAGATGCAAACTTTATTGAGGGCATGGGCTGCGTGGGTGGATGTGTGGGCGGCCCGCGTATCATCATAGACAAGGATCAAGGCACAAAAAATGTCAATGAATATGCGGCGCACACCGAAGAGAAAACGCCGGTGGATAATCCGTTTGTTTTTGAGATGCTGCGTCGGCTGGGATTTGAGAGCACGGAAAGTCTGTTAAAAAAACAGAATATGTTTATAAGGAACTTTGACAAACGCCAATGAAAAATATACAAGTTATTTGATACCTGCAAGCAAACCATGGCAAAGTGTTTACATGGTTTGTTTTTTTTGCGGCAGAATAATAGCATACCGCCAGACGGAGGAACACAAATGAAAAAAGTATCTTTTTGGATAGATACAGCAAGCAAACCGGATTTCTCGAAAATGACGAAAGACATCGATTGTGATGTGATCGTGGTAGGCGGGGGGCTCACCGGTATTACAACGGCATTACTGCTTGCACGCGCTGGCGTTAACGTGGCTGTTATTGAGGCGGATGCAATAGGCAGCGGCACGAGCGGCCATACCACCGCCAAGGTAACGGCACAGCATGGAATTAAACTTTCTATGCTGTCTCAAGGAAAAGCTCTCGCCTATTACAATGCGAATCTCACAGGTTTAAAGCTCGTTCGATCGCTGATAGACGAATTGAATATAGAGTGTGACTTTGAAACGCAGGATTCATATGTGTATGCGCGAAGTGCGGCGGAGGAAAGTGATGTGATGGACGAGCTGGCCGCGTATAAACGATTGGATATTGAAGCGGAAATCGTGAAGCAGACTCAGCTGCCGTTTGATATTCGCTGTGCGTTAAAGCTGAAAAATCAGGCTCAGTTTCATCCGTTGAAATATCTCTATGCGCTCGCCGAAACGCTGCGGGATATGAATGTGCCCTTATTTGAGCAAACAAAGGCACTGAATATTGAGAGGAATGAAAATAATATAAGGTTGTTTACTGATAAAAAGAAGACAATTACGGTAAAGTCGGCGGTGCTTGCGACAGGGTATCCGATGATCGAGTTTCCTGGTTTGTTTTTTCTCCGGCTTTTTCAGGAGCGTTCATATATTATGGCGGCACAGAAACAGGCCCCTCAGGGTATGTATTTGAGCGCCGAAAAACCCGTTGAGTCAGTGCGTTCGCATGCGCTTGGCTGTCAGCCTTGGCTCCTTGTGGGCGGCTTTGGACATCGGACGGGTAAGGAAGATAAGGAGGACACGGGGTTTGCGCCGCTGGGTGGATTTCTGAAGGATTCCTTTGCTGGAGCAGAAGCGGCTTACGGCTGGTCGGCTCAAGACGGCATGACGTTGGATCACATTCCTTATGTGGGAAGCCTTTATAAATACGAACCGAATTTGTATGTGGCAACGGGCTATGAAAAATGGGGCATGACAAACAGTGCGGCTGCTGCAATAATGATCAGCGATGAAATAACAGGGAATAAAGCTATCGATCCGGACATAAGAGACGTATTCAGTCCTTTGCGCATCGCGCCGGGCGCATCTGCGGGAGGCTTTGCCAAGCAAGCGGCAGAAGCTGTTTATGAATTCACGGTGGGTAATGCGTCTATTCCCGTTGGCAGTTTGGACGATATAAAGACAGGTGAAGGTGCTGTGCTGCGCATAAACGGTCATGCGGTCGCGGCGTATAAAGACGAAAACGGGCATGTTGCGATGTTCAAAGCGCACTGTACGCATCTGGGATGTCCGCTCGAATACAACGCGTCTGAACGCTCTTTTGATTGCGCGTGCCATGGCTCCAGGTTCTCTGTTACGGGCGAAGTGCTTGAAGGTCCCGCGATAAAACCGCTGGAACGTGCGGACAGATAATCATGGGGCACCGTACACTTGTGTTTTCACCTGCGCGGTATCATGGCAAAGCATCCAACCGCTCCTTTTTTGAGGGATGGTATTTTAAACAAACAACAAGAGATTTTACGTTGGTGGTGATACCTGGGGTATTCTGTAGTAAAGACAGCGGATATGATACCGCGTTTATACAATTAATATATGGAGCGCCGCCTCTAAGCTGCTATTTTGATTACCCGATTGATGAGTTTTCGATGAATGATAGGCCGAACTTGCCATTATATATCGCTTTGTATTATAATATTTTCAAAAGACAGATGATTGTGAGGACGACATGCTTAATCTTAATGATATCCATCTCACCGTCGGAGGAACAAAGATACTCAAAGGTGTCAGTCTCGCGATGGAAAGAAAAAAGATATATGTAATTACAGGGCCAAACGGCAGTGGAAAATCGTCATTGGCGCGTGTGATTATGGGCATACAAATGCCAAGTTCCGGTTCGGTTTTGCTGGATGAACACGATATAACCGGTATGAGCGTTTCGGAAAGAGCGCGCTTGGGCATTGGCTATGCGTTTCAGCATCCGCCGCGGTTTAAAGGCATCAAGGTCAAAGAATTGATTGAGCTTGCGGGTGCGGAACCGAAAAACGTCTGTGATTTGCTATTCAGCGTCGGTCTATGCTCCAAGGAGTATCTGGAAAGAGACGTGGATGGCACGCTCTCCGGCGGCGAAATCAAGCGCATAGAAATCGCGACGGTGCTTTCAAGAGGTCTGAAGGTCGCTGTTTTTGATGAACCGGAGGCCGGAATTGACCTTTGGAGCTTTCAGAAGCTGGCTGAGACGTTTAAAGGTATGCATGAACGTTTGGATACGACCATCGTGATCATTTCGCATCAGGAACGTATTCTTGAGCTTGCAGATGAAGTTATTCTTATGAAGGACGGCATGCTGCGCAATGTATCTAAAAATGATATACTGAGGCATGGTTTCGTTGAAGGCTGTGAATGCAGCGCGAATTGCGGAAAGGTAGGTGTGGACAATGCTGAGTGCGTTAGATAAATTGCTGCTGGAACAAGTGGCTGATCTGCACGATGTGCCGCAGGGCGCATACAATATCCGCAAAAACGGAGAGGGCGCGGGGCGCGCCACCACGGTAAATATAGACATTGCCAACAAGAAGGACAGGCCCGGAATCGATATCACCGTGAAGCCGCACACGAATAACGAGAGCGTGCATATCCCCGTGATTGTGACAAATTCTGGGCTAAACGATGTGGTGTATAACACGTTTGAAATCGGTGAAGAAGCCGATGTGCTGATTGTGGCCGGATGCGGTATACACAACACCGGCACGGATAAATCGCAGCACGATGGGGTGCATGAGTTCTTTGTGCGCCGCGGGGCGCGGATACGCTATGTAGAAAAGCATTATGGCGAAGGTGATGGCACGGGAAACAAAGTGCTTAATCCCAAAACCATATTGCATGTTGAAGAGGATGCCACGGTGGAGTTGGAACTTGTTCAGATCCGCGGGGTAGACAGCACGCGCCGAGATACAGAGGTTTACTTGGCAGACCGCGCCAAGCTGATTGTCACAGAGCGTTTGCTCACTGATGGCGTGCAGGAGGCGTATTCCGATATTGCGATTGATATGAAAGGCACAGACGCGTCTGCGCAGATCATATCACGTTCGGTAGCGAGGGGAAGCTCAAAGCAGGATTTCGCGTTTAATCTCATCGGACGCAATGCTTGCCGCGGCCATATTCAATGCGACGCCATTATCATGGATAACGCCACTGTGATATCCACGCCGCGCATATCCGCACATCATGAGGATGCACAGCTGATTCATGAGGCGGCAATCGGAAGGCTCGAATCTCAGCAGCTCTTAAAGCTTGAATCACTTGGGCTTTCTGAGCAGGAAGCTGAAGACACAATACTTAAAGGATTCTTGAAGTAACGACAGGCCTGCAAAAACTGCAGGCCTTTTCGATTATAAATCGTTCGTACAATTATTTTTAAGGACACAATATAAGGTATTAACGTGAATAAGGGTGGGTATGATGATACTGACAAGAGAAGAACTCGATGGGTCGGTGCTAGAATTTCGGACAAGGAACTAAGCAGTAAAGTGTCGAAAATTTTGAACTAACAGGTTGACATGGAGCCTCTGTCGCCGTGGCTTTTGCAGACACGGCAGGACAGCCCAAAGGGCGTCTGCCCGGCAAGGA
>QKIQ01000120.1 GCA_003249555.1 Clostridia bacterium | reverse complement strand
CTGCACGTTGTTGCGAATTCAGACAGTGATGAGGATCAGGCGGTAAAGCTTAAGGTGCGCGATGCGGTGCTTGAAGCCACCAAAAGCGGCATACTTGAATGCAAAAATGCGCGGGATGCCAAGGAATATATCGAAGACAACCTTGAAATAATAGAAAAGACGGCAAATGAAACGCTGAGCGAAAATGGTTTTGACTATAGTGCCGCAGCACAGGTGGGCACGTTTGATTTCCCTGAAAAGACGTATCAGAGCGTCACGTACCCGGCAGGCGATTATCAGGCGCTTAAGGTGACGCTTGGCAATGGCAATGGTCAGAACTGGTGGTGTGTGATGTTTCCGCCGCTGTGTCTCACGGAAATTGAGACACTGGACGAAGATATGACGGAAGTGGAGTACACATCGTTTTTCGCAGAGCTGTTTGAAGATTTGTTTGAATAAAAATGCCGTTAATCTGCATCTAAGGAGTTGGCGACATGACAAAGATACAAAAACCGCTTGCGTTGCTGCTGGCATTGCTTGCGGTTTTGTTTTGCAGCTGTTCGGCAGCGTTGCCGGCCGCATCGTATAAAATGGGCGCAAGCGGCGACGCAATTAAGGAGATTCAACAGCGGCTAAAAGACTGGGGCTATTATAACGGCAATGTGGATGGTTACTACGGCGCACTCACACAGGATGCCGTGATTGCGTTCCAAAAGAAACACGGCATCACCGTAGACGGTATCGTGGGGTCTCAAACGGCAGAGAAGCTGGGCGTAACGGATCCGTCATCGGGCGGCGGCGCAACCGGCGGCGACAAAAACGATAAGGATGTATATCTTCTCGGACGACTGGTTTACGGTGAAGCGCGCGGCGAATCGTATAAGGGCAAGGTGGCTGTGGCGGCGGTGGTGTTAAATCGCGTGGAGAGTTCACTTTTTCCAAATAGTATTGAGAAAGTGATATACCAAAGCGGCGCGTTTTCGGTGGTGGACGACGGGCAGATTAATTTAACACCAGACTCAGAGTCTCTGAAAGCCGCAAGAGATGCTTTAAACGGCTGGGATCCATCAGGCGGCGCGCTGTTCTATTACAATCCCGCAAAAACGAGCAACAAATATATTCGAAGCCGCCCTGTGATTCTCACAATCGGTGAACATGTTTTCTGCGAATAGGAGGATAATATGAAAAGGATTTACAAGATCATCGCAGCAGTATCGGCAGGACTTTTGATTGTGGCGCTTTCTGTGACAACAATCGTGTTTCACAGCCAGAAAACATCACTGAAAAATCAACTCTCTGCGTTTTATTCAAAGGCGTTTGAACAGCTCATGACGGATGTGACAAGCCTAGAGGCCAAGCTATACAAATTCAATGCGTCAAGCGGGCTCAATCAATACACAATGCTGCTTATGGATGTGTGGCGGCAGACAGGCGATACCGAAAGCTCGCTTGCGGCGCTGCCTGTGTCTTATCAGAGCACATACACTCTCACGCAGTTTGTTAACCGCACCGGCGACTACTGCCATTTCCTTGCGGACAAGCTTGGCAGAGGTGAAGACTTAACCGATGAGGATTTTGAGCAGATTAAAAAGCTTGCGCAGTCGTGCGGGGAAATATACGATGAGCTAACAAATTTGTGGCAGCAGGGATATCCCGGCGACGAGGGTTTTTCTGAAGATGTCTTTTTGGCTTCGGATGTGCAGGCGGGCAACCTAGACTTTACAAATCAGGAGTTTCCGCGCTTGGTTTATGACGGGCCTTTTTCTGAAAGTACAGAGAATAAGCAGCCCGAAGGTCTTGGCGATGGCGAGGTGACGCGCGACTTAGCCGCACAAAATGCAGCTTTGTTTTTAGGTATTGATGCGGGCACGCTCAGTGATGCAGGCGAGCAAAACGGCACTATCCCAAGCTTTGGGTTCACGGGTGAGCAGAACGGAAAAAGCTTTGAAATTTTTATCAGCAAACAGGGCGGGCAAGTGCTCTGGTATATGGGCAGCAGTGACGGTGGCATTTCCGCCGTACCCACCGATGAAAAATATGAGCAGCTTTCCGGTGCGGCTCAGCAGTATTTGGTTGATAAAGGCTACGGAGAAAGCGCGTCCAGCTACGCGCAGTTCTACAACGGCATGGCGGTCATCAATCTTGCACCGGTTCAGGATGAAGTGATCCTTTATCCGGATCTCATCAAGGTCTGGGTGGATATCCCCACCGCAACAGTCATCGGGCTGGAAGCGCATAACTACCTGATGTCTCACAAAGAAAGAAAGCTGGAAAAGCCGATGCTATCTGAAGAAGAGGCTAAGCAAAAGCTCACAAGCATCGATGTTCAGAGCGCACGCTTAGCGTTGATTCCGATGGACACAAACGACGAAAGGCTTTGCTGGGAATTCACATGCTCAAAGGACG
This sequence comes from Clostridia bacterium, assembly GCA_003249555.1. Classification (GTDB taxonomy): domain Bacteria; phylum Bacillota; class Clostridia; order Christensenellales; family SZUA-584; genus SZUA-584. Next base: position 41,250 of record QKIQ01000120.1, on the reverse strand, counting down.
GTCAGGATTTTCTGATTTACATCAACGCGCAGACAGGCGTCGAGGAAGACATCATGATGATTCAGCATACCAACAACGGCACGTTGGTTATGTGATAATTATATTGGGAGGATTGGCTGATCAGACACAAGTTCCAATCAAGTTATAAAAAAACGTCCGGCATTATTGGTTGCAGGACGTTTTTAATACGATATCCAAACCCATATTAAAATAGTTTATCAGCTTGGTGTTTTAATCATGTTAACGAATATGACTTCACCGTCCAGCCAGTATAGCGTGAAAGGTACGCCGTCATCTTTTGAGCTGATGTATTCGACAAAGCTGTCGTCGAGGTAAGGTGTAGCCACTTTGGAGCAGTTCAGATACGCATTGGATATAGACACTTGTTCATCGAGCTCCTCTTTGTTAAGAAAAAACGCTTCCTTTGGGTCGGTGCTGCCGCGCACATATTCCTCGTTGTATGCGACTTCGTCGTAATGAATGAGACAGCCCTGACGAACAAGCTTCGCCCCTGTGATTTTAACAGGCATTGTCTCGATTTTACCGGATGACATCATGATTTTATCCAGCATTCCGCTGATGAGGCTGCCGTCATATTCATATGTTGTCGGCTCGGCATCGTCGCTGGCAGCCGTTGCCGTGGTAGGGGATGCTCCGCAGCCGAAAAGCATAAGGAGCATCATTGCGCATAGAATAAGATGCAGCGGCTTAAAAAGCTTTTTCATTTTATCCCAACCTTTCTTGGGTACATTTAAACAGTTATGTCATTTCTGGATTTCCTGTATAAAAAGAAGAGCGCGTTGTGCCGCTCCTCCAATTAATTACGCTTCTCTTTTGGCGATCATGTCTTTGGTTTTCATGAGCCTTGTTAAGTTGCCGCGTTCGTTCTCGTCCAGTTTCATGCGAATATAACGGATGGTCTCCTGAAGCTGCGGAATCATGACGTACTCGAGCGCGTTGACACGGCGACGTGTTTTTTCAATTTCATCCGCCAGCATATTACACGTTTTTTCAAGCTCTGCGAGCTCAACCATCTGCGGCAGCACGCTTGCGAGCTTTGTCGTGGCGCTGTCCAGTTCGGATGAAGTACATAGCAGACCGTATGGAAAGAATGAGCGCTCCTGTTTCTTTTCGCTGTAGCTGATTTTTGGCACATCCACGCTCATGATGTTTGCGTGGCTGATAGACAGATCAACCTCGCGCACAGGATACATCAGCGCTTCATCCATCGTCTCCTTTGTCATCGCAACGCGTGCGAGAACAAATCCGGCAAGCGCCACTGAGAGCGCCGCCTCCACTTCTTCGCGCAGCGCCTTGTTGCGCCTAATGAGCAGCATAAACTGGCGTACCATCTCATCGCGTTTATCCTTAAGCAGCTTGTGCCCCCGCGTGGCCACCACCAAGCGCTTTTTGAGCTTGGTTAACTCCATGCGCGTCGGGTTCACTCGTAAAACAGCCATTCTCTATTCCTCGTCCGCCGGCAAATATTTTTCGATATATTCGTCTTTGATACGCTTGAGTTCGGCTTTGGGCAAAATTTTCAGCAGCTTCCAGCCAAGATTCAGCGTTTCTTCAATCGTACGGTTGGAGTCGTATCCTTGTGATACGTATTCCTTTTCAAAAGCGTCCGCAAACTTGGCGTACAGCTTGTCCACATCGGAAAGTGCCGCTTCGCCGAGAATCACCGACAGTTCCTTGGCGTCTTTACCGCGCGCATACGCCGCGAAAAGCTGATTCATCGAATCTGCGTGATCTTCGCGCGTTTTGTTTTTGCCGATACCTTTGTCCTTAAGACGAGAGAGCGACGGCAGCACGTCGATAGGCGGTGTCACGCCCTTTCGAAGCAGCTCGCGCGAGAGGATAATCTGTCCCTCTGTGATGTAGCCCGTTAAGTCGGGAATCGGGTGCGTCTTATCGTCCTCCGGCATCGAGAGAATCGGTATCTGCGTGACAGAGCCTTCGCGGCCCTTGATACGGCCTGCGCGCTCGTACATTGTCGCAAGGTCTGTGTATAGGTAGCCAGGGTATCCGCGGCGGCCCGGCACTTCTTTTCTCGCGGCAGACACTTCACGCAGCGCTTCTGCGTAATTCGTGATGTCAGTAATGATAACGAGCACGTGCAGCCCCTTCTCATAGGCAAGATATTCGGCAGCCGTCAGCGCCATACGCGGCGTGGAAATACGCTCGATAGCAGGGTCGTCTGCGAGGTTGATGAAAAGCACGGTGCGGTCAATCGCGCCTGTCTTTTTAAAGTCGCTGATAAAAAAGTCGGCCTCTTCAAAAGTGATACCCACTGCGGCGAATACCACCGCGAAGTTTGACTCGCCGCCAAGCACCTTGGCCTGACGTGCAATCTGCGCCGCGAGGTTTGCGTGAGGCAAGCCGGAGCCGGAAAACACGGGCAGCTTCTGGCCGCGAACAAGGGTGTTAAGGCCGTCGATAGCCGAAATGCCTGTTTGTATAAACTCTTCGGGATAGTCACGCGAAGCCGGATTGATGGGCGCTCCGTTTATATCCATACGCTTTTCGGGAATAATGGCAGGGCCATTGTCAATTGGTTCGCCCATGCCGTCGAAAACGCGGCCCAGCATGTCGTAAGACACGGCAAGCTCAATGCTTCGTCCTAAAAAACGCGCTTTGGATGTGGATATTTTGAGCCCCTGAGAGCTTTCAAAAAGCTGCACAAGCGCCTTATCGCCGTTGATCTCCAGTACCTTGCCGCGGCGTACTTCCCCGCTTTGCTGAACAATCTCAACTAGCTCGTCGTATTTGACGCCGCTGACGCCCTCTACGAGCATAAGCGGGCCGACCACCTCGCTGATTGTGCGGTATTCCTTAAGCAATGTCTATCCCACCTTCCTCATAAAGCGCGCTCATCTGGGTGTCCAGATTCTGCGTGATATTCGCAAACTTATCGGATATTTCATCTTCATGTACATATTTCGCACGGCCGATTTCTTCTCTTACAGGAAGCGATATGATTTTGGAGAGCGGCGCGCCGGCGCCAAGCGCTTTTTCGCCAAGTTCTCCCCACTTTAATATTAAAGAGAGTATGCCGTATTGTTTTTCCAGTGACGTATACGTATCGATGTCGTGGAAAGCGTTTTGATGCAGGTAGTCTTCGCGAATACTGCGCGCGGTTTCCAGCTTTAAGCGGTCTTTTAAAGACAGCGCGTCCACACCGACGAGACGTACGATTTCTTCAAGCTCGGCTTCTTCCTGCAGCAGCTGCATTGTCTTTTTGCGAAGCTTCACCCAATCGTGAGACACATACTCGTCGAACCAGTCAGACAATCTGTCAAGGTAAAGCGAGTAAGATGTGAGCCAGTCGATTGCGGGGAAATGGCGCTTGTAGGCAAGCTGCGCCGAGAGACCCCAGAACACCTTGACGATACGCAGTGTGGCCTGCGACACAGGCTCTGATATATCGCCGCCCGGCGGTGACACAGCGCCGATTGCGGTGACCGCACCGAGACGCCCATCCTTTCCGAGCGCCTTCACGATACCTGCGCGTTCATAAAAACCCGCAAGACGTGAGGACAGGTAAGCCGGATAACCTTCGTCGCCCGGCATTTCTTCAAGACGGCCGGACATTTCACGCAATGCTTCTGCCCATCTTGAAGTGGAGTCGGCCATGATAGCCACTTTATATCCCATGTCGCGGAAGTATTCCGCAATGGTTATCCCTGTATAGATGGAAGCTTCACGGGCCGCGACCGGCATGTCTGATGTGTTTGCGATCAGCACCGTGCGCTTCATAAGCGGTTCGCCGCTGCGCGGATCTTTCAGCTCGGGAAACTCCATAAGCACGTCTGTCATCTCGTTGCCGCGTTCGCCGCATCCGACATACACGATGATATCTGCGTCCGCCCACTTAGCGAGCTGATGCTGCACCACCGTTTTGCCGCTGCCAAACGGTCCCGGTACGGCAGCCACACCGCCTTTTGCCACGGGGAACAAGGTATCGATAACGCGCTGACCGGTGATCATGGGTTCAGATGGCGGCAGCTTTTCAGCAAACGGACGCCCGCGGCGCACCGGCCACCGCTGAAGCATCGCCACATCCACAGAATCATTTGCGTTTTTGAGCTTCGCAATAGGCTCTGTTATTGTGGCCTCACCGTCTGCAATCCATTGGATAATACCCTGCGTGTTCGGCGGCACCATGATATAGTGCTTCACAAGCGAGGTTTCTTGTACATAGCCTAGGAAATCCCCCGCAGTCACCTCATCACCCACTTTGGCAAGCGGCACAAACGTCCACTTTTTATCATGGTCGAGCGCCGATATACTGATGCCGCGGCTGATACGGTCTCCCGCCATGTCTCTGATTTTGTCCAGCGGGCGCTGTATGCCGTCGAAAATAGATTCGATAAGACCGGGCGCAAGCTCAACGGATAACGGACTGCCCGTAGGGGTGACCGGTTCGCCGGGCCCAAGACCGCTCGTCTCCTCATACACCTGAATTGAGGCCATATCGCCCCGGAGCTCTATAATCTCGCCGATAAGCTGCTGGCCTGAAACCCTCACCACATCGTACATTTCGCTGTCACCAAGACCGCTCGCAACGATGAGGGGGCCGGAAACCTTGACTATTCTGCCTTCCATATGCAATTCCTTCCTGTATAATATCACTTATGCGCGCTTATTTGACGCGCCGGTTATTCTCCGATAATACTGTGCGATTTTAAGATTCGCCGGGATTTGAGTCTCTAAACAATATATCCGCGCCGATCGCCTTTTCCACATTGGCGTGAATGCCCTGCATGCCAAAACCTGTAGTGCCGCGGTTGCCCGGAATGGGTATGATCGCGGGAAACGGCGAGGTTTTGTATCTGTCGATGGTTTCGGCGGCGGATTCCGCAGCCTGTTCGGTGACGAATATGATCGCATAGCCGCCGGTGGCGAGACGATTCAGCACACCCGTGACTTCGTCTCCCGACGCAGGGTACACGTCGATACCGAGCGTTTTAAAACCGATGATACTGTCCAAATCGCCCACAACGCCAATTTTGTTCATCGTTTCATCCTCTCTAGTAGAGTTCTTTCAGCCGCTTGGTGACCACATCCGCATCGATTCCGCCCTGCTTGGCCGTCATTACCATACGAATGGCCGCTGCTTCACGCTGTTTGGCTACGTAAAAGCCCATAAGCGGACCGATGCCGAACATGTCGTGGCGGTGTTTTTCCAAAAGCGCAAGAAGATAATCGTCGCGCGACTTTTCAAGCATATATAAACTGCCTGTTTTTTGATAATCCTCGAACGCATCAGCGAGTATCGACGCGTAACCGCCCTTGGCTGCTGCGGATAAAAAGCTGTCGTCCGAAACGTCAAACGCATCAAGCAGCGTGCGCTTGTCTATGCGCCCGCCCTTTAAAAATGCGCGTTCAAACGTTTCTTTGGGCGCGTCTGCGGCGCGCACGCGCAGCAGCGCAATAATATTGCTCATATCGAAATACGCCGTGTAATACTGGTCGACCAAAGGATCGTTCATTTCGGCAATCAAGTCTCGAATTTCCTTGGCATACGCGCGATCCAGCGCCACGCCGATGATAGACGGGTCGGATACCACTGTGAACTGCTTATCGATATATTTGAGCGCGTCTGTCATGTTGTCTGGCAGCTCAAAGTAGTTGTTCTCGGAGATGGCGCGTCGCAGTGTATCCACGCTCAAGTTGCCCGGAGCGAGAGCCACGCTGTCCAGGCTCTGGTCTCGCATGAGCAGCTTGATGATGACCTTCAGGTTATAGTAATCCCTGTCTGCGCGGACAATGCGCGTGAATACATCGCTGGGAGACAGCGCAAGTAAAAGCGCGTCTGTTTCTTCAAGCTCTTTTTGTATCATCGCTTCAAAATCAGGCGCAGACGAACCGTACCCCAGCTCACATAGCTGGCGCATGGCCGTTTCATAATCCTTGGCTTCAATCAGCCGTGAGAGCTTTTCTTTTGTAATCAGCCTTGGCTCCAGCGCTTTAACACGCGCCGAGGCAAAGGGATAACTGCTTTGTGTTTCTGACATGTTTCATCCCATCATGCGCCGAATAAAACGGCTGCCACATCTGTTTCGCTTTGCTGCCATGCTTCGTTAAGAAGCGCTTCCAGCGATACGTCGATCTCAAGGCCGCCGTCTACGTAGACAAAGCCGCCCGTCATTTCTTTTGTTTCGCGTAACAGCTGAACTTCGCCCGCTCCGTGGGCGCTTTTCAGCGTTTTGTTAACGTCACGCAGGAAATCCGAACCGATACGCTTTTCATTTTTAGCTACGATAATACCGCCTTGCCCGCTAGACGCACAATCGATAAGGCGCTGCTTTAACAAGGTGAGGTATTGATCATCGGAAAGGGAAGAAAGCCTTTTCATAGCAAGCGCTTTGGCCTCGGCCATCATCTCTTGCTTGGCGTAAAGAAGCTGTTTTCTGTATTCAAGGTCGTAAACAGCAGCCATGCGCTTTTTATTCTCGCGCACCGCTTCGTCCGACATGCGGTCGATTTCAGTTTTGCGCTTATCAATATCCTTATTGAGCTTATCGCGCATTTCATGCTTTTTCTGTTCCGCTTCGTTCCAATACTTTTCGGCGTCATGCTGGGCGTCGCCGATTATTTTTTCTATGAGTTTCTCCGCTCCGGCCAATTTAAATCACGTCCTTTAATACCAATTTGTGTTTGAATTCCAAAATAGTATTACGCCGCTTTGCCAAGCAGGATAACCAACATGGAAATCAACAGTGCGAACACAGCGTATGTTTCCACCATGATAGCCATTGTGATGGCTTTGCCTTGCTCTTCGGGGCGCTTGCCGAGTAACGCAATGCCGGAAACAGCCGTTTTTCCCTGTGATATGGCGGATGTCAGACCGACAATACCCACCGGCAGCGAGGCAAAGAAATAGACCCAGCCTTGCGCGGGAGAAATCATGCCGCCGCCCACAATGCCGTTGTTGAGCAGGATAAGGAACGCGACGAGCAGTCCATAGATACCCTGCGTGCCAGGGAGCAGCTGCAGCACAAGCGCCTGACCGAAACGATCCGGTTCTTCTGAAACAAGACCGGCCGCAGCCTGGCCTGCAAGGCTGATGCCTTTTGCGGAGCCGATGCCCGAAAGGCCTACTGCCAACGCCGCACCAAACGTCGATATGATCATGCCGAAATAGTCACCAAAAAAGTCCATGGAGTCCCTCCTAAAATCGTTATCGATTGTTTTCTGTTTATATAAACCGACAATGCGGTCTATTAATCCTCTAGTCTGTGGTGCTTCGTGCGTATGCCAAGCGGCATAAACGCGTGTCCGTCACCCTCGTAAAACTTATTGAAAAACTCAATATACTGCAAACGCGCGGTGTGCACAAACGCACCGAGTGCGTTGATGGCGATGTTGAACACGTGCCCGGCGGTAAGAATCACAATACCGAAAATGTAGCCGACCACGCCGCCCATCAGAAGACCGGCTATGGTATTGAACACCATTGCGATAACCGTGGTGGCAAGACCCATGCCGAAAATACGGCAGTAGGACAATATGTCGCTCACGTAACCCGTCACGCCGTATATGCTGGACAGGCCGCCCATTGCCTTGCGGACAATGCCCTTTTTACTGCGCCCTTGCGTGAACAGCAGAATCAGTAGCCCTGCAAGAGCCATATATGTACCCGCTGTGCCGATGGTGCCGCCCGCTAGCAGCATGATGCCGCCGATGATGACAAGCATCCATGAAACACGGTCGAATATCGCGGCAAAAACGTGTCCGCGTTTGATATCCATATACGCACCGATGCCAAGACCCGTTATGATATGAAGCACGCCGATGCCAAGGCACAGCCCCAACGTAGCGAGCGCGCCGGTGGCGTCTTTTAGCGGGCTTAACACGTATGGGACGCCTTCGATGCTGAATATTGTGCCGAAGAACAAGCCCCAAAGCGCTGTCGAAATACCGCAGTACATCACCACTGTGGTGATGCGGCGGAACATGCCGGTGGGCTTTTTGAGCTTGAGCACGGCAAACGAGCCCAAAGAGAGCAGCACACCATAAGCAAAATCACCCATCATCATGCCAAATATCACAAAGTAGAAAAACGCCATAATGCGGTTGGGATCAAAGCCTTTTGGTGAAGGAACGGCGTACATATCCGTCACCGCTTCAAAAGGCTGCACAATGCGCGGGTTATCAAGCGCCGTCGGCGGTATTTCGCCTTCCTCGGGTTTGCGGAAATGAATGTATGCCTCAGGCGCGGCTTTAAGAACAGCTGTCTCTACCCGGTTTTGATCATCTGAGATGACCCAGCCCTCCAGCGCAAACGCGCTGCCCGTTTCACCCAGTTTTTCCACGCATTTTTCACGAGCGATTTCGTTGGCAACGTAATCTTCCAGTGCCGTCAAAAGTGGCTTGTCGTTCACATAATGGCGTGCCTTATCCTCGTATTCTTTTGTTTCCTCCTCGAGCGATAAGTATTCGCTTTCACAGTCATGAATGATATCGCCCGGTGTGCCGATCATGTCTTTGGTGAAGGCCTCGGAAAAGCCAATAAACTTAAGCTCACCCGTGAGCTTTTCTTGTACGCTTTTGTGCATAATCACAAACACAGTCAGTGTGCCCTTTTGATCGTCTACCGTTTCAAAACAGGCCGAATCACTGAAATTATCGACAATCTGTGTATATTTTTCTTTACTGTCGTCAGGAATGGTGCCAAGAAGGCTCGCGGTGTATTTGTTTTCGCCGACGCTTTCGAGCGGCACGTCGAAACGTGCATACGGTTCGAGCTGGGCAATGCGGTTTTTAAGCCGCTGGCGCCGTGCTTTCACCACGTTCATATCGTCCGCAAAAGCCTTAATTTTGTCTATAATTACTTCCGCTTCGTCAAATCGCTTTATGGTGTCTTGAAGGCTGCCGCGCGATATCGGCGGCTTGGGCGTCAAAAAAGAAGGCTTGTTCTCATCATACGGACGCAGCGTTTCCAGCGCTTCGCGCACAGCTGCATATTTTTCCTCGAGAAGTGACAATGTCTGCGGATGGTTCGCACAAAGAAGCCCTTCGAGCTGCGTCGAAACGACCTCAACCGCACCGAGCTCCTGTAAGCTTTTGAGCAGCTTGTCCCGGCTGTCCTGATGCGCAATCAGCGCTAATCTTCTCATACCCAGTATTGCCATGCTATTTGAGTATCCTCTCTAAACACACATCAGCGGCTGCAGTCAGCTTTTTTCTTGCGCTTTCTTTAAGCGCTTCACATTCCTTAAGCCGCTGCGCCTGCTCTTTTTCCAGATCAGACTTGGCAGCGATGCGCCCCTCGTCCACCTTTTTGAGGCTAATACGCCGAGCTTGCGTGAGTTCTTCGTCCTCATACGCGGCGTTTTCCTGAGCGGCAAGCTTCACCGCATCTTTTGCGGCAATAGCGGCCACATGCCGAATTTCCTGCGCCTTTTCCTCAGCGGCCTTGATATCGTTTAACACATCAATCGCCATTTTATACGCTCCTGTTATTTTGTGCCGAACAGTCTGTCGCCCGCGTCTCCAAGACCGGGAACAATGTAGCCGTGGTCGTTGAGCTTTTCATCAACCGCAGCCACAAATATATCCACGTCGCCGTGTTCTTTTTGCACCGCCTCAATGCCTTCGGGCGCGGCGATGAGACAAACCAATTTGATGTTTTTGACGCCGCGCTGCTTTAGCAGCGTGATGGCGCCGTTGGCACTGCCGCCCGTGGCCAGCATCGGATCAACGATGATAAGGTCGCGCTCTGAAGCATCTGTGGGCAGTTTGCAGTAATATTCCACCGGTTGTAAGGTTTCGGGATCGCGGTAAAGGCCGATATGCCCGACCTTGGCGGCAGGAACGAGTGAAAGTATGCCGTTGACCATGCCAAGACCGGCGCGCAGTATGGGAACAATGCCGATTGTCTTTCCCGATATCACCTTGGTTTTGGCTTTGGCGACAGGCGTTTCTATCTCTACCTCTTTTAAAGGAAGATCGCGCGTCACTTCAAAGGCCATCAGCATGGCAATTTCTTCAACGAGAAGACGAAAATCCCGCGTACCTGTTTGTTTATCTCGAATCAGCGATATTTTATGCTGAATGAGAGGATGGTCCATGACAACTAATTTACCCATTACATTCCTCCGTGCTCTGTGTGCTGTTAACTTGGAAACTATATCCCGAAAAGCATGTTTTTCGAGTTTTTGCAATAAAAAGAGAAACGGTCAGCGTTTCTCCAAACTCATTATTTTTTCTACTCTTTTGACATGGCGAATCTCGTCAGAGAATTCAGTTTTTATAAAAGCATCCACAATTTCTAAAGCAAGACCAACACCCGTCACTCGAGCGCCCAGCGCCATCACATTCGCGTTGTTATGCTCACGTGACATTTTGGCGGAAAAGACGTCTCCCAAAAGCGCGCACCGAATACCGTGTATTTTATTTGCCGAGATGGAAATACCGATGCCGGTGCCGCAGATCAGTATGCCAAGGTTCGCCTCGCCCGATAAAACAGCGTCGCAAACCGGGGGCGCATAATCTGGATAGTCGGAAGACTGTGTATCGTAGGCCCCAATATCCAAAGTTTTAATCTGCAGTTTATTAAGATGTTCAATAATTGCCTTTTTAAGCTCGAATCCTCCGTGATCCGATCCGATTGCAATTGTCATTGAGATATCCTTTCTTTGTATGTGCCTAAGAAGTAAAGTGCGAGAAATGAAGAATGTTGACATCATCTTTCTCTCGCTAAAGGATATCAAACTCACATGAAAAAATCAACCTAGAAATCGGCGGCCGCTGCTTCTCTTCGCATCTCTTTGCATTTTTTTTGAACGATGTATTGACCTTCCCCTTGGTAGAAGGTATACAATGGAAGAAATAGAGGCGAGGGGGAAGGTCGGTGAAGATCAATGAGGTTGAGCAGGTTGTGGGCATTTCCAAAAGAAACATCCGGTTTTACGAAAAGGAGGGACTGCTTGCGCCAAGTCGCAATAACACAAACGGTTATCGGGACTATGAGCAAGACGACGTGGTTTTACTTAAAAAAATTAAACTGATGCGCAAGCTTGCCATACCCATTGAGGAGATACTCAAAATTCAAAACGGAATCCTTACAATGGAAGACGCACTGCTGCGGCATTTGATTAAACTGGAGCGCGACAGCAAGAATTTAGAGCAGATTAAGCTGCTGTGCGCACAGATGTCAAACAGCGACGAACAGCTAAAAACAATGGATCCCGATAAATACCTGGAGCAGATTGACAAGATGGAAAAAGAAGGGACGCGCTTCATGAATATAAATAAGGATAAAAAGCTGCGCTATTCGGCCATTGTGGTGGCCAGCGTGATTATTGCTTTTATGGTCAGTGTGTTGGGATTGCTGATGTGGGCGTTTATTTCGGGACATGTGCCGACGATGGTGGCAGTGTTGATTCTTATATTCCCCATGGCGGTGATTTTAGGTGTGGCTTTGGCATTGAAGGAAAGAATGAAAGAAATTAAGGAGGGTGAAGAAAATGCTGCTGCTAAATATTGATTACATTCCGGGAAAAGAAATTGAGGCATTGGGTATCGTGAAGGGCAGCGTCGTGCAGTCTAAGCATTTCGGCAAGGATTTTATGGCTGGCATGAAAACGCTTGTCGGCGGAGAGATTGCGAGCTATACGGAAATGCTCAACGAGTCGCGCCAGATTGCGGTGAAGCGCATGGTAGATGAGGCAAAATCCCTTGGGGCAGACGCGGTGATAAATGTCCGCTATGCGTCCTCGTCAATGATGCAAAGTGCCGCCGAGGTGATTGCTTACGGCACGGCAGTAAAGGTTAAGCTGTAATGTTTTTTGCTCACTCTAGGAGGTCTTATTTATGAATAATACTCAAACAGGCAAACGAATAGCGATTTTTCTGGGGCTGACTTTCGTTATTACCTGTTTATTTGAAATTTTCGTGATTGGCCATATGATTGACAAACCCGAATATGCGCTTGTTTCGTCGTTGCTCGTTTCCTCAGTCATGATTATTCCTGCGTTGTGTGTGGTAATAACGCGTCTTATTACCAAAGAAGGCTTTAAAGATGCTTGGATACTGCCGAATTTCAAAGGACACATCCGCTATTATGTGCTGGCATGGCTGTTACCTGTGGCGCTGACCGTAGCGGGAACGGTGCTGTATTTTGTGATTTATCCCAATCGTTTTGATCCAAACATGGGAGCCATGGCGCAAACATTTGAGGCGCAGGGCGTAAATTTTGATCCGGCTGCGATGAGGTCATTGATGCTGCTGCAGATTGCGGCGTCGGTGCTGCTGGCGCCTGTTCTCAATATACTCACGACCACGGGTGAGGAATGGGGCTGGCGCGGCTATCTTGTGCCCAAGCTTTCTGAAAAGCTTTCCATTTTGCCGACGGTACTCATTAGCGGCGTGATTTGGGGGCTGTGGCATGCACCGCTGACAGTCATGGGACATAATTATGGGCTGGATTACCCCGGTTATCCGTACACCGGCATACTTGCCATGTGTGCGTTTTGCATCGTCATCGGCGTATTCTTTTCGTATGTGTCTTTACGGACGCGAAGCTGTTTGCCTGCCGCTGTCGGGCATGGCGCGCTGAACGGCTTTGCGGCTGTCGGTATATACTTTACGCCGGGTTCGGATGCTTCTCATACATTTTTAGGCCCAGCACCAACTGGCATTATCGGCGGCGCGGGATTTGTTGTCGCCATGGTGATATTTACGGTGATTATGGTTCGGCTGGAGAAGAAAAACGCTTTGATTGCGCCTCCTAAGCAGTCAAAAGCTGAGGCAGCGGCGGATACGGCAGCATAGTTTATGAATATTGGCAGGGGCTTTGAATCAGCCTTTGCCTTTTTTTAATGTTAATACTTTGGTTTTCATCAGAAACGATAGCAAAACGAAAAAACGATCAAAGCTTTACTTTTATACGTATGATGATATACTGTTATCGTTATTTTAAGCCGAAAAATTGGCATATAAGGAGCAATAAAGCTTTGGAAAGCGCATATGATATTGTTGTAAAAATAGGTTCGATGGCGCTGATTCGTCATGAAGATGGCGACCTTGATTATAATATATTCTCGCGTTTGAGCAATTCTTTGCGGCCCGGCATGCTGCTTGTGAGTTCGGGCGCGACGGAAATTGGACGTATTGATTACATCAAAAGAAACGGGCGTGAGCTAAACGGCGACTTGGAGGACGTGAAAACTGATTACAGCGCTCAAGGTCAGGCCATACTCATGGAGAATTACCGCAAGTTTATCAATCCGCAGTACTCGGTTCGCCAGGTTCTGGTGGAACACAGTCATTTCAACGATGAGGAAAAAAGGGAGCATATATTAAAGCTGCTAAACCGTGCGCCTTCTCAGGGTGCGATACCAATCATTAACTATAACGACCCTGTGTCCAGCGAAGAGAACCGCAAGATGGAATTAAAGCGAATTGGAAACGGCGGACGCGAAGTGGTGGAGTGTGTGGACAACGACGAAACGGCTGCGGTTGTGTCAATGCTGGTAAAAGCCAAAACGCTGATTATATTGACTTCTGTGAACGGTATCTATCAGGATCCCAAAGACCCTTCTACATTGATTCGCGAGATTTCGGGTAAAACGCCGGAAGAGCTTGAAAGAAAAGTTGCTGATGTGGTCGTTTGCTGCCGGGGCGCGTCGCGCGCGGGCGCTCAGGGCGCGGGCGCGAAGCTTAAGTATTCGCTTGGGCCAGCCAAGGCGGGCACACATGTATACATAGCTCGTGCGGACAACTGCATTGCCGATATTGTATCGGGCAAGGCAGCCAGTACGCATATATATGTGAAAAAATAAGGATAAAACTAAAAAAGACCAAAGCTTGTTGATCTGCACCCCTAAAGCTGTTTTCAGTTTCAGAGGTGCAGTTTTAGTTTTCCCGTGTTTAATTGCTGGGATGTTTTATAATCCAAGCCTATCGCCGTATTTCTCCAGTACAAAATCCAGATCTTTGTCGCCTCTGCCAGAACAATTCACCAAGATTGAACCGGTGTCCATTTCTTTAGCCAGTTGAATAGCATAAGCAATGGCGTGAGCACTTTCCAACGCGGGAATGATACCTTCCAGCTTTGAAAGTAAAAAGAATGCGTCTATTGCTTCATCATCTGATGCAGACTTATAAATGACTCTGCCCAGATCTTTAAGATATGCATGTTCCGGTCCGACGGAAGGATAATCAAGACCGCTGGCAACGGAATATACCGGATCTGGTTCTCCCTTTTCGTTTTGCAGCATGATCGAGTTGAAACCATGCATAACGCCTTCTGTGCCATAAGTCAGACTTGCGGCGTGTTCACCGATTTCTGTTCCTATTCCCATTGGTTCAACGCCGTAAAGCTCAACGGGATCGTTTAAAAATGGAGACATAATGCCCGCGGCATTGGAACCGCCGCCCACACAAGCCACGACCGCGTCTGGAAGGTTGCCTGTCATATCCAAAAACTGCTCTTTTGCTTCTATGCCGACAACAGTTTGAAAATCTCTTACCATCAGAGGAAAAGGATGTGGTCCTACAACGGAACCGATACAATACATTGCTTCATCGAATTCACACATGTATGCTTCAAAAGCCGCGTCCACAGCTTCCTTGAGTGTTTTAAGTCCGTGGGAAACCGGTATAACCTTGGCACCCAGCAGCTTCATTCTGGCAACATTCGGTGCCTGTTTAGCGATGTCTACTTCACCCATGTAAATATCACACTTAAGCCCAAAAAAAGCAGCGGCAGTTGCCAAAGCAACGCCATGCTGTCCTGCGCCTGTTTCCGCAATTATTTTCTTTTTGTTTAAGTATTTTGCGAGAAGCCCTTCGCCCATACAGTGGTTAAGCTTATGTGCTCCGGTATGATTTAAATCTTCTCTTTTCAAATATATCTGGCACCTGCCAATAGAATTTGACAATCTTTCGCAGTGATATGTTGGAGTGGGTCTTCCTTGAAACTCTTTTCTGATTCTTCTGAGCTCGCTGATAAACTTTGAGCTTTTGCATATGGTTTGATATGCTGATGATATTTTTTCAAACTCCGCAACCAGCTGCGGCGGAATAAAGGCACCACCGTATTTGCCAAAATAACCTTCTTTAGTGGGAGTGATCTTCTTGTAAATCGCAAAATCCACATCTTGTTTTAACATACAATTCTCCTTTTACTAGATAGATATTCGCATTATATCATATAAAATGTGAATTCCAAAAAAATAAAACTGTATCCTTATTGTATGGCCCAAAAAGTTATTAAAGGTAAATGGAAGCTATTAATTTTCTGGTATCTTCAACAGGGAACTAAAAGGTTGAACGAATTCGACCGCCTCATTCCTTGTACTCAAGCAACACTGAACCGTCAACTAAAGGAGCTTGAACTGGACGAGGTCGTTCACCGTGAAGTCTACACCGTCATTCCTCCGAAAGTTGAGTACTCGTTAACACCTCTTGGAGAGAAATTCTATGAAGTAATAAACGCTATGGGGAGCTGGGGGCTTGCATACTTCCATGCAAACGGTATGTTAACAGATGTTGAATAATCAATAATTGATATGCTTATCTATTGTATGAAAACTCAAGAAAACGGGCGTAAAACGACGAAAAGCCCGGAATAATCGGACTTTTCAAATTGTGGCGGAGAAGGTGGCCGTACAAACGAGGTAAAAACATAATGTAGCATACCATAGTAGTTTAGCAGTTTATCTCTTCAGTATGATTGCTACATTCGATACTGTATTTGCTCCATTATTATACTTAAGGCCTACGTTCACGACCGTAGAGCTTACTTCCACACCATAGGCTTCCACGGAAGCGATTGCTTGATCAGGATATCTGCAAGGCTCCCCTGTTTTCATTGTGCATTCCTCACAGACCCTGCATGAACCGCCTCCCAGACAGAGGAGGTCTTTCTTTGGAATATGATTAGCAATCTCAGCAATGACATCTGTTAATTTACAATTAAAAAGCTCAAATGCCTTTTCCCATCCTTCAACGTCATAGGAATCCTCTATCTTATAAATCATTTGCATTAAGATACCATCCCTACAGGAGCGAAGTTCCTTTGTGACTTCTTCATAAGTTTCAACACCGGGAGGGCACATCCAGTTCGTACCGTATTGACCGCATTGATTGGCCTTACAATAGCTCCTCAACGAAGGCTCTAATACAATATCATCCTGCGTGATCTCTCTAAAGAAAATATGATCTTTCTCTTCCGGTTTCTCTTTAATCCATTCAATCATTTTTGTTCTCCATATTGCTTATTGGGGAAAACCATATATTTTTGATTCCATATTAGCGAAACACATTCTTGCTTCCCTTGTAATTTGTACTTTCCACATTCATCATTTTATTACAAAGATGCGCAGAAATGAAGAAGTAATCAGAGAGACGGTTGATGAATTTCATGACCGACATGTTGATCTCTTCCGCTTTCGCAAGGGACACGATTCTACGTTCTGCTCTGCGTGTGATCGTACGGCAGATATGTACTGTGCTGGAAAGTTCACAGCCGCCGGGTAATATAAAGGCTTTCGTCGGCTCGACTTGTCCCTTGTACTCGTCAATAAGATCTTCTAACCAAGCGATATGCTCCTCTGCGATTCTGGTAGGCCGCTTGTTGATTGTATCTGCCAAATCGCTTATACAGTCAAACAACAGGTGGGATATTTCGTTATATACGGTCTTCATACCTTCAAAGCCTGTCGGCATCTTTGATAGAGCCAGATGGACAAAAGCATTCAACTCGTCTAAAGTTCCGTACGCCTCAATGCGTACGTCATCATTATCTCTTCGACCGCCGATTACGCTGGTCTGTCCTGCATCACCTGTTCTGGTATATATCTTCATTAAATGAATATTCTTTACTAGAAAGTATATATTAATATGAATAGGAATGATTATTTGCCTGCCATATTATATAGATTCAAGGACGCCTATTGCCCTAAGCACTCTTTAGCAAACTCAGCTGCATCTCGCAGATCTTTCGCATTGGGTCGGCCTCTATGCATCAATGTGAATTGACCCCGGCAATGATATTCATGCTCAGACATCTTTAAACCGTTTATCTCTACAATACTCTTTACTTGCGCATACGTAGATTCGATGATTGCTGCAGTACTTATATTAACAACTTCTCCAACCTGTACATCAATGTTCGCAATGAATTTCTTAACATCACCCGCTACACCTGCAGCATAAACTGAACTTGCTAAAAACAATGTACCTATATCTTCTGTTAGTGGCTCTGTGATCGGCAATGCCTCAACACCTGCTACTTTTGCGACCGCTTCTGCTAATTTCTTCGTATTGCCTGTTCGTGTATAATATCTAACGGCAGTTTTCAAAGCTATTCTCCTTATATATAGGTGCGTACGGATATGATGAAGGCAGGAAGCCGAATCGCTTATACTCGTTTTATTCGACTCCTGACAGTCATCAGATGTATGAGTACTCCTAGAACTCGTAGTTTTCTGCTTCTCCACCCATCGGACCAATGCTTGCTTTCGTATCTTTTAAATAGTAAGGTGCAATGACCTCTTTTGGGAACATCTGTGCAATCTGTTCATTCATACCGATGAAGGCATCCTTGGTCTCATCAGAGTCATCAAGGACAGCTGTTCCATACAGCCTTAGCGCTTTTTCACCGTTCCAGGCAGACATCGATAGTTTGCCATCGGATTGAAGTTGTTTGTGAAGATTCATAGGCTTAGCAATGATGAAGTATAATTTTTCATTATAAGGAATGGCGATGCCCATTGGTCTTACATCAGGGCCGGCTTCTCCATTGGTTGCCAGATAGAATACTTTGCTATCCTGTAAATACTTCGCTACGACATTAATGTTTTCCATAATGGTTCTCCTTTTTTGTTTGATAAACTTGCTATTTATTTTTGATATGATATAATTATCGCATATGCAATAAATAATGTAAATGCTATTATATAAGATACGTACTTACAAAAATGATAGTGTTATTTTCGCATTAAGGAGTGCTTATGAATTGCAAATACTATGAAGAATGTTCCGAATGTCAAATAAGTGATGATGTTAAAATGCAACTGTGTCCTTATTGTATGGCACAAAAAGTTATTAAAGGTAAATGGAAGCTGTTAATCTTCTGGCATCTTCAACAGGGAACTAAAAGGTTCAACGAATTGAACCGCCTCATTCCTTGTACTCAAGCAACGTTGAATCGTCAACTGAAGGAGCTTGAACTGGACGAGGTCGTTCGCCGTGAAGTCTACACTGTCATTCCTCCAAAAGTTGAGTACTCGTTAACACCTCTTGGAGAGAAATTCTGTGAAGTAATTAACGCTATGGGGAGTTGGGGGCTTGCATACTTCCATGCAAACGGTATGTTAACAGATGTTGAATAATCAATAATTGATATGCTTATCTATTGTATGAAAACTCAAGAAAACGGGCGTAAAACGACGAAAAGCCCGGAAAAACCGGACTTTTCAGACAAATTGTGGCGGAGAAGGTGGGATTCGAACCCACGTGCCGGTTCCCCGACAAACGCATTTCGAGTGCGCCCCGTTATGACCTCTTCGATACTTCTCCATATAGGCTGTTCGTTATGGTCAGCCGCTCGAATGTCAATTATAAATGATTTAATCGCATAATTCAAGCCCAATAAATGATGGGCTCTACAAATAAAATATGCGACGGAACGATCAGATTGTCTAGGTTTCAGCAGATGCCGAACATGGCTTTTGCCAGTTCTTTTCCCGCTGTTGTAATAAAATGCCTGCGTACAGCTGTTTCAAAAGCGGGTCGCTCAAACTCGCCTTCGTCAAAATTAACGAGAAAATCCGCTTCGATAATAACCTGATGGCAGATATCGTCGATTTTGGCGTAAGTATGGTGATGCGCGATGATGTGGCAGACACGAGAAATCAGCGCTTCGTCGTTGGTATATTTTTCGAGTATGGGTCGCGCTATGCCCTCCCCTTCCTTTTCCTGAAGCTTGCCCCCGCAGCTTCCGTATACCGATTCACAGTGATGAATGGCGATATCGTGGAGCACCGCGGATAAGGATACCGCAAGTCTATCACTTGCGCTGTACAGCTCACGCCCCGCAATGCACCGCGCAAATCCGTATACCTTCAGAGCATGGTTAATTCGCCGTGTATCCTTGCCGTTAAGCTGAATCATTTCATAGATGATATCGTCTATCATAGTCTGGCGTTCCCTTTCCAATGCGGTTGTCTTTATTTTACCGCATGAATATCATAATATATGAGTATGTAAGAAGTTCCGAAAAACGGACTTTTACTTCTTGCCTTCCACCTTGGCAGTAGCGCTTTGCATATCATTTGCCAACTGAAGAGAGGCAAAGCTTTGGGTTTCCGGCAGCACAATTTTATATGCGCTTGTGATGTCGATCTGCGCATCGGCAGATTTGATCGCAACGTCCAGTAAATGGCCGCCCTTGCTGCCGTCTGAGGAAATAAAGTGAATGTGCCAGCCGCTTAGATTAATGCCGCTGACATAATCGGGGCAATAAAGTGCCACAAGCGTTCCTGAGATATTCTCATATTCAAATTCTTTTTGGCTTTGAGCCACCTCAGCCAGCGGCTTATATGGCTTTTGCTGCGCATAAACACTGCGCACATGCACATTGTCAAAATCACCCGTCAAGGTAGCCATGTACAGTATGTTGGGGTTTTTTGAGACTGGATTCGTCAGCGCAGATTTGAGCGCTTCGATATCGCTGATGTTTTCGAGCTGTAAGGAAACATCCGGCTCAAAATGCGTAACAGCAGCAAACGGAACGGTGACACTACCAGCGGGTTTTATGACACTGCCGTCTGCCTTGGCCTGATAAACGACGCCACCAAGCACAATCATTTCCCCGTCCAGTGTATCGAAGGTGCCAAGCCCGGTATCGCCGCACTGCAGCAGTTTATCAACGGTAATAATACCGTCATAATCCCCGAGCATTAACGCGTTCAGAGTGGAAACCTGAAACAAAGTCTCGCTGTCAGCTTCACTATTGTTATCATTTTGACATCCGGGTAAGACTATGAGCATAACCAGCAATAAGATAAGGATACATGCAATGGCGTTTTTCATAAGGATAACCTTTCTTTGAAGAATAATGACGAAATAAGTATAATACAAGATTTAACAAAATACAAATGCCGTGTGATTGCCATATTAGGACTAAAGGGTTGAACTCGACCAAGAGACAATGATATAATAACTGCCAAACAAAGGAGTATGATTCATGGATTTTTTGCAACACCCAAGTATATGGTTATATTTGTTCATATTCTTCGGTAAAATTATCGAAGTTTCTGTATCGACGGTGCGTATGGTGCTTATCAACAGGGGCGAGCGCGTGAAAGGAGCCGTCATTGCTTTCTTCGAGGTGTCGCTGTGGATTATGGTGACTGGTACCGTTCTTGTCGGTTTTCAGGAAGATCTGATCCGTTGCATTATTTTCGCATTCGCTTTTGCAATTGGTAATTACGTGGGCTCTTGGCTTGAAGGGAAGCTTGCGTTTGGTCTATGCTCCATACAGGTAATCATCGGCAAGGATGAATGTGCGGATTGTATAGTGCAGGAGCTGCGTGACAACGGCTTTGGTGTCACCATGATAGAGGGTGAAGGCAAGGCGGGAAAAAGAGAGATATTGCTGCTTCATCTGAAAAGAAAACGTATTCCCGCGGCGATATCTCTGATTAAGTCTAGATTGGAAAACGCTGTGATCACGGTGAACGATGTGCGCGTGGTTAACGGCGGCTTTATAAAGAAATAAGCGCCCAAAAGGGCAGGAGATAAAACAATGAGAGCAATCGTAACAGTGACAGGAAAAGACAAAACGGGTATTATCGCGCGTGTGTCAGCGGCGCTCAGTGAATACGGCGTCAACATACTGGATATCAGCCAGACGGTGCTTCAGGACTATTTTGCGATGATCATGCTAGTGGATTTGGATAATTGTAGCGTGCCTTTTGGACAGCTCGGCGACAGCATCAGCGAAACGGCGAAAAGCATCTGCATGGATATCCGCATTATGCGCGAAGAGATTTTCGACGCAATGCACAGGCTGTAACGAGGATAACTAAAAGCGCCCTTGCGCATTTGCAAAGGCGTTTTTTCTTTTGCTTAAAATCAGAATGGTGTGAGTTGATGGTCATTCTTTTGTCGGATCGTTTACCGCACCCAAAAACGCAATCGTGCCGTCTTCCTGCGAATAAATTGCGAAAAGGAAAGGACGGTCGGCATAGAACTTGGGCGGTTCCTCCTCCATAGGGGCTGCACCGTCAAGCGCAATCACGGCAGTTACAGCAGCGGCTTCTGCGCCCAGCTCATCCACGCGAATATAGCACTTGTGCAGCACTTCTTCAATATATATCTGATTTTCCTCGTTTGTCATCCCGGAAAAATTCGCCTCCGAGGGGCTGAGTGCTTTTTGCATACCCATGGCGGACAGCGTGTCTTTGAGCGCCGAAAAGTATGAAAACTCAAATTTGGGCAGCTTGATCCAGACCTGCTGCGGCTGTGCGCTGTGAAGCGCCTGAGAGAAGGTATCGGCACTTAAGCTTTCAAGCAGTTCGCTAATGCCTGTGTTTTCGGCGGGCAGTACAAACGCCATCGCGTATTTTCCTTCGTCTTCTTCGCTTTTAAAATTCAGCGAGATCATAGAAAAATCTTCGTTTTTGTAATAGGGTACGTACCAATCGCTGTGCATAAAAGAGGCTGTCACGTTGCCCTTTGGCGCGGCAAACTCTTCTTCCCATGTATCGTTGGCCTCAAAAGGCATTTCCCATTCGCCAAGGTAATAGAGCGCGTTAGTCAGCGCAATCGACGTATCTGGCGGCAGCTCCTGGCTTATTATGTCTTTGATACGTCCGTGCGTTTTTTCATCTGCCCATGTATTTATGGCGTTTTTGGCGCCGGGAATCACAAGAGGAAACGCGTCCGCGAAAAAATCGCCCGTACATGTATCCACAAAGTCGTCTGAGAATGTGTATGCATCGCTGAGCCAAATCGCGTTGGCCGCCTCCATGCCGCCTGTATTTGCGCGCCACATAAGAGATTTGCACATGTCAACGATTTCACTGTCGCTAAGACTCGAAACCCCCAGCGTTTTTGCCATGTCATCTGCTGTATCTCCTTGGGCACCCATGCGTGTCATGCAGAGCGCAAGCTCAATGCTCGCGGGAGACAGTGCAAGATTTTGTTCTTTGTTGTAAAGGTGTTTTGCGGCATCTAGCCCGAATCCGTTAACCGCATTAATAAAATTGGCGCTAAGCGGCACTATTGGCTGCTGCGTCATTTCGGCGAGGTGGCTATTGGCCTTTACAGTGGTAGATTGAGCGGTGCAGCCGCAAAGCATCAATGCAGCGGCCAGCAGTATGAACGATAATTTTCTCATTTTCGGCTCCTTAATTTGATAAGTATTCTTTTGCCATATAGACGTAAGTATTCAAGAAATGTTCCTAAAATGATACTACTTTTACCATGATACGAGTATAATGTCAATACTGACGATGTTTTTCGACAGGGATTTTTTGGAGGTGTTGGCATGGGGGCTAATAGAACAGGTGTTGCATTCGGTGGCGGCGGTACGCGTGGCATTGCGCATCTTGGCGTGATTCGCGTTTTTCAGGAAAACAATATATCATTTGATATGGTGGCGGGAAACTCTGCGGGCGCTATCGCGGGTGCACTGTATGCGGCGGATATTCCGTGGGAGCAGTTATACGATTTTGTGCTGAATCTGCACGATAAAAACGTACTTCCAAAAAGACCGCATTTGATATCCTATATGAGCCCCGAGATCATCGAACGCCTTGCTGACTGTTTCTTAAAGGATATGACGTTCGGCGACTTGAACCGCCCGTTCTGCGCCGTGGCGGTGGATTTAAAGCAGGGGACGTTGGATACGCTTTGTGAAGGCAACCTATCCAAAGCGCTTT
This sequence comes from Clostridia bacterium, assembly GCA_003249555.1. Lineage (GTDB taxonomy): Bacteria > Bacillota > Clostridia > Christensenellales > SZUA-584 > SZUA-584. The sequence goes on along the minus strand of QKIQ01000120.1, from coordinate 18,343 downwards.
CGGCCAGCTGTGCCGTGCCAGGCGTGTTCCAGCCTGTATGCATTGGCGATAAGGTGTATATCGACGGCGGGACGCTCCGCAGTATTCCCACGCGCGAGCTGCGTGACAGGGGCGCGGAAACCGTGGTGGGTATCAATTTAAATGCCGACAGGAGCCGCGGCACCGATAGCTTAAAGCGCATCGATGTGTTTCTGACGGCGTATAATTTGAGCACCAACATCAACAGCACAATTTGTGAGCGCTGCGCAGATCTCATGCTGCGCCCCCATTTGGAAGGACACGCGCGTCACAGCTTCAAAAGTATTGAAAGCATGCTCAAAATCGGTGAAGACGCTGCAAAAGAGCGCCTTAATGATTTAAAGGCGTTGCTTTTTGTGTAATATATTCTGATATCAAAAAAAGTTGCAATCACTAAGTATTGTGTAGTAATATATATTTAGGTAGAAATGTAGGACGGCAGGGCTTTTTTTGTTGCACTAAAATTTCTCGTAGTACGGAAGGATGGTTAATTTATGGCTGCTCAAATCATTATTATTTGTCTTTATGCGGCGATGCTTATTGCAGTCGCCATATTCTCCAGACGAAAAACCAAAACAACAGATGATTTCTTCTTGGGCGGGCGCAAAATCGGCGGTTGGATGACTGCGTTTGCGTATGGCACCACGTATTTTTCCGCTGTCATATTTGTCGGATATGCGGGTAAATTCGGATGGAACCTGGGGATAAGTGCCACGTGGATTGGTATTTTCAACGCGCTGATCGGCACGTTTCTCGTGTGGAAGCTGCTAGCCAAACCCACACGGCGCATAACACACAGGCTGGATGCCGCAACGATGCCCGATTTCTTTTTCAAAAGATACAATTCCAAAGGCCTGAAAATTACCGCAGCACTCGTTATATTCGTGTTTTTGGTACCGTATTGCGCCAGCGTGTATCAGGGGCTTGGTTATTTCTTTGAAAGTGTTTTCCATTTGCCGTATGCGTATTGCATGGTGGGTATGGCGCTGCTAACCGCGCTGTATTTGCTTTCAGGCGGATATATTGCCACAGCGCTGACCGATTTCATACAGGGTATCATCATGATCGTGGGCGTGGTGCTTATGGTGATGTTTGTTGTCGGCAATGAAGCGGTGGGAGGCATTGGTGCAGGGCTATCCAAAATTGCCGAAATCGATTCTTCACTCGCGTCTCCATTTGGCAGTTCGCAAAACGTGATACTGCTCATTTCGCTTGTGCTGCTGACGAGCCTTGGTACGTGGGGACTGCCGCAAATGGTTCACAAGTTTTATGCCATTAAAGATAATAATGCGATTAAAAAAGGCACCGTAATTTCCACGCTGTTTGCGCTGCTTGTCGGCGGCGCAGCTTATTTTGTGGGTACATTCGGACGGTTATATTTAACCGAAGCGCCTGAGAACATGGACTATGTGATGCCGCAGGTGATGGGTGCGGCCCTTCCAGCGGTGATGCTTGGGCTCATCCTCGTGCTGCTGCTTGCCGCTTCCATGTCCACGCTCTCTTCGCTCGTTCTCGTGTCATCTTCGTCCATCTCCATGGATCTTGTAAAGACGGCGCGTCCAAAGATGAAGGACAAGAGCCTTATGACGCTGATGCGGGTGCTTTGCGCGCTGTTCGTTGTTATATCGCTTGTGATAGCGCTGCTGCAGCCCGCCGCGATTGTCACACTGATGAGCTACTCGTGGGGTGCTCTTTCCGGCTGCTTCCTTGCGCCGTTCCTGTTGGGTGTGCGCTGGAAGGGCATGACCAAAGCGGGTGCTTGGGCGGGAGTGATCACGGGTCTTATCGTCGTGGTGCCGCTTATGATTATCGGCAGCGTGAGCACTGTGCTGCCCAAGTGGCTGAGTGCGCCTGCGATTGGTTCCATCGCGATGGTGCTTTCGCTGATTGTGACACCCATCGTCAGCAAGATGACAACGAAGTTTGACGAGGCGCATATCGAGCGTGTTTTCGGTGAGGCCGAGCCGGTTATCGATGCCGATGCGCAGGCCGTAGCGGCTGAATAAATTGTGTGTATAGTCCCGGCAGAATTTGATGCTGTCGGGGCTTTTTTCTTTTCATTATTAAGGAGCTAAAAGCGGCAAAGCGAAAAGAAAAACGGCAGCATACCGTTTTCCCCGGAAATATTTAAACGCTCAGAGTGTTTGTTTTTCGGCTTTGCCCGATACCATGCTAAGCATCGGGCGTTTGCTGCGTGGTGTCAGGTTCCGATGGCGGCTTAAGCTCATCCGGAGGCGGTTCGGGGCTCGGGCTTTCTTCCGGCTGGCTGGGCGTAGCGGACGGGTTGGATGAAGGCGATGCGGCCGGTGCTGTGGCACTTGGCGTGGAAGACGGTGTGGGCTCGGGCGGATGCAGCACATAATCGTGCAGGCTGTCATAAAGCGATGTCATTGTCTTGGTTGCGTCTTTCAAGGCGCTCGTGCTTTTTATTTTGCTGTTTGAGTTTGAGCTGCGCGCCTTTTTTAATCGGCTCTGGGCACTTTGCAGCGTATCGGTGGCAGCATCTATCTTGTTTCGTGCACTACGAACCAGTTCGGGTGAAAGCGCTTTTTCGTTTTTATTAAGATAATTTTTCGTTTGCTCAATAGCGTTTTCAAGGTCTCGCGAGGCCATGTCATATTCCACGTATTCAATGTCATATGTCCAGTCAATATCGGCGTCAATCCCGAATATTTGGTTGACAACCTCCTGGGTATAGGTATGATCCAGCACGTAATAAGTCGCATTGTATGCATGCATATACTTGCCGGTGAGTGCATATCGGTTTAAGTCTGCCTCAGGGTTAAGGTCGAGCGCAAAAAATGTGAAAGCCGCAATCTGCTCAAAGTTTAGGTTTGTATAGATTTCGGATTTAAGTTCTTTGTAAATGCCCGGGATTTTGGGCAGAAGCTTTTCGCTTTTCAGCTGGCTGAACACCTCTAAAAGCAGCCGTTGCTGCCGGTCGATACGGTCGATGTCGGTGCCTGACGTGATGTCCTTTCTCGCACGGCAGTAATCCAGCACAGCCTGTCCGTCAAGGAGCTGATAGCCTGTATCAAGATGACGGGCATCAATATTGATTTCATAGTCTACATTGTACCAAACGCCCCCAATGGCATCCACAATGTCTTTAACGGCCTGCATTTCCACAGCCAAATAATAATCCACTGGGATGCCGCCAAGCGTGGTGGTGATGGTTTGCATTAGGCAGTCAAAGCCGCGGTCTTCAAAGCCTCCTGCCGACATCCATGCGCCGTTTATTTTCCATCTGCTGTCCGTAAATGCGATATCAGCATAGCTGTCACGAGGGAGAGAAAGAATATCCACCTTGCCAGTCGCAAAGTCCACCGAAAAAAGCATAATCGTATCGGTGCGAAAATCCTCGCGCCCTTCTCTCTCGGAAGAATAATCGATTCCCGCCAGCACAATGTTGACACGGTCTTTCATAAAATCCTTATCAGCATGCAAAGCAAGCTGTTCTTCGGGAGAGAGCGTTTTCGTGGGCTCGGCGGTCGATTCCATCGTTCGGGTGGGCACGGGCGTTGAATCCGGAAACGCAGAACGTGCGTCGATCAGTGTGACATAGACAAAACGGCACATTATGATAGCGGCTGCCAGCGCCAGTGCCAGCAAACTGTAAATAATCACTTTCTTTTTTGTAATGGGCTTATGGAAAAGACGCTCCTCCGGTGCTTTTTTATTCTTTTGCTTGTCTTTGTGCATGAAACTTACCTCGTGATAATTCTATTGCGGTTTTTAAGTGTGCGGGCACGCATATGACATTATACTACGAATGTAATGAAATGGATAACAAAACCAATAAAAAATTTGGAAAAGCATAATTTTAATAAATGTATATTTTAGACATGGATAAAAAAACACCTCCCGTGAATACCACAAGGAGGTGCGATATGAACGCGGCTAACCCACTCGACGGGCAAGCACAAAGTTTCTTTGCCAATATACGTTGTCAATCGAGCTGACCATGACTTTGCTCTGTCCCGAAGACGCATGGACAAATTGTCTGTCACCGGTGTATATGCCCATGTGACCGATGTAAGACGATGAATCGGAACGGAAGAACAATAGGTCACCCTTTTGCAGCGAGCCTGTATCCGTGATTTGCGCCCACGAGGACACATCGCTGTATGCCGATGCTGAGTATCTTTGTACATTGAAGCCTGCTTTTGTCATCGCGTAGTAAGCAAGACCCGAGCAGTCATACACATCTGGACCGTTGCCGCCGAGCACATACGGTTTGTCTATCTGTGCCAGGGCGATGTCTGCGATGGCTGTGTTGGCAAAAGATGTGGCGCTTTGCGAAGGCGCGTTGACCGCTTCTTTGGAAAATGCTTTGTTGCGCGTGATGGGCCCGGCGATTCCGTCGGCACTAAGCCCGTTAGCCTGCTGAAACGAAATAACTGCGGCGTGTGTGACGGGGCCATAATAGCCCGTGCCGGTACCGTTAAAGCAGCCCAGTTCTTTAAGCCGCAGCTGAAGCGTTTGTACGGCTTCGCCATAGCTGCCCACTCTTAACAACAGGCTTTTTGCTGATGAGGAATACAACCTGCCTTGTGTCAGCGGCCCCGCAATGCCGTCGGCACTGAGATCGTTGTTGCTTTGAAACCGCACGACCGCAGTTTTTGTGAGTTGTCCGTAGTACCCCGTTGCATTCGGGTAATCAAGATACCCGAGTGAGAGCAGCTTTTGTTGCAGCGCCGTTACGTCGTCGCCCCGGCTGCCAAGCGACAGGTTTTGGCCGAATGCCATCGCCGTAGGTATGGCCGCAAAAAGGATAGTCAGTACACATATTGCCAAAACGATCAGTCTGAAATATCTTTTATTCATATCTGTCTCCTCTCGCAAAATTTACAATGGACACTTATTATAACCAAAATACACAGATCACTCAAAACCCGAGAGCGTGTCCTATCACAACTAGATTGAAGAAATACTGACATATTACAGATATGTTACGTTAATATGACGTTTAGAAAAATATACGCCGCTTTTCGTGATTTAACGAATAATATTATGGAATTGATGTTTTTATTAAACAAATAGATATAAAAAAAGGAGACCGCCAGAGGCGACTTCCTTTTCTTGTCCGTACGAGTTCATCTTCTTTTTGACAGTGAGAGGTCGCCAGAGGCGATCTCCATCAAATTAATAATTTTGTGCAAAAAGCTCGAAGTATGCTTTGGGATGCGCACAAACGGGGCAGGCATCGGGTGCTTCCTTGCCCACAAAGCGGTGGCCGCAGTTGGCGCATTTCCATTCGACCTCAATATCCCGTTTAAATACCACGCCGTTTTTTACATTCTCGGCCAGTTTGTTGTAGCGTTCCTCGTGCTTCTTTTCCACGCCTGCCACGCCGTCGAAAAGCTTTGCGATATCTTCAAAGCCTTCTTCTCTGGCTTCTTTGGCCATTCGCGGATACATATCTTCCCATTCGCCGTGCTCGCCCGCAGCGGCAGTCACAAGATTATCCATTGTACAGCCAATGCCTGCAAACAGCTTATACCAAAGTTCAGCATGTTCCTTTTCGTTTGCGGCGGTTTCAGCGAATATGTTTGATATTTGAATATATCCTTCCTTTTTGGCCTTGGACGAAAAGTATGTGTACTTGTTGCGCGCCATTGATTCGCCTGCAAACGCTTCCATCAAGTTTTTTTCCGTTTTTGTTCCTTTTAATTTATCCATTTCTCTTTTCTCCTATTAATAAATTTTAATTGAATATTTTGACGGCATCGGTATTAAGCCTTCCAAAGACTATGAATGTTGCAATACTCGTAGACGGTATGGATATCATCGGCTTTGATATCGAACGTGGCCTCGGGTGCGCCGGTTGGGTCGAGCTTTGCGCGCAAGCATTGGCCGTCTTTCTTGTATATCTCGATGAAGCAAATATGATGCTCCTGAGTCATTGGATGGGGCACACTGCCCACTTTCACAATTGTTTTGTCACCGTCTGAGACGACTACGGGTACATGCTTTTCTGTGCTGGCATCGGCCGTTTTTGCCTCAAGCTTAATCATCTTCTGGCCGCAGCAGACGAGCGTGGGCATGCCGGGACATAAAATGCTCACAACATGGCCGCAGACTTCACAATAATAATAATCGCCGTAATTTGTCATGATAAAATACTTCCTTTCACATTTTTATTGTTTGATAAACATTGATTACAAATACCATAGAAGGTGATGTGACATCCTTCCAGTTTGTGTCCGCCCGTGTCCGCGCTTGTAAGAGCATTTTTCTCTAGTGTTTTTGCGTTGATATCGTATACACTGTTGCACTCACGGCAAAAAAAGTGCGAATGCATGGCGACATTGCCGTCGTACCTGTCGAATGAACAGCCACAGGATAGGCGCTGGAGCAGCCCTTGGCTTTCCAAAATGCTTAAGTTGCGATATACAGTGCTTAAGCTGAGGTTAGGGAAAGCCGGTTTCATTTTTTCAAAAAGCCAAAACGCGTTGGGATGAGTATCCGTAGAACGGAGCAGTTCCAACATATATTTTCTTTGTTTTGTATTGCGAAGCGGTTTGTTATTCGGATACAATTCGCGGTACCTTCTTATTAATAATCGTTATTAATAAGTTATCATTGTTTTTATCGTATGTCAAGCATATATTAGGAAAATTTACATAGAAACTATCCAATTCACTTCCTAAATTGAAAAAATAATGGTATGTTAAACTTATCAAATTAAGGAGCCCGCAATAATGTTTCACTCATATAAAAAATATGTCGCGGTGATCATGTGTGTCCTGATGCTGGTCGTTTTTTCGGCGTGCCGCCCGGCGTCAAGAAGTGTATCCGAAATTATCGATTCGGGGACAAACGGTGTATGGGGGCAGCCGCCGTCAGCATCGCCTGCCGAATCCGCGCTGCCGACAAACGAGGGTCAGCCCGGTACTTGGACGATTATGATATATCTTAACGGGTCTGACCTTGAGAGCCAAGGTGCAGAAGGGACGTCCAGTCTGCAAAGTATCGTGGATGCCAAACTTCCGGAAAGCATCCGTGTTCTGATATACACGGGTGGCACGTCGTATTGGAATAACGACGTGGTGAACCCAAACGCCAACCAGATATGGATTGTTCAGAACAACGACTTAACACTGCTGGAAACAATGGAAACTAAGAACATGGGTGAAAGCTCCACGCTGGCTGAGTTCATTACTTACGCGCAGACAAATTACCCCGCGGATCACAAAGCGCTGATGATGTGGAACCATGGCGCAGGCAGTGTCATCGGGTTTGGAGCTGATGAGCTGTATGATTACGATGCGCTTGTGCTGTCTGAAATGTCGGAGGCGTTTTCGGCATCGTACAACGGCCAGCCATTTGAGCTTATCGGTTTTGATGCGTGTCTGATGGCGAGTGTGGAGATGGCGTGCGTGGCTTCGCCTTACGCCAAATACATGGTGGCGTCTGAAGAAGTGGAACCGGGCAGCGGCTGGGACTACGGCAATTTTCTTGAGGCGCTCGCTGCCGATACCGGCATGACAGGCGCCAAGCTCGGCGAAGTTATTGCGGAAGGATATTTCACGAGAAGCAACGGCAGCGGTATGGAAGGCGCACTGACATGCTCGGTCATAGATCTTTCAAAAGTTGATGAAATTGAGCTGCTGCTTGGGGCTTATGCGTCCGGCATGGACGGTCAGCTTGCGCAACCCCAAACGGTGCAGACGTTGTCTCAAGCTCGACAGAGAGTGGACAGGTATGGTGATGAGCCGGGAGCCGGAGGCACTGAATCGTTTAACATGGTTGATTTTTACCATCTTATTGAGCTGCAGGAAGGCGGCGCAGCGGCTAATGAACTGCTTGCGGCTATTAAGGATGCCGTGGTTTATGAACGCAGCGGTGAGCAGCAGCCCAATTCATACGGTCTTTCTATTTACTTTCCGGCGACTGTACCGGAAAGCGGGGATATCAGTCTTGAGGTGTACAACACCATCGATTTCTGTCCCGAATACAAGACGTTCGTCAGTGATTATTTGACGGCATTAAATCAAAATGCGCAAGAGATGCCTGTTGATTTTAACAGTCAATTGATACCTGCGTCTTCCAGCGGCGATTTAAGTGAAGTGGGCTCATATTATGTGCATCTGACAGACGCACAGATGGATTACCTGTCTTATGTGTACTGCACGCTCGGTATGTATTTGGATGATGGCACGATCGTTGATTTGGGATATGACAGCGATTTGACGATTGACTATACAGACAACTCCATTCATGACAATTTTCAAGGCTATTGGACGGGGCTGAACGGGCACTTTGTGGCCGTGTATGTCATGGAAGAATATGATAATGAGTACGTGATTTACGATATCCCAGTGCTGTATAATGATGAGACGGCGATTGTGCGGGCCACGTGGACTTGGGATGACACGTACGAAAACGGCGGTTATTATGCTTATAACGGCATGTATTATATGAACGAAGAGTACGCCGCCCCCTCTTCAAAGCTTGCGATCGATCCGGAGATCGGCGCTCAGATTACGCCTATTTTCTGGCCGGTATACGCGGCAGACGGGGATTATGAGACATACTATACGGGAGAAACGTTTGAAGTGGGACCCGAAGGGCTGGTGCTGGACTGGATTGCGCTGCCGACGGGATATTATGAGTATGGGTTTTTGTTCTTTGACGTATACGGTTATGAGCATTACAGTGAGATGACCGATTTTGAGGTCTATTGACAGAGGAATAAAATTAAAAGGGGCTGTGCGGTTGATTCCGCCAGCCTCTTTTCATATCAATGACAGCAAATCGTTTATCGCGCTTTTCGCGTCAATATCTCGGAATAGATGACGGCGCGAACGAAATCGTCCTTGTCCTCGAACAGGCTGAGCGCGCCGCGCTGCTGCCTTTGCACTTTCATCGGCATATCGTTATCGTCAATATCGGTGCGAAAACTGCCAAGGTCAATATTGGCGTATTTATTCGATCCTGCCTGAGTGTCCAGCGTGGTCTCAAAGGTTCGGGCTGACAGCCGTTCTGTTGCCTTTTTCGGTATTGTTTGTCTTGCGGCCATAGGCCTTGCTGTGTCCGGCTTCGACACAGTCTGTCTTGCGGCAGGCTCGGTTTCACGGCGCGCTGGAGCACCCATCTCGCCGGACATCATGAACGCTTTTTGGATATCGCTCATGACCGTGCGAACGGGGGCATCTTCATCAGATTGGTTTGGCTTCTTTTTTCCCGCAGCCGATACGATGGATATTATCACGATGACGGCAATAATCAGTAAGATTTCCATTTCGGATTACCCTTACTCTGTTTCTTTTTCCACTTTGGGCCCAGCCGCACCCGAAATGGCGTCGCGCATAGAAGTATCGGCCATCACGTTTTTCATATTGTAATAGTCCATGATGCCAAGATTACCTTCTTTGAAAGCGATGGCCATAGCACGCGGAATCTCCGCTTCGGCCTCAACCACCTTGGCGCGCATTTCCTGAACGGCAGCTTGCATTTCCTGTTCTTTGGCCACGGCCATTGCGCGGCGTTCTTCCGCTTTGGCCTGAGCAATCTTTTTGTCGGCCTGTGCCTGATCAATTTGCAGCTGTGCGCCGATATTGCGCCCGACATCCACATCCGCGATGTCGATGGACAGTATCTCAAACGCGGTGCCCGCGTCTAGCCCCTTTGCCAGCACTGTTTTGGAGATAAGGTCGGGGTTCTCCAGCACTTCTTTGTGCGTGAGCGCGCTGCCCACGGTGGTGACAATGCCTTCGCCCACACGCGCGATGATCGTTTCTTCACCGGCGCCGCCCACAAGACGGTCGATATTGGCGCGTACGGTCACACGCGCTTTGGCTTTTAGCTCGATGCCGTCTTTGGCGATTGCCGCCACAACGGGCGTTTCAATCACCTTGGGATTCACGCTCATTTTCACGGCCGTTAATACGTCGCGGCCCGCAAGGTCTATTGCGGTGGCCCGTTTAAAATCGAGTGGAATATCCGCCTTCTGTGCCGCAATCAGCGCATCCACAACGCGGTCTACGTTGCCGCCTGCGAGATAATGCTGCTCGAGCATATCTGTGGTGACGGAGATGCCCGCCTTTATGGCCTTGATCAGCGGATTCGCAATTCCCGACGGTGTGATCTTCCTAAGACGCATACCTATAAGAGAAATAATTCTGAGCTTGACACCTGATGCGCGCGCTGCAATCCACAGGCGGACGGGAACAAAGCTGAAGAAGAATACGAGAAAAATAAATGCGGCGACGATGATAATGATGTAAATCAACAAATCTTCCATTTTTTATCGACTCCTTTGTATTAATTATATTTTTTACGATAAGACATATAAATATGACTTATTTAAGCAATGAAAACAGCAAGAAATAAAGCAGCATCACAAACAGAATAAAGCCGCCCGTATACAGGCACACAAGCAACAACCTCTTTGGATCTGTTTTGATTTTCTTTCGGATATCCTCTTTTTCCAACAGATACGCTTCGCATTTTTTGCAGAATTCTGCCGAATCAGCATATTCGATTTTACATACCGGACAATATTTCACATTAATCCTCCACCTGTTTGACGATGATGCGCCCGCCTACGGTGTTTAAAACCTGTATACGCACGCCCTTTGGTATAAATTCGCCTTCTGTGACGACATCGGCTTTTTCACTTTCAATTTCTGCTGTGCCCGCGGGGCGCAATGGCGTTAAGCTGATGCCGTTTTTGCCCGTAAATCGAGAATAATCGTCCCGCGCGACGTAACCGGCGTCCTTTTCCTCAGCATCCTTGAGCACAAGTGAGGATTTGTATAGCCAGCCGCGTTTAAAACTTCGTGCGGCAATCAATGCGAGTATCGTCACGATGCCACCTATAATAAGAAACAAAAGCGCTCCTTCCGCGACGGAGTGGGCCTGAAACACGATGCAAAGCACCAAAGCCACCAATCCGAGCCCGCCGAATATACCAAAGCCGGGCGCGAACAACTCGATCAGCAAGAAAATCATGCCGACGATAAACAACACAACAGAGACAGTTTCAATCGTTTCAAACAGACCCATACAGATATCCCCTTCCCTCTAAAACAAATTAATTTTTATTTTATACAGTATAACACATTTTATAATGATATGCCCATTAAAAATAACTTGCGATACATTGCGTACATTATTATATAGCAAGAACAACAAAGCATGCAAAAAGTATATACAAAAGGAAATTAAGATGCTGTTTTTCTACGAAATAGATGTGGTAAATGTGATATCGGCATGCCGTGTGAAGACACCTCGCCGGTCAGTGAGTTGCAAACACCCGAATTTTAATGTATAGCCCTGTCCAATATAGGAATAATGCATAAAAAAGACAATAAGCGATGATAAAAGAAAAATAATAATTACGCAAAAAAATACTTGCTTTTGTTTTGCGACTATTATATAATCTCAACGTTGCGCACTTTGGGTTGCGTATATATTTGACAGGATGAAGCGGGAGGTTGCCGGAAAAAACGCTATCCGGGTAGTTTCCGCAGACTGCGGTCCAAAACATAAAGGACAGCGCCTCGGACAGCATGAAAATGCTGTAAAAAAAACACTATGATACACACGGCTGTGTGTATACGGGGCGTCAGCGTAAGGAGGAGAAAAATGGCAAGTCAGAAGATTAGAATCAAGCTGAAAGCGTATGACTACAACCTGATTGACCAGTCGGCAATGAAGATCGTCGATACGGCCAAGCGGACAGGCGCGAAGGTTTCCGGACCCATTCCGCTGCCAACGCAAAAGGAAGTCATCACAATACTGCGTGCACCGCACAAGTATAAGGATTCGCGTGAACAATTTGAAATCAAGACACACAAGAGGCTGATCGATATACTCGAAGCCACTTCAAAGACAACAGATGCTTTGATGCGGCTCGATCTGCCTTCCGGCGTGGACATAGAAATTAAGCTCTAGGGGGTGTGACGAATGAAAGCGATTTTGGGCAAAAAGATAGGTATGACACAGCTGTTCCTCGATGACGGTACGGTCGTTCCGGTAACGGTTGTGCAGGCTGGCCCGTGCGTCGTCACTCAGAAGAAGACGGCCGAAACGGACGGCTACAATGCAATACAGATTGGCTTTGGCGATATTAGAGAAAAGCTTGTGACAAAGCCACTTGAAGGCCATTTTAAAAAAGCGGGTGTTGCCGCGAAGCGAAGTCTGCGTGAATACCATGTGGACAATACGGACGATTATGCGCTTGGTCAGGAGATCAAGGTGGATGTTTTTGAAAAGGGCGACATCGTTGACGTACAGGGCACAAGCAAGGGCAAGGGCTTCCAGGGCATGGTGGCGCGCCATAACAAAGCAAGAGGCCCCATGTCTCATGGCTCGCGCAGCAAAAGAGCCCCGGGCAGCATCGGCGCCTGTGCTGATCCTTCAAGGGTCATCAAGGGTAAGAGAATGCCGGGACATGGCGGCGCACAGACGGTGACTGTTCAGAACATCGAAGTTGTCGGTATCGACGCGGACAAAAATGTGCTGCTTGTTAAAGGCGCTGTGCCCGGAGCAAGGGGCGGGCTGCTTTCAATATCGAAGGCGGTTAAAAACAGCTAAGACAAGCTTTAGAAAAGGGAGTGAAACGAATGCCCAAAGTATCGGTATATAAAACGGACGGCACCGAGTCCGGCAATATGAATCTGAAAAACGAAGTGTTTGGCATTGAGGTCAACGAAGCGGTGATGCATCAGGTGGTTGTGGCACAGCTCGCTAACAAACGTCAGGGCACGCAGAGCGCGTTGACACGCGCCGAAGTGAGCGGCGGCGGCATCAAGCCGTGGCGCCAGAAGGGAACAGGACGCGCACGTGCGGGTTCTTCGCGTTCCCCTGTGTGGACAAAGGGCGGTATGACATTTGCGGTGAAGCCGCGTGATTACAGCCAAAAGGTTAATAAGAAGGTCAGAAAACTGGCTATTCAGAGTGCTCTTTCCATGAAGGTAGCGGATAAAGACATCATCGTTCTTGAGGACCTTAGCTTAGAGGCTCCCAAGACGAAGTTGATGGCGGGAGTCCTCAAAAACTTCGATATCAAAAAGGCGTTGGTTGTGACGGCGTGTAAAGACGAGACAGTTCTGCGCGCATCGGGCAATATACAGGGCGTGAAGACGCTGACGGCGGACAGCGTGAATGTGTATGATCTGCTTAACTATGATAAGCTCGTGATTACCAAAGATGCCGTCAAGAAGGTTGAGGAGGTTTTTGCGTAATGGACTCGAGAGACATCATTAAAAAGCCGGTATTGACGGAGAAAAGCTACGACGATATCGCTGAGAAAAAATATACATTTGAAGTGGATATCAGAGCCACGAAGAGCGATATCCGCCGCGCTGTGGAAGATGTGTTCGGCGTGAAGGTTAAAAAGGTGAATACGCTGCGCCAGATTGGCAAGCTGAAGCGCCAAGGTTACCACATTGGCAGACGGCCTGAGGTCAAGAAGGCGTTTGTGACGCTGACGAAAGACTCAAAGACCATTGAGTTCTTCGATTCGCTCGCACAGTAGGACTTAGGAGGTAAAAGCTCATGGCGATAAAAAAATATAAACCGACATCACCGGGCCGCCGTGGCATGACGGTTTCCGCGTTTGAGGAAGTCACATGCACCACGCCCGAGAGATCACTTCTTGAGCCGATTAAGAAAACGGCCGGAAGAAACGCTCAAGGACGTATCACTGTGCGTCATAGAGGCGGCGGTGTCAAGAGACAGTACAGGATTATTGATTTCAAGCGCAACAAAGACGGTATTCCCGCCAAGGTTGCGACGATCGAATACGATCCGAACAGAACAGCCAATATCGCGCTGCTGCATTACGCAGACGGCGAAAAGAGATACATTTTAGCGCCTTACGGCCTTTCCGTGGGAGACACGGTTATGTCGGGTGAGGGTGCAGACATTAAGCCGGGCAATGCGCTTTGCTTAAAAGATATCCCAATGGGTACGCTGATTCACAACATCGAGTTGATGCCCGGGCGCGGTGGTCAGTTGGTCAGAAGCGCGGGCAACTCCGCACAGCTGATGGCCAAAGAAGGCAGCTACGCGCAGGTGAGGCTGCCCTCCGGTGAGGTGCGCATGGTGCTGCTTAGTGCCAAGGCCACAATCGGACAGGTGGGCAACATCGATCAGGAAAACATCAACATCGGTAAAGCGGGACGGAAACGTCATATGGGCTTCCGCCCGACGGTGAGAGGATCTGTTATGAACCCGAACGACCATCCGCACGGCGGCGGCGAAGGTAAATCGCCGATCGGACGTCCGGGACCGGTTACACCTTGGGGCAAGCCGGCGCTTGGCTATAAGACGAGAAAGAAGAAGAACGCTTCCGACAAATATATAGTCAGACGCAGAAACAAGTAACAAACACCCCAAAAACGATGTTAACCTCGTAACGGGATTATCGACAGTTAATTAAGGAGTAGTGGAATATGAGCAGATCGGTAAAAAAGGGGCCTTTCGTGCATCCCAAGCTGCTGGCGAGAATTCAGCAGATGAATGAGAAGAACGAAAAGAAAGTGCTGAAAACATGGTCCAGAGCATCGACGATATTTCCGGATATGGTTGGGCATACAGTCGCCGTTCATGACGGCAAGAAATTTGTGCCTGTTTATATGACGGAAGATATGGTGGGACATAAGCTGGGTGAGTTTGCGCCGACAAGGACATTCCGCGGACACGCGGGCGACAAAAAGTCCGGCTCCAAATAGCCTTAAAGGGAGGAGACTATTAATGGCAACTCGTCAGAGAGAAAAAGCTGAAAAGAGACATGAGCTCAAAGATAGAAGGCCTATGGCAAAGGTCAAATACGTGCGGATTTCTTCTTCAAAGGTCAGGATCGTGATTGATCTGATCCGCGGCAAGAAAGTGGATGAAGCTGTGGCGGTGCTGAAAAACACGCCAGCAGCGGCAAGCCCCATTGTTGAAAAACTGTTGAACTCCGCGATCGCTAATGCCGAGAACAACAAAGGCATGTTGCGAGATGATCTTATTGTTGCAGAATGCTTTGCGGACCAAGGACCGACGTTGAAACGTTTCCGCCCGCGTGCGCAGGGACGTGCATCGCGTATCCGTAAAAGAACAAGCCATATAACCATCATACTCGACAGTGCAGTCAAGGAGGAATCTTAAGCATGGGTCAGAAAGTCAATCCTCACGGAATGCGCGTGGGCGTCATCAAAGACTGGAATGCGCGCTGGTTTGCAAAGAAGGGCGATTTTGCTGCGAACATTAAAGAAGACAACGAAATAAGAAAGCAGCTCAAAAAACAGCTCTATGCAGCGGGTATTTCTAAGATCGAGACGGAAAGAGCGGCCAATAAACTGACCGTGAACATATACACCGCAAAGCCGGGCATCGTCATCGGCAAGGGCGGCCAGGGTGTTGAGATACTCAAAAAACAGCTTTGCAATCAAACGGGCAAAGCGGTTGTTCTCAATATCATCGAGGTCAAGCGCCCGGATATCGATGCACAGCTGGTTGCTGAAAACATCGCGTCTCAGCTCGAAAGACGTATCAGCTTCCGTCGTGCGATGAAGCAGTGCATCGGCAGAGCGATGAAGGGTGGCGCGCTCGGTATCAAGGCCATGTGCTCCGGTCGTTTGGGCGGTGCTGAAATTGCGCGTAGCGAGAAGTATCATGACGGATCGATCCCGTTGCAGACAATTCGCGCTGACATTGACTACGGTTTTGCCGAAGCCAATACCACATATGGCAAGATAGGCTGCAAAGTCTGGATATACAAGGGCGAGATTCTTGGCAATCCGCTAAGGGATAAGTTCAAGACCGCGGAAGGAGGCAGCAAAGATGTTAATGCCAAAAAGGGTTAAGAGAAGAAGAGTGCACCGCGGCCGCATGAAGGGAAAAGCCCAAAAGGGTAACACCATCACTTACGGCCAGTACGGTCTAGTCGCTATGCAGCCGGCATGGATTACGAGCAATCAGATCGAAGCCGCGCGTATTGCGATGACCCGTTACATCAAAAGAGGCGGGCATGTCTGGATTAAAATATTTCCTCACAAACCGGTGACCGAGAAGCCGGCAGAAACGAGAATGGGTTCCGGTAAGGGTTCTCCCGAGTACTGGGTTGCCGTGGTGAAGCCAGGTCGTGTGATGTTTGAAATCGCCGGCGTGAGCGAAGAGATTGCGCGTGAGGCGCTGCGTTTGGCGTCGCATAAGCTGCCGATCAAGTGCAAGGTTCAGAAGGCTGAGAGCTTTGACGCAGCGGCATTCTCAAAGATGAATTTTAAGGAAAATGATACGGCCAGCGCCGCAGAAGCTGAAGAAGTAGGTGGTGAGCAGGATGAAAGCTAGCAAGCTGCATGAAATGTCCAATGATGAGCTGTCAACTCAGCTCAAAGATTTAAAGCAAGAGCTTTTTAACCTGCGTTTTCAGAATGCCACAGGGCAGCTTGGAAACGTGATGGTGATTAAACAAACAAAGAAAGATATTGCAAGAGTCAAAACGATACTAAGAGAGCGCGAAGTGAAAAGCGCTGCTCAGCGCTAAGGAGGATGCTCATGTCTGATAGAGGAATTCGCAAATCAAAAGTTGGCATCGTCGTCAGCGATAAAATGGATAAGACAATAGTGGTGCAGATTGTCCGTAAGGCCAAGCATCCACTTTACGGTAAGACTGTGAAAATCACAAAGAAGTATAAGGCTCATGACGAAGAAAACGTGGCAAAGATCGGCGACAAAGTTGAGATTGCTGAGACGCGCCCGTTAAGCAAAGACAAGAGATGGAGACTGGTTGAGGTTGTAGAAGCCGCCAAGTAGCCAGCGAGTATAAAGGGAGGCGTTAGAAAATGATTCAAGCCCAAACACGCCTGAAAGTGGCGGATAATTCAGGTGCCAAAGAGATTATGTGCATCAAAGTTCTCGGCGGCTCAAAAAGAGTCACAGCCAATATTGGTGATGTGATTATCGCGTCTGTAAAAACTGCGACTCCTGGCGGAGTTGTTAAAAAGAAAGACGTCGTGAAGGCCGTCGTTGTGCGCAGCGTTTATGGCGTTCGCCGCAAAGACGGATCTTATATCCGGTTCGATGACAATGCGGCAGTGATTATTGATAATCAAAAGCAGCCCAAGGGCACCCGCATATTCGGACCTGTTGCGCGGGAACTGAGAGAGAAGGAATATATGAAAATCGTCTCTCTTGCGCCCGAGGTATTATAGGAAGGCAGGATTGACATGGCAAGAATGCATATAAAGAAAGATGACAAGGTTGTTGTGATCTCAGGCAAGGATAAAGGCAAAAAGGGCAAGGTTCTTGTTGCTGAGCCTAAGACGGGCAAGGTTGTCATTGAGAAAGTCAATATGGCGACAAAGCACGAGAAGCCCAAAGGGCAGGGAAAGCCCGGTGGCATCATGCATCAGGAAGCGCCGATTTATGCCAGCAAGGTCATGCTTGTCTGCGGAAAATGCGGCAAAGCCACGCGTATTGCATTTAAGCTTTTAGAAAATGGAAGCAAGGTTCGCGTGTGCAAAAAGTGCGGCGAGACGTTTGACAAGTAAGGGAGGATGAACAAATGCCTAGGTTAAAGGATACGTATTTAAGCGAGGTTGTGCCCGCCTTGATGAAAAAGTTCGGCTATAAAAACGTAATGCAGGTTCCCAAGCTTGAGAAAATCGTTATCAATATGGGACTTGGCGATACGAAAGATAACCCTAAAGGGATGGATTCGGCCGTTAATGAACTGACGATTATTGCGGGGCAAAAGCCGGTGGTCACAAAAGCCAAAAAGAGCGTCGCGAACTTTAAGGTTCGTGAAGGCATGAAGATTGGCGCAAAGGTGACGCTGCGTGGAACGCGTATGTATGAATTTGCAGACAGGCTCATGAGTATTGCGTTGCCGCGTGTCAGAGACTTTAGGGGTATTCCGTCATCGTCGTTTGACGGCCGCGGCAATTTCGCGCTGGGTCTTAAGGAACAGCTTGTTTTCCCCGAGATCGTTTACGACAACGTGGATAAAATCCGCGGTATGGATATTGTGATGGTCACAACAGCGAAAACGGATGAGGAAGCCAGAGAGCTGTTAACGCTGCTCGGCATGCCTTTTAAGCGCTAACGAGAAAGTTGGGAGGAAAACCAAGTGGCTAAAAAGTCGATGATAAACAAACAGCAGAAGGGCTCAAAATTTTCTACGAGAAACTATACCCGTTGCAGCATTTGCGGACGTCCGCATGCGGTGCTTCGCAAATATGGCATTTGCCGTATCTGTTTTAGGGAGCTTGCTTACAAAGGCGAGATACCCGGCGTGAGAAAAGCGAGCTGGTAGGCTTTTGTGTTCGATAAAACAAGGAGGAAATTGACATGCCAGTAACAGATCCTGTGGCGGATATGCTCA
>QKIQ01000129.1 GCA_003249555.1 Clostridia bacterium | reverse complement strand
CAGCTTCTGAATGTCCACTGCTTTTTGCTCCAAATCCGTCTTAAGACATCTCAAGATACCTTGAGAGCCCTAAGCCTTATTTTGGAGATATTGTCGCATTTTTAGCTTGCTTGGAATAGGTGCCGGTTTATTTGACGCTTACGTAGGGCCGGTGCTCACATCGAAATAATCTCTGAATCGTGGCCGGTTTCCATGCCGGCCTGAATATGGTATGCCGGCCCAATCTGTAAAAAAAGACGGTATCGCTTTGAAAGCCATACCGTCTTTGCTTGAATTCTCCGGTTAAAAAATTGTCTTATTGTTGATTTGCGCAATCACCATATCCACAAATGCATCGCCGTTCATTTGACCGATATCGCCTTCACCGCGCTTGCGGATGGCCAGCGTGCCATTGTCCACCTCGTTATCGCCCGCGACCGCCATGTACGGGATGCGCTCGCCTCTTGCTTCGCGGATCTTGTAGCCGATTTTTTCGCTGCGGTTATCCACAGTCACGCGCACGCCTGCGGCCTTGAGCTTCTTCTCCCATTCGCGCAAATATTCGAGAGAACGGTCTGTGATGGACATGAGCCGCACCTGCTCAGGCGCGATCCAGAGAGGCATCGCACCCGCATACTTTTCGATCAGCATCGCGAGCGTACGCTCATAGCAGCCGATGGAGGAACGGTGAATGACGTACGGACGCTTCTTTTCGCCGTCTTTGTCTACGTAGGTCATGTCAAAACGCGTGGGCAGCGCAAAATCGATCTGCACCGTGAATAGTGTGTCTTCCTTGCCAAACACGTTTCTGAACTGGAGATCCAGCTTGGGGCCATAAAAAGCGGCTTCGCCGTCTGCTTCCACATAGTTAAGATCGATTTCGTCGAGTATCTGCTTCATCAGCCGTTGTGTGGTTTCCCATGCTTCAGGGTCGTCGATATACTTTTCAGTATTGCTCGGGTCCCACTTGGAGAAACGGTAAGTGATCTCGTCTTCAATGCCGATGCACGTCATCATATACTGTATCAGATCGATAACGCTTTTAAACTCTTCAGCCACTTGGTCTGGTGTGCAGATGATATGCGCGTCAGCCAATGTGAACTGACGCACACGAATAAGCCCGTGCATCTCGCCCGACGATTCGTTGCGGAACAGCGTTGCGTTTTCACTGTAGCGCAGCGGCAGCTCGCGGTAGCTGTGCAACTCCGAATTATACATCATGAACTGGAATGGGCAGTCCATGGGCCGAAGCGCCATCACCTCTTCACCCTTTTCCTCGTCGCCCAACACGAACATGCCGTCTTTGTAATGATCCCAGTGACCGGAGATTTTATAGAGGTCGTTCTTGGCCATCAGCGGCGTACGCACCAGCTGATATCCGCGTTTTTCTTCTTCATCTTCCACAAAGCGGCTTAGCACCTGTATCACCTTGGTGCCTTTGGGCATAAGCAGGGGCAGCCCCTGACCAATCACGTCGCTCGTCATAAAATATCTGAGCTCGCGGCCCAGTTTGTTATGGTCGCGTTCGCGCGCCTCTTTGAGCATATTTAAGTATGCGGCAAGTTCTTCCTGCTTCTCAAAAGCTGTGCCGTATATGCGTGTGAGCATCTTGTTTTTTTCGCTGCCACGCCAGTAAGCGCCCGCTACGCTCAGCAGCTTGAACGATTTAACCTTGCCCGTAGACGGTACATGAGGCCCTGCGCAAAGATCGGTAAATTTACCCTGACGGTAAAAGCTTAATGCCGCATCCTCCGGCAGGTCGTTGATAAGCTCTTGCTTATAAGGCTCATCCTTCATGAATTCAAGCGCTTCGCTGCGACTCAAAACAAACTTTTCCAGCGGCAGGTTTTCCGCCACGATACGCGCCATTTCATCTTCGATGTTTTTCAGATCATCTGCATCAAACGGTTTTTCGACATCAAAATCATAGTAATAGCCCGTGTCTATCGCGGGGCCGATGGCGAGCTTCGCGCCAGGGAAAAGACGCTTGACGGCCTGCGCCAGTACGTGCGAAGCGGTGTGCCACAGCGCTTTTTTTCCTATCTCGTCGTCAAAGGTGAGTATGTCGAGACGGCAGTCTTGTGCTATCGTCGTATTTAAATCGCTCACGGCGCCGTCAATTCTTGCGGCCAGCGCTTTTTTTGCAAGCTTGTTTGATATCGATTTGGCGATATCAAACGCGCTCAGACCGTTTTCAAATTCCCTTGATTCTCCGTTTGCAAGTGTAATTTTCATTTCAAATCCTCTCATCTCATAAAATAAAAAACCCATGTGCAATGCTCATGCACATGGGACGATTCTCAAAACCGCGGTTCCACCCATCTTCCATAGATTAATGGCGCTTTGTTTGGCCGATATGGAGGCCAACCCGTCTGTCGATTAGGTGGTTTCATCTTTTGCGACGCACGGCACACTTGCAGCCAATGGTGTGCACGTCTCTGAAACTGCGCATACATGTATAAAGATTACTTGTCCTTATCCGTTTACAGGCACATTATATGCCAGCAATTTGAATATGTCAATCTTATATCAGATTCGACCGCCCGCCTGATGTGCGCTCATCCCGCTGCACTTTATATATAATCCCTTGAGTGGTTCTTACCACGCCGATCAATATCGAGACAATGCCGAGGAAAATCACATGGTCGATACCCAGTAAAAACGGAAGCAGTATCAGCACCACGCCGATAAGCGTGAGCAGCGCACTGATGCGTGCTTTGTGCTTGCTGCCGCCGTCCTGCCGCGCATGAATCATGCCAAAAACGCCAAAAACGATGAACCAGCTGGCCAGTATGATACCGAGCAGTGCGGGAGAATTGCGTATGACAAGCAAGAGCACGAAAAGAACGATGTCGAGCAGCGCATGCACAAGAAACGGGACAAAGAGCCGGTTGTCTTCCTTGTATTTAATCGCTTTGTAAAAATTGTATATGCTGTAAATCAGCACGCCGATACCCAGCAGTAAAGTCAGCACGCCAAGGCCGCTGACTGGTGAAACAAGAAGATAAATGCCTACTGCCAGTATGATAACCCCTGTCACAATAATAAACCACCAGGGCATGGTTTTATGCACGCTCATCATATCCGGACAAACGCTCCTCTCTGTCCTAAACAAATTGTATTGTTTCTTATTTATTTAAATAATACCACCAAAATAAAGACAAAAACAACAGTTCACGGGACATTAACAAAAGTTTTTCTTCCCTAAAACCCTTCCCCCATAACTTCTTTTACGTCCGCCACAATCACAAACGCATTTTCATCGATACTCTGGACAATACGCTTTAGCTTTGTGCCCTCCGTATGCCAACGAAGCACACAAAGCAGAACCTCTTTTTGCTTGCCGCTGTATACGCCTTTGGCTGTGAGCGCCGTAACGCCGCGGCTCAATTTTTCGATAATGGCTGCGGCAATTTCCTCGTTTTTGTCGGAAATAATATAAAACGCTTTGGCCACGGCTAGTCCCACTGTCATGACGTCGATGAGTTTTGTGGTGATGTATAGCGCTGCTATGGCATAAAGCGCGGCTTGTGGTTCAAATATAAATCCGGCAGCCGCGATAACAACGAAATCGATGGCAAAGACGAATGTGCCGATGCCTATGTGTCTAAAACGGGCGCTCAGCATTTTTGCAGCCATATCGGTGCCGCCTGTGCTGCCTCCCGCGCGCACCACAAGCCCCACACCCGCGCCCACCAGGACGCCGCCGTATACACAGCCCAAAAACATATCCTGAGACTTTGGCACGGGGATAAGCTCAGCAAGCAGAGAATAGAGGATAAGGGCGTAAAGGGTACGGATTGCAAAGCTCCTACCGACGAATTTATAACCGAATATGAACAACGGGACATTGAGAGCGGCAATCGAAATGCCGAGCGGGAAATGGAAAGCATGATAGAGTATGGTCGCAATACCGCTGACGCCGCCTGCGGCAATTTTGTTGGGTACAAGAAAAAGATTGAGTCCCGCCACGGCGATAACACTTCCCACTGTGATCCATATGTAATCCTTCACGCGCCCGTTCATCGCGCCTCCCATTGTCCAATAATTATATCTTGATATAAAAAGCGGAAGAAAAAATCCTCCGCTTTAGTTTTCGTCGTTTTGCCTTGTTTTATCAAACCCCATACTAATGGAAATGGCTTCGTCAATGCGAAGCATATCCTTTTCGCTAAGCCGCCCCAGTTTTTTTATCAGCCGCGTCTTGTCAATTGTCCTGATTTGTTCAAGCAGGACCACGCTTTTTTCAGTGAGCACATCTTCGTCGATGATGATATGCGTGGGAAGGCGTGCTTTGCCAAGATTGGACGTAATGGCTGCCACGATCACCGTTGGGCTGAACCGGTTGCCGGTGTCGTTTTGTATCACAAGCACTGGGCGTATGCCACCTTGCTCGGATCCGGTAACGGGGTTTAAATCCGCGTAAAAAATATCCCCTCGCTCTATCATATTCCACCCCGCGTATGCTGTTTTGGTTTCCCTTTATATCATATGAGCAGGGGTGGCATTGTGTTAGCGGTTATTCGGGTAAAAAAATGCACAAAAAAATCACCTATGCGTTAACGCCATTATTTCAATAATATTGTGAAATCACACTGGTTACTTTAACAGAAGCTGTGCGTTTCTAAAAAGTATTGCCTCTTT
The DNA here is from genome assembly GCA_003249555.1 of Clostridia bacterium. GTDB lineage: Bacteria > Bacillota > Clostridia > Christensenellales > SZUA-584 > SZUA-584. Next base: position 39,027 of record QKIQ01000129.1, on the reverse strand, counting down.
GTCCTCCAAAGCCAGATCAAGATCCATGATGTTTCTCATCTCGTCGTCGGCGCGCATCCACGGTGAATCTGTACCGAAAAGAACATTTTGCGCGCCGTGTTTACATATCATGCGAGACATATCCGCATTTTGCAGCGCATAACAAGAATACGATGTGTCGATGTAAAGCGGCAAACCCAGCAGCACATCTTCCACATCCCGCCAGAGTGCATGACTGCCCATATGCGCTGCGACAAGCTTAAGCCCGGGTATGTTCTCTATGATGCGTTTTAGCATTATCGGTGTGCAATGCACGGGTGCTGGAAGTCCAATATCCACGCCGGCATGCAATACCACCACGAGTCCCAGATCCCGCAGCGCTTCATAGAGTGGCATCATGCGCGATTCGTCGGCAAAAAAACGCTGGTAATCCGGATGCAGCTTCGCACCTTTAAAGCCAGTCTCTTTTAGCTTTTTCGCTGTAGATACAAAATAGGGATCGTCTGGGTGCAGCGCACCAAAAAAAATCGCTTGATTGTTCATGTTTTCATGCGCCCATTTGTTAATAGCGCTTATTTGCGACGGCTTTGTCGCGACAGGCTGAATCACGCATTGATCCACGCCGCACGCAGCCATATATGCCTTTAGGCCGCCTAGCGTACCGTCGTGTACCGCTGTCATGTTTGCTTTCTTTTGGAGGTTGTCTATCGCTGAGGGCGCAAGTGCGTCGGCAAAGCAGTGTGTGTGAAAATCAATAACCATAATATACTCCGTGTATGTGATTACAGTCAGTTTACACCATGAAGGATAAATGATAAAGGGAAGAGTGAAATATGGGATAAAAAAGCGTGTACGCACGAAATGCATTATGACGAAAAAGTTCTAAAGTATTGATATAAATAAAAGAATATTAAATCTATTTGGTTTTTGATGCTAAACAAACTGCGTGTTTTTGACGATAAATAAAAAAAGGGGGTTTGTTTATATGAAATTATTAAATGGACAATCGACGGAGAAAGAGTCATTTAAATATGATTTGAAAAAAGTAGATAAAATAAACTTTATCATCATTTGCATCATCGCTGTCATTGTAATTGCGCAGTCTTTTATGAAAAAAACGGTGAACGAGTTGACAATCCTGCTGTGTGTTTTGCCTGTTATTGCTGTCACTTTCCTTATCTACCGTTTGAAATTTAATCGCTTTGTTAAATCACTTTTGTTTGGCATAATCCCTGTGGTGGCAGTATGTTTTACAATATTGAGGTATCCTTTTCAGATCGACAGACACTATATGCTATGTGCCACAACTGCGCTCATTGCATTGTATTTTGATAAAAAGCTTTTGCTTGTATACGGCGGGATTATCGATGCGTTATATGTCGCTTTATATGCCATTGCAGCTGAGAATTTCTTGGGAAAGGATACGGGATTTGCTTTCTTTATTTCGGTTTTCATCATACTGAACGGGCAAATTCTGGTTTTGTATTTCCTTACAAAATGGGGCGGCAAAATTATTGAAACGGCAACAAAAAGCAATACGGAAGCAAACAACCTCTTGCAGAAGATTCAGCAAGCCGGAGAAACGGATAAGAAATTGATGGCATATCAGAAAAACGAGGGTGAAAAGCTTTTGTCCAGTCTGAAACGTTTGTCTGAGGGTGAACTGGTCTGCGATCTTGAGGTGGATTATCCTGACGAGGACATGAAAGATGCATATGAATTGTTTCAGGATATTGCTGATAATCTCTTTATAAGCGTCAATACAATAAAAGGATATATACTCGAAATCTCAAGCGTGCTGGCAGGGATTTCAAAAGGTGATTTGCGCGATAGTATTCACTCGGAATACAAAGGCGATTTTGTTGAGCTCAAAGAATCTATCAATCACATTGTGATGTCGCTGAACGGCATCATGGGCAATATCAACGCAGCGGCTGAACAGGTAAAATCGGGCGCCCGGCAGGTGACCGACGCGAATCAATCCGCTTCGCAGAGCGCTGTGCAGCAAGCCGGTTCCATTGAGCAGCTTACTGCCTCCATTGCGAGCATTGCCGACCAAACGAAACACAGCGCCGCCCACGCGTCTGCGGCAAATGAGCTGACGACAGCGGCGAAAAAAGAGGCGACAAGCGGAAATGAAAAGATGAAGAACTTAAAACAAGCCATGGATGAAATCAACGAAGCATCCGGCGATATAAAAAGCATCGTAAAAACGATAGAGGAAATTTCCTTCCAGACAAACATTTTGGCGCTTAATGCGGCTGTGGAAGCAGCCAGAGCGGGCGTGCATGGAAAAGGCTTTGCAGTGGTGGCGGAAGAGGTTCGGAATTTGGCGAACAGAAGCGCCGAAGCCGCAAATCAGACGGTTGCAAAGATTGCGCAATCCATTGAAAAGACACAAGCGGGGTCATCATTGGTGGATGACACCTCAAAAGCGTTGGAACGCATAATGTCAACGGTTGGAAAAGCGGCGGAATTGGTTGGGGAAATTGCCGCTTCAAGCGGCAGCCAGGCCACAAGTATTGTACAGGTGAACGAAGGGATAGAGCAAATGTCTCAAATGGTGCAGCACAACTCCGCTTCGGCACAGGAGGTTGCCGCGGTAAGCGAAGAATTGTTAAGCCAAGCCTCTTCATTGAACGACATGGTGGATCAATTTACTTTGTGATTTAATTTATTTTGCAATAAGAATAAGCTGCTCGCAGCAAGCGGGCAGCTTATATCATGTCTTCGGAGAACTCCACACGCTGGCCGAACACATCCTTTATGGTTTCTATGATGCGCGCATCAAAAAAACGATCTTTATTATGAACAACGATGGACAGCGGCGCCATGTTCACAAGCGCGCTTAATAGCGCGTCGTCTTTGTCTATGCTATCCCCAGAAAAATGACATTTTAAAAGACAAAGACGGTCATCGAGCAGCATGTACTGACCGTTTCCGTCTACACAGATGTGAACCTGACGCACTCGCGGTATCCGAATTTTAACAAACAGCCGTAGAATTTCAACAAATTCTACGTATTCGCGTTTCCTGATATATTCCTCAACGCACAGCGCGAGTTCCTTTTCCCAAGTTTCCAGATAGTCTTTCATGCGAAAACGCATAAAGCCTTCCAGCATAACGGTGTCTGCTTCATTTTGCGCCAGCATATTGCTAAGGCGCTGCTTGACATCGATTTTACACATTGCGACTTCATTTTTTTGTCCCGATGTGCCGTACCACAGCCTTTTTAAAGACCGCACGAGAATATCACACTGCTCCTTTTCCGAGAGAAAATAGTAGTCTTGCTTCAAAAGCCGCACCATGTGGCGTATTTGAAGATTCTCCACAATAATATCGGCGAGTATTGTGCAAAGCATCGTGTGTTCTTTTTCAATACAGTGCTCACAATCGGACAGGCATACCTTGGCAATACGCCCGTCTGACCCCTCAACTTCATTTATGCTGACCAGACAGCCTTGCCGCATCGCATCGTGCGTCCTGTTTGTAATGAGCGGTGATAGCTCTAAACCCTGGTCTTCTATTCCAATAATAATGTTCAATCCACGTCACCCTTTTTTTTGGTTCTATATAATTTATGCCGGACAAAAATAAACGTTTCTCACATTAATGTTTGCTGCAAAATAAAAATACTCTCGTTGTAATTTTTGTAATTTGCAACTGTTGGTCAGAGCGTGATATTATGGGATATACTGGTGAAATCAATGATACTATCAATAAAGGAGGCTTTATGGCGCTGCTCGAGATTCAAAATTTAAAAAAATACTTCAAAAACATCAAAGCTGTCGACGATATTTCTTTCAGTGTAAACAAGGGTGATATTCTGGGGCTTTTGGGACCAAACGGCGCAGGCAAATCCACAACGATTTCGATGATCGCGACGCTGACCGCGCCGGACAGCGGTGTTATTCGCTTCAGGGGGGAGGATATTTCGCAAAACCCAAAGGCTATACAGCAAAGCCTTGGTCTTGTTCCGCAGGAAATCGCGCTTTATCCGAATCTTTCCGGTCTTGAGAATTTGCAGTTTTGGGGACGGGCATATGACCTTTCTGGCGCCTTGCTGAAAAAGCGGATCCACGAAGTCTCTGAGGTGATTGGCATCAAAGAGAGGCTCAAAGACCGTGTCAAAAAGTATTCGGGCGGCATGCAGCGGCGGCTAAACATCGGCGCAGCGTTGCTGCACAATCCGGAATTCATCATCATGGACGAGCCCACTGTGGGTATCGATCCGCAGTCCCGAAATCATATACTGGATACGGTGAAAGCGCTGGCCAGCAAAGACACCACCATCATTTATACGAGCCACTACATGGAAGAGGTCGAGATTCTTTGTGAACGTGTGTGCATCATGGATGCGGGAAAAATCATCGCCGCGGGCACCAAAGACGAGATCACATCTTCGCTGGGCGGCGGCTGTGAATTAACGCTTAAGCTCGCAAAGCCCGATGCAGCGCTCTGCGAAAAAATATCCAAGCTCACAGGCGTCTCGAAGCTAAGCGCAGAGGACGACATGGTGTTTATTGTTGCAGACGATGGCGATAAGGTGACGCATGCCGTGCTTGAGCTTGTGGGTAAAAGCAATGCCCCTTTGCTGTCTTTCGATACAAAAAAAGCAAGCCTTGAGACGGTGTTCTTAAATCTCACGGGCCGCGCATTGAGGGACTGACACCATGAAACTGACTGATATTATCTCAAAGGATATGCGTGTGGTACTCAGAGACCGCGTTGCGCTGATGTTTATCTTCCTGATGCCGATTGTATTGATAACGATATTGAGCTTTGCGCTGGGCGGCGTTTTTTCGTCCGATGGGTTGTCCATCGGTCAAATAAATATCGCCGTGGTCGATAAAACCGCTGAAGACGAGATGCAGCAGGCGGCTGAGCAGATGGCGGGCTACGGTGCGTTTTTAGACATGCAGCAGATGTCGTTGTATACCGTGTTTGATTCTAAAGAGGTGTCTGGGTTTTTGAGCTATACCGTGATGGATGAAGCGGCGGCAAAAGAGAAGCTGCAAGACGGGGACATCGACGCTGTTGTGACCATTCCCAAGGGATTCAATGCGGGGATGATCAATGTCATGATGGGCAACGACGACGATTTGAATGTTGATGTGACGGGTGCGCAAAATCGCACGATGGAATCGGGCATTGTGGCCGGCATTGTGCGTGCCTATACGGATACGTTTTGCACATTGGCGGCGGATATGGATATTCTGATACAGACGGCGGTAAGCGGCGGGATGATTCAGGAAATGATAGGCAACCTCGATTTTGAATCGTTTATGAAGAGCCTGTCGCAGCAGCTGGATATAAAGATTAACATGGAGGGCATTGCGGCGCGCAAGGCACTCAGCAGCTTTTCATACTATTCCATTGCGATCACATGCATGTTTGTGCTGTATTCCGCGGGGCAGGGCAGCACGTTCCTTTTAACCGAAAGCCAAGAGAAAACGCTGTTGAGATTAACAGCGGCGGGGGTGTCCACGAAAAAGCTGTTGCTTGGCAAATCCGTCGCGGTCTTTTCCCTTTGTGTGATACAGCTTATTGTGCTGCTCGGTTTTTCGACCCTTGCGTTTGGCATCGACTGGGGTAATCCGCTTTCCTTTGTGCTCATTTCCATATGTGTGGCGATTTCAGTCACAGGTCTTGGCGTGCTGCTCATGGTGTTTGTATACCGTGCGGGCAACCCGAGCGTAGGCAACGTGTTCCAAAGCGTGATCGCGCAGGTGCTTGCACTGTTTGGAGGCAGTTTTTTGCCCCTGTCAGTGCTTCCGCCTTTTTTCTCCACTGTGGCATTGTTTACCCCGAACGGACTGGCGATCATGGCATATTCGGGCAATGTGACGGGTGCGCCGCTTATAGAGATTGTGCCGTATTTAGGCGGCAGCGTGCTGCTGGGTATTGTGCTCTATTTTTTAGGTTTGATGCTTTTCCCAAAAGAAAGGAGGGCATAATATGGCGGCGATTCTGTGGCTGAAATTGAAACGTATGCGTCAGGATATTGTGATGTATGTGATCATGACGTTTATGGCGGTTTTCTTAACCTTCGTATTTGGCAACGCCATGTTCGGCGGCGGCGGTGCCCAGCGCGTCTATGTGGTGGACAACGACAACAGCGCGTTCTCATCGTCTTTTGTGGAAACGTTCGGTACTGATGCGTATGCGCTGGAAAGCAAGACCCAGGAAGAAGCGGAATCGGCAGTGGCAAAGGGTGAGGTGCTCGCGGCGATGACAATCCCACAGGGATTTGAAGACAGCGTGAGGGATGATTCGGCAGAGGTTACCATACTACGAACGGCGGACAGCGCGGGCATACTCATGCTGGAAAATGCGGTGCGTACTTCGTATCAGAACGCTGCGCATGTGTATCGGCTGCACAGTATGTTGGGCGCGGCGCTCGATGCTGAGGGCATAGACACGCCGTCTTTGGATATGGTGCAGGATGAGTTCACGCAGCGAATGGAAGATAAGCCGATAACCGTGTCACATTCCGTATTGGATGCGGACGATTTCGACGAAAATTTCTACGAAAATATCCATTATCTGATGGGATTTAACATCTTCTTTGTGATGTTTAGCATCATTTTTACAATGGGAAGCATCCTCGAGGACAAAAAACTGCGCACTTGGAACCGTATTCGTATTTCACCGCTTTCTTCACGCGCGGTACTAGCCGGCAATTTTATTCCCGCATATGTGGTAGGGCTGCTGCAAATGGCGATTGTGCTGTTTTTGGGGCAGATGCTTTTCGGTATTGATCTGGGTGATGCGATGCTGAGCGTGTTTGTCGTGTTTGCGGCGTTTGTACTGGCTGCTTCGTGTCTCGGATTACTGCTGGCGGTCGCGTTTAAAGGCATTGAGCAGATGAGTGCGGCGGTACCGGTGATCATCGTGGGCACCAGTATGCTGGGCGGGTGTATGTGGCCATTGTCCATTGTGGGTTCGGATGTGCTGATTGGCATCGCAAAAGGCATGCCTCAATATTGGGCACTGGATGCCGCTGAAAAACTTGCGGCTTATCACTCGGGGTTAGGCGATGTGCTGATGAATATCGGCGTGCTGCTGGGTATGTCGCTTGTGCTGTTTGCAGTCAGCATGTTAATATACAACAAAAAGCAAAGGGCGTGATCGTTGTGGATGAAAGAATCATAGAGACAGCGAAAAAATACCGTCAACTGGCGCAGGAGATCATGACACTTGCAATGGACGAGCCGCTGGACAACTCTCTTCCACTTGACGTGCAGACATCATTGCTGAGGCTGTATTACGCGAAACGTCTGGAATCGAAGCTGGAAAAATGCGAAGCGCTGCTTACCGATGAATCAGGGCAAATCGTGTTGGACGCGCTTTCCGACGCGGCGGAAGCCATCGACGGTGCGGCGTTGGCTGCAATAAACGATATTGAGCAGTACAGTAAGGCGGATCGGGCGTTTTCACGCATGATCGATCAGCTGTCGGTCAATTCTGCGGCGAAAGGGCTTGTCGATCAAATGTGCAAGCTCTATAAATGCGAGAGCATTATCAAAATGACATATGACTATGCGTCTGCGCATTCGTATTCGTCCACGCCGGAAGAGTATATTGAAAAGCGTATGGATATTGACATAGACGGACTGATTGAACTGAGGCAGTCTCTGCTGGATGACATCGCCAGAGTATTGGGGGAGGCTTAATGACCACATACATTGTGACCTACAACCTTGGGAAAGAGGAAAAGAAATATAAAAGCTTTATCAAGGCGCTTGAAGTGATTGGCGGCGTCAAGGTGCTGCCAAACGCTTATCTTGTGAACACGTCCAACAATATCGATGAAATGCGTCTTGCGCTGCTGCCGTACTTAGAAAAAACCGACAGCCTTTTTATCGGCGCGGTCAACGGCGAGGTGGCTGTGAGGAATGCGTTGTGCGGAAACGAGATGCTGCAAAAGCTGCTCGTGGATCCGAGGAAAAATGATTGATTTTTGTTTATGAAGCCCTGCTTTTGCGGGGCTTTTGTCACATGTGTTTTTGGTGTCGCGTTTGGGCGGTTTATCGCGGGCCGGCACGGAGAACGGCTCCTACGTATGTTTATGGTGTCATGTAAGGACGGTTTCCATACCAGCACCAAAGCATGGAATGATAATGCGGGTCGGCGCGGAGACCGATCCCTGCAGATATTTACACTTTATCTCGTAGGGGTGACCTGTGGTCGCCCGTCCTTCTACAACAACATCGCAAAGAAAGACGCGCACACCACGGTTAAAAGCCCCGCGACCGCGATGGATAAGCTGCTCATGGCGCCCTGAACCTCGCCGAGCTCTAATGCCTTGGCGGTACCAATCGCATGGGATGATACACCAAGCGCCAACCCCATCGCCACGGGATGCGTGATGCGAAACACCTTAAAAACGCCTTGTGCGACGATATTGCCGAATATGCCTGTGAGTATGATCGCGGCCACCGTGATGGTTTCAATGCCGCCTAGCTCCGCGGATAAGCCGATACCGATGGCGGTGGTGATGGATTTGGGCAGCAGTGTCACGTATTGCTCGTGCGTGAGACCGAACAGGTATGAAAGTGCGAGAATGCTGCCAAGGCTGCTGAAGACTCCCGCGAATATGCCCAGCGCCACGGCTTTTTTGTGTTTTTTAAGCAGATGAAACTGCTGATACAACGGTATGGCGAGACAGGCTGTCGCTGGAGTGAGCAGGTACGAGATGTGACGGCCGCCGATGTTGTAAGTGTCGTAGTCGATGCCGAGCAGCAGCAGTATACCCATCACGAACAAGACGGAAATGAGCAGCGGATTGATGAAGCTGAATTTGAATTTCCTGCGGAGAAACATACCCAGTGCGTAGCCCGCGATACTGATAACGACACCGAAAAACGCCGAAGAAAATATCGCTTGTTTCATTTTTCTTCGTCCTTTCTCAGCATCCACTGTGCCATTCTGCCGGTGACAGCCATCACAATAACGGTGACCACAAAAATAAGCACGATAATAGGAAGCAGAATGGATTGGAGCGCGTCCCATGCTGTAAGCAGCCCCACTGCCGCGGGTATAAAAAGCAGGGGCATGATCTCGAGCAGAAACGCACCCGCTTTGTTTGCTCGCTCAATGCGGATCAGCTTTGTTTTGAGACACACCAGCATGAGCGCAAGACCGTAAATACTGGCTGGCACGGGCAGTGGGATCAGCGCATGCAGCGCCTCGCCTACGAGAGATATGAGAAGGATTATACACAGTTGAAAGATGAATGTCATGAAGCCACCTTGCGTTGTTTTGCTCCATTATACACGAAAAAGAAAACGCGTAAACATTGACTTGACTTTATCGCCGTGTTGTCACATGCGAAGGGGGGGAGTATAATACGGTATGAAAAGGATGGTTTTGCATGGAAAAGAAGAGTAGCTTAACACACTTTGCATCGTATTACCGCCGCCATTGGCGGCTTTTTGTTCTCGACCTCATCAGTGCGCTGTTGATCGCAGTGATCGATCTTTCGTTTCCGCTCGTTTCGCGATACGCGATGACCACACTGTTGCCCGGCAAGCTTTTTGACACGTTTTTCGTGATTATGGGTGTACTTGTGGCCGCGTATCTGCTTAAAGCGTTGTTTATGTATATCGTGACATATTGGGGACATACGCTGGGCGTGCGCATGGAAGCGGATATGCGCCATGATCTGTTCACGCATTTGCAGAAACTCTCATTCAGCTTTTACGACAAAAACCGTACAGGGCAGCTGATGTCACGTGTGACAACGGATCTTTTTGACATCACCGAGCTTGCGCATCATGGACCGGAGGATCTGTTTGTTTCGCTGATTACTATCATCGGCGCGTTTATCGTGATGCTTGGTATCAACGTAAAGCTTGCTTGCATTCTGATCATTCTCGTGCCGGTCGGCATACTGTTTGCGCTGATGCAGAGAAAACGCATGATGCGCGCGTCGAGACGCGTTAAAGAGCGCACGGCAGGAATCAATTCGGGCCTGGAATCCAGTATATCCGGGGCGCGCGTGGCCAAAGCGTTTACCAACGAAGCGTTCGAAGTGGATAAGTTCATGGAGAGCAACGAACGATTCAAGCGTTCCAAGGGCGAGTTTTATTCGGCTATGGGTGTATTTTTAAGTGGCGTCGATTTTTTCACAAGTCTTTTCAGCGTCGTGGTGATTGCGTTCGGCGGTTATCTCATCATGCGCGGTGAGTTTGATTACGTGGGGCTCATCACCTTCTCACTGTATGTGGCGACGTTTTTGCAGCCAATACGCAAGCTGTCCACGTTCATGGAACAGTTCTCGAGCGGCATGGCGGGCTTTCATCGCTTCCGCGAGCTGCTGGACGAACAGCCGGAGATCATCGACGCGCCGGATGCGGTCGCATTAAAGGATGTGAAGGGCGATATCGTGTTTGACGATGTGAGCTTTTCTTATAATGACAAAACCAAGGTGCTAAGACATCTCGGCCTCAAGATTGATGCGGGCAAAACGCTTGCGATCGTAGGCCCATCGGGCGGCGGGAAGACGACGATGTGTCATTTGATTCCTCGATTTTACGAAGCAAGCGGTGGGCGTATCACCATTGACGGGCACGACATCAAGGATGTGACACTGCTCTCGTTGCGGCAGAACATCGGTATTGTGTCTCAGGAAGTGTTCTTGTTTGCGGGCACCATTCGCGACAACATCCGCTACGGGCGGATCGACGCAACGGACGCAGAGATTATTCAGGCGGCCAAGCGCGCGGAGATCCACGACATGGTGATGGAGATGGAAAACGGGTATGATACGCAGGTGGGAGAGCGCGGTATTCGGCTTTCGGGCGGTCAGAAACAGCGTATTTCCATCGCACGCATATTCTTAAAAAACCCGCCGATATTGATACTCGACGAGGCCACGTCTGCGCTGGACACCGTGACGGAAAAACGCATTCAAAAGGCGTTTGAGGCGCTTGCTGTGGGTCGCACGACGCTTGTCATCGCTCACCGGCTTTCCACGGTGCGCAACGCAGATGAGATCATCGTAATCGACGAGGAGGGCGTGGCCGAACGCGGCACCCATGCACAGCTTATAGGTCTCGGTGGCCAGTACGCGAAGCTTTACAACAGCCAGTTCAAGGAATAGACGAGTGTGCAGAATGGTGGGTTGTCCTTCAACGTATTTGCAACGTAAAATAGCCTTCGATTTTTCTGAAGGCTTTGCTTGTGTTACGCTATTTCTTTGGTTCTATACTAAAGTTATGGTAAAAACAAGAAGAATAGTATTTATGACAAATTATCCATATAGTCAATTATCCGCTTATATTTTTGACAATCAACGATATCCAGTTCTTTATTTGTAATGGCTAAGATTCTTCTTCTTGCCTTTTCAAGTCTATCAATATATATAGTTGATCAGGTACTTTAAAATTATAAGTTGATCAATATATAATGCTAATCTCTTATGGTTATCATGTTAGCGAAAAAAATAAAAAAGCATTAATTTAGGCGCAAGTTGGTGTCGATGTATTACCTGACATCGTAGCACTTTGCTTCGCTGCGGATGATACTGTCATGAAAGGATTTTTTACCAGACAGCCTACCTACCTGTTTTATTACAGTACATTTAAACAGCTAAACAATACGGACACGGTAGGGGCGGGCTTCCATGCCCGCCCGATAATATAACGGACAATCTAATCTGCACTTGTAATCATTTTCACACAAACTGAATGTTCCGAGCCATCTCTTGAATGAGTCTTTGCCTTGCCGCGTCAAAACCTTCAATGTGTGTCTTCAAAGCGGAGCGCCATGAGAGCTCGGTGCTGTTTGTGTGCAACGAATCGGGCGGAAACTGAAGGCTCAAGTGCCGCAGCATTGCGAGCGTGTCGTCACCCAGTGTCTGAAACACCGCTGCCATGTCGCCCTGTGTCAGGCAATTCGCTTCAAAAAGATCAACGAGGTCGGCAACGGACGGCACGTTCATTTGCACCAACTCGACGCGGTCGCTGGCGTAGCGGCAGTCCGCAATCTCGTTCACTAGGTCACGAAACGGCTTGTCGTCCATGCGCGGCGCGTCGTGAAAGAATGCGGGATTTGCAGAGGCCTTAATCGTGAGAAACACATGGGAGAGAGTCCCTGTTTCCAGTGCGTTTTGTATGCTCGGCACAAGCGTAGACGCCGTGTCGGTCATATAACGCAGCAGAGATGTATCGCGCATGCAAAGCCCCTTGTATAGTCTGCCTGCGGTATCGTGAAATAGCCGGCGCATAGGGGCGGTGGCAATGCCGAAAATCCGCTTGCGCAATACAGTTCGGTCTGCGCGCGTGAGGTTCAGTGTGTCGGCCTGTCGTCCGCAGAGCAGAATGCCGATGGCGTTTGTCAGCACAAGCGAGAATACGTTGACAGGCGCTTCCACAGCGCCGCCCGCGCGGATAAGCCCGTTGACGTCATCGGCGGGCCAGCGCCTTATCAGGCTGTCTTCCAGTGCAACACGCTTTAAATACCGAATGGTGTACTCGATGCCCGTAGCGTCTTCGAGCGGCAGCGCCGTGGGATAATCGATAAGGCCGGGGGTGTCGTGCGCGGCATCATAAACGTGGTACGCCGAAAAGAACCCAGTCAGCCCCGTGTGCAGCGTGCTCTGCCAAGTACGGCTTAAAAGTGGCACGCTGTTCTTGAGCAGTGAGGCGTATTGCGCTTTGGCATGGGACAGCAGATCGCGCAGCTGTGCCTGCCCGCGGTCGAACAGCGTTTTCAGTGGTATAGTGGAAATATCATGAAGCGCCCCGTCTGTGTCCTGAAGCCGTTTGAGCGTGTGACCGATGCTGTACATGGCGCATTCCATGAGACTTTGCGCGGTTTGCGCGCGTATCGACGTGCTGGCACCCGCGGTATAGCGCGTTGCCAGTAACACCAGGATCTGCATCATCTGTGCGCGGATAGACTTTTGCTCCTCGCGGCTGAGCAGACCCCGGAGGGCGGCTTGGCTCAGCAGCGATGCAAAATAATGCGTGTTGCTGAGCTGTTGCTTGGGTATGGCGCTATGTGTTTGCAGTTTACTCATCGAACTCATCTTCCTCAAATGCGCCGTCCTCACCGAAACGGATGCGCCTTGATATGGCGGACAGGATATCTTCGCGCAGCAAATCGGCAGAGCCATGACAAAAATGATCAAAGTGACGCCGCATCAGTGCGATGAGCTCATCGTCGTCGATCGTATCAAGGGTCTCTGTCTTGTACTCGTAAAACGTCTCAATCAGCAAATGCAGCGTATCCACATACGTATCGTCCGCGAGATACGGCGAGTCCGCAAAAGCGGTAATGATGGCGGCAAGCGCGCCTCCTGTAAATTCAATGCGCCCCGAATTCTTTAGTGCCTGCGCGCGTGTCTGCACCAGTGATATTGCGACCTGCTCCGTGAGCCTAATGCCGTAGCGGGCGGTAAGCGCATTACAGGCCAGAATGTCAGCCACAGCCATTTCTTCTAAAGCTCTGCCGGATATGAATAGATTGTTGTCGTTCATTTTCATCCTCCAAAAAACTTTTGATTTGATATTGACAAATGCCTTGTTTTGTGCTACAATAAATGTGTATTATGTTATTAATTTACTATTAATCACAAATTTAAATATAACATTCTCCGCAGTTGCGGTCAATGTTTTTTTAATTTTCATCAACACATAGTTTCATCATAATATTATTGACTCTTTTTTCTTGATAATGGGTATCCATGTCAAGTATAATATTTCTTATATAATAAACGGAGGACGGTATAATGAGTGATTTTTTAAGCGGTCTCGGCGGATTGATTAAGGGTATGCAGCCTTTGATGGGCGAAGAGATACAAAAGGACGCGTCAATGAATGCGCTTTTGCTGCACAATGACGTCACGGAGTTGAAAAACAAAAAGCGCGACGTGCTTGCACAAATAGGTCAGGCTGTGTATGAAACATATCAAAAAAACGGCGGCTTTTCCGAATATACTGCGTTGTTTGAAGAAGCGGACGCACTCGAGAAACAACTCAATGCCAAACAGACAGAGATGGATGCAGCCAAAAAAGCAGCGGATGAAAAAGAGCAGCAGGAAGAACGTGAGCGCATGGCACGGACCTGCCCGAATTGCGGTAACGAGAATGAACCCAGTGTGAAGTTTTGCAGTGAGTGCGGTACGAAGCTGGGAGAAGCTCAGCCGTCGCATTGCACGCAGTGCGGCGCGGAGCTGAAGCCAGGTGTGAAATTCTGCGGCGGTTGCGGCGCGCGTATTTAAAAATATATACGTGTCAAATCGGAAAAATCGTCACAAAACGTCAAAATTCGTCAAAATCCTGAGGAATACCTTGGGATTTTTTTGGTTTTCTAAAAAATACTTTATTTTTTTATAACTTTTTTTAAATTTTGATAGCACTTTTGCGTTTTCAAAACGTCTAACTAAAAAAGGAAAAAGGAGGACCCACTATGAAAATAAAAATCGTAGCTATTACTTTGTCTGTGATGCTTGTCATGGCATTCACAAGTGTGGCCTATGCCACCGACCGACCGGCCGTACCGGACAGTTCGGTTCCGGACGTTATTTCATCCGATTCCGGTACGTTTGAAGTAGTCGAAAAAGATCCGGATACGCTTGCGCGTATCGCCAAGGAAGAGGGCTTGGTGGCTCCAGACGGGCAAACGCTGGTTGGCATTAAGACCACGTATGTGCGGCTGCAGGACGATGACAAATCCGTGGCGGATGGCCTTGCCATGCAAAGCGTGGAGCCTATGGCGGATACAAAAAGCGTTTCCATCACGAATGTCAGAATCACCGGATATAAATATTATTCGAGCGATTATGATTCGTATTGGTACTACGGGCCGTATAATCTTTCGGCAACGTATGGCCAAACGCGCAGTGCGGGTTACACCTCGAGCTATTCGGTAAGCAGCAGCTTGGTGTCCTCTGCGGTTGGATTCTCAGTGACTTCTTCATACTATAAGTCGGGCTCGCATTCTGCGAACATATCGTCGGGACAGTCTCTGAATCTGCGGGTGCACATGAATTACCAGGTGAAGGGATTTGATGTGTACAGCTCAGGTAGCAAAGTTGGCTCGGGTTCTGCGTGGAAACCCTACAGCTTAATTTTCAAGGAATACTGGTACGCATAAGAGCGGCTGTGAAACAAAAGAAGGGGTATATGCTTTGTCGGCATATGCCCCCTTTTTTTATCTATTCATGCCGCAGTGCTTCAACGGGGTCTAGCTTGGATGCCTTGTATGCAGGCATAAGACCGAATATGATGCCCACGGTGGCTGAGAAAAGCACACTCAGTGTCGCGGCCGACACAGAGACCGCAGCCTCAATGCCAAGAACGCTGCTTGCGGCTTTTGTTAAAGCGATTCCAAAAACAAGCCCTAGTAAGCCGCCAAGCATTGCATAAAAAAGCGCTTCGGCAAGAAATTGCCCGAGTATATGATGTTCGCCTGCGCCCAGTGCTTTGCGTATGCCGATTTCGCGTGTGCGTTCCTTTATGGTTACCAACATGATATTCATGATACCGATACCGCCGACGACAAGCGCAATTGCGGCCACGGCACTCACCACGGTCTTGAATATATCGAGTATCGTTTGCGCGTTTTTTAGCTCATCTGTCAGGTTGATAATCTTGATTGTGCCTTCGCCGTACTTGCTCAGCAGTTTTTTTATACAGTTGTCGATGACGCTGTCCAACTGGTCGGTATTCTGTACGGAAACGGATATTTCATCCATATAATTGTTGGAGAACATGGCGTTAAAAGTGGTAACGGGGATATAGCACTTCCCCGAAAAGAAGGAGGAGTAAATAGATTGGTCCTCTTTTTCTACACCGATAACGGTATATTTCTGACCGTTTATACTCACTTTTTCTCCGACAACATCCTTGTCGTCAAATAATTCATCCTTGGCATCCTGACTTAAAACCACAACCTGACGCGCGTATTCTACATCTTTTTCGGAAATGCCGCGTCCTTCCATAAACGTCATTTGCTCTATAGAAAACAATGATGCTGATGTTCCCACTACGTCCGATGCAATATTCGTTCTGTCCGTAGATAAATAGCTCCTTTCGTAGGCACTGGGTGCCACTTCGCTGACGCCGCTAACTCCTCCCAACATCGTGGCATCGTTCATTGTCAGAATATCATTGGGGCCGCGCAAGTCGTTCGGGAAGAACCAGACACGGTTAATGCCGAATTTTTGAAGTTCCGTATTGATCATTTTCTGACCGCCGCTGCCCACTGATATTACGGTGATCATCGAGGCGATACCAATCATAATGCCAAGCACGGTTAATGCCGTCCTCAGTCTGTTTTTCTTAATCTGATGCGCCGCAATGCTGATATAGTCGCTGATTTTCATGAACACTCCGCCTCGCTTATGATTTGCCCATCCTTAAGCACAATAAGTTCCTTGGCACATTCCGCCACATTGCGTTCGTGCGTGATTAATACGATGGTTGCCCCTTGTTTATTGAGGCCGCACAGCATGCGCATAATATCGTCTCCCGTTCGGCTGTCGAGATTGCCTGTGGGCTCGTCGGCAAGTATGAGGCTTGGCGAATTCACAAGCGCGCGCGCAATGGCCACACGCTGGCGCTGGCCGCCCGAAAGCTCGCTGGGAAGATGGTTGGCACGGCTTATAAGCCCTGTGAGTTCTAAGAGCTCTGCGGATTTTTTATGCCGTTCCTTAGGCGGTGTGCCTGAATATACCATGGGCAGCTCAATGTTTTGCCGTGCTGTTAAAGAAGGCAAAAGATAAAACGACTGAAATATAAAACCGATGCGTCTGTTGCGCAGATACACCTTGCTCTGTGTGTTAAGGCGCTTTACATTTGTGCCCGCGAATATATAATCGCCTGTTGTTTGCGTATCGATGCACCCTAAGATATTCATCAGCGTGGTTTTTCCGGAGCCGGATGGACCCATCACGGCAAGAAACCCGCCCTGATGGATTTTGAGTGATACGCCCTGCAAGGCGTGCACGCGCGCTTCTCCGCGTCCGTATGTTTTATATAGATTATTCACCTCTATCATAACTGATATGCTGGCCCTCCTCAACGTTCTGCGGCGATGTAATTACAAGGTCTCCGGCGTTTAGGCCGCCGATGACTTCTATATTTGAATCATCTTCAAAGCCTGTCACGATGGCGCGTTTTTCCGCGATGTCATTCTGCCCGACAACAAGCACGCAGTTGTCTTGTGTGAGGCATTCCAAAGGGATGCTGAGCACGTTGTCTTTGCGGCTTAGTACAATTTTCAAGTCCACAATAGCGCCGATCATCTTATTGAAACTGTCTTGGGGTGTAATCTGAACTTTGGTCATGTTATCAAACGCCGACACAGAGCCTACTTCTGTGGCCGCTGCGCCGATACGCGATACGGTTCCCGTGAATTTTCCGTTATCTGAGCTGATGATCGCATCCATCCCTTCAAAAATGCCGTCTAAGTCTTTCTCGTATACGTATCCCGTAATCAGCGTGTTTGCGGTGTCGGCAATCACCATTGCGGGTATACCGGGAGACAGCACTTCTCCCACATTCACGTTCATTGATACCACAGTGCCGGAAATGCGGCTCTTGCACGTCATGCTGTCCACGAGGCTTTGCAGGCGTTCCACCGCAAGCTGGGCAAGCTCGATCTTGCTGTCAAGACTTAAGGAGGACATGTTATCAAGTGAATCTGAAGCAGACAGCTCCGGCAGGTCATCTAAGCTTTGAGCGAGTGAGGATGAGGCTAGCGAAACAGCCTGCGCCGTTTCACTACCGAAGGCGTTGTTAAAGGAATCGTAATCGTATCCGGTCGTTTGGGAAAGCGCGAGCGCCAGCTTGGCTTTTTCCTCTGCCAATACGTTTGAGCCGCCTTGTGCCATTGTCATTTGAGCGGCGGAATCGCTGAGTGCATCGTACTGAAGCTTGGCCTCTTTGAGCTGTGCGCTGACCTGAGAGGCATCTAATTCAAAAAGTACATCGTTTTTATTCACGAAGCTGCCCTCTGAGACGTTCAGTGAGGAAATAGTGCCGCCTGTCTCGCTCATGACACTGTACATCTTGGTGGGCTGAACCTCGCCGGAAAATTCAAGCGTGTTGGATAAGTTTGATTTTTTTACCTCGTATAGACTGACAAATGCGATGGATTCGCCTTCGTTAAAGTATAAAAACCAGCCTGCCACAATCACGGCAAACACGCCCACCAATAATATCATTTTTTTCATACAGACAGCCCCCTTTAAAATGCGTGTGATGTCGATTTTAGTTTGGCAGTTTTGCAGCCGCGTTATTCTCAAAAAATGTGTTGCATTTTTATGCATTTTTATGTATAATTATAAACACTTCATTCAAGGAGGCCTGATTAAGTGGTCAAAGTCAGCGTTATCGGCGCGACGGGATATGCAGGCGCAGAGCTTATGCGGCTGCTTGTGTCTCACAAAGAGGTTAATATCGTGCACGCTGTATCCAAAAGCTTTGCGGGAAAGCAATTAAGCGCTGTTTACCCAAGCTTTTTATCGAGCGATTATTTGCTTGAAGAAATGGATATCGGTATAATCGCAAAAGACAGCGACATTGTTTTTACGTGTCTGCCTCACGGCGCATCCGCTTCAGTGGTGCCTGCGTTGCTGGAAGGCGGCGCTCGTGTGATCGATTTGTCCGGAGACTTCAGGTATCGGGACGCCAAAGTGTATGAAACATGGTACAAACAGACGCATACGGCACAAGAATGGCTTGGCAAAAGCGTTTACGGTATGCCTGAAATATATCGTGAGCATATTGCGGCCACAGCGCTTGTGGGTAATCCGGGCTGCTATACGACGTGCGGCATCCTTGCGCTTTATCCGCTTTTGAAAAACGGCGTGATCGAGCCAAAAGGCATTATCATCGACGCGAAATCCGGCGCAAGCGGCGCGGGGCGAAGTGAGAAGCTTGCCAACGCGTTTTGCGAGGTGAACGAATCTGTCAAGGCATACGGTGTGGGTACGCACCGTCACACCTCGGAGATCGAGCAGGAGCTGACTTTTGCGGCGAACGATACGGTTGTCGTTTCTTTTACACCCCATTTGCTGCCCATCAAACGCGGTATTATTTCCACAATATATGCGACGCCAAAGGACGGCATTGTGGAAACGGATATTAAGGAAGCCTATACGATGTATAAAGATGAGCCGTTTGTGCAAGTTTTCGACGGCGCGTTGCCGGAGATTAAGCA
The DNA here is from genome assembly GCA_003249555.1 of Clostridia bacterium. GTDB lineage: Bacteria > Bacillota > Clostridia > Christensenellales > SZUA-584 > SZUA-584. The sequence continues at coordinate 19,872 of QKIQ01000129.1, read as the reverse complement.
TGTGACCGGCAGCAACAACTGTGCAATTGGCTATGTATTGGATAAACGCGCGGGGTGCCTTGTGATTGTGTCATGTCTCGATAATCTCATCAAGGGTGCGGCGGGTCAGGCGGTGCAGAATATGAATATTCTTTGCGGGTTTGACGAGACCGAAGGACTGAATTTAACAGGATGGTATTTATAAAATGGATAAATTATTTGAAAAAGCCAATATACTCATTGAAGCGCTGCCATATATCCGGCGGTTGTCCGGCAAGACGGTCGTTATCAAATACGGCGGCGCGGCTATGCTTTCAACTGAGCTTTCCGAAAAGATCATGGAGGACATCACGCTGCTAAAATATGTGGGCATGAACCCTATTGTGGTGCACGGCGGCGGCGGCGATATCAACAAGATGCTCAAAAAATACGAAATCGAGCCCGAGTTTCACAATGGTCTTCGCGTGACGGACACGGCCACGATGGACATTGTGCAAATGGTGCTAATGGGCAAGATCAACAAGGATATTGTGTCGCATTTGGGGATCGCGGGCGCAAAGGCGATCGGGCTCTGCGGCAAAGATGCGGGGCTGATTAAAGCCGAAAAGATGCTTGCGGACGATGGGTATGATCTGGGGCATGTCGGCAAGATTACTAAGATCAACACCAAGCTTTTAAACACGCTTGCGATGGATGAATATATCCCGGTTATCGCGCCCATCGGCGTTGGCGAAAACGGAGAGAGCTACAACATCAACGCGGACACGGTCGCTGGTGATATCGCCTCGGCGTTGAGCGCGGAAAAGCTCATGTTCCTAACGGACATCGACGGCATCCGCAGTCAGCCGGACGACCCATCCACGCTGATATACGAGATTTCCATTGAGGAGATATACAAGTATATCAACAAGGGCGTGATTTCGGGCGGGATGCTGCCCAAGGTGGAAGGTTGCATAAAGGCGATTAGAAACGGCGTGAAGCGTACGCATATTCTGAACGGCACGATTCCGCATCCGATACTGCTGGAGATATTCACGGATACCGGTATCGGTACGATGGTAAGGGAGTAGGCCATGAAAGTCCAAGATATTGCACGACTGGATCAAAAGTATTACTGCCCCGTGTTCGGGCAGCGGCTGCCTGTCAGCTTTATAAAAGGTGAGGACGTGTATCTTATCGACAGCGAGGGCAAGCGCTATACCGATTTTCTTTCGGGTATCGCTGTAAACTGCCTTGGTTATTCGGACGAGGGCTTCAAAAAGGCGCTCTGCGATACGGTTAACAGCCTCATGCATACGTCCAACTATTTTTATAACGAAACGCAGGCAAAGCTGGCACTGCGGCTCTGTGAAGCCACGGGATACGATAATGTGTTTTTGGGCAACAGCGGCGCGGAAGCCATTGAAGGCGCATTAAAGCTGGCACGAAAATACCATTACGCCGAAGGCAAACCGCGCGCGGAGTTTGTCACCATGCAGGGAAGCTTTCATGGGCGCACGCTCGCCACACTGACAGCTACAGGGCAAAGCCGGTTTCACGAAGCGTTTAAGCCGCTGATAGACAGCTTTCGGTATATTCCCCCGAATGACATGGCTGCTTTGGAAGCGGCTGTGAGCGAAAAGACGGCGGCAGTGCTGATAGAGCCTATCATGGGTGAGGGCGGCATCATTCCAATGACAAACGAATACTTTCAAGCTGTACGTAAAGTGTGCGATAAGCACGGTGCGCTGATGATCGCCGACGAGATACAGACAGGCATGGGGCGCACAGGCGAACTGCTTGCGTCTTTGGCGCTGGGCGCTATGCCGGATGTGGTGGTGCTTGCCAAGTCTTTGGGTGCGGGCGTGCCGGTCGGCGCGTTTCTGGCACGCGGAAGGGCGGCAAAGGCGTTTGCGCCGGGGGATCACGGTTCCACGTTCGGCGGTAACTATCTTGCCTGCTCGGCGGCCTATTATGTGACAAACAAGCTGCTGGATACCGATATTTTAGCGCATGTGAAGCAGATGGGTACTTACTTTAAAGAAAAGCTTATGGCGCTAAAAAAGGAGTGCCCGGCTGTTCTTGAGGTGCGCGGAAAAGGTCTCATGCTGGGTCTTGATCTGGATGCTTCGGTGTCCGCATTGGATATAAAAAAGAAGCTGCTTGAATGCGGCTTTGTGACGGCAACGGCGGGCGCAAATGTGCTGAGGTTTCTGCCCCCGTATGTGATACAAAAAGACAATATAGACAGCCTGACAGACACGCTGAAAAATCTGCTTGCGTGACGACGGCATCGGAGGAGCTCAAATGCCCAAAAGAGAGGATTTATCAAAAATACTTGTGATCGGCTCGGGTCCGATCGTCATTGGCCAGGCGGCGGAGTTTGATTATTCGGGGACGCAGGCCTGCAAGGCGCTGCGCGAAGAAAACTATGAGGTGGTGCTTATCAACTCGAATCCGGCTACGATTATGACGGACGAAGAGATGGCAGACCGTGTGTATATCGAACCGATTACGCTGGAGACGGTGAGCAAGATTCTGCGGCAGGAACGTCCGCAGGGCATCATCGCGACGCTCGGAGGACAAACGGGGCTCAACATGGCGGTGGAGCTTGCCGACAGCGGCATACTTGACGAGCTGAATATTGAGCTGCTGGGCACATCGCTGGAGTCTATCAAGCTCGCAGAAGACCGTGAGCTTTTTAAAGCCACGATGGAGCGCATCGGGGAAAAAATCGCACGAAGCGTAATTGCAAGCACGATCGCGCAGGCGGTTGCTTTCGCGGAGGAAGCGGGCTTTCCCATTATCATTCGTCCCGCTTATACGCTGGGCGGCACAGGCGGCGGTATTGCGCACAGCCTTGATGAGCTTAAAAACATTACCGCCCAGGGGCTTAGTTTTTCAATGATCGGCCAGGTGCTCTTGGAACAGAGCGTTGCTGGCTATAAAGAGATCGAATATGAAGTGATGCGCGATGCGAAAGACAATTGCATCGTGGTGTGCAACATGGAGAACATTGATCCGGTGGGTATTCATACGGGCGACAGCATCGTGGTGGCGCCCTCGCAGACGCTTTCGGATAAGGAATACCAGATGCTAAGAAGCGCGTCTATCAAAATAATACGCGCACTGAAGATAAAAGGCGGCTGCAACGTGCAGTATGCGCTAGATCCTGATACCTATGATTACGTGGTGATCGAAGTCAACCCTCGTGTGAGCCGTTCGTCGGCGCTTGCGTCCAAGGCGACGGGCTACCCAATAGCGAGAGCCGCGGCCAAGATTGCCGTGGGCTTTGGGCTCGACGAGATCACCAACCCCATCACGGGCGAAACGTGCGCTTGCTTTGAACCCACGTTGGACTACGTAGTGACCAAGGTGCCGCGTTGGCCGTTTGACAAGTTCGTCACTGCCACACGGACGCTGGGAACGCAGATGAAGGCGACAGGCGAGGTCATGGCGATCGGGCGCAATATTGAGGAATCGCTGCTCAAGGCCATCGACAGCCTCGATGTGAAGCTTGACTATCAGCTCGGTATGAAGAGCATCTCCAAGTGGAGCAAAGAAGAGATCGACAATTCACTCAAAAACCCGGACGACGAGCGTATATTTGTTGTATCCGAAGCATTGGAGCGTGGCTATACCGTCGACGAGATATTTGACATCACGAAGATTGACAAGTTTTTCATCAGCAAACTTAAAAACATCGTGACGCTGGCGGGAGAGCTCAAAAAGCGCACCATCGACACGCTGTCGATGGATCTTTTGAAAAAGTGCAAGAAATACGGTTTTGGAGACAGCTATATCGCCAATCTGCTGGGTACGCAGGAAGCCGCTGTTAAGGCGCTGCGCATGGCGCTTGGCATCAAACCGACATATAAGATGGTGGACACCTGTGCGTGCGAATTTGAAGCCAAAACACCGTACTATTATTCATGCTACGACAGCGTTGATGAATCGCGCGACAGCGGCAGGAAAAAGGTTATCGTTTTGGGCAGCGGTCCGATTCGTATCGGGCAGGGCATCGAGTTTGACTATTGCTCGGTGCACTCGGTGCTCGCGCTCAATAAGCTCGGCTTTGAGTCTATCATTATCAACTCGAACCCCGAAACAGTTTCGACCGACTTTGATACCTCCGATAAGCTCTATTTCGAGCCGCTCACGCGCGAATGCGTTTTGGACATCATCGACCGCGAGAAACCCGAAGGCGTGATTGTGCAGTTCGGCGGACAGACGGCGATCAACCTCGCTGCGCCGCTGTCCAGAGTGGGGGTCAACATTCTCGGCACCTCCGTGGATGGCATTGACCGCGCAGAGGACAGAGACCGCTTTTTAAAAGTGCTTGAAAAGCTGGGCATCCCGCTGCCAGAGGGCGCGACGGCGTTTTCGATCAGCAGTGCCATCACCATAGCGGAGCGCATCGGATTTCCGGTGCTTGTCCGGCCGTCATATGTGCTGGGCGGGCGTGCCATGGAAATCGTGTACAACACAAAGGAACTGGAGGAGTACATGCTTGCAGCGGCGAAGATATCGCCCGAGCACCCCGTGCTCATTGATAAATATTTGCTGGGCAAAGAGGTCGAGATAGACGGTATATGTGACGGTACCGATGCGTTGATCGTCGGTGTGATGGAGCATATCGAGCGTGCGGGTGTGCACTCGGGCGACAGCTTCGCGGTATATCCCACGCAGACGCTTGCCCCCGAGACAAAAAAAACGATCGTAGATTACGCAATTCGTATCGGGCTGGAGCTGGGGATCAAAGGGCTTTACAACATTCAGTTCGTCATCAATGCTAAGGGCAAAGTCTACGTGCTTGAGGTCAATCCGCGTGCAAGCCGTACTGTGCCGATACTCTCCAAGGTGACGGGTGTGCCCATGGTTGCCGCGGCCACACGCATTATGATGGGAGAGACATTAGAAGCCATGGGCTACAAAACGGAGCTTTACAAGGAAAGCCGTTTAATCACGGTCAAAGCACCGGTGTTTTCGTTCTCCAAGCTGACCACTGTCGATATATTCTTAGGCCCTGAAATGAAATCCACGGGCGAAGTGATGGGAACGGATACGACGTTTTTAGCAGCGCTTAAAAAAGCGTTTGTGGCGTCCGGTGTGAAGCCGCCGCGTGCCGACCTGCCCATATTGTTCTCAATTACAGACCGAGACAAGCAAGAAGCGCTTCGCTTTGCCCGACAGATGAAGGATATGGGCTTTGCGATTGTCTGCACAGATAACACGCACCAATATTTTAGTGAGCAAGGACTGGATTGTGAGCTGTTGACGAAGGATAAAGCTGCGCTTGCGCTGAAAGATAAAAAGATATCTATGGTCATCAATACGCCCACCAGAGGTAAACTGTCCGACAGGCTCGGTTTTGTGCTCAGACGGACCGCGATGGAGTTTAACGTGCCGTGTATCACGTCGATGGATACATTGAATGCGCTGCTATCCGTGATGACCGCGAAGGATATAGAAGAACATCACATTCCGCTCAGTGAATACCTTAAAATATGAATGAGGAGACAACGACATGATCGATTTACTAAGCTATCAGCCAAAACAAGAATTTGCGCAAAAGCACATGCTGCGCTTGTCCGACTATACGCATGATGAGATATTGCAGGTGCTGAGCCTTGCGCTAAAACTAAAAAAACAGCTCAAGGAAGGGCTGCGTCCGCCGCTGCTCGCGGGCAAGATTCTTGCGATGATATTCACCAAAAGCTCCACGCGCACGCGCGTTTCGTTCGAGGCTGGGGTCTATCAGCTGGGTGGCACCGCACAGTTTTTGAGCAGCAACGACATTCAGCTGGGGCGCGGCGAGCCCATCAGCGACACCGCTCAGGTGCTTTCGCGCATGGTAGACGGTATCATGATTCGTACGTTTAAGCAGAGCGATGTGGAGGATCTTGCAAAATACGGCAGCATTCCTGTGATCAACGGACTCACAGATCTTCTGCATCCGTGCCAGATACTTGCCGACCTTATGACATATTACGAGCACAAGGGCAGCCTTACCGGAAAGCTTGCGTTTATCGGCGACGGCAACAACGTGGCCAACTCACTGCTTGTGGGCTGCGCAAAGCTCGGGCTCGATATCTCGGTGGCGTGTCCCGAGGGGTTCGACCCGGATGCTGATGTGCTGGCTGCCGCAAAGCAGGCTGCGGCGCAAAGCGGTTCCAAAATCGTAATCACGCACGACGCGAATGAAGCCGCCGAAGGCGCGGACGCGGTTTATACGGACGTATGGGCCAGCATGGGGCAGGAAAGCGATGCGCAGGATAAATACAAGCATTTCACCGACTATCAGGTGAACGAAAAGCTGACGGTGCGCTGCAAAGAGGATTATATTTTCCTGCACTGCCTGCCCGCGCACAGGGGCGAGGAGGTGACCGAAACGGTCATTGACGGGCCGCACAGCGTGATTTTTGACGAAGCGGAAAACCGTCTGCATGCACAGAAAGCCGTGATGGCATTGCTGATGCGTTGAGGAAGCAATAGAATTGCGGTATGGACATGTTTCCACACCGGCCTGCTATGGCGAACGGGCGGGCATGGAAACCCGCCCCTACAGGGTCCTAATAACGCGGGGCGCCGCAAAATCACGGAAGATTGTATTTTGGGCGTTTGTAATAGGTAAAAAGGCATGATGGAAAGTATCGTTTTTAAAAAGGCCGGTGAAAATGACGTTGGCGATGTCAAAAGGGTAACGCGTAAAGCGTTTGTTCATTATGCGCGAGAAATCCGCCGTGAGGAAAACGTGGCGGCACTGCACGAAACGGACGAGGCGATATGCCGCGATATCAATGAAAAGCATGTGTATCTTTGCGAGGTAGACGGCGAGGTGGCCGGCGCAGTGCGCTTTGAGGTGCTGGGTCAGGGCATAGCGTATCTTTCACGTTTGGCTGTTGATCCCGATTTTCAATCGCTTGGCATAGGCGGGCTGCTTCTTGAAAAGGTGCGCCGCGAATGCCTTGAGCTTGGTGTGCGTGCGATTACGCTGCATACGGCCAGCCGCATGCGCTCTGCTGTTTCGTTTTATCTTAAAAACGGCTATTACATTCATTCTATCACTCGCGACAAAGAATATATCCGTGCGTTTATGGTGAACGAGCTCACAGAGATGGATGAGCTGTTTGACTATGAGAGCATCGTGGGGAAGAGATAGCTGTTTCAGGTGATAACGAGGATATTTTGAGTTGACAGCGCAAAATGCCTATATTATAATTTTTCCAATGCGAAGACAAAGAGGAGTAGCGCAAAAGGCGTTTGCCATAGAGAGGAGCTTCATCGGCTGAAAGGGCTCTGCAAAACAGCGTGTGCGAAGTCGCTTTGGAGCACCGGCGGTGAAATTCAAGGAGTAGCCGCGGGCGTGGGCCGCGCGTTATGCGGTTAAAGAGCGAACCGCTTTATCGGTTCGAATCAAGGTGGTACCGCGGTCTTCCGTCCTTTTATCGGGCGGTTTTTTTATTTCTAAAAGAGGCAATATGGAGGAGACTATGTGCGCAAAACAACTGGAAAAGGTTTATGACCCCAAAGAGGTGGAACAAAGATTATACGACGAGTGGGAAGCAAAGGGGTATTTCCACGCGGAGGTCAATAAGGATAAAAAGCCGTTCACCATTGTGATACCGCCGCCCAACATCACGGGGCAGCTTCATATGGGGCACGCGCTGGATAACATGATGCAGGACGCGATTATCCGCACGAAACGCATGCAGGGCTATGAGGCGCTCTGGCTGCCGGGGACCGACCATGCGAGCATCGCGACAGAGGTCAAAATCGTCGATAAGCTCAAAGAGGAAGGCACGTCGAAAGAAGAACTTGGACGTGAAAAGTTTCTGGAGCGCGCGTGGGAATGGAAGCGCCAGTACGGCGGACGCATTGTCCAGCAGTTAAGAAAGCTGGGGTCCTCGTGCGACTGGGAGCGCGAGCGCTTTACCATGGACGAAGGCTGCTCAAAAGCTGTCAACGAGTTCTTCGTGCGGCTGTATAACAAAGGTCTTATCTACAAGGGAGACCGCATCATTAACTGGTGTCCGGACTGCTGCACAGCGCTTTCCGATGCGGAGGTGGAATATGCGGAGCACGATTCTCATCTGTGGCATTTCCGTTATCCGGCGGAGGACGGCGGCAAAGGCATCATCGTGGCGACCACACGCCCTGAGACGATGCTTGGCGATACCGCGGTGGCTGTGAATCCCAAGGATGAACGGTATACGCACCTTATCGGCAAGAACGTGATTCTGCCCATTATGAACAGACCGATCCCCGTCGTGGCAGACGAATATGTGGATATGGAATTCGGCACAGGCGCGGTGAAAATCACGCCCGCGCACGACCCGAACGACTTTGAAGTGGCCGAGCGACACAGCCTGCCGGTGATACGCGTGCTGGACGACAGCGGTTATGTCAACAGCTTCGGCGGCAAATACGAGGGTGTCTATAAGGATGACGCAAGGCGGCAGATCGTGGACGAGATTCAAAGCCTTGGCCTGCTTGTCAAGATTGACGACCACAAGCACAATGTGGGGCACTGCTACCGGTGCGATGCGACGGTTGAACCCATTGTTTCCAAGCAATGGTTTGTGGCGATGAAAAGCCTTGCCGAGCCTGCAATTAAAGCGGTGAAGACCGGTGATATCAAGCTTGTACCCGCGCGCAGCGAAAGCGTGTACTTCAACTGGATGGAAAACATACGCGACTGGTGTATATCGCGCCAGCTCTGGTGGGGACACCGTATTCCCGCGTGGACGTGTGCCGCTTGCGGCACAATGACCGTGGCGGCACAAGCGCCCGACACATGCCCGAACTGTGGCTCTGCCAACATGCATCAGGAAGAGGATGTGCTGGATACATGGTTCAGCAGCGGCTTGTGGCCTTTTTCGACGCTGGGCTGGCCGGACAAAACGAGCGAGCTAGAGTACTTCTATCCGACAAACGTGCTCGTCACGGGCTATGATATTTTGTTCTTCTGGGTGGCGCGTATGATTATGTCCGGCTTTGAGTGCATGGGCGAAAAACCTTTTGACTACGTGAGTATACACGGCCTTGTGCGCGACGCACAGGGGCGCAAGATGAGCAAATCCTTAGGCAACGGCATAGATCCGCTTGAGGTGATTGACGAATACGGTGCGGATGCGCTGCGGTTCAGTCTGGCTGCGGGTGTGCGCGTGGGCGGAGACTTGCGCTTCTCACCCGAAAAGGTGCTGAGCGCGCGCAACTTTGCAAATAAGATATGGAACGCGGCGCGCTTTGTGCTGATGAACACGGGAGACAGCATCGCGCCCATCGATGAAGCGCGGTTGGATATCGCCGACAAATGGATACTTTCCCGCCTGTCAGATATGGTGGAAGATATCACGTCGCTGATTGAGAAGTTTGAATTGGGGATGGCGGCGCAGAAGCTGCACGATTTCCTCTGGAGCGAATACTGCGACTGGTATATCGAGATGGCAAAGCCTCGGCTTAACTCGCAGGACGAAGCGGATAAGCAGACGGCCGTCTCGGTACTCAATACCGTGTTGGAAAACACGCTCAAGTTGCTGCATCCTTTCATGCCTTTTATCACGGAGGAAATTTATCAGTCTCTTCCGGGCACGAAGGGCAGCATGATGGTGTCTGAGTGGCCCGTTCCCGGAAAGAAATACGCGGTGGAAGAAAAGGCGATGGCCAACGTGATGGAACTGATACGCGGCATCCGCAATATCCGTGCGGAGATGAACGTGCCCGCGAATAAACGTGCGGCGCTTAAGGTCCTTGCGACTGGCGATGCACGCGTCGATTACGAGATGTGCGCGATATACATAGAGCGGCTGAGCATCGCGTCCGGTTTGGAATTCATCAACGACAAATCCGGCGTGCCGGGAAACGCCGTGTCGGTGATCGGTGTGGGCGCGGAGGCGTTTATGCCACTCGGTGAATTAATCGATATCGATAAGGAAACCGCGCGGCTGAACGCGGAAGCGGAACGCCTGGAAAAAGAAATCAAACGCGCGGAAGGCAAGCTTTCCAACCCCGGCTTCACGGGCAAAGCGCCGGAGCATGTGGTGCAGGAGGAACGCGATAAATTAAGCAATTACCGCGATATGCTGAGCGCCGTGACACAAAGGAAATTTGAACTGCTGAAATGAGATATGTACACATTGCGGGAACCAATGGCAAAGGCTCGGTGACCGAATACATTTACAGAATACTGACGGCGGCGGGGAAACACACGGGATGCTTTACCTCGCCGCATCTTGTTTCGCCCACCGAACGTATGCGAATAGACGGGCGTATGGTGAGTGAGCAGGAGCTTGACGCGCTGCTCAAAGAGGTGGAGAGCAAAAAGCTCGCCGTCAACGACACACTGTTTGCCGCGTACACGGCGGCAGCGTTGCTTTGGTTTGAACGGCAAGGCGCAGAATATGCTGCCATCGAAACGGGCATCGGCGGACGCAAGGACTCGACCAATGTCATCACGCCGTGCGTGTCGGTATTGACGCCCATCGATTATGACCATATGGCCATTCTCGGCGATACGCTTAAGGAGATCGCATACGATAAAAGCGGTATCATCAAGCAGGGGGTACCTGTGATATCTGCCGTTCAGCCGCCCGAGGCGATGGCTGTGATACAGGAGGAAAGCCGCAAAATGAACGCGCCGCTGACCGTTGCACCTTATGCGCATATCGTGTCCGCGTCAGTCAATGGGCAGACGTTTGAACTGGAGGGGAGCGAATACGCCATACGCGCAATCGGCGTTCATCAGCCCCAAAACGCCGCGCTTGCGGTGAAAGCCGCGCAGACGCTCGGCATCGACGAAGATGCAATCCGCAAAGGGCTTGCCGAAGCGGCGCTGCGGTGCCGCACGCAGTTTGTGCCCGGCGAGCCGGATATATTGCTGGACGGCGCCCACAACGCGGCGGCGGCGAAGGCGTTATGCGCGTCGATGGACGACGACTTCGCGGACAGGAAAAAGGTGCTGCTGTTTGCATGCATGAAAGACAAGGACTATACGCCCATGATACGCATGCTCGCCCCGTATTTCTCGGAGGTGTTTGTGACAAGTGTGGGTATGGAACGTGAAGCGGATTCACATGCGCTGTGCGGGCAATTTGGCGTATATACCCGCTGCACGGTACAGGCGGATACGCTTGCGGCTTTTGAGCAAGCCAAAAATGCTGCACGATCTTCGGGCGCGATGCTCATCGTATGCGGCTCTTTCTATCTTGCGGGGCTCATTGAGCCGTTGGTCAGCTAAGATGATGCAGTTTTGCAAAAACGAATTTAGTAATATTTAATAAACGGTAAAAACAATGATGAAAAAATATAAAATTATCGATATACATACCCACGTTTTCCCGGAGCCGATACGGCAAAAGGCGGTCGCTTCCATCGGCGGCTATTACAGTCAGCCGATGCTTGGCTCTGGCGAGGTTGACGATTTGATCCGCCACGGCAGTGCTTACAACATCGTGAAATACGTGGTGCATTCGGCGGCCACTAAGGCGGAACAGGTATCGGCCATCAATGAATACATAAAAGCTCTGCAGGATGGCGACGATCGGCTTATCGGTTTTGGCACGGTGCACCAACGCGCGGAAAACCCGCGACAAGTTATAGATGAAATCATTGCTATGGGCTTATACGGTATCAAGCTGCATCCTGAGTTTCAGCATTTTGATATCGACGACCCGCAGATGTTTCCAATATATGAAGCGATGGAAGGGCGCCTTCCTCTGATGGTTCATATGGGGGATGAAAACTCGGACGCGTCGTCGCCGACAAGACTGCTGCACGTCATCAAACGGTTTCCTTCCTTGACTATTATCGCGCCGCACCTTGGCGGCTTTGCGGCATGGGATGAAGCGATGGAGACGATCATAGGTCGACACATCTATCTGGACACGTCCAGTTCTCTGGCTTTTTTGGAAAGCGAGAAAGCGGCAGACATGATACGTGCTCACGGCACTGACAAAGTGCTGTTCGGTACCGATTATCCGATGTGGCTGCACGAAGACGAGCTGAAACGCTTTTTTGCGCTGGGGCTAAGTGATGAAGAAAATGAAAAGATACTCTACGGCAACGCCGCGAAGCTGCTTGGTGTGAAAGAATAAACCTGTGCGTCTTGACAAATTGTGGATTTTGTTATACCTTGCTGTTATTGAGATTTGCAAGGGGGACGCTATGTTTGGCTGGGTAGAAGCATATACCACAATTTTAATGGATGATTATGCAAAGGTCAGGGAAGCGCTGAATACTAGCGGCATTCGCTATCACATGAAAATCAAAGATATGCTTGGCAATATGAGAGGACGCTCGGGAACGTTTGGTGTGAATATGGATTATTCGACGCAGTATTATATCTTTGTGAAAAAAGCGGATTTGGAGAACGCGCAGTATCTCATCGGCAAAGCGCTGCACGGATAGGAGGGCATAATGTTCGGCTGGGAAGAAGTCTACATGGGCTTTTCCATGGACGATTTTATAAAAGCGCGGGACGCCGTCACGAGCGAAGACATGCCCTATAAAAGGAAAATTTTCGCCCACGCGGGTACTTTTTTGGGTCGAGGTACCGCGAGGGTGCGCACAATGGCCATCATCGGCAACCACACGGACTTCACCAAGCAGTACCGTCTTTTTGTGAGAAGAGAGGATGCGGAGCAAGCGCGGTATCTGATTCGCAAGGCGATGCAGAGTTAGTTTTTAATGATTGAAAAGATATTTGTAACAGTATTCATGTTTATAAGCATATCCGAAATGCAGTTTTACTGATATTATTGAAAATTTTGAACATTAGTGTATCATTGATCAACGAAAATAACATTCAGAATGCCACCAAATTATTCACAAAAACGAATTTATTCCGCATATATATATGCTGTCACGCTTTCACGAAACCGATTTGTCGATAATCCCTTTTATAAGTGTTTTACCTTCATTATTTGGCTATGAACGGAACAAAATATTCTTTGTATTTTCGTTGACATATAATACGGAAAAATGTTAACATAGAACAAAAGAAGTGTTACAAAATAACACATGCAAAGCGATAAATGAGCAAATTTATGTAGATTTAGCATAAGTGGAGGTATTTCAATGGCAGTCGGTGTAATTATGCCCCGTCAAGGGCAGTCGGTTGAAAGCTGCATCATCGAGTGGCGTGTCAAAGAGGGAGACACAGTCAAAGAAGGCGATATCCTTTTTGCGTATGAAACGGACAAAGCGTCCTTCGAAGAGGAGAGCCCGGCGGCTGGAACGGTGCTGAAGCTGCTTGCACAAGACGGCGACGATGTACCTTGCTTAGACACGGTTCTGGTGCTGGGTGAATCCGGTGAGGATATTTCTTCGTTTTTAAAGGAAGGCGGTGCGGAAGAACCGGCAGAAAATGCGACGGAAGAAACAGCTGAAGCGCAGCCTGTGGCGAAAGAGACGGCAGCTTCGGCAGCGGCAACCGCTTTGGATGCCGACATCACGAAAATATCCCCGCGTGCCCAAGGCATTGCGGATCGGCAGGGGCTGGATTTGAGTAAGGCAGTGCCCACGGGTCCCAATGGGCGCATCATTGAGCGTGATGTGGCGGTGCTTGCGCAAAAGGGGTATAAGGTCACAGGCGCGGCAAGCGGCGCTTATCGGGGCGGCGCACAAGGCAGCGGTCTTGGCGGTGCTGTGACGACAAGAGATTTAAGTGCGTTATCTGCGGCGGTTCCGGCGGCAGTTCCCGCGTATACGGATGTGAAGGTCTCGGGTGTGCGAAAAGCCATTGCAAAATCCATGCACGCATCTCTGTCTCAGATGGCTCAGCTTACCCATCAGTCCAGCTTTGATGCCACCGCGATACTCGCATATCGTAAGCGCATCAAAGAGAATATGGAGAAGCTCAGTTTGCCCAACATCACGCTGAACGATATCGTGATATACGCGGTATCAAGAACGCTGAAGGATCATGCAGACTTGAACGCTCATTATCTTGGTGATTTTATGCGCCTGTTCAGCAGTGTGAACATCGGCATGGCGGTGGATACCGAAAGAGGCTTGCTAGTGCCCACATTGTTCGGCGCGGATAAGCTGTCTCTTGCGGATATTGCGGCCAAAACAAAAGAGCTTGCGGCGGCAGCACAGTCCGGTAAAATTTCGCCCGACTTGCTTTCGGGCAGTACGTTTACCGTGTCCAACCTCGGCGCCTTTGGTGTTGAGATGTTCACACCTGTCATCAATCCGCCTCAGACGGCGATACTTGGCGTGTGCAACATCACGTACCGCCAGAAAAAGGTGGGAGATTCGTTTGTCACATATCCTGCGATGGGGCTTTCGCTTACATACGACCACAGAGCAGTGGACGGCGCGCCCGCATCACGGTTCTTAAAAGACCTGTGCGCGTCGCTTGAGACTTTTGACATACTGTTGGCGATATAAGGAGACCAAAATGGTATATGATTTGATTGTGATCGGCGGCGGTCCCGCAGGTTACCTCGGCGCGGAGCGTGCAGGACACGCGGGCCTCAAAACGCTGCTGTTTGAAAAGCGCAGTGTGGGTGGGGTTTGTCTCAACGAAGGCTGCATCCCCACAAAAACGCTGCTGAATTCGGCGAAGATAAAGGACAGCGCATTGCATGGCGACGTTTACGGCGTCAGCGTGCAGGGCGCGGAGCTTAACCACGGCGCGGTAATCGCGCGTAAGAACAAGGTCGTCAAAACGCTCGTCGGCGGCGTGGAAGCCACGCTCAAGGGCGCGGGGGTGACGGTCTTAAAAGCGGCCGCCACAGTGACCGGCAAAAGCGCCGAAGGCTTTAACGTGACGGACGGCACAAAGATATATACAGGCAAACGTTTATTGATCGCGGCGGGTTCGGAAACGGCGGTGCCGCCTATTCCGGGATTGGCAGACGCAATTATAACAGGCTTTGTGCTGACCAGCCGTGAGATGCTGGATATCCCCGAAGTGCCAAACAAGCTGATCGTGATTGGCGGCGGCGTGATCGGTCTGGAAATGGCGAGCTATTTTTGCTCGGCGGGCGCGGAAGTCACCGTGATCGAGATGCTGAATGCCATCGGCGGCCCGATCGATGCGGACATCGCGGCGATACTCAAAAAGAACCTTGTTAAAAAGGGCATCAATTTCCGGCTTGGATGCAAGGTCACAGGTATTTCCGATAAGGTGGAATATCTGGATGCGCACGGCAAACCCTCAGCGCTTGCAGCAGACAAGGTGCTGCTCTCCATCGGGCGGCGGCCTGTAGCGAACGGCCTTGGACTTGAAACCATCGGCGTGCAGACCGAACACGGCGCGGTTGTGACGGACAGCCATCTGCAAACCAATATCCCAGGCGTGTATGCCGCGGGCGATATAAACGGCAAATCGCTGCTTGCGCACACGGCGTACCGTGAAGCTGAGGTGGCGGTGAACCACATGACAGACAAAAAGGATATCATGCGCTACAATGCCATTCCCGCTGTGATATACACGACGCCGGAAGTGGCGGGTGTGGGGCTGACCGAAAAGGCGGCTGAGGAAAAAGGGCTCGATGTCACGGTCAAAAGTGTTACGATGAATTTCTCCGGCCGCTATCTCGCGGAGAACGACAAGGGCGACGGCATCATCAAGCTGGTGGTGGACAACAAATGGCATAAGCTCGTGGGCGTTCACATGATCGGGAGCTATGCGTCAGAGATTATATACGGTGCGGATATTATGATCGAAAAGGAAATGACAATCGATGAAATCAAACAGCTGGTGTTTCCGCATCCGACGGTATGCGAAGCGCTGCGTGAAGCTATTTTTCAGCTGTAGAACATTTTTAAGGGGAGTACTGATATGACAAAAAGTTTAATGGTTGAGCCGTCAAGGGTAAGACAGCCGGGCAAGATATCCTTTGAAGATATTCCGGTCAATGTGTACCAGAAGACTGTGGCGGATGAGAAAAAGAATTTCACGAAAGACGAGTTTTTAAGAATGTACCGTGACATGCTCATCATTCGCGAGTTTGAGACGATGCTCAATCTTATCAAAACGACAGGTGAATATGAGGGAGAGTCGTATAATCACCCGGGCCCCGCGCATCTGGGCATCGGTCAGGAAGCGGCCTATGTCGGACAGGCTTACGGTCTTTCCATCAACGACTATACGTTCGGCTCGCACAGAAGCCACGGTGAAATTCTCGCCAAAGGCTTAAGCGCCATCACACAGCTTGGCGACGACGAACTCATGAAAATTATGAAAGAATTTTTTGGCGGCGAGACATACGGGGTTATTGAACAGACGACAAAAGCCGCTAATGTGAAGGATATCGCGATTGAGTTTCTGCTGTACGGCACGCTCGCCGAAGTTTTTGCGAGAAAGACCGGTTTCAATCGCGGTCTGGGCGGTTCCATGCACGCGTTTTTTATCCCGTTCGGCATTTTCCCAAACAACGCCATTGTGGGCGGAAGTGCGGATATCGCGACGGGTGCGGCGCTTTACAAGCGCGTTAACAAAAAGGATGGCATTGTCGTCTGCAATATTGGTGACGGCAGTATCGGCTGCGGCCCGGTGTACGAAGCGATGAACTTTGCCGCGATGGATCAGTTCAACACGCTTTGGGACGAAGAGCACAACGGCGGGCTGCCCATCATATTCAACATATTCAACAACTTCTATGGCATGGGTGGGCAGACATGCGGAGAAACCATGGCGTACAGCGAGGTGGCGCGTCTTGGCGCTGGCATCACGCCGAGCCAGATGTTTGCTGAGCGCGTGGATGGATATAATCCGCTCGCCGTGATCGATGCTTACAAGCGTAAACGCGAAATCATCGATGGGCGCAAGGGGCCTGTGCTGCTCGATGTGCTCACATACCGTATTTCGGGTCACAGCCCGTCGGATGCCTCAGCTTACCGCGCCAAGGAAGAGATTGAAGCGTGGCAGCAGGCGGATTCCATCGTGGCGTTTGGCAAGCAGATTACGGATGCCAAGGTTGCCAAAACGGCTGAGCTTGAAGCGACCCAGCAGCAGGTGAAGGCATGGATATTGAGCACTGTTAAGCTTGTGAAGAACGAGACGCTGTCTCCGCGCATGGATCTGGATAAGAATCCAAGAGTCATTGCTGACCTGATGTTCTCCAACGGTCATGTGAACAGCATGGACGAGACGAGAAAACCCGATGCACTGGAGCCCAAAGAGGAAAACGCGCATGTGAAGCAGCTTGAGAAAAAGGTGCGTTTTGCGTTCGATGAGAACGGCAAGCCGGTTTCCAAGAACAAAGTGTATCAGCTTCGCGACGGTATATTTGAAGCCATTATTGACAAGTATTACGAAGACCCGACGCTCACAGCCTATGGCGAGGATGTGCGTGAATGGGGAGGCGCTTTTGCGGTCTACCGCGGGCTTAGCGACTGCATGCCGTATCACCGTTTGTTCAATTCACCGATTTCCGAAGCCGCGATCGTCGGCAGTGCAGTGGGCTATGCCATGGCGGGTGGCCGCGTGATAGCTGAGCTTATGTATTCAGATTTCCTCGGCCGAGCGGGCGACGAAGTGTTCAATCAGCTCAGCAAATGGCAGTCGATGAGCGCGGGTATACTCAAAATGCCGTGTGTGCTGCGTATGTCGGTGGGCTCCAAATACGGCGCTCAGCATTCTCAGGACTGGTCGGCACTGTGTACGCACATTCCGGGCCTTAAGGTCGTGTTTCCGACGACGCCCTACGATTGCAAGGGACTTATGGCGGCGGCGCTTAACGGTACAGACCCAGTGATCTTCCTTGAAAGCCAGCGTATTTACGATATTGGTGAGCAGTTCCATGAGGGCGGCGTACCGGAAGAATCTTACGAGATTGAAATCGGCGAACCCGACGTTAAGGTCAAGGGTGGCGACTTAACGATTCTTTCTGTCGGCGCCACGCTGTACCGCGTCATGGAAGCCGTGAAGATGTTCAAAGAACACGGCATCAGCGTGGAAGTCATCGACGCGCGCAGCCTTGTGCCGTTCAACTACGAGAAGGTGATCGAGTCCGTCAAGAAGACGGGCCGCATTATCATCACGGGTGACGCCTGCGAGAGAGGCTCTCACTTAAACGATTTTGCGCGCAACATCACCGAGCTTGCGTTCGATTATCTGGACGCGCCGCCGGCGGTCGTGGGCGCGAAGAACTGGATCACGCCCGCGCATGAGCTGGAGGACTATTTCTTCCCGCAGCCATTCTGGTACGTGGATGCGTTCCATGAGAGAATCAGCCCGATTGCCGGTTATACACCCAAGCACAACTTCACCGAGCTTGAGCAGATAAACAGCAACAAGCGCGGCGTATAACCCCCGATAGCATAAGCGGGATATAGAACAGCGATCCATAATATATACACAACTCAAATGAAATGAAGGACGGCGGCGCTGAGGAGCTTTTGCCGTCTTTCATTATACTATCATATAATTTTCACTATGAATTTTAACGGTGCTCCTATCGCTTTGCCACTGAGTTCAAGCTCGCTTTTCAGCCATACATCTCCATTACTATACATCAACTGGTTTGTAAACGGGGAAAGCCGCTACGTCCGGCACAATGACAGATGCGTCAATATCAACGGCGGTCTTGCTGCCCTTCTTATCCAGCGTTTCCTGCCACGCTTTTGGCGCGTCATAGGTTTCCATGGAAGCCGAAGACCGTTCGATGATTTCCTGCAGATTGCGTCCGTCCACCACCGCCGCGTTTTCCGGCGTGGGATGGCAAGCAGTGGTTAAGATTACAACAATGAGTGTCACCATGAGAAGCTTAAAAACCTTAATATTTGTTTTCGTTATACCGTTCATACTTCCTCCAAAATTACAAGCTTAGGGGGGAGCTAAAAAAGCTCCCCGAAAAGCCTATTTTTCATAGATAGAATATTATGGAAGCGGCAAATAACATCTTCCATTTGCATGGTTTCCGACACTAAAATAATCACCTTTTAATCTAGTTCTCCACCTGCTATCAACACCAGGGCGTGTAGATGTATATTTCGATTCACCAATTTGAACAGATGTCGAAGATACAGAGCTTCCGTTTTTCTTTAAGTATATAAATACTTTCATAACGGGATGCTGACTATCGACGAATTTACCCCATCCTTGAGCGCTATCTCGCGTAGCCTCAATAGTGGCGTCTTCTTGCTCGTCATAGCTCAGTGTAACTATTGTCCATGTGTTCCACGCAAAGGCAGTAACTGCTAGTACTGACCATCAATACCAAAACCAGTACCAAACTGACGATAAATTTCTTGCTTTTTTCATTTTCAATTTCTCCATTCTTTTTAATATTTCTCCTTTGTGATACAATAACGACCGTCCTAGCCTAAGCCTGCTGCCGCTTTGCGGCAGGGTTCGCTGCCATTGGTTTATGCAAGGACTTTTTTATACCGTCAAGCGCATCACCTCCAAAAACGTATGATTGCATATGCCTGTTCCACATGATGCATTTTTATATATAAGACGTTTTGGGGTAAGCAAAGTACTACTATATAATGTTAAGAGTATGTAAAGAATAGAAATTATGATAGTATATAAACAAATATGCAATAGATAAGAGTTGACCAAGAGCGCAAAGCTACGGGGTGCTATTCTACTTCGCAGTCACTTCGTTCAGCATGACATAAGCAACCATGAGCCGTCAGCAGCTTATTGTCACTCTGAGCCAGCGGCGATGAGTCTGCAAAACTTAATATTCTGTATAATCGCCGAACTTAATAAGGTTTCCGTTTGCATCATATACACCATCGGCGTCCGTTTCTTTACTGCCCCGTATTGTTTTTCGATAAGTCAATCCGGAACTACCGACAACTTCAGCATACATAGATATGGCTTCTTCATTTTCAATATTGTGAAATGTATGCTCGATCCAAATTGGATTAGAACAATAAATATCAGATAGATCATCTGGTTTTATGCTTATATTTGGTATTGGTCGCAGGTTGTTGTGATGGACATAT
>QKIQ01000035.1 GCA_003249555.1 Clostridia bacterium | reverse complement strand
CGCTTGATACCGCGTCGATATCTTTGCAGCCCCCGCTTTCAAGCGCATGCAGATTCGACAGCCTTTTCGCAAACTGCGCCGCCAGCTTATCGTGCTTGTTTGACGCCTTTTTACTGACGCGTTTGTAAAGCAGCGAAAGAATGCGCGCGTATAGCTTTTTTTCGTCCAGCGCGGTGTCTTCAATCTTGCAAAAACCCAGCATTACATTCACCGCCGCCGCGTATTCGGCCTGCTCAGAGCGTACGATAATCTTTTTTTTAAAAGGATTGGCGATACATGTTTCCTTTTTGACCTTAGGAACGGCATCGCTCATGGATGACAACAGCAAAAGAAGCACAGCGCAATCGTAGTTTAGCATAAATCGTGCGCCGTGTGTATAGTTTTCTCCTATCGCCTTGCATAGGCCGCAATAATAGCCCTTAAACGCCTCATATTCCTTCATCTTGAGCTCCGGCTTTAAAGGCTGCACATATCCGAACATAACCGTCTCCCAAGGTCTAATATTACCATGCGCCGCTCTTTTTAACAATCGGCGCCGATTGCTGTTTACGGTTCGTTCATAAAGTTGTATGATACCGGCTTTGTTTGAGCACCACTGCATATCGGGGAGGGATAATTTCAAAATCGCCTTACAACCCGCAACAATCAGAATGAATAGACAGTCCGCTCATTAACGTATATTAACCGCGCACTTGTCGCAAGCTATTGGATAGAATGAAGATTACACAGTTTACCGCTCACAATATGGCAGCCCGCCACGCGCATCGTGATAGTTCTTGCACGCTTCGCAGTTTTTGTAACGCGGGCAGCTTTTCTTTTTGCACCCGCATGTATCGGGATTCCATTTTTCTTTGTTTCTCTTCTTTAATCTGTTAATCTTCTTTAACCGCGCCGCGTTGACCATCGCCGATCCCCAATATGAAAAGAAATCAATGATTGGGCCCCATTCTTTCACTTTTGATAACGGTTTGAAATGAATTATGCCCGGTTCATTATCCTTGTACCCCGGGCAAACATCCTTTTCCACACCATCAATTGAGACCCTGCACCACGCATGTCCGGATACATGCTCGCGTATACTGACCCGTTCAAAAACGCAAGCGGGAATTAAGTTTCTATTTGCGTGAACTATACGACTGTTAATGTTCATTGCGCTGAGAATGATATTTAATGCGCTCGCCTGATGCCAGCAGTATCCCCTTCCTTTTTCAAATGCCTCTTCGGGGGAATCAAGTGAATTGGAATAAGAATATGTCATATTTGAAGAAACCAATTTTTGAGCATACCCGACAAGCACCCAGCCGGTCAAAGAAGATTCGTGGCATTGCTGAATCGCGTCGCTGATTTTCATAGAAATGCTCCTTCCGACAATATATGAGATATATGTCTTCATTGTATCGCCAAGCAGAATGGCTGTCTATAAAATAGACAGAGTATGTTTCACATTGAGAAGAGAGATAGTTGGAGTAAAAAATACTTCGTTGTTATCAGAGTTTCTTATAACAAAAACGACAAACGGCTGCGATAACTCGCAGCCGTCGAACTTCTCAATATGATAAATTTTTTAGTCGTCTGCCTCTGCCGTTTTTACCGAATTAAACTCGTCAATTATTTCCTGAGACGGCGCCTTTGTGAGAAGGCTGACCAAAACGATAGCAATAAGCGCAACAATGAACCCGGGCAGCAGCTCATAGATACCGAATATGCCACCCATTTGTTTCAGAAGCTCTTTCCATATGATTACCGTCACAGCACCACTGGTCATGCCGGCCAGCGCACCCCATTTGTTCATACGTTTCCAGAACAGCGAGAGAATTACCAAGGGGCCAAAGGTTGCGCCAAAGCCTGCCCACGCGTAAGACACGATACCGAAAACCGTGCTTTTCTCATCCAACGCAAACAATATGCCGATGAGCGCCGCACCAATTACCGTGGCTTTGGATACAGAAAGTATCTGCTTATCCGTCGCATCTTTTTTTATCAAACCATGAAAAAAATTCTTTGAGATGACCGAAGCCGCCGCCAAAAGCTGGCTGTCGGATGTGCTCATCGTCGAGGCGAGTATGCCGGATATGAGCACACCCGCAATGAGAGCCGGGAACAACGTCGTGGCCAAAGCTGAAAACACCGTTTCCTGCGTTCCGTCCATCAGCGCATCACCAAGCAATGCGCGGCCGATGACGCCGATCATGATTGCGGCGCCCAGTGATATCACCACCCAAACCGTGGCGATACGGCGCGATTGCCTGATCTTCGTGGTTTTATTGATTGCCATAAACCTCAGAAGAATATGGGGCATTCCAAAATAACCAAGGCCCCAGGCCAGTATCGAAATAATATCGAGAATACCGTATTGTGTAAAAGAGTTGTCAGCGGGGTTATTCACACCCCAGATGCTAAAATACCCGTTGATTCCCGAAAGCTGCGCGGTAATGTTTTCGATGCCGCCCACAGCCGCATAGCCAAAAAACACGATGGCCAGCAATGCAAAAAACATGAGCACGCCTTGTATCAGGTCTGTCGTGCACACCGCAAGGAAGCCTCCCACAACAGAGTAAGCGATAATAACAACGGCACTAATGATCATCATTAATGTATAGTCAAGGCCGAACAGTGATTTGAAAAGCTTGCCCATCGCGGCAAACCCAGAGCCAAGGTAAATGACAAAGAATAACAGAATGAGAACTGCCGCAAAACTCATGAGTATCTTTTGCTTATCCCTGAATCGATTTGAAAAATAGTCGGGCAGTGTGATAGCGTTCCCCGCGACCTTTGTGTATTTGCGAAGCCGTTTGGCCACAAAAAGCCAGTTTAAGTATGTTCCCACGGCAAGCCCCAGTGCTGTCCAGAACACTTCGCCGATACCCGTCAAATACGCTACCCCCGGCAATCCCATCAGCAGCCACCCTGACATATCGGAAGCTTCCGCACTCATCGCCGTTACCCAAGGTCCCAGCTTTCTTCCGCCCAGCAAGTAATCGCTCGTGCTGTTATTGCGTTTTGAATAAAAAACGCCCACGATGATCATCAACGCCATATAAAAGCACATTGCGATCAAAATTTGAAACTGATCTTCCATCATATGTACTCTCCAATTTATATGATAATTACACGTAATCATAACATATCGTCTGATTCTTGCATATACCATTACGAAACAGATGAGCAACTAAAATATTGAATACAAAAAAACCATACGATGTGCGAAATTATTGAGTGGCTTGCGGCGACCATTGATTGTATCAATTTTATTGTAAATAAGATTCTCGTCAGAAAAGTATCTATCAAGCGATATTGATAAAGACACCTGGCGATGCCATTCAAGGCCTCACGCTAAACACTGCTGATTTTTAAAAACACATCCACAATAGCCGGATCAAACTGCGAACCGCCAAGACATGAAATCTCGCTGATCGCTTCCTCCTTGGTTCTTGTGGTTCGATATGGCCTCTCATTCGTCATGGCTTCGTATGTATCTGCCACTGCCAGTATACGCGCCATAATGGGAATGCTCTCGCCTTTTAGCCCGTTGGGATAGCCGCTGCCGTCATATCTTTCATGGTGCGCAAGCACGCTCTTTGCGATATAGGCCGTATCCGTGGAAGC
>QKIQ01000022.1 GCA_003249555.1 Clostridia bacterium | reverse complement strand
GATGCTGAGCGTTTTCCGTTTGTCAATCGTTTCACGTTTCCCCGTAAAATCCCGTATTAGCGTATACGGCGCACTTTTTAGTTCCTTAACCGCAGCAAGACATAGAAAGATGCCCATAATAAAAAAGCTCGGATTGAGCGTCTCCTGAAAAAGCGCCCAAATCCCCACGCTTAAAAGCAGCCCCGCAAAAACAAGGCCCGCAGCAGCGGTTAAGCGCGTGGCCCGTTTATAGCCCATAAACGACGCAAATACAGCTCTGACGATGCGCCCGCCGTCAAGCGGCAAAGCAGGCAGCATATTAACCGCCGCCAGCGCAAGATTCGACGCTATAAGGCGGTCTGCCACGGCAATCTCCATTCCATATTTATCAATAAAAAAAACGGCGCAGGCGGCCAGCATGTTCGCGGCCGGGCCTGCGGCTGCCACCACGACCTCTTTAGCGCGTGAAACAGCAAAGCATTGCAGCTTGGCGGCACACCCGAATGGAAACAGCTCCATTTCAGATACCGTCATACCAAGCGCTGCGGCAAAAATCACATGGGCCCATTCATGGAGAATAACCGTCGGGATATAATACAGCACCACATCGCCCATGCCAATCGCAAACAAAAATACAACGGCGGGTATCATAAGCAGATTTATTTTGAATCTACCGCCAAACAGGCGCATCGGTTTCATGCCGACTATTCCATCACCATTCCGGTATGCTCATTAATAAACGCGATTGGATCAATATACGTATCTTTATTCTTCATCTCAATATAAAGATATTTATTCTCAATTTCTCCGATGACCTGACCCGGCCTCACAATGTCGTCTGTCTTAACCTTTGGCGTCAGACAATGATAAACAACTGTTTCTGCGGTATCAAGCAACATTTTTACATATCCTTGACCGCTGATTTCTCCGACTGCCGTCACCGTCCCCTTTGCGATATTTAAGACATCGGATGTCTTTGCGCTCATCCGAACGCCTGTAGATCCCCCTGCGCCAAAGGTCGTCACTACGTCTCCGTTCACGGGGAAAACCACCAAAGAATCCGGCATGGCACTGAACACGCTTTGCGTCTCCTCATCCAAACTTTGAACGAATTTTAAACGCCCGATATCTTCTTCCACATCAAACTCGTGATTCACCACATAATCTACCGCCTTTTTTACATCAACAGACGCGGGTGTGCTTATGCTGCTGATAACAAGAATGGTGACAGCCACAGCCGCGCAAACACCTGTTTTGGCAAGCAGCCTTTTATATCCAATGTCAATTTCATCATCTGAAGATGCGGCCTTACTCTGTCTTTCCCGCTTGACCGCGATGCTGTGCGCGAATTGACGCGCTTTTGTTTTCCAATTTCCAGGCTCATTTTGTCGCGTCACAAATTCCTGCGTCTCAAGCTTTGGCAAATTTGTCTTATCCATTATTTTTCGCCTCCTTAGAATCCTGCCATATATGTATATGGGATGATTTGTTCAAACATTCTTTGGACGCGCACTATTTTGGAGACTTTGAAGTATCATATCTTTTGCTGACGATTTAAAACAACTTATATCGACATAGAGCCACAGAAAGTATACAAAAAGCCGGTACTGCCATCAAGGCAATACCGGCCCAAAAGACTTTAAAACTATTCGATAACGCTTGTTACCACACCGGATCCAACCGTTCTGCCACCTTCGCGGATAGCAAAACGCAGACCTTCTTCGATAGCGATTGGCGTAATGAGCTTAATCTCCATCGTGATGTTGTCACCAGGCATAACCATCTCGGTGCCTTCCGGAAGCGCGATGCTGCCTGTCACGTCTGTTGTTCTGAAGTAGAACTGCGGTCTGTAACCGTTGAAGAACGGTGTGTGACGGCCGCCTTCTTCCTTCTTCAGCACGTAAACCTGACCCATGTAGTGGGTGTGGGGTTTGATGGAACCCTTCTTTGCAAGAACCTGTCCACGCTCGATTTCGTTTCTCTGCACGCCACGGAGCAACAGACCCACGTTGTCACCAGCCATTGCCTGTTCAAGAAGCTTTCTGAACATCTCAACGCCTGTGACGACAACGTCTCTTGTCTTCTCTGTCATGCCGACGATTTCGACGGAATCCTGAACCTTGACTGTTCCTCTTTCCACTCTGCCTGTGGCCACTGTACCACGGCCGGTGATGGAGAACACGTCTTCAACAGGCATCAGGAACGGCTTGTCAATGGCTCTTTCCGGAGTCGGAATATAGCTGTCAACCGCATCCATAAGATCAAAGATGAATTTGCACTCAGGTGCTTCCGCCGCATTTTTGCCTTCAAGCAGCGCATTCATCGCCTGAAGCGCGCTGCCCTTAACAACCGGAATGTCATCGCCCGGGAATTCATAAGACGAAAGCAGATCTCTGACTTCCATTTCGACGAGCTCGAGAAGCTCTTCGTCGTCAACCTGGTCAACTTTGTTGAGACACACAACGATATAAGGCACGTTAACCTGACGGGCAAGCAGTATGTGCTCACGGGTCTGAGGCATGGGGCCGTCTGCAGCCGACACTACGAGAATCGCGCCGTCCATCTGTGCCGCACCAGTGATCATGTTCTTCACATAGTCAGCATGACCCGGGCAGTCCACGTGTGCGTAGTGACGGTTATCCGTCTCATATTCAACGTGAGCTGTATTGATCGTGATGCCTCTTTCTTTTTCTTCAGGCGCCTTATCAATTTCGTCATACTTCATCACTGCCGCTTTGCCGGACTGTGCGAGAGTCATCGTGATTGCCGCTGTCAGCGTGGTTTTGCCGTGGTCAACGTGACCGATTGTTCCGATGTTTACATGGGGTTTGTTTCTTTCGAACTTAGCTTTTGCCATTGATTTCTCCTCCTAATCATTCTTGTTTCAATTATATTTGGTTTATAAACGGATCCTTTTTCTAGCATATACGCCGTTGCCTGTCCGTTTCATATCATGGTGAACTAACCAATAATTTTTTCCGCTATGCTTTTTGGCACCTCGTTATAGTGCGAAAACTGCATCGTAAACGTGCCGCGGCCCTGCGTCCGGCTTCTCAAATCCGTCGCATAACCAAACATCTCGGAAAGCGGCGTCGCCGCACGGATCACCTGCACACCGTTGCGCAGCTCCGTTCCTTCAATATGGCCTCTTCTTGAGTTAAGGTTGCCCATAATGTCGCCAAGATAGTCGTCAGGGACATTCACTTCCACAGCCATCACAGGCTCTAAAAGCACCGGCGAGGCCTTTTGCATGGCTTCTTTAAACGCCATTGATCCCGCGATCTTAAACGCGATTTCTGACGAGTCCACTTCGTGGTAAGATCCGTCGACGAGCGTGACTCTAAAGTCCATCACCTCAAAACCGGCCATCACACCGTTTTTAGCGGCTTCCTGAATACCGGCATCCACGGCAGGTATATATTCCTTGGGAACAACACCGCCGACAATTTTGTCGACAAATTCATATCCGCTGCCCGGCTCAAGCGGCTCAATCGTAATAACGACATGGCCGAACTGACCTCTGCCGCCAGATTGCTTTTTGTAAAGCCCCGTCGCGGTCACCGTTTTGCGAATGGTCTCGCGGTAAGACACCTGAGGTTTGCCGACCTTTGCTTCCACCTTATATTCGCGCATCA
>QKIQ01000038.1 GCA_003249555.1 Clostridia bacterium | reverse complement strand
ATACTGATTGGCTGTGTTATCGGCATACTCGTCGCGGTCTATCTGCCGGTCAGACGCGATTTACCCAAACAGGATATCTTTTTTTGTGCGTGCTATGCGCTGATTGGCGTCGTTGTTGGGGCAAAGCTGCTTTATTTGGCGATATCGCTTCCTCAGATTATTAAAGCGCATGCGCTAACCGGATGGACGATGGACGATATCAATATGCTTTTTTCGCACGGGTTCGTGTTCTATGGCGGACTCATCGGTGCGGTGTTTGGCGTTTTTGTGTACAGCAGACAATTCCGTTTGCCGTTCTGGCACTTAACCGACAGCCTGATTCCATCCGTACCGCTGATGCATGCGATCGGCCGCATCGGGTGCTTCTGCGCGGGCTGCTGTTACGGCCGCGTAACGGCTCCGCCATGGGGCGTTTATTTCCGTGACGATTCCGTCGCACCCTCGGGCGTAGCATTGTTCCCTGTTCAGCTGCTTGAATCCGGTCTGAATCTGATTCTGTTTTTCGTGCTTTTTTGTTATTCGCGCAAGCCCAAAGCAAAAAGGAGAATCACAGGGTTATACATTGCAGGCTACGGTATCATCCGGTTTATTCTTGAATTCTTCCGCGGCGATGATGACCGCGGTATTCTGTGGATCATGTCCACTTCACAATGGATCAGCATTATTCTTATTCCGTTGGGGCTTTACTGGCTGTTCTCCACCGAAAAAAAACGCGGCACTGAGGCCGCACAGTCACATTTCTTTTAGTCCTTTGATACGCCGGAAGACTCCTTCTCAAACGGAAACTCATTCAGGCTCTTTAGCTTATAGCCCATGTTCTCCCACTGCGTCAGCACACGGTCGAGCACTTTCGCGTTGGTCTGTGATGTGGCGTGAAGCAGCACGACGGCGCCTGGGTGTGTACGGGTTGTGATCATTTTTATCGCTTCCTCCTCGGATGGCTGGTCGTCTACATACCAGTCACAATAGGCGAAACTCCAGAAGAAAGTCTTATACCCGAGCTGCTGTGCATATTTGAGACACCTCTCGCTGAACTTGCCCTCTGGCGGCCGATAATACTTTGGCATTTTCTGCCCCGTCAGTTCAGTGTAAACGCTCTCGAGGTCTTCCATCTCGGATTTGAACGCGGAGAAATCCGCCATGGCCGCCATGTTCTTATGATTCATGGAATGGCTGCACACGAGATGCCCCTCATCCGCCATGCGCCCAATCAGCTCAGGCGCGGATTTTATATAGTGACCGACGACGAAAAACGCGGCAGGCGCATTGTGCTTTTTAAGCGCGTCAAGAATTTGAGGGGTGAAACCATTTTCATAGCCCGCGTCGAACGTTAAATAGATGACCTTCTCATCAGGATCGCCTATCCAATAACAATCGTAACCTTTAATAAACGAAAATTCAGGGCAGTCCTTAGGCTGAAGTCCGTCGCTTCGAGGTGCAAAATACCAGTTATACTCGCTCGATTCACTGTGTGCGGTCTGATAAAAGCACACCTTTGAGTCAAAATCAAAGACGGCGGCAAGCGCGATCAGAATGACATCAAGGCAGGCCACAGCAAATATGATGAGACCTTTTCGGTTTCTCATGGAACACACCTCCCCACAGTTCTATTCAAAGCTATGCGGTTTCTAGCGGCGATATCACCGCCCTTGTTAATTAAAAAAAAGAAGAAGCCCTCAGATTTATAAAGGCTTACTCCTTATTATCGCGATAACCGTTTATTCGTATATCGTCACAAATTTTATGGAGTACAGATCGGCCATCAGCAGATCGTCGGATAAAATCGGTCTTAAAACAATGTAACTCGCGCCCACTTCCACAAGCTCGCCGGTTCTGTCCACAAGCGCGCCGGATGTACCGATTAGAAATTCCACACGCATGTTTTTTCCTATGAAGTTTCTTAAAAAACCAGCTGTGTAATAGGGGCTTTCAAGCGTCGTCGGCGTTTGCGCCCCGAGGGATTCCGGCATGATGACGGGCGCGCCCGTCAGCCCATTTTGCCCTGCCTGAGCGTTTCCCATTCCCTGTAGCATTGGCGATGTCTGGTTCATATTCGGCATGGCTGATCCTGTCATACCCTGCGCACTTGGCATTCCCATCCCGGCACGCGCATTTCTCATATTCGTTCCTTGCTGCATGGGTCTTGTCGTTAGATTATACGATCCATTCTGAGTCATATTCATCGGCCGCTCGCTCTGCGTTTGCCGGCTCTCAGGATAGCTGTATTGGCTGCAATTCATTTCGTTATCTTCTCCCTTCTCTTTTTTTATGTCAGTGCGTACAGACTGGTCGGCTGGAAGAAACAATGCTGCGCCACCCTGTTAAACTGTACGCCCGTCCGGTTATATGGAAAATAGGGCGGGCAGGCAGGTATAAACGGGTTCATATACCAGAGCGTTTCGATCACACCCGAATGAATATTGCCTGCCAATGCCCAGTCTGCCACGTCATAATGTATCTGTTCGGGCCGCATGTTCCATACGTTCTGTGGGTTATACACGCCGCCCACCGTCTCCATATAGCAGGTAAACTGGCCCGGCTGCGTCAGAACGCGCCGCAAATCTCCCTGGCCCGTTCTTAAGTATTCTCCGTATGCGACATGCACCCTGTTCATGATTGTCGAAGCCACAGCCTTCATGCCGGATATCCCCTCTCCGCCTGCCTCGCATTTTATCATTCGCGCAAACAGCTCTCTCGCTGACATCTCCATCGTATCACCATCTTTGTTTATATTTTTAAGGGCAGCGCCCGTTTTCACATACAGTATAGTATATTGTTTCTTTCAAAAAAGTGATAAAGGTTTGAGAATAATATTCAACAACGATGAAATCTCTGCCGAACCTTGGCAAGCGGCTTTCCATATAATAAAACAGCTAAATAATAATTTAAGGAAGTGATCAAATTTGGACATACATGTTGTACGGCAGGGTGATTCGCTCTACAAAATTGCCCAACGTTACGGCGTTTCCGCAGACGATATCTACAAAGCCAACGACCTCGCAGACATTCCCTTTCTTGTCGTCGGTCAGTCGCTCGTGATTCCTACACGTGAAATCTCACATAAAGTCGCACCCGGCGAGACGCTGTTTTCTATCGCGCGGCGATACGGCACCACCACAAGCAGCATTATTGCGCTGAACGGCATCACAAATCCCGATGTGCTTTCACCGGGCACGGTACTGCGCATACCCGTGAGAGAAAAGAACTACGGATTTATTGAGGTGAACGGTTATATTGAACCGTCCACGCCGGAGAAAGAGACACAAACGATTCGTGAAGTGGGCGAATATCTTACCTATACCAGCCCGTTTAGTTATGAAGTGCGTGCGGACGGCAGCTTAAAGCCTATTAACGACACGGCAATAATAAATGCAGCCAAAAACCACCGTATCGCGCCGCTGCTCGTCATCACCAACTTTGCAGAAGGCAATTTCAACACCGAGCTTGTGGATACGATACTTGAAAACACTGCATTGCAGGATACATTAATTAATAACCTCTTAAAAACCATGCGCGACAAAGGCTACTACGGCGTGAATATCGACTTTGAGAGAATATCACCCAAAAACCGAGAGCTCTATAACAATTTCCTGCGGCGTGTGGTGGCGGCACTTCGTCCTCA
>QKIQ01000045.1 GCA_003249555.1 Clostridia bacterium | reverse complement strand
GGAAGGAACGCAATGTATTTCCCTTGTTTGATTTCATAGCCCTTAAGCCGCATGAGAACAAGGAAATTTCCGAAATCATATGCTTGCCGTATGCAATCTTCGATGTCCATGCGAATAAGCGATTGCCATGAGGTGCGTTTCCCCTGTCGCGCCAACCATTCTATATACGTTAGCGACATTTTTCCTTCCATGGGTATAACCACCGATAAACCGTGTTCCCGGCACAATTGGTCAGACGTTTCCCGTATCCCGTCAAACAAATCCTTCGTCGTGTCCCTGTATTTTTTACCAGTGATAACCGATACCGAATTGACAACGATATGCGAATGGATGTGCTCTTTATCGATATGCGTCCCAATGACCGCCTCGTAATCGCCAAAGCTGCGCTGCGCAAGTTCAATGGCGATTTCGTGTGCCTGTTCGGCGGTAACTTCGCCCGGCTTAAATGACTGTATAATGTGATACCCCAGCCTGCCGCCCATGGCGTTTTTACGCTTCTTTGTCGCCATCATGTCCTGATATGCCGTTTCCAGATTGCAGTTTAGCGCCGTCTTGTATTCTTTCTTGAGCATCACTGTCTTTTCGTCATTGGTGGCGTACTCAAGCAAATCGTCAAGAGACGCTTTTTCGTCGTTTAACACATAGCCCACCCTGTCATCCAGCCTTTGGTGGATGACAAACTTTTTCGTAATTGCCATATCAACAGATTTGCTTCATCAACTGCCAACACTTATCCACCATGATAAGAAGCCCGTCTATCTTTTTGGGATCGACGTACCCTGTGGCGTTGGCGATTTTCGCCATTTGATTGACGTTATTGGCTATGGTGGACACAAGGCGATATATCTGTATAATGTCCTCAGACGGCTTGGGCTGGATATCGGTTTTCAGTATGAGACTGCGCAGCAGTTCCGACTTTTTCAGGCCGGTCATGGCCAATTGCTTTTCAAAGTGCCTGTTTTCTTTTTCGTCCAAATAGAAAAGACAGGCAAATTTTCTCTTTCTCATATACCAGCCTTCTTTCTGAGTTTAGCGGCATGCCGCCATTTTAGAGGGTTCAAGGGAGCGCGAGCTCCCTTGCAAGAGGCGTTTGTATAAACAAATGCCATGCTTGCAACTGCAAAAACGCAGTTTTTGCCCACCTCCAAGGGCATGGTGGATTTCAGAACACCCAATAAGGAAAAGTACGGTCTTGCAGGCTGAAAAACAAACGTGTTGCCGCGCTGACCTCGATTCTGTCCGCTCGGATGCTTCTTCAGCCCGCAAAACCCGTCCGAATCAGAAAACGCCGTACCGAATGTACAGCGATGCCTTAAATTTTGGTCTTGTTTTCGTTTTTGGTGTGCTGACGATATGTACGGAACTGCTCATTTTGCCGTACACAGGGTACAGCGACTTTTTATCTTGCCGGGACCATGTCCTGCCCGTGCGCCGGTTCGTTCTCAAAATCGGCGTTTTCCAACGCGCTGTCAATCGCATCATAGCCATCCGGCTGCTCACGCCGCTTGGTGCGGTTGAGGAACTGAACCTCGCGTGCATTGAGCTGAAGCTGTGCCTGCGGTTCACCGTTTCCGTCCAGATAGGCGCTTGCGCGAACCGTCCCTTCAACGCAGACCTGAGAGCCTTTTTGCAGAAAATCCTTGCACGCCTCGGCCTGCCTGTCGAACGCCGACACGCGCACGAATTCTGTCCTGTCCTTATTGAATGGGTCGTTGATGGCGATCTTGAAGTTGCAATACTTCATGTCGCCCTTTTCGCCGTACACCGGATCGGCGGTCAGGTTTCCAATTTCTTTGACTTTCATACTGTTTCCTCCTTGATTTTTATATGGTCAACAATACCGTCATTTATCTTTCCGGTATTACTGAATCCATTCTATTCGTTAAAGCCTCATTCCAATCTTTTGCCCGTTCGGGTGGAGAAGAGGACACCGCGTAGCCCATGCCCATCAGCTTGTTCATGATAAAGAAGCTCGCACCTATACCTACCGCGTCGTTATCCAAGCACAGCTCCACCTCGCGGATTTCCGGGTGATCTTTTAGATACTGTTCCAACGCCATGGGCAAATTCACTTCATTGGTATGTTTCTTGGGCGCATACGCACCACCGATGGACAGGTAATGCACCCGCCCGATATCGCCACGCAATGTTGCCACAGACAGGGCATCCGCGGCACTTTCGGAAACAATGAGCTTATCGCTGGCCGTTTCCGGCGGCACCGAAAAGCTGTATTTTTTATCCGAACCAGTGACCTCGCCTTTGAACGCATTGCTCATGTGCCGCCATGTCCCGCGCAGCGCGGCGTATTTCGGCATATCGCCATCTAAGCCCACGAACACCGCATTTCTATACTCAGCGCTCTCGTAGACTAGCCCTTTTCGGATGCAGTATTGGATGACCGAATCCGCAAGCCCGCGACGCCGCAGATAACCGATCACCATATCGTTGTTGACGTGCGCAGCGGGAAGCGCGAAGGGCTTCTTCTCTGTTTTCTTTTCTGATGGGGCGTCTGTTTCCGTGTTTTGGGCGGGCGTATCGTTGCAGAGCAGCAATACGGCGCTCACAAAATCCATGCCCCTGACCTTAATGAGATATTGCAGAGCTGTGCATCCGCCAATATTGCGCGATTTCCAATGCCAGAGGCCATTTGGAGAAACAATCAGGCTGTCGTGATCTTTGGTGCAATAATCGTTCCCTTTCTTCATCAGGTTGTCCGGCTCGTACAGCCGCATATACGACAGCAGGTCAAGAGCTTTGGCGCTCCTGACCTCCTCTTCCGTGACTCTCGGCATATCATCGCTCCATATCCGCGATGGCTTCCTCCGGCACATCGTCGCCGCCAATCTCCATCGCCGTATCCTTGGAATCCATCGCCAGCTCATGCGTGAGTTCTTCCAACCTCGCCGTTTTTTGTTTCAACTCAAATTCCTGCGCAAACGGCTTATCCACTTCCTTTTTGGCGTTCTCAAGCTGGACATGGGCGCTTTCAAGGTCGTGCTGGAGGCTGTCCAGATTCGTGCCAAACGCGTTGATCGCGTTATCCAGCCTTGATATGTTGCCATGCGCATCATCGCCCAGGATGACGCTGTGCGTGATCGCGCCGCGCAGTTCCACATACGGTTCTGACCGCAGCAGGCTTTCCATGTTTATCGTCATATCAAACCCTTTGTATCTGCCGATCACCTGACCGTTAAGCTGATGCACTTGCTTTGCAAACGCCAGCAGCATTTCACCCGCATCCTTCTTTTCGTCATATACTGTGCCATTCAGCGTCATTTCAAAATCGTTGTTCTGGCAGGAGGCCGCTGTCAGTATATCTGCTTCATAGCCCTTGATTCTCAGTTCAAGCGCCCGAATCTTCTCTGGTAGCTTTGTGGATATCTGCTCCTGCAAGCGGTATCCGCGGTTCTTATGCTCGGCCTTGAACATTTTGAGCTTATCCACCTCAGTCACCAGCTCCATGCGCTCCTTGATCAGCGGATTTCCCGCGGCCAACGCCTTGACCTCGGCGTATGACAGCACGGCCTCATCAATATCGTCCATACTCCGAACGGGCGATTTGCTTGTCATGATCTGGCCGATAAACCGTTGCTTCTGCTCCAAAAGCTGCCAACTATAAGAATCGAACGTCCCTTC
>QKIQ01000027.1 GCA_003249555.1 Clostridia bacterium | reverse complement strand
TTGCTCTGCCTTGCTGCAGGAAACTGCTAATATCGTTTAATATGCTCATGTCGCTTCCTCCTGATAATTTACGTTTGTTAATATTCTATTCCTAAATTTCCGCATTTTATTGTAATTATTTATGACCCATGAAACTATTTTATTGTCGTTTAAGCACGGTATATGCCGTGGTGCTAAAAGGATTTGGGTCTGTCAAAAAAAAGAGCCGCAAAACATACATCATGCGGTTCCCAACGATCAAGTTCTACTTACGGTTATATTTCTTTTCCGCATACGATACCGCCAGATACATGAGCGCGGCCACCACAGCCAGAATCAATATGCTTGCCATCACAAGGTCGAGCTTGAATACCTGACCACCGTATACAATTAGATAGCCAAGCCCCGCTTTTGATACAAGATATTCGCCCACAATCACGCCAACCCAAGTCATACCCACATTGATCTTTAGCGTGGATATGATTGTGGGCACGCTGGCAGGCAGAATCACCATATTAAGTATCTGCAGCCGTGTGCCTCCAAACGTTCGCATCAGCATTATTTTTTCTTCACTGATTTCCAAAAAGCCGTTGAGCATGCTCATCACTGTTACAATCACCGATATCAGCAGCGCCATGGTAATAATCGCGCCTTCTCCTGCCCCCACCCATACGATGATAACAGGCCCCAAAGCAATCTTCGGGAGACTGTTTAGCACGACCAGATACGGATCCAGCGTCTTTGCGACAAGCGGAGACCACCATAGTCCTATTGCGGCTCCGATACCAATCACTGTGCCAAGAAAGAACCCTGCGATTGTCTCCCAAAGCGTCACACCGATATGCGTAAACAGCTCACCTGAGCTATAAAGCGAAGCGATTGTGTTCACAATTCGTGACGGCGAGCTCATGATGAAAGGATCGACCCAGCACAGTTCGGCCGACAGCTCCCACATACCAATAAGCGCCACGAGCAGTCCGATCCGTATGATGACAACTTTTCGTTTTTGACTTCTTATTCTTTTTAAAAACGCTTCATGCTCGTTTGAGCAAGCTATTTTCTTATTATTCGACATGGACAGCCAGCTCCTTCCACAAAAAATCAAAGTACGACCTGAATTTTGCATCCTGCCTCTTTTGAATAGGAGAAGCGCTCATATCATCAAATTCAATTTGAACCTGCGTCTTCACGGTGGTGGGCCTCGGCGAAAGAACCAGCACTCTGTCCGACATGGATATGGCTTCGGCGATATCGTGTGTCACCAACACAGCCGTTTTGTTTTCCTTACGAATAATCTGGGCAATCTCATCCGAAAGCGCAAGCCTTGTTTGATAATCCAGTGAAGAAAAAGGTTCATCCAACAGCAGCAGCTCAGGTTCTACCGCCAGCGTGCGAATCAGCGCGACCTTCTGGCGCATACCGCCCGATAGCTGCTGAGGATAGTACTTCCCGAAGTCAGAAAGCCCGTACTTCTCCAGCAGTCCCAGAGCCTTTTGCCGTCTTTCCTTCGTGCATTTTTTTCTCACCTGCAAACCAAGCATGATGTTTTCCTCTATCGTGCGCCATTCAAACAAAAAATCTCTTTGCAGCATGTATGCCACGGGCTCACTGTATCCCGTCACTTCATCCTCATCGAGCAGTATTTTCCCGCCAGACGCTTTGATAAGCCCAGCAAGCAACGACAAAACCGTGGTCTTGCCGCAGCCGCTTGGCCCGATTATGCTAAGGAATTCACCTTCGTATACGGACAAAGACAGATCCTTAACAACTTCCGTTTCCCCTTTCACGGTATGATAATTCTTATCAATATGTTCAACCCTTACGAGTTCCTTCAAGCAGATCTCCCCTTTATGATCTCCCACCGAGGCTACCCCGGCAAAGACTCAGATATAACATTAACCGAAACAGAAGCCATTGCTATTTGCATCCTCGTCTTTGCATTTTTCTCCGCTTCGGTATAGTAACAGTATATTTTAAGAGTCCCTTTTCGGTTCAAGCATGATAAAATGTTCGTAAACAACATAAAAAAGGAGCCCCGGTTTTGGGGCTCTATCCTGGTATGTTTATTTTAATTCATCTACTGCCTTAAGCGCATATGATATGTCCACAACGCTTTCAAAATTCACCTTCTCTTCCAATACGCCTGCCTGTATGATTATCTCCTGCAAACGGTTAAACGCCTCTTCCTTCATCACGGGAGTATCCATCCAAGCGTCAATTTCCCTATACGATTCAGCCACCATCACCAGCGACTCAACTGAGGTGTCCGGGAAAAATTCCACTATGGCTCTCGCCACTTCTTCATCGGTTGCTTTTTGTACGAACTGCTGACCCTTATAGATCGCTCTTAAAAACTTTTCAACCGTTTCCGGGTTTTCACTTATATAGCTCTTTTGGGCCATAAAAGCTGTATACGGCACTTCACCACTTTCGGAACCGACCGCTGCCAGTATGTACCCTTTGCCTTCCTTCTCAAACGTTGAGGCCGTGGGTTCAAACAGCGTGACATAATCGCCTGTACCACCTTCAAAAGCGCCGCCCATCAGATTAAACTGTATATTCGTGAGCACCTCGACGTCTTTTCCGGGTTCAAGTCCGTTTTTCCTCAGCACATACTCTAGAGTCATTTCCGGCACACCGCCCGCACGGCCGCCAATCACCGTGTTTCCCTTAAGATCGCTCCATTTGAAGTCTTCGTCCGGTGTACGCCCCATCAAAAACGAGCCGTCTCTTTTGGTCAGCTGCCCGACAACGAGCGCACTGTCTTCTTTACCCTCGTTAAACACATAGATAGCCGCTTCAGGCCCCATTAAGCCAATATTCGCCTGACCCGAAAGCAATGCCGTCATTGATTTGTCGGCGCCGCCGCCGTTAACCAATTCGAGCTCTATCCCTTCATCTTCAAAATACCCAAGAGACATTGCAGCATACAGCGGTGCATAGAATACTGAATGTGTCACCTCATTTAAAATAATCTTTTGCGTTGTTTGCCCTGTGCATCCAAACAGCGCGATCACCACGAGAAGGCACAGCACCACTGCCATTAACCTTTTAATCATACTTTTCCCTCCTAAACAATATTGTTCGCTTCATCATATTCAGCGAGAGGAGGAAAGTGTGAGTGATGGAAACGTCAAATAAACCGGCACCTATTCCAAGCATGCTAAAAATGCGACAATATCATTTTACCGGTTCTGTCTTAAGGTTCCTGAAGTCTTCTTAAGAAACCTCAAGTCTTCTTTGGAGGTATTTTCTCATGGCGACAATAGCACTGTACAGGTGCCGGCTTGTTTGACGCTGCTACTATAATATTGACCGTACAAAACACGTCATCCAGGCGTGCTTTGTTCGTTCTCATGCCTAAGCTACTATAGAAGGGTAAATTGGTCTGACGTTTTGACGCTTGGGCTTCTACGTCCGCACGTAAGACTGTCAGCCATCCTTTCATTGTAGCGTTCGGTTTTAGCAGGTTGAGCCACCGGACACCGGAGCGCTCGTGTCACAAAGCAGGTTGAATGTAAGCGTCAAATAAACCGGCACCTATTCCAAGCAAGCTAAAAATGCGACAATATCTCCAAAATAAGGCTTAGGGCTCTCAAGGTATCTTGAGATGTCTTAAGACGGATTTGGAGCAAAAAGCAGTGGACATTCAGAAGCTG
>QKIQ01000004.1 GCA_003249555.1 Clostridia bacterium | reverse complement strand
GGCGCCTTTGATGCTTCACGGTGTAAACCTCGGCGGTGATCTTGGCGTGGATGCAACGGATGTGTTTAAGATATGGGATGAAATCGGTGTGCCTATCCCCCAGACGCAAGCCATGCGTAAAGACCCCAAAGTCATCGAGGGGACTAAAAATCACGACATGATGTGTGATATGATGCTTGACCGTTTCAAGGTTTACGACATGATTACCGGCTACGGCGTGGCGCAAGGAGCCGACGAGTTGTGGACGCTGCGTACAGGCAAGAGCGGCGGCGGACGCGCGGTAATTCAAGGTTTCGGGTGTCTGGGAGCCAGCTGCGCCTATAAGCTGATTCAACTTGGGTACACCGTTGTGGGTATTGCTGATGTTCACGGCGTAGTAGCATGTCCGGGCGGGCTCGATATCGATTATTTGCTGGATAATCGCAAAATTTCCGGCGAAATCGACCGTGGTTCACTGCCGCAAAATTACTCACAGCTACCCGGCAGCCAGTGGCTCGATGTAGACTGTGATATTCTTATTCCCGCCGCGCTTGAGGATGTGCTCAACGGCGGCAATGCCGACAATGTTCGCGCTCAGGTCATTGCCGAAGGCGCCAATATCTGCACGACACCCGAAGCTGACGAGATTTTCTTTAAAAAGGGTATTGATGTCGGCGTGGATTTCACAGTGAATCTCGGCGCAACACGCTACTATGATTCAATTATATTTAATGTGGTCGGGGCAGACCCGCAGGCCGCAATCGACGATGTGGAAATGATCATTAGAAAAGATGTCCGCCTCGTCTACGAAACCGCCAAACGTGCCAATCGGATACCGCGCGACGTTGCGGAAGAAATCTTTGCTCCGGATACTTTTGACGGACCTGATATTTAAATTTTCTCATCGACTTTCAAAGTAAAAACGAAAAGCAACCCGTTCTCAAGCGCTTTGCGCGCCTATATAAAATAAGGAGGGACATTTCGTGAAAAAGAATAACCTAATGCGTTTCTGGGCACTCTTATCTCTTGGTTTTGCTTACGGCATAATTTATCTTTTGCCTTACATGAAGTCCGTATTTTACGATCAGATGACGGCTGCAACCGGCTTTAGCAACGAACAGCTCGGGCTGATGTTAAGCGTTTATGCCATCGTCTGTACGGCTTCGTATCTTCCGGGCGGCTGGATTGCAGACAAGTTTAAACCGCGTACACTGCTTACTGTCTGCCTCGCAGCAAACGGCTTGCTGTGTTTTCTCTTTATGTTTCTACGCACCAGCTTTTTCGCCTCGCTCATCATCTGGATGCTTGCCGGCCTAACAGGCGCTTTTGCCTTCTGGCCCGCCATGCTAAAGGGCGTGCGGCTGCTTGGCACACGCAACGAACAAGGGCGAATTTACGGCATTTTTGAAGCGCTTAACGGCGGCGCCTCGCTGATCGGCAGTCTGCTCATGGTATGGGTGTCCACGTGGTTTGCGGACATGATTGCAGGCTTTAACGGCGCTGTTATCTCTATGGGCGTGCTATGCTTATTGGCAGCGGCCGGCGTCTGGTTCACCTTTAATGAAAACATTACCTACAACGAAGACGCTTTGGAAGAGAAAGATAAAATCAATTGGCGTGCATTCGGTAAAACGCTGATTATGCCTCAGGTTTGGATCCCGGCAGCGCTATTGTTCTGCGGCATCACGATGTACGGCACAATGAGCTACCTCTCCCCTTATCTTACAGACAAATTCTTAATAACAGCCGTGGCTGTCAGCTGGATGAGCTCTGTACGTGAATACGGCTGCCGCTTGGGTGGCATTGGTGGCGGATTCTTTGCCGATAAGGTGTTCAAATCTTCTGCAAAATGGCAAGTCGCTGCACAAATTCTTACCGCAGGATTAGTATTTTCCTTCATCTTCATCCCCACCACAAGCCCTTTGCTTGCCATTGTGATCATGTTCGTATTCGCTTTGGCCGTGTATGCCAACCGTGTCACGGCTTACTCTTTGCTTTCTGAACTTAAGGTTCCTGCCAGAGTTGGCGGCACCGCATTGGCTCTTGTCACACTGATCGGTTACATTCCCGATATGTTTATGCACACAATGTTCGGGAGCTGGATGGATGCGTCTATCGGCGCAGACGGTCTAGTCAGTTCCGAGGCGTTTAACCGAATATTCATATATGCGGGGATTGTTGGTATCATAGGCGTGCTGCTGGCGCTGGTGGCCGTGTTTATGCGCGCGCGCATGAAGAAAAAAGAAGCCCTGCAGCTAAAGGATATTGCTGCAAAGGCTTAAGTTTATATTATAGGCGAAGGCAGAATGTCATTACCATCATCACATTCTGCCTTTCACCTTGTAAATAAGCTATCATTTAACCGTATAATGTAACGCCAAATTTGCTTTAATGGGTATTCAATATTAACGTATCTATCTGTTGTTTTGCTTGACATCAACGAATCTGTTTCATAGAATAACAATATAAGTAAGAGTCAGGAGAATCAATGATGATTCCGTCAGTCGATCGCAAAAGCCTTCTAAAAGATAAAATATATGCCTATGTCGCTGAAAATGTTCAGAATGGCGTTTTTACGCCCGGCATAAAAATATGCGAGGATACCATTGCCTCATCCCTAAAAGTGAGCCGTACGCCGGTCCGCGAAGCCTTGACGCAATTGGCATACGAGGGTATTGTTGAAAAAATACCCCGCCGCGGCTTTTTCGTGACCAAGGTCGACCGGACAAAAAGCGTTGAAGTGTTTGAGGTCATCGGTCATCTAGATATGCTTGTTGCCCAGCTGGCTCACCCGCACCTTGATGAAACGGACTATAAAAAGATGCGTGAATTGATTGCCAAAATGGATTTGTCCATTCGGTTCGAAAATTACGCCGATTACTCAAAAAATCAAAATGAGTTTCACGAGGCTTACGCCTCTAAATGCCCCAATAAGACACTTGTTTCTACGCTGAATTCACTGATGTTCAGCCATATTCCCCACACATACACTGGCTCTGGAAGTGAGCTTTTTGAGCATAACCGTATATGCAACAAAGAACACGAGGAGATGCTTACCGCTTTTCAAGGACAGGATTTACAACATCTTGGCGAGATCGTCAAAGACCATTGGTGTAAAATTTCTAATGAAAAGTTTATTTGAAACTTACGGGAAGATATGGACTTCGTATTTACCTGTGTCGTCCAGCTAATCTTTTTCCTATCTTTCTAGCGCTTCCATTTAAATTCCTTTGCTACAGCGTTACTCCATTTTTAAAAATGCTGATCTCTTTAAAACCATTCAGCTCGTTTTGTGTACAAATCTCTCCGGAGGCCACATTAACAATATAGCGGAAAAATCTTCTCACAACATCATCTAAATCTTCTTCTAACAGTACGCCGGCGTCAAAATCAATCCACTGCGCCTTTTTATGACACAGGTCACTGTTAGTCGACACCTTGATTGTGGGTACGAATGTACCAAACGGTGTTCCCCGACCCGTTGAAAACAACACAATATGCGCACCAGCCGCAGCGAGATTTGTGGAAGACACCAAATCGTTGCCCGGACCTTCAAGAATATTTAGCCCATGTTTGCTGACCATATCCCCATAACGCAATACATCGACAATAATCCCGCAGCCACCTTTTTGAACACAACCAAGAGACTTTTCTTCCAGCGTTGTGATACCGCCCGCTTTATTACCCGGAGACGGATTTTCAT
>QKIQ01000048.1 GCA_003249555.1 Clostridia bacterium | reverse complement strand
CCAGAATCTGGCCACCACCGCTCTTCGCGTGATGGATATGCCAGTTGTTGTGACACCCAGGCTCAAAAGTGACATTTGCCAGAAACACGGGGCTATTACCGAACTCCGTCAAGGGTTTTAAATAGGATTCCCCCACGAAATACTGTGCGAACATTGTATTCGGTTGCCCCTGCCCAAATACATTCTGCTGGTCAAATTCTTCTTTGGTAATTACTTTGCTCATATTGATTATGCCTCCTTGTATTTTTACTTTTAACAGTTATGCTTCATTGACTCCAGATATATCAACCGGTTCCACTCACCATGATGAACAGAGCATCTATTAGCGTCAGCAGCTTGCTCATAGGCTTATTATCTCATCCTTATACTCCATATATTGATTTGAAGTCAACTCTATGATAAGATAACATCTGGAGTTAACTCCAAGTCAAGCGTTTTTTATCGAATATTTTTATGAGGTAATATATGCCATGAACATAGCTGAGGTTGCTGCAAAGTTTGATTTGACGCAAGATACGCTGCGATATTATGAAAAGGTCGGATTAATACCGAAAGTTAAACGAACATCAGGCGGTACAAGGAACTATACTGAATATGATTGCGGCTGGATAGACTTTATTAAATGTATGCGAAATTCAGGGGTCCAAGTGGATTCTTTGGTAGAATATGTTAAATTGTTCGAGCAAGGTGATTCCACTGTTGGCGAGCGAAAACATATACTGGTAAGAGAACGTGACCGTATTGCTGCCCAAGTCACCGAGATGCAGTGCACACTTAATCGGCTGAATGCTAAAATTGAACGTTATGAAAAGGATATCATCCCAGCTGAGGGTGTATCCCCGATTTTGTGTAAACTCGAAAGAGCGTAAGAAAAAGCAGAATTTTTATTGGGCGGGTGAGCCGCACGACGGCTTACCCGTCTTGGGTGCATAATAGCGGAAACGGCCGGGCATGTCAAGGGAGGCCATTTGGCCGTGTATTTAACCCTTGATCTGTCCGAGCCGTTTCTGCTACTCAGGAAGCCTATCCGCAAAGAATATCTCTAATTGAGAATGAATTGCT
The DNA here is from genome assembly GCA_003249555.1 of Clostridia bacterium. Lineage (GTDB taxonomy): Bacteria > Bacillota > Clostridia > Christensenellales > SZUA-584 > SZUA-584. Next base: position 2,664 of record QKIQ01000048.1, on the reverse strand, counting down.
CCCCAATCCTTTCGACGTCCGGTCCATTTCCTTGTGATATCCATCATAGCCAGATACAGCATTTTCAGTAGACTATCGTCAGTCGGAAACACCGACTTTGCTTTGGTCACCTTGCGCAGCTGGCGGTTGAAATTCTCAATGGCATTAGTGGTGTAAATAAGCGTGCGCACTTCCTGCGGATACTTGAAATAGGTGGATAGGTTCGGCCAGTGAGAACGCCACGAAAGTGCGATTTTGGGATATTTCTTGCCCCATTTTTCTTCAAACGTATCCAGTTCAAACAAGGCGGTCTGCTCATCTACAGCAGCATAGACCTTCTTCAAATCAACCATCAACACTTTGATGTCTTTGTAAGACACAAACTTAGTGGTGTTTCTGATTTGGTGGATGATGCACTGCTGTATTTCTGTCTTGGGGTATACAGCTTCTATGGCGTTCGTGAAGCCTGTCAGGCCATCCACGCATGCTATCAGGATATCTTCAACGCCTCGGTTCTTAAGCCCGTTCAATATACCGAGCCAGAACTTGGCGCTTTCATTCTCACCAACCCACATGCCCAGCACGTCACGGATCCCATCCATCTGCACGCCAATGGCAATATACACGGCCTTTTTGATAATCTGTCCTTCGCTGCGCACATGAAAGTGTATGGCGTCCAGAAAGACAACCGCGTATATGCTTTCCAAAGGCCGCATCTGCCATTCTTTCACCACCGGCAGTATCTTGTCCGTTATGCGGCTGATCGTGGTGTCTGACACGGACAGACCGTAAATATCGCGAATGTGACTTTCGATATCGCTGGTGCTCATGCCCTTGGCATACATCGACAGTATCTTTTCTTCGATATCGCCGCTTAAGCTGGTCTGGTTTTTCTTAACCAGCTGGGGGTCAAACTCGCCCTTCCTGTCTCGCGGAATGGATAATTCCAAATCCCCAAGGCTGGTTTTCAGTGTCTTCTCGCTATATCCGTTACGGCTGTTTTCTGTTTGCTTGTTTTGATAATCATACTTGCTGTAACCGAGTTCCTCATCCAACTCGCCCTCCAACCCGTTTTCGAGGACGGTACCGACCATTTCCTTGAATAGGTCTTGGACGCCTTCAACATCGTTGATGCCTGCATCCTGTAACAATGCCAGGAGCTGTTTCCTTCTTTCCCTGCGTTCTGGTGTAATCTTTCGTGCCATTTAAAAAACCTCCGTTCAGGTGCTTATATCTTACACCCTCTCGGAGGTTTACACAAAATTCGGGATGGTCTCAAGCGTGATTGTGAGCCAGCCTTTTTGGCGAAGCCGCATGCTCTGCAAAGGCGCGATTGGGGTTGCTGGCGTTAGCCTGAATAACTCCATATTCTTAAAAAAGCCCAAGATGGCTCGCCTTCAGTGGCGGCCCATGCATCCACGAAACCTCGGATGAATGTTTATAGATTAGTTGATGAAGTTGTTCATATAAAGGGTTATCATCTTTAAAAATTATAAGAATCAAACAATTGATACGCCTTGTTGAAGGAATTTGCGTGGTTATTCATCATCATTATCGTCATCGTCTTCATCTTCATCATTTTCCTGGTTATTTTGATTTTCTAGGTGCGAAAGCGCCAAAGCCATGCAAAAAATACGCAAGCTAATGGGAAAAGTTACACTGATAATGGGTTCCTCACCAACAGGATTATTTTGAATAAAAATATACGCAATAATATTCTGCCGGGGCGGTTCCTCTTTTATATTTGTTTTTGTATTTGGTTCATTTAGATTCATACAACACCTGCAAAATATATACTTGCTTTTTTATAATCTATGCTTCTTATTTAACAGATTAGCACGGTCAGTATGGTATTCGATGCACCAGCACCATTACATTTCTTTCGCACCTAATAACAGTCGGTGAATATATATATGAATAGGGGGGTGACACTCATGTTCTATGGATATTCTCATTGGCCGGCCGATCAGGACGGCAAAAGCGGCCGGTACTGCAAAGACAACATCTGCGGGGGCGACGGTTCCTGCTGCGATGACGGCGATTATGATTTCAACGGCTGCGACGACCAAAAGGGTTGCGACGGTAAAAAGGGCTGCGGCAGAAAAAAAGGCTGTAACAGAGACGGTATCTGGAAGCCGGACTGTGACTGTCGGAAAAAGCGTTGCTGCAAGAAACGCTACTATTGTTGCTGCTGCACGTGCCGACGCTGTTATTGGAGCTGCTAAGGCCAAATGCTTTAAGGTTTCTTAAAACCATGAGAAAAGGCCCGCCAGTACGGCGGGCTCTACATTCATGGAGTGTCATCCATTCAAAAACAGAATATAAAGAGATCACCCTTCGTCAGGCCGTCCTCCGCGAGATAGATATCGTCACGCGGCTGGCGGCTTTTCCATTATATCGCACAGAGCAGACTATGCGTTCATATAGTATAGGAAGACCGATATGGTCATCTGATATAAGAAGGTGAAAATAGTGAATCAATATGATCCCTCGATGACACATATGAGCCTGTACCCCAACGCGGCAAGGCACCTTTCCAACTCGACAAAAACACCACCGATGATGGACAGTATCACGCCCCGTTGGTTTTTGGATTTTTTGCCTTGGATACCCGTTGAGGCGGGCATTTACCGTGTGAACCGCATCAAGCACGTGCAGGATATGCAGGATATGGTGAACGAGTAC
>QKIQ01000121.1 GCA_003249555.1 Clostridia bacterium | reverse complement strand
TGACATGCGAGAAGCGCGATGGCTTTTGCGGCATCCATTGGTGAACCGCCGCCGATAGCCATTACAAAATCGCACCCATTTGCTTTGGCAAAGGCTGCTCCGTCGTACGCACAGGCGATTGTGGGGTTGCTCATAACCTTATCATATATGGCATAGCTTTGTCCGTTTTGTTTCAGCGCTCTTACGACATCGTCCTGTGAGCCATTGGCCTTGGCCGAACGCTCACCTGTGACGATCAGCGCCTTTTTACCCATACCGGCAATCAATGCGGCATTCGCGCAAACACACTCTTCTCCAAAAACCACCTTGGTCGGCATTTGATAAGCAATATTCATTCAAAAATACTCCCAGTAATAAAGCCTCAAAAAGCTGCGCTTTTCATAGGCCCGTCATCTGACACACCCGCCGTTTTTCCGGGCGTGTACACCCGTTATCTCTTGCTATGCGAATACAAACAGCACCACCGCTCCCGCGAGCGCCAGCGTGCCGAACACATAGCACACAATCACCGCCGCCTTCTCGCTCGCTTTCCCGCCAAGCTTTTTTTGTACCAAACGAATCATCTTGGGCGGTTTCGCAATGGCGATATAATACACAAATATTGCGTATACCAGACAGGCAATAGCTCCAATAATCATGACAATCTCTCCTTTTACTGTTTTTATTTGATGCAATGTATTATTGCAAACGCTTCTTTATCCGCGGCAGCATCAGCGCATACACCCCTGCGCAAATTGCAAAGATGATGCCGACATACATCACAAGCTCACCCAACGTACCGGTTTTTGTGATTATGGCGTTATTGGCACGGTACGCCCAGTAGAACGGAGACCAGTAAAAGAAGAACTGCCAGCCTTCGTTGACAAGCTCGTAACCGACAACTGACCCTGCCATGGGCAAAAACATCAGCTTGACGCTTCCTGCCGCTTCCATGACATCATCACTGCTTAGCCCCTGCGCAAACCCGATCATCAGGCTGAGCATGGCGGATACCAGCGCGATCAGCATAAGCAAACCGATATTGACCTCATAAAACCCCGTAATGTATATGCACGCAACCGACGCCGCGAGCGTGATGAAAATACCCATCAGGCTTTTGCCGAGAATAAACGTCATGCGCGACGCGGGAGACACGTTGATAGCGCTCAGCGTTTTGTCCGCTTTTTCTTCCACAATATTGAGCGCTGTGAGCATCCCCGCAAGCATCGGGATCATCAGCAGCAGCATATTGACAAGCATCTTCTTCAGCGGCGGTACTGTCTCTCCAAACTCCTTTAGTTCAACGTGCGCATCGCTTATTTGCACATCGTCTTCATAGAACACATTGAGCAGCTTTGTGTATTCAACGACAGATTCAGGCTCGTTACCCTGCGTCAATATGTAATACCCGTCGCCGTCACGCAGAATACCCACAACGTTGTCCCTTGCCAAGACGCGCGCTTCAACGTCTTGCTCTGTATTAAACGTTTCCACGTGTGCAAAGCTGTCGAAATATTCTGACTGCGCCGCGTTCTCTCCTTTTATCATCGCGATGTTCACCGTCGTATCGTTGATGCCGGGTGACAGTAGATTGATGCCGATCGCAAACAAAATCGGCATGATGATAATGTAGATCGGCATCGCTTCGCGCAAATTGACCTTCAAGTCTCTTTTGAATATCAGCCAGATTCTTTTTAACATCGTCGCACCTCCCTACACACTGAGCGATTTTCTAAAACGAACATTGGTTATCCCAAAAAACACTGTGCCCACAGCAACAAAACCTGCGCTCACCAGCAGCACATATACCACGTCTGTGTTTGTCATTATAATCTCCTTATAGCCTTGAAGCATCGGGTATGTGGGAATCACTTGAATCCATGATGGATCCCAGCTCGGGATAAAATACGCAATGCTCGGCAGCATAAACAGAATCATAAACACAAACATCAGGCTGAATGCTTTCGTGATGTCTTTATAGAAGCTAGACATCAGCAGCCCAAGCACCGAGGCAAAGAATCCGCTAGACAGCAACAGCAGCACAAACAACGGGTAGTTGATTTCAAATCCCATAATCGGCACCACAACGATCAGCCCTGTGACCACGGATGTCAGCATCAGCACAAATATTTTTGACAGCAGGTACCTTGAAACCGACGAAGCAGTGACGGCAAACGCCTTGATGACGCCTTCCTTTTTGTCAAGAAAGATGTATGACGCGATGACAAACATGCCCATCAGGCTACCTGTGAACGTGATGAGCGGAGGAACCGCGTTTTCTCTTTCATTCAGCGGCTGATAATCTGTTTGAATGGCGCGCACGTCTTGCGCGTCTAAACGTTCGAGCAGAGTCTCTGCATCAAGACCATGGATCACCTTGAGCAAATTCTTCAAGCGTTCAGATTCGTACCCCTGCAGATAATATGTATAGCCAATCTTGCTGTTATCTTCCAAAGTGACCACGCCGCCAATGCTCGCCGTGGCTTTCGCCATCGCCATGACGGCTTCTTCGCTCTCCATCAAATAGACGTTGCGTTCGTCCGTCTCGATCAAAGAAGCAGTATACGATAAACCGTCCGCTTCAAGTGCCGTTTGTTCGATCTTGCCGTCCATATCGTCGCCCATCATCACTTCAACCATGTGCGTTGCCGCCGTATCCGGCATATTCAAATAGATATACTCATCCTGCCTGATTTTGGAATGCTCCGGTATCGCAAACAACAGCACGATCAGCACAACAACCGCAATGCCAATTTCGATGTAAAAGTAGAAGCTGCGCGACGCGAGTATCAGCTCCTTTTTGAAACTGCTGAGAAGTTTCATGTTACACCAGCCCCCTTCCTGTCACCTTGATGAATATCTCCTCAAGTGTTGCCTCCTTTGTATGCATTGTGACGATTTCCGCGGTATCGAGAATTCTCGCCAGTGTGTTCTTGTCACTTTTCACCACCGTTGAGAACGTCTCTTTTTTTCTTTCTCCATTGTCAACATATTCGACATCAACAACCTTTTCGCCGTACGCCAGCTTTAAGTTTTTCGGTGAATCAATCAGCTTTATTTCCCCGTCGATGATGAATGCCACACGATCGCACAGTTCATCCGCGATGTACATGTTATGCGTTGTTAAAAATACCGTCACGCCTTTGTCGTTTTGTTCGCGAATGATATCCTTAATATTCGCGGCAATCGCGGGATCAAGGCCTGTTGTGGGTTCATCGAGAAACCAAATCTCCGGGTTGTTGATCATCGAACGCGCAAACGTGAGCCGGTGCTTCATGCCTTTGGAGAACTCGCCCGCTTTTATGTCTTCCTTTCCGCTGAGGCCAACGAGGTTGATCAGCTCCTGCGGATCACGTGTCTTTACGTCAAACAATTGTGCGTAGAACCTAAGATTCTCTTTCGCTGTCAGCTTTGAGTATACGTTGCTCTGTTCAAAGCTCATTCCAATCTTATTGAACATCTCCTGTTTGATATGTTTTAAGTCGTACCCCGCCACGGTGACTTCGCCCCGCTGCAACTGCAGCAAACCGGTCAGCACGCCCTGTGTGGTCGATTTACCCGCGCCTGATGGCCCAAGAAACCCGAATACCTCGCCTTTTGGCACGTCGAAGCTGACGTCCTTCACCGCATACTTGTCGTCTTTTGAATACGAATGATAAAGACCCTTTACATTAATCATCTACGCTTTGTCTCCTTTCTTTTTTTCAATTCCATTTCTGATTAAATCCAGCTGCTTATCAATCAATTCCATGATTGACGCAGAGTATTGACTAATATCAAATTCATGATTGTTCTTTTCCAACCAATACTCAAAGTTCGCAACAGTGATCGTCGTCAGCAAAAAGCTTGTATACTCGACATCGATATCATCACGAACTTCTCCTCTTTGAATGGCGAGTTTGAGCATTTCTTCATATATCTTGTATGAAGCCG
>QKIQ01000113.1 GCA_003249555.1 Clostridia bacterium | reverse complement strand
GGCACGCTTCGCTCTAAAGACCTTGACCGACCGTTACCGCCGTGTTACTGTAACGATATAGGGCAAGGATTACCCTTGCCCCAAAAGCGCAAATTCAATATTATCTGACATTCGGAGAATACACAAAATTTTCGACGCTACCCCAGAATTGTTTATTATTTTATTAGTTTTTAAGGCTATAACCTTTTAGACGATACTTTATACCACTTGTCTATAAAAACCGATAAATAATGAACCTGTGCTATCACAGAGCCGTTTAAATCGTTACCATCAATCGGGGGTAGTTTACATTATTCATTCCGTCTATTTTGACGGAATACCCTATAGTACATCATTCTCACTCTTCAGATGAAAATTGAAGATCGAAAAAATATGTCTTATTAATAAGTTTTACATACCATAATTCCCATCTATTGTGTTATAATTTCATTAATTACATTATTAATAATCAAATCCATATTTATAAGGAGATAGGCTGAAAAGTACAGCCAATTGAAAATATGTTTAAGAAATTTGATAACCCATCAACTAAAAACACTTCATCCGATATAACCATAACATTTAATGAGTTAAAAAAAATCTACAATCCTTTATTTAGTCAGAAAATGAAAGTTGCAGATATTATTCAAACATATATAGATAATACCAATAATGATTCATTATTTGAAGAATTAAGGTTACGATATTTAAGTATGTATCTTTTTAACTCTAATCTTACAAATGAAAAATGGAGTTCAGATAAAATAAGGCTTGCTATCAGTCAAACACTTGATCCCACAATTGTTGAACAAATAGTTTATAGTGATAACTTTACCAATGATAAACTTTATTCTGATGTTAAATCGTTCCTTGATGAAGAAATAAAAAGCCAGAATCCTATTGATATTGACGAACTTATTCTGAATGCGGTTTCACATTGGGGAATTGAATTTATTCATCAGAAGATTTTCATACAAATATTAGCCAGAATCTTTTCTGATTATAATCTAATTGTTGATATCACGAATTACGAAGACCAAATATTATATTTTAATAATTTAAAGTATTGGGGTCAAGATTCCGAAGACTTCATTCCTTGCGAGGTTCTCATCTTAAATAAACATATTAAAATTAAACTAGGTATATTTGAAGAGACTATTAATCTTTCGTCACAAGAAGTAATTCAAGTTACCATAAAAAAACCTGATGAATCCCTTGACTGGTATATGATCACCATCGATGATTTGACATTACTAGTTTATAATCAAAATGATAAGAAAAGAATATATGAACATTATAACAAAATTAATGAAAAATTCGCGATTGAAGCAGCTGAGAATCTAGATCGAATAAAGGAGTTTCAAACAAACATTCCAAATGAATTAATTGAGATTTCTAGGAATTTCATAAATGTATATCTTTCTTTAGGCTTGATAGATAGAGATAATTACCTAATGTTTGAAAGTTTGATAGCTGATAATGTTTATACAGCCTTAAATCTTGATAGTAGTAACGAGGAAAGAAACGAAATAATTGACAGGATCTCGAAAGAACCTGACTTGTATAATAATGTTAATTCGCACAAGGTTAATTATGATAAAATGTTGAAAATATCTGGCCGTTATATAAATTTATCCGAAGTATTACATTCAGGCATTATGTGGCCTTTAATTCGTAGTGAATCTATTCCTATATTTTCGGATAAATGGGAAACTGAATATGGTAGGTTTTTTGAAACACCAAATGCTAAAACACTTAATAGTTATATAGATGCATATTGTAAAAACCTAGATATTCCAACTAAGAATGCTATATGTGTCGGACTATTTACTTATTACTTAATGAATCACAATGTTTTTCCCGATGAGATTAATGGTAATTATTTAAAGTGTAATACTATTGTCGTTAACAAAATATTTGAAAGGCTTGAAGAAATCGAGTTGGAATTATTCGAAAATAAACTGAATAACACGAAGAATAAACAGTCCCAAGTTAGTATAAGTGATGTTGATCTTATGGATGGGTTTGAGTTCGAATCATTTATCAGTCTCTTGTTTACAAATATGGGTTATAACACTGTTGTCACAAAAGGATCTGGGGATCAGGGAATAGATGTCTTGGCAGAGAAAAATGGCGTAAAAATAGGTATTCAAGCTAAATGTTATTCTAATAACGTGACCAATAAAGCTATACAAGAAGTTACCGCAGCTTTAAAGCATTATCAATGTTCAAAGGGGATTGTCGTTACTAACAGCTATTTTACTGATTCGGCAGTTACCCTAGCTAAATCAAACGACATTGTCCTTTGGGATCGTGATATTTTGAAAAGAAAAATCGAAGAATTGTTTTGATTAATTAGACAGATCAACTAAAAAAGGAATGGTTTATGCCTCCAGCTAAAAGAGTAGACCCCTTTACTAATATTAATGATATTAACAGTATGAAGGAATATTTTTTTAAGAAAAAACGCATTCGTGATTTGACTATTTTTATTATAGGTATTAATACTGGACTATATCCGACAGATTTAATTCATTTGAAATATTGTCATGTTTTAAATGATGATTTTTCAATAAAAATAGAAATTGACCTTTCAATGTTTGGGCGGTATAGAATTAAATCGGTACCCATAAACGAATCAGTTGTTAGTATCCTTAATGAATATATTAATTATTCAAAAGCAACAAATCTAGATAATTATATGTTTAAAAGTCAACGAAGAAATTCATTATATTCTAATAGTTTAAATAAAATAATAAAAGATGCCACTGTAACGTTAGCCCTTAATGGAAACTTTGGCAGTTCTAGTTTAAGGAAAACTTATTTATATCATACATTGGGTATTTGTATGCACTATTATCATGATGACGAAGTAAATTACAAGACAATTAATACTAACCTCTAATGAATTATCTTATTAGTCCTCGCAGAATAACCCATTTATTCTTCATCCTTAATAACATATTGAACAAATTCATTGCTCATAGTTCTACAAAAATTTTCTGCAATAATACGGTCTAATTTCTTTTTACGCTCTTCAGGATCATCTGTTTTGTAGACATTAATTAATGTGATTTTTTCTCCATCAATTACACGTTCTTCAATTTCAGTTACCATAATAAGCACCTACCTCCGTTAAAAACCATTTTTTCCCCGACTTGACGATGCGTAAGGATTGTTTACGCATATTTTTTCATCCAAAAATAGATTTATTTGTTCAAGCTCTCTGCAATCTTATCAAGCGTGTCCTGATGATTATTATCAAGCAAATGAGTATATATCTTGCCTGTTGTAGCCGGAGTGCTATGTCCTAATGCTTTTCCAATGTCATACATAGGAACCCCAAGAGAGTTTGCTACACTTGCGAACGTATGTCTTAAACCATGCAGCGTAATTTCGGGAAGGTTATTCTTTTCTATAAGTCTTTTGAACCTTTCAGATAAATAATTCGGTCTACAGGGTTTACCGTTATCCCATACGACAACAAAATCAGTATCCATATATTCATCTTCATAAAAGGCTTTGGCTTCATTTTGTTTCTCGTTTTGCTTGAGTAATAGGTTATAAATCTCATCCGGCATATGAAGCGTTCTCGTTGATGTCCGATTCTTAGGCCTCTTCTCGATAACCTTACTGCCTATCATTGTACGGGCATGATTAATAATAATCAGTTTGTTATCAAAGTTTATATTACACCATTTAAGACCGCTGATTTCTTCGCGTCTTAAACCAAGATATCCGGCAAGCTTTATAACTATCTCCATGTGATCACCTTCAACCACGGAGAATAATTTTTTTAAATCATCCTGAGTATAAAACTTAATGTCCGTTTCCTGTACTTTTGGAGCCTCCACCTTCATAATTGGATTCATTAATATAATATCCTGCTTTACTGCCACCTGTAGAGCCGTCTTGAGCAAATCATGGTGTTTTCTAACCGTGTTGGGTGATAAGCCCTTAACCTTTAAAAGCTTCGTGTAATAGGTCTGTAGGCGTTGAGGTTTCAAATCTTGAATAGGTATCTTCCCAAGGTCAGGAACAATATGATTGTCTATCATATTCCTATAACCATATGCCGTTGTAGCCTCTCTATTGGGTATAATGATATTGGTCATCCAATATTCAAGCCATTCTTCCAACGTTGTATCCCTTGGCTTAACAAGAGTTCCTTTAATCTTCTCTGCTTCATGCGTTATCAATGCGTGGCGAGCATCTAATATTTTATCAAATGTTTTTGTCTTTCTAATATGCTTTCCATGGTCATCTGTACCAAAGTTGAAGGTGACATAATAGGTGTCTCTAATGTCATCATATGCGATATTTTTCTCAACAGATTTCCTTGACATGTGTTGCTACCTCGCTAATTAGAATATCTACCAACGAAAATCATTATAACACAGTGTTTTGGAAATTACTACCCAACATACTACCAATAGTGTTTAATAAAGCACTGTATACTATATATAGATTTGATCGTAATAAAAAACGCTATATCTTGTGGATATAACGTTAATCGTTTGGTACCTCCTAGGGGAATCGAACCCCTGATACCGCCGTGAGAGGGCGGCGTCCTAACCGCTAGACCAAGGAGGCATGTCGCGAAAATTATAATAGCAGAAATGCGGCGATTAGGCAACCCTTTTTTTGCCCCCAATATTTGATCCCTACGACATCGCCGCATTCTAAGCCTTGCTATTCATGTAGCAGCTTTTGCAGTTTACCCCTTGCCCTCTCGTCCGCAAGGTTAAAAGATGCCCATCCGTTTTTTTGTTCGAGGTCTTCAAGCATATACTCGGCCTGCCGCTTCACTACTGTATCAAACATATCCGGATGCGCGATTACAAAATCACAAGCGTCGCCGAGTGCATCACCCGAAAGCGAAAACAGATATTCCGCATCGATATTGCCCGTCTGTTCATAACGCCTGATGTTCTCCCCCGCCACGTATCGCTCCGGGTTTACCGCAACAACAGCGCAAATGTATATGAGCGCCGCGACGGCAAACAAACGCACAATCTTTACTCTGTCGGAGAATATGCGCACCAGCATAGTCACATTGAGTATCACAAGCAGCAGCATAAAAGAATGTGACAAAAAGCGCGCCACACTATATCCAAAAGCCGCTTCATAGCACTGCATACGCAGGTGCGATGAGGCCAGTATGACGAAGTTAAAAGCGATCAGCAGCACATACAGCGACTTTAAAAACGCAGGCGTTCTGCGGTCGTTTTGCTGAGTAAATCGCATGGCCACCATAATCAGTACAAAATTCAGACAGGTGATGAACATAAGCTCTCCAAAGCCGCTCACCGCATAGGCGGAGCTGGTAAGCCCGAGAACACTCGAGATGGTTTCTTTGGGCGCAAAGAAATAACGAAACTGCACGATCGCGAACAACACATACACCACCGCCATCATAGACAGCGCGATGCCCGTGGAAATGGCGGGTATGGGCCGCTGTGTGATATAAAACGCTTTTCTTGGGCCGGTGTGCTCGGATTCCAGCGCCGTGGCCGCAGGCGCTGTGATCAGCGACGCACTAAGCAGAAAAAGAAACACATAGAGGAACACATCACCTAGCGCGAGACTGTCGATGAACTGCCCCAGCATATCAGAAACATTTGCGTCCGCGCCAACGAGCAGTGGCACCACGATGAGCAGCAATATCACGCCTGCGCCCACGCCCACGAGCGCTCCGGTTTTCTTTTTCCCCTTAAACAAGCGGCCGGCGCTGTCTCCGACAAAGCGGATAAAGCCGAAGAGCAGGCGGTTGATACCCGCAAATATGATATCGATAAAAAAGCCGCCTTCGTCCCAGCTGTTACGCGCGCTGCCCGAAAGCACGACATACTGAACGTACATCACGAACAATATAACCAAAACGCTTAATGCGTTGATGGCTGAATCGGATGTGAATAGGGTGAGGCTTAAGTATATAACCGGAATGGTGAACAGATAAAGCAGTTTTTCCTGTCGGAATGTCTTTGTAATAATCAGCTTTCTGTTGAAAAACGCATAGGCGTAAACGAGAAGAAAAAGGATTGTGAGATTAAGCCCGAAGTCTTGATTTGCAAAAAGCGCCGTGAATATAACGCCGAATACAGCAGAACCAATGAGCAGCCGCGGCGGGCTCAATCGACGCTTGACAGGGCTCATGTCGTCCGCATAAGTCGCGGGGGCTTCAGTGAAGCTGTCCATGCTTCTTGCCTCCTTTGCTTTTCTTATCTTGCTGTTTTTTAACCGTTCGAAGAGGCGTTTCTTTTTTATCCGTTTGGCTCTTTTCCAAAAAGTATTGGTAGAGGTAGCGTGTATCCGTCATAACCAAAATATCCTCCTTAAAAGTAAAATCTTTCAAAAGGATATTACCACGCGTTTTTTTGTATGTCAATTATTTTTTACTGTTTATCGATATTTTTTTGTGATTGTTCGCGTTTGTGTATATAGATAAGAAAACTAATTATCCTCCTTTTTGGTGAAAAGCGCCTCAAAAAGATTTAAAAAATCGCGTTCGACGTCCGCCATCGGCTTGCATGAGAAATCGTGCGGCATAGAAACGGGCGGCGCCACGACTCTGATCTTAACGCCTGCCAATTCTTCAAATTCGTAATACAGCATTGAATCGTCGATCTCGCTTACGGTGCGAAGCTCGTCGCTGCTTATATCGTCGAGACCAAACTTCTCAAATATGACACCCAACACATGCTCCTCAATCTGCGCATAGCCTTCCAGCCGGTGTTTGACAGGTCGTGTTACGTCCGATATATAGCTTTCAGCCGCGTCATGCAGCAAGCATGCCAGCCTTATCCGACGTGAAAGACCGCGGTTGCCCGCCTCCAGCGCACAGTTGATTGCGTGCTGCGCTACCGAAAAAAAGTATCGAATATGCCCGTTGGCGCGCGTCATCAGCGAGAGGGAATGGGCGATATCGCGAATTTCAACTTCTTCCGGTTTAATCACATAAGGATCAAGAAAAATCCCCGAATATGTTCTTATCTGATTCCTTGGTTTGTTCATCAGCTTCACCGCCTCACATATCAGTTTATTCTACAATATATCCCAATGCACCGCAAAAAAGCAAGAAAACGCCACGGCCAGAATGGCAAACACGATGGTTAAAACGATATTCAGCCACTTGCGCTTTGCTGCCAGCGCCAGCGCAGGGAAAAGCACGGCGAGACCCATATAATAACGCAAGCCGGACAGCAGCCATGTGGGCGCGAAGGCCACATACACATAGGCGATGGCATAGGCACCGTAAGACGGGCGCATTTTTTTACTGATCACAGGCAGGCTCAGTCCCCCGATAATTAATACTACAAACTGCTTGACCCAGAGCATAATCTTCATTCTCATATGCGTCACACCGATCATCTGATTGTACGTGGTCATCAACGTCTGCGAATAGCTGCCAAATCCCTGAGACCAGTGGTCGCGCTGATACTGCATAAAAGCAAAGGTGTTTCCCTGCAGCATCACATGGTTTAAGAAAAGGTAAGACATTGCACAAACCACCACAATCAAAAGCGACGCAAAATCCTTCAGCGAATTTCTCAGCTTTTGCTTAAAATCCTGTCTTATATATTGGGGCGTCAGTCCATGGGCATAAAGGATTTCAACAAAAATCAGGACGGCGAGCAGCACGCCTGTACACCTCGTCAGCGCGGCAAGACCGCCCATGATGCCAGCATATGTGAATTTACGAACGCGCGCATAATACATACAGCCAAACGAAAACAGCAAAAACACGGACTCAGTGTAAGGCGCGCCCAGAAAGACCGTACAGGGAAAGATCAGCAGAAACTTGACGGCACGCGCCGCCGTCTTATGGCTGTTGTCCAGCAGCATCAGCTTATACAAAAACAGGCACGCGCCACAAAGGCAGGCCCAAGATGCCGCGAGCGATGCAACGATATCATTCACAAAAATGAATTTGAGCAGCCATATCGCAAAAGGATAAAGCGGATAGAATACGACACGTATCCAGCCCTCGTCGGCGTTGTAGTAGCCATGGTTCGCGATCCACAGATAATGCGGTGCGTCCCATTCGTTCCATACGTCTAGCAAATCTCTCGGGTAGCCGATGATATGTGTAAATGCCCAGCTTAAAAGGTACAAAACGATACGTGACGCGAGCGCCGCCGAGATGATTTTAAGAATAATTTGTTTGTTCAGCTTTGCAGTCGGAGACAACAGCTCCCCTGCATCTTTATCTCTAAAGAATTTAACGGCTAAAAAAAATACGGCTGCCGCAAAAACCAAAAACGCAAATATCTCAAATACGGTTTCCAATTATGTCCTCCGATTGCTCCCTATGAAATGATAATGTTTTCCGTAAAAAAAAGCAAGGCGCCTTTTATTAGACGCCCTGATTTATCGAAATAAATAACTGTCGTATTAAATCTGCGAAAATACGCGTTTGAATGCTTCCACAGCCGTGTCCATCTGCTCTTTTGTATGCGTGGCGGTGTAGCTTGTCCGAAGCATGCATTCGCCGTCTTTCACGGCGGGCGGAATCACGGGATTCACGTAAACGCCTTCTTCAAACAGCATTTTGGTGATAATAAACGTTCTTTGCATATCGTATGTGAACACCGGTATGATCGCCGTTTCTCCCTCAATGATCGGTATGCCCGCTTCTTTAAGCTTGGCACGCATGTAGTTGGAAATATCGATCAGCGCTTTCTGGCGCTCCGGCTCGCTCTTCATAATACTCAGCGCTTCACGCGCAGCCGCCGCGTTCGCCGGAGGCAATGATGCGCTGAATATGAACGGACGCGACCGATGCTTAATAAAATCGATTACATCCTGCTCCGCGGCAATGCATCCGCCGAGTGACGCAAACGATTTGGAAAATGTGGTCATAATGATATCGACCTCTTTTTCGAGGCCGAAGTGGTTAGCGGTGCCGCGGCCGCACTTACCGATCATGCCCGCACCGTGCGCATCGTCTACCAAAATGCGCGCTTTATACTTTTTCGCAAGCTCCACAATCTCGGGAAGCTTTGCGATATCGCCGCTCATGCTGAATACACCGTCCGTAATGATGAGCTTGCCCGCGTCCTCAGGCAGCCTTTGCAGCCGTTCTTCGAGACTCGCCATGTCGCTGTGCTCATATTTCAGCACCTTTTTTGCAAAGCTCAAGCGGCATGCGTCTATGATGCTCGCATGGTTTTCCGCATCATTTAATATATAATCGTGGCGTCCCACTACCGCGGTGATGGCACCGAGGTTTGTCTGAAAGCCGGTGCTGAAGGTGAGCGCCGCATCTTTGTTGAAAAAATCCGCAAGCTCTTCCTCTAGCTTTTCATGCAGCACCAACGTACCGTTCAGAAAGCGTGAGCCGGAGCAACCTGTCCCGAAATTATCCAGCGCGTCTTTGGCCGCTTGGATGGTGCGCGGATCGCTTGTGAGTCCCATATAGTTATTCGAGCCGATCATGATGATGCGCCTGCCGTCCATCACCACTTCAGTGTCCTGTGCGGTGTGCAGCGCATGAAAGTATGGATAAAGCCCCGATGCAATCGCCTCTTTCGCATCGGTAAAAGAGTAGCACTTTTCAAATAAATCCACGAATTCATCTCCCTTGTAATATTGTGCAATAACCTAAGCTAGAGTATACAGACAATTTGACCATCAAACAAGTTATTTATTAAAAAACAGCTCAACCGGTCAGCATTATATCAAAACGTCGAATTTTGCAACCAAACATGAAAGCGCACTCTATTTAAAAAAAGAGGCGGCTCACTCTATAAAGCCACCTCTTTTATCTGTATTTGTATAAGGTTTATTTCAGTTTTGTGCCGCACTCGCCGCAAAAACGCACGCTTAAGTCATTTTCCGCGCCGCAGTTCGGACATGTGTTAAGCGCAAGGTTTTCACCGCAGTTGGTGCAGAATTTGGCATTGCCAGCGGGCTTGCCGCAGCTTGGGCAGAAGGTGGTCTTCTGTTCGATCTCGCCGTGGAACACCTGCGTTTGGTCCGCTTTGTCCCAGATATCGCGTTTCATCTTGTCGGCACGGGCGGCGGCAATCTCCACATTGGCGCGCGGCGCGCATTCGGCGCAAAGGCCCACTTCGTCGTTAAAGCAGGTGTCGCACACCCAGCTGTGGCATTTGTGGCAGCGGTGAAAATGCTGTTTGGCTTCGTTCTGTGCCATCGCGAACGCCTTCTCATGCTCCTTCTGCCATTCAGGAGACATGCCTTCAAAACGCTCAGACAGTATATGCTCGCCTTGATACGCAGCATGGCTTATATTTCCTATGGCACCGCCAAAAAGGCTGCCCGCCGCGCCGATACCTCGTGAAAGACCTCTTAATAAACTGCCTTTTTTATACGTGGCCGATTCAATAAATGACGTTTTAAACCCGTCATGGCACACATCACAGTAAAACGTGAACTGAAAACCTGCGTCTGTGCTGTTATCCTCGTAGTTTCGTGTAAATGCCTGCATCATATCTTTATTTCCCTTTCTTATGCTTTATTTTTTTGCCGCACAAGGTGCATTTGGTGTTCTCAAAAAACTGAAGACCTTGACACAGCTTGTTTTCACATTTGATCATAAGCGACTGATGGCACATGTCGCACTTCTCTGCCACATACGTTCTTTGGCCGCAATGCGGACACACGGTATAAAGATCGCGTCCGCAGGATGGGCAGCGCTGCCATTCCCGCTTAATCTCGATATTGCAGGATGGGCAGGCGTCGTAAAACGGGCTCTGCCTTCCGCATACGGGACAGAATTGGCTGTCGTAGCCGATAAATGTACCGCAGCCTATACACGGCTTGTCGTATCCCGCCATGTCTACCTCCTTATTTGATATATGCGTCAAGCGAGTGTTTCCATGCGTCGAACCCGCTGTGCATCACACGTCCCAAAAACTGCGAGCGAAGCTTTTTCAGCGACGGACAGCGCACGATGGCATTTCTGTAAGCCTCATGCTTGTCTGAGCTGAGCGTCTCATCACTCATATAGATCGGCTCACGGCGAAAATTGACCGCGAGCATGCTTTCGTTGAATGCGGGCAGAAACGCTCCCCATGGCATATCGCCCATATCAAATACATATGTGGCCGCCGCCGTTTCGCCGAGGCTTTCCATGATCACCTTGTTTGCAGCGGGTGCCAAAAGAATGATGCTTTCTCCCGTCAGCGAACCCATGAGCCCGCGCTTGATACCGGCGGCAAGCGAGCCTGACACAGACTTCAAATAGCTGTATTCCTGCGGAATTTGCTCGGTAAGCTTTGCTGTAAGCGCGTCCGCAAAGGGCGCAGACACGGCACGTATACTGTCCTCAGACACCACAAGTCCTTCCATCATAAGCCGGGCAAGCGCGTCGGAAACGGGCGAGATACCGCCGAGCTTTTCCTTCGTCTGCCTAACCAGTTGCGCTTCGCGCGCTTTAAATTCTCGCAAAAAGCTATCTGTGGAAAAGCCGAGCTTTTGCAGCACATACCGGCGCCCCATTTTATCGTCAATTGTCAAGCGGTAAGGCTCGCTTTGCACCGACGCAATCAAGCAAAACGGTATGCGCACCAGCGCATGTGTCTGCGGCAATACCACGAGCGCCGTCTCGCAGATCCTGAAAACGGCGGGCGCCGTCTCCCCTGAGGGCGATACATATTGCCCCTCTGCCTCAAAATGCGGCTTCTCGCTCATCAGCGATTCGTTGAAAACGATTTCGTTATACGCGCGGATGAAATGCCGCACAAAGTCCTCATAGAGATGCCCTAGCATAGACAGCGTGATATCGCCTTTATTATGACGCACATACACGCTGTAATTTGACGCTTGCACAGCGGAAATGGTATTCAGCTTCATTGTACGCGAAAACCCTGAGCCCGACAGTTCAAGCACATCGTCAAAAAGCTGAG
The DNA here is from genome assembly GCA_003249555.1 of Clostridia bacterium. Lineage (GTDB taxonomy): Bacteria > Bacillota > Clostridia > Christensenellales > SZUA-584 > SZUA-584. The sequence goes on along the minus strand of QKIQ01000113.1, from coordinate 35,588 downwards.
CGCTCAGTTTCTCTCGTCTTACGCCGCCGCATTCATAGGTCAGCTTAGCGATAATCAGCGGTTTTACTTGAGCCTCGTCCAAAAGCATCTCCTTAATTGCATTAATAATAAGTTATTATAACAAATAAGCGGTATGCTTTTCAATGTTTTGGCATGTCAATTTTATGAATGTCAATTGAAAGATTCTGTATCTGGTTTATCAAATCAGCAATTGCCTGTATAAACGTTATCCAACGCATCGCGCGCGACACAGGCGAGCCTTTTAAGCCGTTCTACAGGTGTCGAAGAAATATCGCTCATATGATAGCGCGGGAAAAAGCGCGATATGTGCAGCGGTATATGTTTGCCCACACCCGCAAGCCAGCTTGACAGGCGGCGCATCTCCTCCTCGTTGTCATTGCGCTCCGGCACGATCAGCGTCGTCACTTCCACATGGCATTGCGGCGCACACACCTCAATCGTGCGTTTCACAGGCGCCAAGTGCCCTTTAAGCGTTTGGTAATAGTCCTCGGTAAAAGCCTTTAGGTCGATGTTCATCGCGTCGATAAGAGGAAGCAGCTTTTTCATGGGCTCTTCGTTGATGTAGCCGTTGGTCACCAGCACGGTTTTAAGGCCGTTTTCTTTTAAAAGCGCTGCGCAATCGCAAACATACTCATAGCCGATAAGCGGCTCGTTATACGTAAACGCCACGCCGATGTTGCCCCGAATTTCGAGCGCCTTTTTTAAAAGCTTATCGGGCTCTAAACAGATGCTGCTTGTTTGTGCATCCACCATGGATATCTCGTGATTCTGGCAAAAGGGGCAGCGAAGATTGCAGCCGTAGCTGCCCACAGAGAGTATCATGCTGCCCGGGCAAAAATGACGCAGCGGCTTTTTCTCAATGGGATCGAGCGCCATCGATGTGACGCGTCCATAGTTGTTTGCACGTATTTCGTTACCGAACCTTGTGCGCGCACGGCAAAAGCCTGTCTGATCGTCTTCAAGCATGCAGTTTTGCGGGCAGATGCCGCATAACAGCTTGCTCATTTGTGCCTCACCACCTCAAAGCGTTCCATCGTATATTTGTCGTTGCGGAGTATGCCCGCTTTTTGCAGCGCAATGTTCACCTGCTCCTGCGGGGAGTTTACGCCTTCGAGGTTGGGCAGCAGCAGCCCCCGCTTTTGACCCTTGGTGACAATCACGCCATAACGTTTGACATCAAGATCGTCTATTGAGCTTACCGGCTCCGCTTCGCCGAGCACATCCACGCTGTACACGAGCGAATCCAGTTCGTCTTTCGTCACCACATCGAAGCGCGGATCGCCCGTGCCCGCACTGACGGCATTGCGCACGATTTCTTCGGCAACAGACGGCACCGTCGGCTCGATCGTGCCGATACAGCCGCGCAGTCGTCCGTTTTTCTTGAGCGATACAAATACACCCGCCCGTGCGTTCAGCATGTCTTTAGGCAATCGTTCGGGCAGCTTTGCGCGTTTGCCCGTCTTCACATATGTCTCAAGAGACAGCCGCGCAAGCTTCACATAGTCATCTTCTGTGCTCTTTATTTCCGCGAGCTTCGCTATTTGCTCTCGTTCATATATATCGCCAAACCGCCTGTTTTCATCGGCTTCCCCAATGTCGTAGCCACAGACGCCGTAACCCACGCCGAATGGTCCTTCGTATGAAAACGCTGTGGGGCTCACACCAAGACCGTCCAGCGCGCCCGCCATCTCAATAAAAGAGCGCAATCCGCATTCACCCGCGGCTTCGGCAAACGCCTCGCCCATGTCAAAAAACCGACCAAAATCACCTTCACGCATCGCTTCCGCCACCTGCTCATCAAAGGCAGGGCCTTCGGCGGCAAAGCCGTACGGGCCGCTTTCCAGCAGCTTGTGTGATAAGTCCCCGCTGGCCACAAACACCGTTTTGCGCCCCAGCTTTTTCGCCGTTTCCGCCACACACATGCCAAAGCGATAATGCTCCACATAAGATAATCCAGATATCGAGATGCGGACAAGCCGGTAATCATGATAGAATTGGTCGATGAAATGCAGCGGCACCAACGTACCATGATCCAGCTCAGGATCACGCTCGCCCAGTGTGCCTGCGTGAATCTGCTTATCAAAAGCGATATCTGAAAGCACGCTGACAAATTCGTTGTCATACGTCGTCTCGAATGATGCCTGCGGTGCGCCGAAGCGTCCAAAAGCACCCTTTGCGGATTTACCGGGCGATATATGAATGTAGTCGCCGTACATGACGGAATGCGGCGACGCCACCACGATAGTTTGCGGCTTGATGCGCGCGATGTCCCTCGCCATCTGTTTGTAAGCCTGCGCCGTCGCTGTGATTTTATTTTCTTCTCCTTTGCCGACTGCCGGTACGATGAGCGGCGGATGCGGCACGATACATGCGTATTCAATGGCCATGAGCGTCCTCCCTGTCCATATTGGTATCCGGCATAAAACGCCGAACGAATGATGCAAACGCTGCCCAGACGAGCATAAACGGCACAGCGAAAATATCGATTGCGAGCACACCAAGTTCTTTTGTCAGCGAGCTGCCCGGTTCCGGCTTGCCTTTGATGCGCGACGCGATCGCCCCCCAGATATTGCCTTGCGCGTTGCCCACCATGATCATGCAAATCGCGGCGCGGATACCGAGCGCTCTTTGTGCACCATAAACGTGCACAATCCGACGCCACGCTGCAACGTCCACATGCCCCAGCGTGTCTGCATAATGCTGCGCAAAAACAAGTGCCGCCGTTTGATCCTTGGGCACATCCTCCAGACCGCCGTCCAGCAATCGCGCGATCTCTCTTTGCGGCATACCAATCTTCAGTGCGTCACGCGTGTGGAACCAGTTGCAAAGTGCGCATCCGTTTACGTGCGTCACCGCAAGCATGATGCGCTTTAAAAACTTATCGTCAATATCGCCGTTTTTCTCCGCCCGGCGCATGTCGCCAATGCTGATTAGAAAATCACGTATCAGCTCACAGTTAATGCACGCGCCGTATATGCGTTTCATATACCCTCCGTTATCGGTGTTTTAAGCTTTTTTCCACGAACGAGGCGATCTGATGCTGTTCACGCTCCAACTGCTCCGCGGTGACCGGCCCGCGCCCCAGTCTGTCGGCCAGACACAGCAACGCCACCTCGTTGACATCCGTTTGCGCGTTCATCGCTTTGGGGTTGAAAAACGGCAGGTTCTTTGTGGCGTAAAGCGCCTGCATGTGCCATCTCACCAGCGCACCCACCTGCTCCGAAAATTCATCGCTTTGCCCGCACTCCTTCAAGAAACTCACCGCAAGCCTCTGCCCCGCTTTGTCGTGGTCGTACGCCGTGACGCGACCCTTTCGCAGCTTGGTTGTCTCTTTCTTGCCGATGTCATGCAGCAGCGCCGCCCACATCAGCGCGCGGGGCGTTTTGCTCAAGCGCTTGGTCTGCGCGGCGTTGTCCACCACGAGCATGGTATGGTTCCACACATCGCCCTCAGGATGATGCACGGGCGACTGCTCAAGGCCGATGAGGTCTGTAAGCAATGTGAACGGATACTGCTTAGGAAATGCTTCCTTTTTCACAATCTCGTTGAAATACACGGAGGGCTTATCGTCCTCCATCAAATGCCTGTCAAATTCCAATATGCACGCCTGCGCGTGGTGTTGCATCGTCTGAGTTGTCATAACCCTATTATCGCAAACAAAGACAGCCGTTATGCGCATTGTTGATGATGACTGATGACTGTTCTTTAAAATATATCGATGGAAATCGGACAGTGATCCGATCCCATCACATCGCTGTGAATTGTCATTTCGTGCAGCTCATTTTGCAGACGATCGGAAACACAGGCATAATCGATACGCCAGCCCGCATTTCTTGCGCGCGCGCCAAAGCGGTAAGACCAGTATGTATACGCATCGCGCTTTTCCGGGTAAAGAAAGCGGAACGAATCCGCAAAGCCTGATTCCAACAGCCGGGTAAAACCCTCGCGCTCCTCGTCTGTGAAGCCCGCGCTGCGCCTGTTGGTTTTGGGGTTTTTCAGATCAATCTCTTTATGCGCCACATTCAAATCCCCGCAGACGATCACGTTTTTCTTTTTATCCAGCGCTGAAATATACGCGCGAAAATCGCTATCCCACGCCATGCGGTAATCCAGCCGTTTTAATTCCTCCCCCGCGTTGGGCACATAAACGTTTACAAAATAGAAGCCGTCATATTCCAGCGTAATCACGCGTCCTTCGTGATCGTGCGCGTCAATGCCGATGCCGTATGTCACAGCGTTGGGCTCCTGCCTAGAAAACACAGCCGTGCCCGAATACCCCTTCTTTTCCGCATCATTCCAGTAATCGAAATAATCCGGCTGTTCGAATTCAAAATCGCCGCGCTGCAGCTTGGTCTCCTGTATACAGAATATATCTGCGTCCGCCGCTTTGAAAAAATCGGCAAAGCCTTTGCCGTAGCACGCGCGCAAGCCGTTCACGTTCCAGGATACGATTTTCATACATCGCCCTTCCTTCTTCGGAATTCTTCTTAATAAAGATTATAACATGAGCGGTGCTTTTTGACAAACCGTCAGAAATTATTTTGTTCCTTTTTTAGTTTGTGATACAATAAAAAAACCATTTCCCTCAAAGGAGATATAATGACTGATAAACTGCAATGGGAAATCTATGTTCCGATATTTAAGAACCGGTATATTCTGCGCGGGCTGGGTATTGCCATCGGCATCCCTTTTGGCATACTCATTGCCGTGATACTGCTCGTATCCGAAGGCAACGTTTTTGATTCAGATACCAAATACGCCCTGCTGCTGATTGGGGCGCTGTTGCTGCTGACTTTTATCTTTATCATGATCGTATACGGCGGCAGATACGCGCCCGGCTTCATCGTTGATAGCAAAGGCATCACCAACTATACGCAAGCAAAGCAGCGCAAGAAAAACCGCATAATAAACAGCCTGCTGATTACGCTGGGACTGTTCTCAGGCAATATGACAGCCGCAGGAGCGGGTATGCTTGCCAATTCGCGTCAGGTCTTGTCGCTCAAATGGAAGCATATTCGCAAAGTCAAATACGACCCCCAACGCAAAGTGATTTTGCTGCGCGGCGGTCTCACTGAAAAAATGGCTGTTTTTTGCACACCCGAAAACTATACATATGTCGAAGCCATAATCCGCAGCAAAGTCACGCACAATACATCAAAAAATCGGCCTATGCCTTGATTTTCTTTGGAAAAAGCCAAATCTAGGACAGCAGCACGGAACACAAGGCAGTGGCGGGAAACAAAACCCGCCCCTTTGCATGATGGGATTGCTTCTTTTTCTGTAAGGTCTGTTTTCATTTTTTATCGCATCGCCATACGGCTCTGTTTCGTTTTGTGTTTTTTCAAAAAGCATCGGCTTGAAACAAGCCGTGTCATCATCAGATATTATTGTTTGATAAGACACCTCCTCGTCACACGGCATTTCTTGCTCATTTTGGGGACAGCACGCCTTCACCTCAGGCTCACAACAAACGATACCCGCAGGCTTGGCGGACGCATTGGCGGAGATCGCGAGGGAAAAACGAACACACAGCATTTGGCTCACCATATAAGTACAACCGCAAGATTTCTTGCCGCATTCCTCAAAATGTGGTTTGCCTACGCAGTATGCATGAACATCACCGACCTCTGCTTCCGGATTTACAGTCACCTTTGCTTCGACACAAACCTTTTGGTTCACAATGGACGGACAGTCCATATACTCACATCCACTTCATATTGTTATGTTATATTATACGTCCTTATATATTATATGTGACAGCTGTATTATATGATAAAAGCCCCGCTTTGAATCAAGCAGGGCATAATAATCAACCATTATTCGGGGCAATGGACAGGACACCCTCCGGCCAATCCCTCATTGAAGGTTGCCAAAGGCTCTTGAACCGTACCTGCTCCCATCATACCGCCCGAAGGCGAATTCGCAATAAACGTATTTGCTGCCGCAATTGCTGACAATGCAAACTCGCACGTCGCGCCCCTTAATACATTGAGGTTCGCGGCAAGAAGCTGTGCATAAAGCACCTCATACTGTCCGGCATACGGCGGCGTATCCGGCGCAGGCGGCGGCGGCATAAAATCTAATATGTCGTTTGCGTTTGTGGCGGTAGCCGTCACACTTAGGCCTGTAGCGTCGATTCCAAGAACGATCGAACCTCCCGCATCTGTGATCAGCGCATTGGTTATATCCGGGTGATTTTTATAGTAGCCAATCGTAAAAGTACACGTTGTTTCGGGGCAGCCCCCAATGTCCGGCGTGCCGCACACGATGCCGGAAGGTGTTGCCGTTGCGTTTGCGTGGAAGGTTAAGGGCACCTGAACGCAAATGTTCTGGCTCACCATGAATTCGCAAAATTCAGTCGGTGTTCCCGGGCAGTTCCCGATTAACGGATTGCCGCAACAACATGTCGTGATTGTACCCACATCAACCTGAGGCTCAATACGAACATTTGCCTGTACGCATACTGTTTCATGAACTGTAGTTGGACATGCCAAAAGTCTTCACCTTTCTTTCATCAATGATACTATAGTATATGATTACAAGTGGCTCATGTGACTATTGACAGTGACTTTACATATTATATATTCATTGTTCAAACAGATTCTTGTATTGCCCGTAACCTTCTTTTTCAAGATCGACGAGCGGCACAAACCGAAGCGCTGCTGAGTTGATACAGTATCGAAGACCACTCGATCCCGGGCCGTCGGGGAACACATGACCCAAATGGGCGTCTGTGCCCTTCGTCCTCACTTCCGTGCGAATCATGCCGTGGCTTAAGTCTTCTTTCTCACTGACACGCCGTTCATCCACAGGCTTTGTAAAGCTCGGCCAGCCGCAGCCCGAATCGAACTTATCAAGAGATGTAAACAACGGGTCTCCGGATATCACATCCACATAAAGCCCCGGCTCATGGTTGTCCCAATAGTCGTTACGAAACGGCGGCTCCGTGCCGTTGCCCTGCGTCACGCTGTACTGCATAGGAGACAGTCTTTCTTTAAGCGCCTCCTTACCCCACAAACTGTTGATATACGCTTCGCGTCCCGACCCTGCCTTATATCTTGCGTAATGTCCGGGGTTCTTTTTATAATATTCACAGTGGCCGCCTTCTGCGGGATAAAACGCGGACGCCGGAAGTATCTGCGTGCGCACTTCTCTTTCAAACAGCCGCTGTATACGGCGCTTTGATTCCTCGGCAGCGCGTTTTTCATCCTCGTCGTGATAGAAGATCGCCGTTTGATACTGGCGGCCTCTGTCCGCGAACTGACCGAACGCATCCGTCGGGTCGATCTGACGCCAGAAAACCTCAAGAAGCTGCTCAAATGATACGTTATCGGATTCATAAGTGACTTCAACCGCTTCATAGTGCCCTGTCCCGCCTGCGCAGACCTGCTCGTACGTGGGATTTTGGGTATGTCCTCCCGTGTATCCGGGCAGCACCTTAACAACGCCCGGTATTTTCGCGTATGGCGGCTCCATGCACCAAAAGCACCCGCCTGCTAACACTGCCGTTTTATTCATCTGCTATCCTTTCCGCCATCTGTTTTCTCACGACGCGAAGTATCTTCATAAACGCCGTGGGTATCGGCTTATTCTCTATTGATTCCCAGCTTACCCATTCCCATTCGGATGCATTGAGCTTTATCGGGTTTTCCACACGATAACTGACAACGTCCATCTCCCAGCGTTGGTGCGTAAACACATGCACCGCACGGCTCACGACTTCGCCGTCTGTCAGCGCTATGCCGTATTTATTATTAAACAATGATTCGGCCGTTTCTCCATCCTGCTTCTGTGCCACAGGCAGCCCCCATAGCTTTGCCAACAGCGTATCGTTGCCGCGGTAATGCAGCAGTACCGCATCCTCAGTCTTTATAAGCGCCGCCCAAAGCGGCACAATACGCGGCGCTATGCGCGGTTTCCTTACCGGCAGCTCATCCACAATACTGTCACGCAACGCCACACACACTTCGTTCCATGGGCAGTTTGTGCAGTCGGGCGAAGCCGGGCGGCAGATCAGCGCCCCTAATTCCATGAGCGCTTGTGTAAAATCGCCCGCACTCTTGTGCGGCATCATAGCGCCGACCCGCGCTTCCACCTCTTTACGCGCCGCGGTGCGCGAGATGTCTTCCCGCAATGCGAACACGCGCGATATAACGCGCAGCACATTGCCGTCTACAGCCGGATACGCCTGTCCAAAAGCGATGCTCAGCACGGCACCCGCCATATACGGCCCGACACCCGGCAGTGACAGCCAAGCCTCATGCGTGTTCGGGAACACGCCGCCGAACTCGCCGACCACCTTGGCAATGCTGTGCAGATGTCGTGCGCGGGAATAGTACCCAAGCCCCTTCCAGCAGGCAAGCACCTCCTGTTCATCCGCCGCGGCAAGCGTCCGCACGTCCGGGAAGCGTGCCATAAACGGCTCATAATACCGAAGCACCGTTTCCACGGTGGTCTGCTGAAGCATCATTTCTGACACGAGCACCGCATACGCGCCGTTGCGCCGCCGCCACGGCAAGTCGCGTTTATTCTTATTATACCAACGAAGCAGTTTATCTCTCATCATTTTCAGATAATATGTCATACAGATCTGTTAGCTTTGAAATGACAAATGCAATCGGAATATTGGCGCCACATTCCTGCGCGTGTCTGTTAAACCAACAGGTATCGATACCCGATTCTATACCGCCCTTGATATCCGTATTGATCGAATCTCCTATTATCAGCGCTTCACGCGTATCAAAACCGCTGATATGGCTTATTACGTGGTCAAAGAATTCCTTGGCGGGCTTTTGGTACCCGATGCCCTGCGACGTAAAAATATCTTCGAATAAATCGTACAAACCCGCAGCTTTGAGCCGATTTAGCTGCGTTTTCCTTACGCCGTTGGTTATCACAAACAGCCTGTGCGTTTTTTCAAGCCTCCGGCAAACCTCCAAAGCATCCTCTATGATATGATGACCATCTCCTAAAAGCGCCTGATAATGTTTTTCCCACGCCACGCCGTCTACCGCGACTCCAAACTTCGCCATGGTTTTGGCAAACCTCGAATTCAGCATTTCGCTCATCATCACTTCGCCATTCTCATAATCAGTCCAAAGCTGATTATTGATCGTGTGATATGCTTTCATCATTTCGTCTGTCAGCGTGTACCCGAAAAAATCAAACACCCTCGGGAGCGCATCCCTTTCGTTTGCTTGAAAATCCAGCAACGTATCGTCCAGATCAAACAGCAGTATTTTGTATTTTCTGTTCTTATCGCCCAATAACATCATGCCCCTTATTCGTAATCATAGTTAATTATATCATATACACACGCAATCTTCCATGGCTTTAAAAAGTATCAAAACCTACAAAAATATACGTAACTCAGGTTCATATAAAACCATTTACTCTACAAAAAAGTCGTACACATTTGCACCATTGTTTGATATACTTGGTAAGTAATCTATTATTAAAGCTTTAATCGCTTGTCACTATTTTTTAATTGGAGGAATGATTCATGGAGCAACAGAATTATCAGCCCGCACCCCAAGGTCCTGTCAACAGCCCGAGCAACGGCATGGCCATTGCGGCAATGGTTCTCGGCATATGCGCCGTCGTCTTTGTATTTTTATTGTGGTTTGTCGGCATTATCATGGCCGTTGTCGGTCTTGTGCTTAGCATCATGGCCAGAAAGCAAAGCCCTTCCGGCATGGCAACCGCCGGTCTCGTGCTCAATATTGTCGCTCTTGCAATTTGCGCGGTGGTTGTTATCGCTTGCACAGCATGTGTGGCCTCAGTCGCGCCATTCGTGAAGTATTAAGCAAAGCATAGCGGGAAAGGGCATTTACGCTCTTTCCCTGTTTTTTTGCTCGGATCGATACACCGAAAGGACATTAAATGCTCCCAACAATCACCGTTTTCGGCTTAACCATTCCCATGTACGGACCGCTTATACTAATCGGCTGTGTTCTTGGATTGTTTGTCGCTGTCTATTTGCCGGTCAGACGCGATTTAAAAAAACAGGATATATTTTTTTGCGCCTTGTATGCGCTGATCGGTGTGATCGTCGGCGCGAAGCTGCTTTATCTGGCAATATCGTTGCCTTCGCTTATTGAAGCCCATGCGCAAGTTCCATGGACGCTTAGTGACATCAACGCGCTTTTCACACACGGCTTTGTGTTTTACGGCGGTTTTATCGGCGCGGTGCTGGGTATCTTTATCTACAGCAAACAGTACCGTCTGTCGTTTTGGCATCTCGCAGACAGCATGATACCGTCCGTACCGCTGATTCACGCGATTGGCCGCATCGGTTGTTTTTGTGCCGGATGCTGCTATGGACGCGCGATGGATCCGCCATGGGGCGTTTATTTCCGTGCGGATTCCGCGGCTCCCCAAAACGTGGCGCTGTTCCCTGTTCAGCTTTTAGAATCCGCTTTCAATTTTGTACTGTTTATCTTGTTATTTCGCTATTCACGAAAGCCCCGTGCCGACAGGCAGATCACAGGGCTTTATATTGCGTGTTATGGCGTGCTCCGTTTCATACTGGAATATTTCCGCGGCGATGGCGACCGAGGCATGTTTTGGATTTTTTCCACATCACAATGGATAAGCCTTATCCTCGTACCAATTGGTCTATACTTGCTGCTTAACGCAAGAAAATGCAATGATAAAACCACTCACTAATCAATCCTTTGATGCACCCAAATCTTCTTTTATTTGCTCGAACGGAAACTCATCAAGGCTTTTCAATTCATAACCCATGTTCTCCCATTCCGTCAGCACACGATCTAAGACCTTGGCATTGGTTTGGGATGTGGCATGCAGCAGCACGATGGCACCCGGGTGCGTGCGCGTTGTAATGATCTTTATCGCGTCCTCTTCGGACGGCTGATCATCCACATACCAGTCAAAGTAGGCAAAACTCCAGAATATCGTTTTGTATCCAAGCTCCTGTGCATATTTTAAGCACCTGCCGCTGAATTTACCCTCAGGAGGTCTGTAATATGCGGGCATTTTTTTACCGGTCAGCTCGGCATACACATTCTCAAGCTCTTCCATTTCGGATTTAAACGCCGAGAAATCGCTCATCACAGCCATATTTTTATGGTTCATCGAATGACTACATACAAGATGCCCCTCGTCCACCATACGTGTCACAAGCTCCGGCGACGATTTGATATAGTGACCGACGACGAAAAATGCGGCAGGCGCATTGTGCTTTTTGAGCGCCTCAAGTATCTGCGGAGTGTAACCGTTTTCATAGCCCGCATCAAACGTAAGATATATTACCTTTTCTTTAGGTTCTCCCACCCAGTAAGCTTCGTAATCCCTGATAAACGCAAATTCAGGCAGGTTTTGGGGCTGAAGCCCGTCGCTGCGGGGCTTAAAATACCAGCTATATTCGCTCGTTTCGCTATGAGCGGCCTGAAAAAAGCAGACCTCTGTATGAAAATTGAATGTTGAGGCAAGCGCAATCAGTATGACATCAAGGCAGGCCACAGCAAAGACGATGAGCCCTTTTTGTTTTTTCATGGAACGCACCTCACTCATTATTCTATTCAAGGCTATGCGTCTTAGGTCTGCGATATGCGCTGTAAAAAAGAGCATAAAAAGAATAAGCCCAGTGTATTTAAGGCTTATTCCATCATTCAAAAACTATGTTTATTGATATATTGTCACAAACTTAATCGAATAAAGATCGGCCATCAGTAAATCGTCCGATAAAAGCGGTCTTAACACGATATAGCTTGCACCGACTTCCACAAGCTCACCTGTTCTGTCTACAAGCGCACCCGATGTTCCAATTAAAAACTCTACGCGCATATTTTTTCCTATGAAGTTTTTTAAAAACCCGGCCGTATAGTACGGGCTTTCAACGGTCGTTGGCGTTCTGCCTGCCAGAGATTCTGGCGTTATGACCGTCTGACCTGTTTGATTGTTCGTCAAACCATTACTCATATTTGATGGCGTTGGCACTGTTTGATTCATGTCTGACCATTTTTCGTTTGTCATATTTTGCGTATTTGTCATGCCCGTGCCGGATTGTAATCTTGGCTGATCAGACCGCATGGGCCTTGTGGTCAAATCACGCGCTACGCTTTGCGTCCTGTTCATCGGCTTTGTATGTCCGTTTCGGTTATCCGTATAGCTGTATTGGCTGGAATTCATATTAATATCTCCTCCCTTCCTCATTTACTATGTCAATGCATACAGACTGGTGGGCTGAAAAAAACAGTGCTGTGCCACTCTGTTAAACTGCACACCCGTCCGGTTATATGGAAAATACGTCGGGCAGGCAGGCTGAAACGGATTCATATACCAAAGTGTTTCAACAACACCCGAATGAATGTTGCCCGCAAGCGCCCAGTCCGCAATATCATAGTGCGTCTGTTCCGGCCTCATATTCCATACATTCTGCGGATTGTATTCACCGCCGACAACATCCATATAGCAGGTGAACTGGCCCGGCTGTGTCAACACCCGCCTTAAATCGCCTTGGCCTGTTCTTAAATATTCTCCGTAGGCCACATGAACTCTGTTCATGATCGTCGATGCAACGGCTTGCATACCGGTTATGCCTTCTCCTTCGGCCTCACATTTTATCATTCGTGCAAACAGCTCTCTCGCTGACATCTCCATCATATCACCATCTTTGTTTTTTGTTTCAAGGGCAATGCTCTTTCGCATACAGTATAGTATATTGATTTACGCCAAAAAGTGATAAAGCTATAAAGAAAAAAACACATGAACCCCTCGCGGCTTTTGAAGCGAACTTTGGCGGGCAGCTTCCCATATAATATAGCAACCAAAATATTTGTTTAAGGAAGTGATCAAATTTGGACATACATGTTGTACAGCCAGGTGATTCGCTGTATAAGATCGCACAACGCTACGGCGTTCCCGCAGATGATATATACCGGACTAATGAGCTTGACGATATTCCCTATCTGGTTGCAGGTCAGTCGCTTGTCATACCCACGCGGGAAACGATGCATACCGTCGCACCCGGAGAAACGCTTTTCACGATCGCACGGCGCTATGGCACCACAACGAGCAGCATCATCGCACTAAACGGCATCACGAACCCCGATGTTATCGCGCCCAGCACGGTGCTGCGCATACCCGTCCGAGAAAAAAACTATGGATTTATTGAGGTGAACGGTTATATTGAACCGTCTACGCCCGAAAAAGAAGCACAGACGATAAGCCAGGTGGGCGAATATCTCACATACTTAAGCCCTTTCAGTTATCAGGTTGGCGCGGATGGCAGCATGACCCCCATCAACGATACGGCCATGCTCGCAGCGGCAAGAAACAGCCGAGTGGCACCGCTGCTCGTACTCACCAACTTTGCGAAAGGCAATTTCAGTACCGAGATCGCAGACACGATACTGAAAAGTACTGCCGTTCAAGATACGTTGATAGAAAACATGATACGGACGATGCGCGATAAAGGCTACTATGGCGTCAACATCGACTTTGAAAGAATATCGCCCGGAAATCGTGAGCTTTATAACGACTTTCTGCGGCGCGTGGTGGCCGCATTGCGTCCGCTTGGCTATGTGGTCTCCACGGCGCTGGCGCCCAAGCCCTCGGATTATACGACAGGCACATGGCACGGCGCGCACGATTACCGTGCACATGGAGAAACCGTGGATTTTGTCATCATCATGACATACGAATGGGGATGGTCCGGCGGCCCGCCATACGCCGTGGCCCCGGTCGATCTTGTGGAAGATGTGATTCGATATGCGGTATCGGTGATCCCAAGCCGCAAGATCATGATGGGCATGCCGCTATACGGCTATGACTGGATGCTGCCTTTTATGCCGAGCGGAAAATGGGCAAAGCGTTTGAGCCCGCAGGAGGCTGTGACGCTGGCTGCAAAAGAAGGCGCAGACATCCGTTTTGACGAACAGACACAATCTCCCACGTATAAATACTTTGATGACAATGGTGTGGAGCATGAGGTATGGTTTGAAGATGCCAGAAGCATTCGCGAAAAACTGCTGCTTGTGAACAAATACGACCTCCGCGGTGTGAGCTACTGGCTTTTGGGCCTTGAATTTCCCCAGAACTGGGCCGTTCTTGACAGCATGTACAATATCGTCAAGGTTGTGCCGTAATTCAATTTTCTATATAAAGACGCTGAAAGAAAAAACAGAGAATGAATATCAGCGTCTTTTTTGTGTGTTCAAAAAAAGTTCATATTAACTACAAGTTGCCGTTAATCTTTGTTGATAAGATACCATCAACCAAAAACTGATAACGAGGTAAAAAACAATGCTTAAAAAATTGCTTATCATGGTATTGAGTATACTCACGATTTTCGCAGCGCTGGGCGGCTGCCAAAGCGCCAGCTCAGCAGCCGAAAACACGTCAAGCGAGCAATCCACCTGCTTCGGGCAGATCACCGCGATCGATGGAAATGAAAATAACGATGACCGTTACGAATGAAGACCAGCAAGCGAGGGAAGACGGCCAGCCTCCGAGTAACGCCGACAAACCAAACGGCGAAATGCCGAACGGCAACCGGCCTCAAAACGGCGAACCAGGTAATTTTAAACTCACAGGCGAAGAAAAAACCGTGACAATCAACGACAGTACCATCGTCACAATAAAATCTTCAGAAGGCGATTTATCAGGCACTCTCTCCGACCTAAAAACAGGCGATATTATCACCGTTGAGATGTCGGGCGAAACGGCAACAAGCATTACCGTGATGCAGATGGGCATGGGCGGTATGCGCGGCATATCCCGCCAAGACGGCACTCCCTCTTAAGAAGTAATCACGAGAAACAACAACGCCGCTAACAGTTAAGTACCCTCCAACCGGCCTTTTCGGCCTCTGTTTTCAGCTCCGGATCGGGATTGACCGCCACGGGAGTCCCGACAAGATTCAATATGGATAAGTCCGACAGGCTATCGGCATAGGCGATGCTCATCTTCCAATCCACCGCCGCAGCATCAAACATATCGCGAAGATGGCTCGCCTTGTCGTCGCCGCAGACGATGTCCAGATTCCTGTGCGCATCCACGCGGCCATCCTCGTAGTGAAGCACGGTGCCGATGACGGTATCAAAGCCGAGCGAAGCGCCCACAAAATCCATAAGCCGCTGATAGCCGCCTGAAAGCAGCACTGTATGAAATCCTTGCACCTTCGCTTTCTCCATTTCCGCTACAATATCGGTGTTCAGCTGTTTGATGATAAGACTTGCGCTGCGCTCAAAAAACGCATCTATATCCGTCTTGCTCATTTGGTGAAATATGGGCGTGAAACGCTGCATGGCCTTGCGGCGAATGACCTCGCGAGACATGCCGGTATAAAGCCCCAGTTTATACCGCATGTACATGCCGCCCACCGATGCACATATCTTCACAAACCTCAACCGCGACATTTTCTGCACGTGCCATTGTTTCAGCAGAAAAGGCAGCGTATCTTTGGGGAACAGCGTCCCATCAAAATCGAACACAGCAAGCTTCATATCAAACCTCAATTAACATTCTTCATTGTCAGCGCAATGCGCTTTTTATTTGTATCCACGCTAAGCACACGCACCTTGACGATATCACCGGTTTTCACGACATCCATCGGATGCTTAACAAACCTGTCTGCAAGCTGCGAAATGTGCACCAACCCGTCTTGATGCACCCCGATATCCACAAACGCGCCAAAGTCAATGACGTTGCGCACCGTGCCCGTGAGCACCATACCCTCTTTCAAGTCTTCAAGATGCATCACGTCCGAGCGAAACACCGGCTGTTCAAACGCGTCGCGCGGATCGCGGCCGGGCTTTTTGAGCTCTTCCAATATGTCTTTGAGCGTGGGCTCGCCAATGGCAAGTGCAGCTGCCAGCGCGGATACCTTCCAGCCGCTCATCTGCGCACGCAGCTGCTCCAAGTCTTTTTCCCGCGTCAAACGCGCGCCTTGTTTTTCCAGCAATCGGTTTACCGCGTCATACGATTCGGGATGAATGGCGGTGTTGTCGAGTATATTCTTCGCGCCGGGTATGCGCAAAAATCCCGCACATTGTTCAAACGCTTTGTCACCAAGACCGCGTACCTTTTTAAGCTGCTGACGGCTCTGGAACCGCCCCTGTGTCTCGCGCATCTCCACGACACTCTTGGCCACAGCGGGCGAAATGCCGGAAATGTATCTGAGCAGAGACGGCGATGCCGTATTGAGGTCGACCCCCACCGCATTCACGCAGTCTTCCACCACGCCCCCGAGCATTTCAGCAAGCCTTTTTTGGTTCACGTCGTGCTGATACTGGCCCACGCCGATGGCCTTGGGATCAATTTTTACAAGCTCCGCAAGCGGATCTTGCAGCCGACGCGCGATAGATACCGCGCTTCTAAGCGCCACATCAAAATCCGGGAACTCCTCGCTGCCCAGCTTCGATGCCGAATACACCGACGCGCCCGCCTCGCTCACAACAAGATAATAAACCTGCTTTGGCAGCGTCTTAATCAGCTCGGCGACCACAGCTTCTGTCTCTTTGGAGGCTGTGCCATTGCCAATGGCGATAATATCCACGTTATGCTTTTCGATCAGCTTTTTCAGATACTCTTTGGCTTTTGCGGTATCGTGGTGCTCCAGCGTCATGTAAACCACGCCCGTATCGAGCACTTTGCCCGTCGGATCCGCCACGGCCACCTTGTTGCCCGTACGAAAGCCGGGGTCTAGCGCGAGCACCGTCTTGCCATGAACGGGCGCCACAAGCAGCAGATTTTTGAGATTACCGCCGAACACCTTGATCGCCTGCTCTTCGGCTTCTTCAGTGAGATCGTTTCTGATTTCGCGCTCAATGGACGGAAAAATCAGCCTTTTATACGCATCCTCTACCGCTGATTGTAAATAAGCGCTTTGCCAGCGCGGCTTGAACACATTTCTGTGCATCAGCGCCACGGCGTCCTGTTCCTCGGCTTCGATCTTAACGTTCAATATCTTTTCCTTTTCACCGCGGTTCAATGCAAGCACGCGGTGAGGCACAAGCTTGGCGACAGGCTCGGAAAAGTCGTAATACATATCGTAGACGGTGCTTTCTTCCGCCGCCGCTTTGGAAATAATCAAGCCGCTGTGCCGCACCCATGCGCGCAGCTTTCCGCGCAAATCGGCATCGTCGGAAATCATCTCGGCGATAATATCCTTCGCGCCCGCCACCGCGGCCTCGGCGCTCTCCACCTCTTTTTCCGCATTGATGTAATCCTCGGCCAGCTTGTCGATGTCCTCGTCGCTTGTCTGCTGCTGCCATATCAGCGCGGCCAATGGCTCTAAACCCTTTTCTTTGGCAATCGTGGCACGCGTCCGACGTTTGGGACGGTAAGGCCGGTAAATATCATCCACTTCGGTGACACCCTGTGCCAATTCTATTTTGGTCTTTAGCCCGTCTGTCAGCTTACCCTGCTCGCCGATGAGACGGATGACCTCTTCCTTACGCTCTTCGAGCTTGCGCAGATACGTCAGCCTGTCGGCAAGCTCCCTCAGCGTTTCATCCGTAAGCGATCCCGTGACTTCTTTTCTGTATCGCGCGATAAAAGGCACCGTATTTCCCTGATCGAGTAGTGAAATGGCGCTTTGTGCCTGTGATTCGTTGATTTGCAGTTCTTTGGCGATTTGGCTTGCGATATTAATCATGCGTGCTCCTTGTTCCCTTTTATGTTGGGGCAGCGCAAAAGGCCGCCTCTGTATTTATATTTGGAACATTCACCAGAAATGGCGAATGCTACACGGATTATAGCATTTCAGCCGCGGAAGTTTCAAGGACGAGATAAAGACGATCGCGAACCGGTCTTTATCCATATCGCAACCGCAACGCTTTTCGCACCCTTTTTCTTTATATATTTTTCGTGTATAATTGCATGTATGATTTGACTTTTGTGAGGAGAAAAAGTGGCCAATATCAAAACAAACGCCATGCGCTTGCTGGACAACGCAGGCATCAGCTATAACCAATACACATACGACCATAGCGACGGCTTTATTGACGGCGTCTCCGTCGCCAATAAAACGGGAATGCCGCCAGAGAAGGTATTTAAAACACTGGTGGCACAGGGCGCAAGCCGCGCTTACTATGTGTTCGTCATCCCCGTTGCACTAGAGCTTAATTTGAAAGCCGCGGCCAAAGCCGTGGGTGAAAAATCTGTCGAGATGGTCAAAGTTAACGACATCAATAAGATCACAGGCTATATCCGGGGCGGCTGTTCGCCCGTCGGCATGAAAAAAACGTATCACACAGTCATCGACAGCGCATGCGAAGCGCAAAGCACCATCGTGGTCAGCGCGGGCAAGCCCGGGCTGCAGATAGAGCTTAGCCCTGCCGATCTGATACGCGTGGTTCCCTGCGAAGTGGCAGCCGTCACCACCCAGTACTGACAGAAGAAAGGAAGCTTGCCGTGACCGATTTTCTAAGCACCGAACTCAAACTTCGTTCTCTCGTGATATTTAGGCGTCTGCTGGAAGACGAGGTTTTTATGAAACTTTCCGCGCTGCTTCATGCAGAAGGCCGGCCCGCGTCCGAGCAAGTCTCGCGCTATGCAGACTTTGCCGCCGCGCTGTTTGCGCACGATACCAACCTCACGGATTATATCTGGGCGCGCATCATCGAGGACGACAACATCTACGTGCAAAAACGCGCACTTAAGCAACCTGTTGACGGTGTTTACGAAACGTGTACGAGAAACGAGCTCGCCGTCCTGGAAGCTGTCGCACAGCTCAAATCCGCCGATATCCGTGCGCACATCCGTTTTGAGGGATTCCTCCCCGACTGGCACAACAGCGATTCTGATTTTCTCACTGCGTTTATGCGCCATATGGACAGCATCGCCACCGAAGGCCACGGCGTCTATGCGAAGCATCATATGCTGCGCTATGTTCACGGTGATATCGTACCCGTCGCCTGTCCCGACCTCATTCACCTTGGCGATCTCAAAGGCTACGAGCGCCAGAAAAAAGCGGTCATCCGCAATACGCTGGCGCTGCTAAACGGCAAGCCCGCCGCCAACGCGCTGCTGTACGGTGACGCGGGCACCGGTAAATCATCTACCGTTAAAGCCATCGCCAACGAGTACCATACTCAGGGGCTGCGCCTCATCGAGATTGATAAGCGGCAGTTTTGCGATATTCCCGCCGTGGTGGACACGCTCAGCCAAAGCCCTCTTAAGTTCATACTGTTCATTGACGACCTGTCGTTTACACAGCAGAACGACGATTTCAACGCGCTCAAAGCCGTATTGGAAGGCTCCGTATCCGCCAAAGCGACCAACATCGTAATCTATGCCACAAGCAACAGGCGGCACATGGTCAAGGAGCTTTTCTCCGACCGCGAGGGCGACGACATTCACCGCAACGAAACGATACAGGAGCTTTGTTCCCTCTCTCACCGTTTCGGACTAACCGTCGGCTTCTTCAAGCCGGACAAGAAAACGTATCTTAACATCGTTCACGCGCTGAAGGATGACTACGGTATTCAAATGGACGATGCACTGCTCGAGCTTGAGGCAGAGCGTTTCGCGAGCGCCGGACGTTCCCCGCGCATCGCGCGCCAGTTCATCGACGCGCTGAGACAAAACGAAAAGGTCTCGCATTTTTGAGCATTTATATTGAGTGATAGTGTCAATAAGAATGCTCAAAAATTACATACTCGCAACGAAATAGCTGCATGAAAAAAGCTAACTCGCAGGGGGGGCGGTTTCCATGCCGCCCCGAGCACATACACCGCAAAAACGCGCCGGGCGGGCACGGAGACCCACCCCTACATTTTTAGCAATGTTTACTTTTTTATGAGTTTCGTGCATCGACACGCTGAGACGAAGCATAAAGACCTGGTCCTTAACAGACTTTTTACACTTTAGCAATATACTTAACTTTTTGTTCGTCATTATAAGGTTTTATTTAACTTTACTTGGTTATATATAATTCGTAGGATAGTTACATATTATTTTATCATTATTCACACAATGATTGACACTCATTTTTCTGAAAAGCGCCTTTTATTTGGCAGTTATTTGCCTTAAATTAATATGCAGGAGGGTATAACTTTGGCTATTTTTTCACGCTTGGTGGATCTTCTGAAAGCCAACATCAACGACTTGATTGACAAGGCTGAAGATCCGGAAAAGATGCTCAAACAGATCATTATTGATATGGAAGAGCAATTGCAAGAAGCCACGCAAGGCTTAGGACAAGTGATGGCGAGCGAACGTCGAACCAAAAAACAGCTTGAAGAAGCGCAGTCTCAAGCTACGCTTTGGGAAGGGCGGGCGAAAACGGCTCTGAAGGCGGGCGATGAAGCGCTTGCTAAGCAGGCTGTTGACAGCAAGCTCAAGGCAGACGCGACCGTTAAGCAGTACCAGCAGATGCACGATGAGCTGTCAAAGCAGGTGGAAACGGTACGCGAGCAGGTTAATCTGCTTAAGCAAAAGCTCGAAGAAGCAAGGGCGCGCCAGTCGATGCTGATTGCCAGAGCGCAGGTTGCCGAAGCGCGTCAAGGTGTGGCCAAAGCCATCGGCGGCATAGACAGCGGCGGCGCATTTGCAAAGATGGACAAAATGGAAGCGAAGATCACACAGCAAGAGGCCGAAGCCGACGCGCAATTCGAGATTTCAGGCATCGATGCGAAGCAGAACGATCCGTTTGCCAAGCTGGAGAGCGAATCGGCTGCAGACAGCGAAATGGAGCGTTTGAAAAAAGAACTCGGGTTGTGATAAGAAGGAGGTATTATCCATGGCATCTATTATAATCGGCGCCATACTCATCGTCCTGGGTGTTTTGCTTATTTTTATTGTCAGGACACGAATTAAAAACAAGAACATCGAGATACAGTTTATGAAAACCTTGCCCCTTTCCGACATAAAAACCACACTGAAAGAAAACGAAGAGGCAGGACTCACAGACTATCGCGAATATGCTGAGATAAAAGGCATGGCCTCCAGCGACTCGTCAATAAAAGCACCGTACTCCGAAACGGAGGTCGCGTATTATGACGCGCAGCTTTATCAGGTATTTGAAGAAACAGAAACGTATAAGGACGAAAACGGCACACACCAGCGTGTTAATCGCAGAGAAGACCTAATGTCCAATCAGAAAAGTCCCGGTCCCATCGTCCTGGAAGACGGGAATGAAAAAGCTTATATCGAAGTGCTTGATCACGGCATGCAGCTCGACACGGTTAAAACGTTGGACAAATTTGAGCCGACCAACATGATGAATCAGTATGGTTTTTTCAGCAGCTTCCATTTCAACGCGCGCGGCTCTCGCACGCTCGGCTTCCGCATGGTAGAAAAGACAATTCCTCTCAAGCATCCGCTTTACGTGCTGGGAGACGTGTATTCACAAGGAGGTCGTTTAAACATTTCCAAACCTTTGGATTCCAAAAAACCGTTTATCGTTTCCGTCAAAAATGAAATGGATTTAATCCGCGGCAACAAAACGGGCGCCACGGTATCGCTCGTGGGCGGCATTATCGCGGCGGCTGCCGGCATTGCCGTTATGATATTTGTTCACTAAGCTACGGCATGAAACTTTACTCACACAGTATGATATCACGATACAAAGCGCACTGCGGGACATTCAGTGCGCTTTGTTTCTTTTTTTCA
The DNA here is from genome assembly GCA_003249555.1 of Clostridia bacterium. Taxonomy (GTDB): domain Bacteria; phylum Bacillota; class Clostridia; order Christensenellales; family SZUA-584; genus SZUA-584. Next base: position 13,985 of record QKIQ01000113.1, on the reverse strand, counting down.
TTTTACTGGATATCAATTCGGCGTGTGTTGTCGGCGTTCTTCTGACTGATAAAAAAGCCGTTTAAACGGCATTAAACGCTTCGTTGTTGCGCCACAAGGTTAACGCGACTATAATGATAATATGACGGACTAGGCGGTGACTATGGAGCTTCTTTGGATGATATTGTCGGCTATATTGCCGGGTGTCGTGTTTTCACTTTTTATTATTTTTATCGACCGTTACGACAAGGAACCAAAACGGCTGCTTGCGAAGGTATTTTTTTTTGGTATGTTCGCCACGATTCCAACGATTATCGCGGAAACAATCGGGCAATATTTCAACATATTCACAGGGCTGTACGGTCTGCTTTTTGAGGCGTTTATCGTGATTGGCCTTTCAGAGGAGTTTTTCAAACGCCGCGTGGTGATGCGCCATGCGTTTAGCCACCCTGCGTTCAACGAAAAGCTGGACGGCATTGTATATTGCAGCATTGCCGCGCTCGGTTTTGCCACATTAGAAAACGTTTTCTACGTTTTCAGTTACTCTGCGACTGTACCGGATATTTGGATCACACGCGCGCTGCTGAGCGTACCCGCGCACATGCTGCTTGGCATCACGATGGGCTATTACCTCTCAATGGCGCGGTTTTGCAATGAACCGGGAAAATGCGTCTCTTACATGAACAAGTCGCTGTATGTACCGGCATTTCTCCACGGCGCATTTGACTTCATACTGATGACCGAGCTGCCGCTCTTCTCGCTCGCACTGATTCCTTTCGTCGTGGTTTTATGGATATTGAGCATCATCCGGCTGCGAAAGTATTACAAGGACTCCAAAGAACAGCACAGGCAGCTATAAAGGCAGTGCGAACCGAAACAAAATGATTGATATGCATTATTTTACATTGACCTGCAATCCTTTGATTGTATACAATAACAGTACCGCGATACATTTGTATAATTAGGAAAGGACGCATATGAACAGAGAAACCGCTCCGTTTGGTTTAAAATCGACCCTTAAAAAGCTTCTCTGGCTAGTGCCGGGGCCTTTTTTCTATACGCTTTTTCGTCTTTCTTTTCTGTGGCCGCAATTGACGGAAGATGTCTATTCGCGCACTGTATTCCCGGTCATCGCACAAGGGCTCTCCACCGCAACGGGTATTTTCCCCTTTTCACTTGCGGAGCTCCTGCTGTATGCGTTCATCCTGTTTATCGGTATCTATCTGGTGCTTATAGTCATCCAGTCTATCCGCGCAAAAAGAAAATGGTGGCAGGAGCTATTAAACCGCCTGATCGTTCTTTTGAGCATTGCCTCATTGATTTATGCGCTGTTTGTAAGCCTGTGGGGCTTAAACTACGCACGCAGACCTCTTAGTGATACGCTGGGGCTCAGCGCCTCCCCTGCCACGGTGGACGAGCTTTATTCCACCTGTGAAGCGCTTGTCCAAAAGGCCAACTCATTACGCACACTGGTGCCTGAGGATGAAAACGGTGTGTTCTCGCCTGCGCTGACCCGAACGGATATCATGAAACGTATTCCCGAGGAATACAACAATGCCGCTGAACTGACGGGACACAGCTTTTTGGGCGGCAGCTACGGCCCTGTCAAGCCCGTGCTGTATTCTGAAGGCATGTCGTGGTCATATCTGTGCGGCGTCTATTTTCCGTTCACTGCCGAAGCCAACGTGAACGCAAACGCGCCGATGCTGTTGTTCGCCTCATCCGCCGCGCATGAAGCAGCCCATCAGCGCGGTTTTGCGCGTGAGGACGAAGCCAACTTTCTCGCTTATTACGTACTCTCATATTCGGACGAATACGCTATGCGCTACTCCGGCACAATGCTCGCGCTGGTTCACGCCATGAACGCGCTTTACGGCGCAGACAGCGATCGGTATTTTGAGCTGCGCCGGCAATATGCCGATGGCCTTAACCAAGATTTAAGCGCCAACAGCAGCTTTTGGCGGCAATACGAAAGCGAAGTCAGTGAAACCGTTCAGAAAGTTAACAACACGTATCTGAAAGCCAATATGCAACAAGACGGCGTGAAAAGCTATGGCCGCATGACCGATCTGTTGATCGCGCTGTGGCGCAGCGGCGGTATCACGGCAGCATAATCGTATATAATAAAAATAAGCCTCCAGCTTCAACGACAGGAGGCTTAATGTTTACTTTCAACAATTCTTCGAATTTCTATTTTAGTTTATGTGTGATTGTTTTCTGATTGATGTATCCTATGACCTTAAAGCATGTTATCTGATATCTTGACTAATGCTGTTTTGTTCCATTTTTATTTCACTTTTTTTCAGCAGTGACACACCTTGCATCAGCCAAACGATGCCAAATACCAACGCATAAAGTATAATGGGAATCCATGTTATTTGATGAATGTCTGCCCAGCCTACCGCTGTTCCCGAGAAGGCATCGCCCAGCCTACCGCTATAGGTTATCAGCACCAAAGCAACATAAGAGGATATGATACCCGCTATCGCTATCCTGTTTTTCATCAAGCCATGTACTTGCGTCACGATAAACATCATCATAAACCCGAAGAAAAACATTGGCCACATCCCGTTGCCGGCATCAATGGCGACAACAGCACCATGGAACGCCACGTACACTTCCAAGACTGTGATCCATTTTATATTCGTATGCCAGTTTGTTTTGGCAAGCGATAACTGCGTGAGCAGCATAAAGGCATAGAGAAACCCAAGCAGGTGCCCTGTTGTCCCTTCCATCGGGTGAAACCAAAATGTATATATGATTGCCCACGCGATGAAGTAACCATGCAGCTTTGAAACCAAAGCAGTACCTTTGGATGGCAGTTTCACTTTCTTGCCAAAGAATAAGCCCCGCCTGAAATTCAACATGATCAAAATCATGACCAACATCACGATGACTGAACCCTGTGACGACATCACAGGCACAAACTGAGCAAGTCCGTCATAAAAGAACGTTGTTTGTAACAAATGCACGGCTATGAATATCACATTAACAACCAACAGCCATAAATTATACTTACCGATGCGGCCCTTTGGAACTGCCGGTTGGTCTTTCAATTTATAGATCAACCACCATATGACTATTTGGTGCGAAAGATAGAATACCCACATCGTCAACGTTGCAAATATATCAACTTCCGGCAGCTTCCAATAATACCACGCCGCACCTGTATCCGGTAGTAATATTGACTGAAATCTGCCTAATGTGAGTGATAAGAAATAAGTGAGAATCACAAATACCAATGATACAATCAAAGAAATAAACAACGACTTTTTCAAGCTGTATGTTTTTGTCCCATTCATAAACCTACCCCCATTCATTAATATATCTAGTACAAAGTATACATGGATATATATTGGAACACAATATCAATCAAGCAATGTTCCCTTTGGAGATTGTAAGTTTATTTTTTGCTAAGCGCTTAATGCGGCGTATAATCGATTTTTAGAAATACATCCACAACATCCGGGTCGAACTGAGCACCCCGCAAGCTTACGATTTCGGCGAGCGCCTCGTCTTTTGATCTTGTTGCCCTGTATGGCCGTTCGTTCGTCATCGCTTCATATGCATCCGCCACTGCCAGTATGCGAGCCATGAGGGGTATGCTGCTGCCCTTAAGGCCGTTAGGATAACCGTTGCCGTCAAACCTTTCATGATGCGCCAGTACGCTCTTTGCGATATACGCCATTTCCGTTGAAGCAGAAAGGATTCTATAACCCACCTCCGGGTGTCTTTTCATATCTATCCATTCTTCTTCAGTCAGCTTGACAGGTTTGCTGAAAAGCGTTTCGTTCACAGCAATTTTTCCGATGTCATGCATACGTCCAATCAAACCAATTTCCTTAATCTCGCGCTCTGAAAGCCCCATCGCCATTGCAATTGTTGAACCGATCTCGCTGACATGACTGCAATGCAAACATTCTCGCTTGCTTTTTTCATGCAGTGTGGACAATATGTTGTTGATCGAGCTCCCGCGCATATATGGGCTCTCAAAGCTTTTATTACGGTACATAAAGGCTTCCGCTCTGATGATAATCGATTTTAAGCTTTGATCAATATGCTTTTTTGTATCACAACCCACCGAAATTGAACAATCAATGGCATTCAGGCTTGTTTTGTCAGCAAGCTCTTTGATTTCTCTGCATACATCTTGTGCCACACTATCACCTGCCTTTGGCATGAGTATCATGAACTCATCACCGCCGGACCTCACCACGATATCTCCCGAACGACTCGCCTTAACAAGCACAGCAGCCATGCGTATCAGCAGCTCATCGCCCGCGCTGTGTCCAAATGCATCGTTGGTCAGCTTCAAGCCGTTGACATCGCAGTTGATGATGGATATCGGGAGATTTTCCTCGTTATCAATTTTTCGAAGCATTTGTTCAAAGTACCGCCTGTTGTAAACCCCTGTGAGCGCATCATGATAGACAAGATAATTGATTTTTTTCTGTTTCTTTTTTTGCTCTGTAATATTTCGGATGACAAGAACAGTACCGATAATCTGTCCATTCCCGTCTCGTATTGGTGAAACAGTGTGCGCGATTGGCACTTTTCTGCCGCCCTTGCATATCAGCTGCATTCCGTTGGAGCGCGAAATAATGCGACCTGTATGAAGCGTTTTTTCGATGAGGCTGGGGCAAAGCTTTTTTCTCTCACTCACAGTCTGCACAACATCATCAAACAACCGCCCTTTAACTTCTTGCTGTGTACTGCCAAAAAGCTGCTCGAATACGGTATTAACGATTGTGATTCTGCCCTCTGCATCCGTCACAACCACGCCGTCTCCGATGGATTGAAGCGTTGTGCTCAGAAGTTCTTTTTCAGACTTAAGTGAAGACTTTGCCGTTTCATTTTCCGTTACATCACGGTTAATCATGATTGCAGCCTGCATTTGCCCTTTTTCATCAGTAACAGGGGATGTGCTGTTGACGATAATTCTTCTATTCCCCTGCAACGTCTCAATTTCCAGCATCTCATCATGAATGGTCAGGCCGTAACGAACCGTTTTGCCCAGCGCCCATTCGCCTTGTTTTATCGCTTCACCCGAAGGATAACGCCGGATTCTTGTATCCAGATTGACGTTGTCGATCTTGCCTTCCCATATGCGTTCCCCCGCCGGGTTGCTCTTAATAATACAACCGTCTTTATCGGTGACCCATAAACCCACAGGAAGCAGATTAAATATTTTGCGCAGCTGCCTTTCGTTATCGCGCAAAGCAACCTCAATGTTTTTCCTGTCTGTAATATCCCATGCGGACCCCAGCATGCGTACCGACTCACCTCTATCGTTTTGTTGCAATATCCCCACAATTCTGACATGCTGGACATCACCACTTGGCTGAACGATGCGAAATTCCGTGACAAAATCGTCTGTCGTTTTGAAAGACTTTTTAAATACAGCATATATCTTGTCGTAATCATCATGGTGGATGATTGCTTTCCATGCCTCAAACGTGCTTTCCATCACCGATTGATTTATGCCAAAGATTTGTCGAGCCGTTTCATCAATATAAATCGAGCCACTCTCCATGTCATACTCCCAAAACCCCACACGACTCGCATTGGATGCCATGCTGAGCCGTCTGGCTGTCTGCTCATGGGCCTGTTTCGAGAGTGTCAGCTCATCAATGTGCTTTTTCAGGCTTTGTATCAGCGCCGTCCGTTCAATCGTTGATGCCATCAAATTAGCGAAAACCGTCACAACCGGATTTTCAGACCGCATAAGCTTTGTGGAAACGATTACAAATACGCCGTACGTCCCACCATTTACGACAATCGGAGCTGCAATACCTTTAAGTGGTCGGCTTAATCCCGCCACCTTAAGCATATGAAGCGGTACGTCAAAATCATCAATAAAAATTGTTTGCCTTTCGTATGCGGTTTCCCTGAAGGCATCGCTTATTGGCATCGGCTTTTCATCTTGAAAAACGCGTGGTGCATCCGCAAAACTCAGATACGTTTTCTGCACGGATAGATCACTGCCCAAAAGCAGCAGCATGCATTTAAATCCGTTTTCACGCAACACGCATGCAGCGGCATCAAATATCTTTCCGGTTTCGAACACCTCCGACATGGCGTTGGCCGCACTATTGAGCGTTTTTTGCAGCTCCTGCATGCACATCAGCTGAGTCAGATCAGAAAAAACGATGCCAAAACGGTTCGCGCCCAACGATGATACCGATAATCTGAAATGCCTACCAAATTCGCTTATATATCGTTCAAACTGTTTGGGCTTACCGCTTAATACCACGTCTTCTATCTCGTGAAGAAATGGCGCCTTGCCATTGAACAACTCTTTGACTCGTTTTCCAACTACGTCATTTTGGCTCATTCCAAACATTGCTTTACAGCTGGAATTGATGTCTTCCACGAAATAATCCACTGCGATACCATCTTTAAAAATCAGTTGATATATGCATACGCCTTCCTGCATATGGTTGATCATTTGGTAAAGCCGACAAACATTCTCCGCATCCTCTTTTATCAACTCTATTTCGTCGGGTGATTCAAATATCATGTGATAGCCATCCCGTCCGCCTATGAGCAAACCGCTTAGCTGCTCACCCGAAGATCGCAGAATGCATTGGAACGGCTGCAACGCCAAATGGCGGGTGAAAACATCGTCTCCCCGCATATCAAAAATCGCCTCGATATAAGTATCTATCGGCACCGTTTCGAAACTAAATCTATTCAGAAAACCTTTGTTGCAGTCTTTTACTTTCTTATCGGCACCGAGTATAAGCAAAGCTCTGTTGCTGAAACTTGAGTAAAAATCGGGATTGATCAACCTGGTGCTCCTCTTTATTTTAAAAACATTTGCATATTAATACCACCGAATTAACAATGCAAACATTTTTTGCTAATAAAAATATATAAATAGCTTATTTTCCCAACATTTATATCGTTATTCTTGTTTTTTTATTTAACTTTTTTTATTGGTGTTATCTCAATTTAATAATTTTCTTTGCAGCGAAGAACAATCCAAATGCCAAAAGATTGACCACAACGATACCGGCACCCGCCGGAACCGACCATACAAATGAAATCACGATGCCGCTGATAAAGCATATAACGGATAAAACAGCCGCGCATATGACCACGCTTTTAAAGCTTTTGAACACGCGCATTGATGTGAGTGCCGGAAAAATAATCAGGCTGGATATCAGCAACGCGCCCATCATCCGCATGCCCACAACAATGATAAGCGCGGTCAGCATAGCAATCAGCATGTTGTAACGGCTCGCGTGTGTGCCCGTGGCCTTTGCAAAGCTTTCATCAAAGGTCACAGCGAAAATCTTGTTGTAGAAAATGACGTACAGCACAAGCACCACGATGGATACAGCCACGCTCATCATTACATCGCCCTCACTCATGGCGAGTATACTGCCGAACATATAGTTATACACGTCGATATTCATACCCGTGGTCAGCGAAACCACGATAATGCCAATGGCGATTGCGCTGCTCGAAATGACCGCGATCGCCGCGTCACCCTTTATCATGCTGTTTTCATTAAGGCGCATCAGTAAAAATGCCGTAACAGCGACGATAGGAAGCGACACCTCCAGCGGCGCCACATTAAGCGCGAGCGACAAAGAGAGTGCGCCAAACCCGACATGCGACAATCCATCTCCTATCATAGAATACCGTTTTAAAACGAGACTGACGCCCAGCAGAGCGGCACAAAGCGCCACGAGTATCCCGACGATAAGCGCACGCACAATGAATGCATATGAAAACAGCTCCGCAAAAAACTCAAACACCGTCCGCTCCTCCCATCATCCTGCGCCCGATTTGCGTATTCAGGTAGTCTTTCTTCGTCCCAAAAAACGCGCTGCGCATCGCCATGTGTAAAATACGGTCGCCGTATTGCATAGCGCTGTGGATATCATGAGATACCATGATAATCGTGATGCCGCTTTTGTTGAGGTCGTCAATGAGCGTATACAGTTCCGCCGTAATAACCGGATCCAGCCCGGCCACCGGCTCATCAAGCAGCAAAAGCTTTTCCGTGGCGCAAAGCGCCCGCGCCAGCAGCACGCGCTGCTGCTGCCCGCCCGAAAGCTCGCGGTAGCATTTCTTTTGTATATGACTGATCTCCAGACGTGCCATGTTGTCTTCGGCGCGCTTTCTGTCTTTTTTGTTGTAGAAGGGGAAAACAACGCCGCGGCTTAAGCAGCCGGACAACACCACCTCACTGACACTGGCTGGAAAATCCTTCTGTGCCGTTGTTTGCTGCGGTAGATAACCGATCTCATTCTGTGAAACACCATAGTACGCGATTTTACCGCTAACCGGTTTCTTAAGGCCGAGCAGCCCTTTCACAAGCGTACTTTTACCGCTGCCGTTTTCTCCGACAATGCAAAGGTATTCGCCCTCGTTTACAGTAAAGCTGATATTCTCCACCGCAGTTTGTCCGTCATATTTTATTGTCACATTTTTACAGGTAATCAGCGCCATTTTTTTATTTTAGACCTTTCTTTAAGTTCTCTTGGTTGTCCTGCATCAGCGAAAGGTATGTGACGCCCGCATCAAAATCTTCTTTGGTGACATTATGGCAGGAGTGCAGCAGCAGAAGCTCCGCGCCCGTCTGCTCGCTTACAGCTTTAGCCACCGCCCGATTGCTAAATTCAATATAGTAAACATATTTCATCTCGTTTTCTTTAACCGTGTCGATGAGATAAGCCAACGTACGCGCACTCACATCCGATTCGCTGCTGCATCCGCTGAACGCCGCACTGTAATGAAGACCAAACTCATCTGCGAAATATCGGAAAGGAAATCTATCCGCCACGACGATCAATTTTGATGCCGACGCATCAACAACGGACTGTATCTGTTCATCCACCTGTGCGATCTGTGCGGTGTAATCAGCGGCATTCTGCGCGTAATCCTCAGCATTGTCGCCGTCTATTCGTTTTAGTGCGTCAGCGATATAGTTAATCATACTGATGGCATTTTCAGGCGACGTCCAGATGTGCTCATCATATCCATGTTGATGCTCATTTTCCCGGTGCTCATCCGCCTCATTCGTATGCGCCTGACCGCTCTGCATGCCTTCCATTGTTTCCTCTTCCAAAGGCGTCACGGCGTCCATAAGCCGCAGTATGGTTTTGCCGCCGGTATCCATGGATTCCAGCACTTGATTCACCCATGCGTCGTTCTCGCCGCCGATATATATAAACACATCGGCGTTTTGAATCCTGATGATGTCCTCCGGTGCCGGATCAAACGTATGCACCTCCGCACCCGGATCAATCAACATGCTGACATCTGCATTTCCGTCCGCGATGGCCCGCGCAAAATCATAAGGCGGAAATATTGTGGTGACAATGCTTAACCCTTTGCCGCCGCTCTGAGAGGACGTGTTTGCCTGCGCACAGCCAAACAACACGGTCAGCAACGCCGCACACAATATATAATTCATTACTTTTTTCATTGAAAAATCTCCTTTTGCACATAAGTGGCTACATGAAAAACCGTTGTCTACACGCTGATACAAACCGCTATTTGTTTGCGTTTCGCATTCTATCCTCACATCGTCTGCAAAGCCCATAAATCACTGTTTTAAACTTATCCATGCTGAATTGATGGTACTCCAGCAGATGCGCCGTCACCTCATCCAGATACTCGCAATGCAAATGGATCATGCGGCCGCAGTCCGCGCAAATAAGATGATAATGAGTGGCACAGCTTTCCGGATGCTCGATGTACTGATAGCAAGCTCCTTGGCCTTCCCCGCCCGCGTATTTGATGACGACACCTTCTTTGACCAGCTTGTCAAGATTGCGGTATACCGTCGTCTGCCCAACGGAAGTCCCCTGCTCCTTCAAATATACGTGCACCTTTTCTGCTGTAAAATGCTCCTTCTTATGCTTTTTTAGGCACGACAGAATCAGCTTGCCCTGCTTTGTGGTGTATGTGCTTTTGCTATCCATATTATTCACGCTCCAATATGAAAACGATTTTCGTTTTCATATATATAAATATAATGATATGCCCAATCTTTGTCAACTATACCTGTCCACACCCGAAAAGAAAACAAGAGCTGGGATCCAGCTCCTGCTTCGGGATATGGTAAATATGATAAATGTTGTATTATGCAATCATGTACGCACTGCCCGGAATCATTTTGCATTCCTTTTTGACTCGGCTGGATTCCGCCGATAGTTCAAATATGTTGGAAAAACGCCTGTCCCATATGGACACCCCGCCGATTGATAATGATATCAGCGGAAACTGTTCCTCAAAGCCCTGCCTGTTTTTTGCAATGATATAACCGTTTTTAACATCTTCTTCGTTATAAAAGCTATTAATGCAGCGATCAAACCGGCCTAATATACGCTCACAGATATCGTCAGCTTCTTCGAGACGAACGATGGCCACAAAGTCGTCTCCACCTACATGCCCCACAAAATCCATATCCGGAACATTCTGTGTGATGACTTCTGCGAGATCCTTGATCACGCGGTCACCATTCTCAAAGCCGTAGACATCGTTGTAAGCCTTAAAATTATCAATATCAAAGTATATCACGCAGTATTTCTTAGACGACAGCAAAACGTTGTAAAGCGCCTTTTCGATAAGAACATTGCCCGGGAGAGCGGTTAACGGATTGAGTTGGGTCGCATTGGTCACTTCTATTTCTATCGTTTTATTGAGAAGATCTTTGATGGTGACTATTCCGCGGTATTTGCCTTCGGATATCACCGTGATGAAGTCATACACTTTTTTGTCCGAGCGTGACATGGCAAGACGCCCCACCGTATTGACAGGCATTTTATAGTCCACCTGAAGAAATTCAGTATCCATGATTGAAGAGATTGTCTGCCGTGAATATAGGCTGTATCCGTATACGCCGGCCACGGCAGCATTGACCATGTCTCGCGTAACCACGCCTTTGACCTCGCCATCTCGCGTCACACAAAAACCCGGCGCACCAGGCGTTTTACTGAGCATCTCATATGCCTCGGAGATCAACACCGATTCATTCACCGACACGGCAGGCACGCAAAGATTCCCAATATATACATCCGAAAGATTATAGCCGAACATATGGTTTTTCTTCGCATTCAGCTCCACAATTGTATCCACAACCTTTGAGTCGATGCAATCCACGGCTGGGTCCGGCCTTTTGATATAATACCCCTGACCGTAATGCACACCGATATTAATCAGCGTTTGCAGTTCGCTGCGCGTCTCAATGCCTTCCGCAATCAAAAAGGTGCCTGTAATTTTTGCAAACTCATACATGCTTTTGACAAGCGCCTGTTTCACGCTGTCCCTGTCGATATCGCGAATCAGGTTAATATCCAGCTTTAAATAATGAGGTTGTACGTCCGATATCAAATTAAGCCCCGAATAACCCGCGCCCGCATCGTCTATCGCAATTTTATAATCCTGTCCTTTGTAATTCTGTATAATCTCTTTGAACTCTCTTATATTGGAAACCGCACTGCGCTCCGTAATTTCAAATATGATCTTTTTGGGGTCAATATCAAATTCTTTTAGATATTCCTTGGTAAAGCCCTTACGAAATTTTTCGTCCTCTATTATGTTAGGATTTACGTTTAAGAAGAGCGTGGCATTCGTTTTAGACATCTGCATTGCGCTAAGCGCTTTTGTGCGGCAAAGGCGTTCCAAATCCCAAAGATTCTTGGTTTCCTCTGCAACTGCAAACAGCATTTCTGGGCTCTCCATCTCCGTTCCTTTTGGGCCTCTGCTCAACGCCTCATATCCAAGCACGCCGCCATCGCGCAGCGATATAATCGGTTGAAATACTGACCTTATTTCTGCGTTTTTTATAATTTCCTGCAATTTCTCGCTCAAAATGGGCAGGTCGCCTCCTTTAAACGGTTGCCTCATGTATTCCTCCGTCATGCCAATCAAAAAGATGTCTATTTTTACTTCTCTAAGATATACAAATAGTATTAATATTTCGCATGTATTTTGATAAGATTAGGTAAAATGTCGACGCAATTTCTCATTTGTCTCTAAAATATGAGGCTTTTGTATTTAAAAGCTCACACCCCTAGATTTATGTTTGCAAAAGACCCGAAACGATAAAAGGCGGCCGAAATTTATTCAGCCACCTTCTGTCAAAATATTTTCAAAGTTTAATACTTGCCGAAATCTCCATCGTCCAGCACTATCTGCGGTTCTTCCGGTTTCTTGAAGCTTGGCTTGTCATCCCTTGTGCTTATGCGCTTTTGTTTTTGCTGTTTCACTTTAAACTTCTCTACCATTACCTTAAGCAGCTCGGCCTGGCTGGACATTTCTTCGCTGGTAGCCGCACCTTCCTGCGCTGTGGCGGAGTTGTTCTGCACCACCATCGAAAGCCGCTCAATACCACTGTTGACCTGGGATATGCCCACTGCCTGCTCTTTGGATGCCGCGGCGATCGCCTCAACCAACTCAGCGGCCTCCTGCACACTGCCCACAATTTCTGTAAGCGCAGCGGCTGTCTTGTTGGTGATGGCGGTGCCCGCCTCCGCCTTCTTTATCGAGCCTTCGATGAGCTCCGTCGTTTCTTTGGCGGCTGTGGCGCTTCTTGCCGCGAGGTTTCTGACTTCCTCGGCCACCACCGCAAACCCTTTTCCGTGTATACCCGCTCTCGCCGCTTCCACCGCAGCGTTCAGTGCAAGTATGTTGGTCTGAAACGCGATATCGTCAATCACCTTAATGATTTTTGAGATATTTCCAGAAGATTCGTTGATTTCGTCCATTGCCTTTTTCATGGCTTCCATCTGCTCGTTGCCTTCGGTTGCGTTGGTCATAGCCTTCGCCGAAAGCATTCTGGCTTTATCGGCCTTCACAGCATTTTCCTCTGTTTGTGCCGATATCTGCGTGAGCGAAGATGTGAGCTCATCAATTGCACCCGCCTGCTCCGTCGCCCCCTGAGAAACCATCTGATTGCCGTCAGACACCTGATGCGCTCCTTCAGCCACCTGCACTGCCGCTGTATTGATATTGGTCATCGTTTCGCAAAGAGCCTTCACAATACCGTTAATCGACTGCTTAAGCGCCGCAAAGTCTCCGCTATACTCCTGAGTGATTCCCACATCAAGGTTGCCAGTCTCAATTTCGGCAAGTACCATTGTGATCTCTTCGATATAACCTTTAATGGCGCTTACGCTTGTATGTAAATCTGACGCAATTTTTGAATAGAGTTCCTGAAGCTGCTCCGTGTCTACATCGCCTTGGCTGACATTCATATCACACTGAAGCTCACCATGTGCCAGTTTGTCTAAATTGGCCAGCAGCTTTTGTATCTCTGCAGCCTGATATTTCGTTTTTTTATCGGCCAATTCTCGAGATTTTCCGACGCTGATAAACGCGTTTCTGATTTCACCGTCTATCATTCCGGCGAGGCGACCAATTTCATCGTTGGACTTAATACTCAACGTCACTTCGTTATTGCCTCTCGCGATTTCTCCAGCGGCATGGGTCACCTTGATAATTGGCTTAATCACATTTCTCGAATAAAAGCGGTATGTGATAAACAGAATAAAGGCAGATATGACAACCACCGGCGGCAAAATGATATATAGCAGCGATGCCCCATTGTTCGCATGCATCGAAGCCTGCTCCAGTTGTTCTTTTGCCATCATCCCATACCTTGAATCCGTCTCTAGAACAGTATACACCATCGCACCAACCAGTATGACCGTTAAAACGACAATGCTAAAAAACGTAAGCAACATTATTTTTCCTTTGATGCTCTTTTCCTTTTGTTTTTTCATGTCAGTCTCCATATTCATAGAATAATTATGTATTGTTTTTATAGACGCAGCCAAAACAAATGAAACATAAATTGATAAAATTTAATAAAAGATAATACAATTAATGTTTTTTAAATTTATTAATGTTATAATATGTTTTTAAAAACGAGGTGAAACAATGAGCGATCTTATAGAAATGCCCGGCATAGGCCCTGTGCTTGCAGGACGCTTGAATGACGCCGGTATCACATCAATTGAAGAGCTGCAAAAGACAGGCTTAAA
>QKIQ01000126.1 GCA_003249555.1 Clostridia bacterium | reverse complement strand
TACCGACACCGGCGACAAAGATATCGACTAAACCATCCGTATCTTCCCATATTTCCGGCCCCGTGGCGGCTTGATGCGCGGCAGGATTTGCCGCATTGGTAAACTGACCGGGAACAAACGCATCCGGCGTCTCTTTTGCGAGCTGCTGCGCCTTTTCAATCGCGCCTTTCATGCCCCTAACTCCTTCTGTCAGCACAACCTGCGCACCATAGGCTTTCAGCAGATTGCGGCGCTCGACGCTCATTGTTTCAGGCATTGTGAGTATAATTCGGTATCCGCGCGCGGCCGCGACAGACGCAAGGCCGATGCCAGTGTTCCCGCTAGTCGGTTCAATGATCACTGCGCCCGGTTTCAATAATCCTTTTTGCTCAGCATCGTCAATCATCGCTATGGCAATTCTGTCTTTTATACTCCCCGCCGGATTGAACGACTCCAACTTTCCGATTATTTTTGCTTTGATTCCATATTGCTTTTCATAGTTCACAAGCTCAAGCAACGGCGTTTTACCTATAAGTTGCGTCAGACTCGAATATATTTTCATCGCAAATAATCTCCTGCTTATTTCATTTTATCGGTATTTTTATATTAGTCCCAGTTTCTGTTTTTATCAAGCCTCGCCACCTTTTAGATTCAAATATAAAGCAAACGAAAAAAAGACGGCTCATGCCGCCTCTCGTTCCAGAACCTATCCGTCATGCGGGTCGTTCACGCTGCTGCTATGAACGCGAACATCTTCCGGCAACCCAATTTGATGTTCTGTGTTGTCGTTGGCATTCTTTCGCGTTTCGCGCAAATCAATCATTCTTATGGGAGCCTTTTTCTTTTTCATTTTCATTCCCTGCCTTCAAGTATATTATGTTCAGTTTTCACAGGAAATATTTAATTTCGTATTGTATTGACAATTAAAATCGTAATGAATATAATAACAAGCATAGAATAAACCTTGGAGCAAGATAAGTAAGAGAATTCGGGTGTATACAGAGAGCCGCCGATGGTGTGAGTGCGGCAGCACAGATTTTCTGAATGGCCTTGCGAGGGCAGCTTGAAACTGCTGATGCAGGAGTAGACGCTGACGGGAATCCCCTCCCGTTATCAGTGGGGTGCATATGATGGTATGCAATGAGCGGATGATTCACGTCATCAATTTGGGTGGTACCGCAGAAGCTGTCAGCTTTTGTCCCTTATATAGGGGCAAAGGTTTTTTTGTTTTTAAAAACAGTTAATTCTTTGAAAGGAGCGTTTCATCTCCATCAGGATGAACACAGATAAATATGATACGACCAGACAGCAAGCTGATTGAGGAGCTTGCAAAAACGTACAACACAATCCCCATCTGCAAAGAGGTGTACGCGGATGTCATCACCCCCATCACGCTGCTGCGTAAGCTCTCTCAGCTAAGCAGACGGTATTTTCTGCTGGAAAGCGTGGAGGGCGGCGAAAAATGGGCGCGGTATTCATTCCTTGGTCTAGACCCTGTGATGCGCGTCACCTGCAGCAACGGCACGGTCACCATTGAAGGCGATGAAACCAAAACCGTTCAAACGGATAAACCGCTGGAAGTGGTTCGGTCTTTGCTCAAGAACTACAATGCGCCGTCACTACCCGGCATGCCCCCGTTCACAGGCGGCTTCGTCGGATACTTTTCGTATTCAATGATCGGTTATGCCGAGCCCGTATTGAGACTGTCGAAGCATGACGGTAACGACTTTGACCTGATGCTTTTTGACAAAGTTATCGCTTACGATCACTTAAAACAAAAAATCTGCATTATCGTCAACATGAGCGCAAACAATGTTCTTGAAAGCTATGGGCGTGCGATTTCCGAGATAGAAAAGATCGTCCACATTATACAGTGCCGCGATCCGCTGCCGCGCATGCGCTCAGCCGAAAAGCCTGAGTTCACATGTAACGTGACAAAAGAGGAATACTGCACTATGGTGGAAAAAACCAAGGAATATATCCGTGACGGCGATATTTTTCAGGCGGTTATCTCACGCCGTTTCGACAGCGTTTATTCTGGCAGTCTTTTGGGGGCATACCGTGTACTGCGAACAATCAACCCTTCACCGTACATGGTATACATGCATATTGACGATCTTGAGGTGATGAGCACGTCGCCCGAGACGCTGGTTCGGCTGCAAAAAGGACGCCTTTCCACTTTCCCCGTTGCCGGTTCAAGACCGCGCGGGAAGACGGACGAAGAGGATATCGCCCTCGAAAAAGACCTGCTATGCGATGAAAAGGAATTATCTGAACACAACATGCTTGTGGATCTTGCCCGCAATGATCTTGGCAGAATCTCCAAAATATCTTCAGTGGAGGTGATGGATTATATGATGATTCATCGTTATTCCAAAATCATGCATATTGCATCCCGCGTGGAGAGCGACATTGCCGCTGACCGCGACGCGCTGGATGCGGTGGAAGCGATACTCCCCGCGGGAACTCTTTCCGGAGCGCCGAAGATCCGCGCATGCGAAATCATTGAAGAACTTGAGAAAACACCACGTGGCATTTACGGCGGCGCGCTCGGTTATATTGACTTTACCGGGAATCTTGATACCTGCATCGCCATACGCATGGCTGTAAAACGCGGCGGTGTGGTCAGTGTGCAGGCAGGCGGAGGCATCGTGGCAGACAGCGTGCCAGAACGCGAATACGATGAATCCGGCAATAAGGCGCTCGCTGTGATTAACGCCATACTACGCGCAAACGAGGTGGATGACGAATGATTTTACTGATTGATAACTATGACAGCTTTACCTACAACCTGCTTCAGCTGGCCGCAGGCATCAACCCTGATATTAAAGTCGTGCGGAACGATGCTTTAAGCGTTCATGAAATACGCGCTCTTTACCCGTCGCACATCATGCTCTCCCCCGGCCCAGGTTATCCAAAGGATGCGGGTGTTTGTGAAGATGTGATACGCACATTGGGCGGCGAAGTGCCCATACTCGGCGTATGTCTTGGCCACCAGGCTATCTGCGAGGTATATGGCGCACACATCACACACGCATGCCAGCTAATGCACGGGAAAAAAAGTGTCATCACGTTGGATACGAAGAATTTACTATTTGCGGGTCTGCCGGCGAGTATTGACGCGGCACGATACCATTCGCTGATTGCTCATCGTGAATCATTCCCTGATGTGCTTGATGTGATCGCCGAAGACGGTATCGGCGAAATCATGGCCGTCAGCCATAAGCAGTATCATGTTTACGGGCTGCAATTTCATCCTGAATCCATACTCACGCCTAACGGAGACGTGATTTTAAGAAACTTTTTATCTTTGGAAGGAGGAAGAAGATGATTAAGGAGGCGATTCGACAAGCAATTAATAAAAAGGACCTACCATATGAAACGGCAAAGGAATCCATGCGCGAGATCATGCACGGGCAGGCCACACCCGCACAGATCGCGGCGTTTTTGACCGCTCTGCGAATGAAGGGCGAGAGCATCGACGAGATTACTGCATGCGCGAGCGTGATGCGCGAATGCTGCACACGGCTTTTGCACGACATGGAAGTGCTTGAAATCGTCGGTACGGGCGGAGACGAAGCCTATACTTTCAATATTTCCACCGTGTCCTCATTCGTTATCGCCGCAGCGGGTGTACCCGTCGCCAAGCACGGCAACCGCAGCGTGTCCAGCAAATGCGGTGCAGCCGATCTTTTTGAGGCATTGGGAGCCCGTCTTGATTTATCTGAACATCAAAGCGCTAAAATTTTAGCCGACATCGGGCTTTGCTTTATGTTTGCGCCCGGTTATCACGCCTCCATGAAGTACGCCGCACCCGTTCGCAGGGAACTCGGTACACGCACGATATTCAACATCTTAGGGCCGCTGTCCAATCCGGCGTACGCAACGATGCAGCTGCTGGGCGTCTATGATGAAAAACTGATCGAGCCGCTCGCAAAAACGCTCGTCAACCTTGGCGTCAAACGCGCAA
>QKIQ01000073.1 GCA_003249555.1 Clostridia bacterium | reverse complement strand
TAAATGGAAGCTGTTAATCTTCTGGCATCTTCAACAGGGAATTAAGAGGTTCAATGAATTAGACCGACTCATTCCTTGTACTCAAGCAACATTGAACCGTCAACTGAAGGAGCTTGAACAGGACGGGGTCGTTCATCGTGAAGTTTACACCGTTATCCCTCCGAAAGTTGAGTACTCGTTAACACCTCTTGGAGAGAAGTTCTGTGAAGTGATAAACGCTATGGGGAGTTGGGGGGTTGCTTACTTTCATGCAAACGGTATGTTAACAAATGTTTAATAATCAATAATTGATATCTTATCTATTGTATGAAAAGCTGAGAAAACGGGCGTAAAACGACGAAAAGCCCGGCAAAACCGGACTTTTCAGACAAATTTTGGCGGAGAAGGTGGGATTCGAACCCACGTGCCGGTTCCCCGACAAACGCATTTCGAGTGTTCCCACCCCAACCGAAATTACTGTTGGTTAGCGGAAGTTATTATACTTTAAAAACCCAGGGAAATCAAGCGCTTTTGCGAAAAAAACCTGCTTTCCCGCACCACACGGGCAAAGTTCGAATAAGGCTCAAAAAACCGGATTTTGACCCGTTTTGGATAGAACTCGGATAGAACTACCGAGATTTCTATCAGAATTAACGCTCAGAAATTTGTTTCACCACTTGCCGTTGACAAACTAAAGAAAGTGAGTGAAGCATATGAATTTCAACGAATATTTTAGTTCAATGGTCCACCATTATCCTGAGTATGTCACTCGGAAAGAGATGGCTGTTATCTTGGGCATTTGTGAATCAAAAGCCTATAGCCTCGAAAAGCAAGGTAAGATTCCTTATGAATATACAAACACGTTTGAAGGAAAAAGGCAAAAAATCAAAACCGTCGATATCTTGCTATATCAATATGAACAAATGCGCTTTAACGAATTAGAGAATGAGTATGTTGAAGCCTTGCGCCGCTATTTTAAGAAGCAGCTAAAGGCATATCCTAACGTGCTTCGAACTTCTGATGTAAAGCAGTTCACCGGATATGTTAAGACGACTATAAATAATTGGATTATACGCAATGATTTGAAAGCCCTTTGTTATAAAAATCAACGCATCAAATCACCACGGCGAGGCAAAGGGACCCTCATAACAAAAGATTCTTTTATTGATTTTCTCGCAAGTCCATATTATCGCAGTATAGCCCGAAAAACTGCCTTACATAAAGAGCAGGAGCAGGAGTACACTCAGCTCTTTATTCGCTTCTTGTCAAAGAGAGGTGCTTAGCATGTCTGATTATAGCTTTTTGATGAAAAGTTATCCCGAAGTAGTATCAAAAGACCAGCTTTATAGGATATGCCATATCAGCAAACAGACAGCAAAGTATTACCATGATAATGGACTTATCCCGTGTGTTGCCTCAAAGAAGAAAACGCGTCGCTATAAAATCAAGACGATAGACGTTGTTTCATTCTTGGAAGATCGGGATGCAAACCCCTCGAAATATTTCCTCCCGAAGCATTTCGATAATCCTTTTTTGAGGGCAGAACAACGACAGCGCAAGAAAATACCGCGAAACGGAATTTATAAAGACAGCTACAAACTCAAAGGAAAGAATGAGGTTAAAGATTATCTGCGCTATCTCGGGCAACAATTTGCCGAATATCCCGATATGATGACTGCACAGCAGCTTCGGCAGATTACGGGACATTCCATTTCCGTAATTCTCTCATGGTGCAAAGACGGAAAAGTAAAACACATCAATTACCGTTCTACATATCTCATGCAGAAAAAGAGCGTTATCAGCTATCTGTATGAGCGTGAATTGCAAAGTTGAGCACATAGCCGTTTGCCCTGTTTTCGGGCAAGCGGCTTTTGTAGACTTGCAAAGCACATTTTTCCGTTACACAATGAAAGCAAAGATATGTTTTGACAGGAGGGATACGCCATGAAGAATAAAAAAACAAGAATCTATCTGAGCGAAGCTGAATGGCAGATCGTTTTACATAGCCTGAACGACTATCGCAATAAGCTGATTCGGGAAAAAGGCTACTGCCCTGATGTGGTAAACGAGGTTCTGGCTAAGGTAATGAGCGCCCGGACGAAAAGAATTAAAGTCGCATAAACCCTTCACACATAGGCCGTCTGTTCTCTTTTGAGAATAGGCGGTTTTTTATATTCCTCCGTTACATAGCCGTCCGCTTCATCGTGGGCGGCTAAATCTATGAAAAGGAGGAAACCCGCAATGTCGGAAACCAAGGTGATCGCCATTGCCAACCAAAAGGGCGGCGTCGGGAAAACCACCACGGCGGCGAATCTCGGCATCGGCCTTGCTATGCTGGGGAAAAAGGTGCTGCTGGTGGACGCGGACCCCCAGGCCGATCTGACCACCTCTCTCGGCTGGCCGGATCAGGACAATCTGCCCGTCACGCTTGCCGACCTCATGGAAAAGGTCATGAATGACGAACCCATCGCCCTAAAGGAAGGTGTACTGCACCACGACGAAGGCATTGACCTCATCCCGTCGGGCATCGAGCTGTCGGCCATGGAAATGACGCTGGTCAACGCCATGAGCCGGGAATTTACGCTGCGCACCTACCTTGAGGACATCAAGCGCGAATATGATTACGTCCTCATCGACTGCATGCCGTCGCTAGGAATGATAACCATCAATGCGCTGGCGGCGGCGGACAGCGTTATCATTCCCGTTCAGGCCCACTACCTTCCCGCTAAGGGCATGACGCAGCTCATGCGCACCATTGGCAAGGTACGAAAGCAAATCAATCCTCATCTGAAGGTGGAGGGCATCTTGCTCACGCTGGCGGACATGCGCACCAACCTTGCCCGTACCACGGCGGACACGCTCAGGCAGGGCTACGGAAGTGTGCTGAGGATTTTCAAAGCGGAAATCCCCATCGGCGTTAAGGCCGCTGAAACCACCGCCGCAGGCAAGAGTATCTTTGCCTACGATAAAAACGGCAAGGTGTCCCAGGCGTATGCCGCGTTTGCAAAGGAGGTGGATTCAGGTGGCGAAAGAACTAAAGCTAAACCTGCCCTCAGTAGATGACCTGTTTTCCACGCAGGAGGAACGCGACGACGCGCAGCGCGAGAAGGTCATGCAGATACCGCTTGCCGAAATCAGTGGCTTTCCCAACCATCCCTTTAAGGTGCGGATGGACGAGGCCATGCAGGAAATGGCGCAGAGCGTCAAGGAATACGGCGTGCTGGTTCCCGCCCTGGTGCGTCCCAAAGAGGGCGGCGGGTATGAAATGGTGGCCGGGCACCGGCGCAAGGCGGCAAGTGAGCTTGCGGGCATTGAAGCCATCCCCTGTATCGTCCGCAGCCTGACTGACGATGAAGCCACGATCATTATGGTGGACAGCAACTTGCAGCGCGAACGCATCCTGCCCTCTGAAAAAGCGTTTGCATATAAAATGAAGCTGGAAGCCATGAACAGGCAAGGGCAAAGGACAGATTTAACTTCGTCCCCATTGGGGACAAAGTTGCGTACCGACGAAAAAATAGCACAAGAAGCAGGTGAAAGCCGTAATCAAGTCCACCGATATATCCGCTTGACCGAGCTTGAGCCTCCCATGCTGGGCATGGTGGACGAGGGTAAAATTGCTTTCCGGCCCGCCGTGGAAATCTCCTACCTGCCGAAAGAGCAACAAAAAACCCTGTTTGATACCATGGAAAGCGAGGACTGCACCCCGTCGCTGGCCCAGGCTATTAAGATGAAGCAATTTTCGCAGGAGGGGCGGCTCAACGAGGACGTCATCCTCTCCATCTTATCCGAGGAAAAGCCCAACCAGAAGGAACAATTCAAAATGCCTAGGGAGCGTATCAGCAAGTATTTCCCACCGGGGACGCCCGCTCAGAAGATTGAGGATACCATTATCAAGGCATTGGAGCTATACCGCAAGCGGCAGCGGGATATGGAACGGTAAACGACTAACAAGGGGGCAGTCTGCCTGTCTGCGGGCCGGAGTGCGGCTGTCGGTTTCCCCTCCCCGCACCCCACCCCCTCAAAACCTGCCGTACCTGCCGAAAAAAAATATCGGCAGGCAATCAATAGAACTTAGGAGGTTATTCAGAACATGAAAATACTCAGAAACAGATTCGTCATTGGAATCTTTTGCATTGTGCTGGCGCTGCTGTTCGCTTTTGTCGCGTTGCCCGCGCTGACGGGAAGTAGAGAAAGCGAGACAGTGAGCGTCCTGCGCATGACACAGGCCGTCAGCGAAGGGACGCAGATCACCGCCGATATGGTGGAGACAGTGAGTGTACCGAAAAATCTTGTGGAGAACGGCATGTGCGAACTGTCGTCGGTTGTCGGCAAATTCGCAGCGGCCAACCTGTACGCCGGGGATTATCTTACGAACGAAAAGCTTGCCGCCACGCTTGCGGAACAAAATCTTTTTTCGGCAGGTACTGATAAAGGCAAAATGGTGATATCCATCACCTTGCCGTCTCTGGCCTCCGGCGTGTCCGGGCGGCTGCTGCCCGGAGATATTGTGAGCGTCATCGCCATTCCGCAGGGCACCGTCAACCAAACGCTGGGTGTGGAGCCGGGCGAAGCGCAGGATACCACTGTTTCCGGCGCATATATTGATCCGGCACTTGCACGTATTGAGGTGTGCATGGTCACGACGAGTACCGGTGCAGAAGCCAGCGTGGAGGCACAGCCGGATGAGGATACAAAGAATACGTTACCCGTTACCATCTCTTTTTACGCCACCGAGGAACAGGCGCTGAAACTGGCCGAGCTGGAGCAAGCGGGCGCTATTCATCTCGCGTTTGTCGCCCGTGGAAACGCGGTTTCGGATTATGTGCCCGATAGCGTGCTGGTGGGAACGGAGGTGGACTGATATGGTTTTCGCCATATGGGGACGCGACGGCACGGGTAAAAGCACACTGGCCGACGCGTTGGGACGGATTTTTTGCAAGCAGGGAATCACAGCCATCCTCGACACCGACCTGACACAGCCGACACTTCCCGCGCGGATAAACGGGAAGAAGCTCAGCGCTGAAACATCGCTTGGCAAAGCCATATCGGGCATGGGCGCGGATGACGCCGCCAGGTATTTGCACCAGCATCCCAAAGTAAAACGGCTCTTCTATGCGGGGCTGACCTCGCAGGACGAATACCTGTCCTACGAGTTGGGGTTGGATGCGACCGCCCCGGCGAGAGACTTTGTGGACCGCTGCGCTGCGCTGGCGGATACGGTCGTCCTTGATCTGTCGGGGCAACGCACAGACCCCTTCGTACCCGTCGCGCTATCCGGTGCGGACAAGATCATTATCCCCATCGCGCCGAACGTTCAGGGCGTATGCTGGTTTAATGCCGTCAAGCCCTTCCTTGAAGCCATGGATGCGGCAGGCCGCGTGCTGCCCGTTGCGGCAATGGCGGACGGACAGCATGATCTGTCCGTTGCGGAGAAAGCGGCGGATATGCGGTTCGTCGCGGCGCTGCCGTATGTAAGGGAATTCCGGCAGGACGGTGCGGATGCTGGTACGACGCCGGCCGCAGCGCGGTACGCCAAACAGGTACAGAAAATATTCGGGATGCTGCGGGAGGTGAAAGTATGAGTCGGACACTTCGTGAGCTGGCCTATGAAAAACAGAAGGCCGTCACTCAGGAAAAGGACGCATACGAAGCCGTGCTGGAGCAGGTTCGCACTGATATTTCCAAGGATCACGCAGAAACGCTTGCCCGGAGCGTCACCGAAAAATCCGCGTCGGAGGCCGTCAAGCGGCTGATTGGCGAGTATGTGACCGCTCATCAGCTCCGCGTGGGCGGGATGTCCGCGCAGGCGCTAGCCGACAGGCTGTATGGCGATATGGCGGGCTTCGGCTTTCTGGATAAATACATTTCCGATCCCGACATCGAGGAAATCAACGGCAATAGCTGGCGGGACATTGAGATCGTCACGCGCTCCGGCTGGCATAAAGCTCCGGAGCGTTTTCTTTCGCCACAACATGCCGAGGATACCCTGCGCAAAATGGTGCGCCTGGGCGGGCTGGTGTTGGATGGCACGAACCCTATTGTGGACAGCTATATTACACAGGGCGTTCGTATATCGGCCATGATTCCACCCATCACCGACCGGCGCAGCGGTGCGGTGTTTTCCATTCGCCGCCAGCGCATGGCACGCATCACCAAGCAGCAGCTTGTGGAGTGGCGGACAGCCGCGCCGGAGATGCTGGATTTTCTCACGCTTTGTATCAACTACGGTGTATCAGTAGGTCTGGCGGGCAAAACCGGAAGCGGCAAGACCACCGATATTTCCTATCTTTTAGGCGCGGCGGATACAAACAAACGAATCTACACCATAGAGGAAACGCGCGAGTTGGATTTGTTCAGCACGGACGATCAGGGCAACGCGCAGAACCGCGTCATCCACACCTGTATCCGTCCGTCAGACCTGCCGAACGCCGATGTAGACATGAATGACCTTTTAAGAAAGGCGATGCGGTTTAGCCCCGACATCATTGCCGTGGCGGAAATGCGCGGCGCGGAGGCCATGACCGCACAGGAGGCGGCCCGCACCGGACACGTCGTTGTGACCAGCCTGCACGCCAATTCCGCAAGAAAAGCGTATGGACGTATTCTCTCTATGTGCCAAATGTCGGGCACCAACATTTCCACGAATATTCTCATGGGCTTCGTGGCCGAGGCGTTTCCCATCATGGTGTTCAAACGCCAGTTCCCGGACGGGACACGCCGCATCATGGAGATCGTGGAAGCGACAGGCGTTCGGGACGGCGTGGTGCAGGCCCATACGCTATATCGGTTTGAAGCCGAAACGGGCAAGTTTATGCAGGTGGGCGGCGTCTCCGGGGGTTTGGCCGATACGCTGCTGGAAAACGGTGCGAGCGTGGCGACCGTTGCCAAGCTTCAGGAGGTGCAGACATGACCATCGTGCAAATACTCTGCGCCCTGCTGGTTATTGCGGGGCTTTTTTTATTGCTGGGCGTCCGTGCTTCGGATATGACGCGCCTGTTCGCAAAGCCGTTCCAGCGCCAGCGGGAACGAACGAATAAGATACGGCGCATCACAGGCAAATCGAAAGGTAAGCTGGCCGCGACAGTGGACGATGCCAAAGAAATGCTTGCGGCAGCGGGCATGAACGAGCAAATCGGCGCTTACAAATGGGCGGCTGTCATACTGGCAATCGCGGGATTGCTGATCGGCCTCGCGCTGGATAATGTTCTCGCCGGGCTGGTGCTGGCGGCTGGCCTGGGTTTCTCGCCGCTGATTGTCGTCCGTATACGCACCGGAGACTATATCCGAAGTCTGAACGAGAAGCTGGAAAGCACAATGGGAACTATCACCAACGCATATGTGGCGGGCGGCGACCTAATTGGTGCGGTGGAAAATAACCTGCACCTGCTTCCCACTCCGCTTGACGGCGTGTTCCGGCAGTTTTATACCGAAACGCAGCTTATTGACTCGGACATCGTAAAAGCCCTGCACCGAATGCTGGAGCGCATCGACAACCGCTATTGGCGGGATTGGTGCGACGTGCTGATACAGTGCCAGCGTGACAGGCAGATTCGGTTCGCGCTGCCGGGCATTGTGAGCCGCCTTGGTGAAATGCGCCGGGCGCAGATGGAAGCGGATACGGCTATACAAAAACAGGTTGGCGATTATATTATCACGGTCATGCTGGTGCTGGGGTCCATTCCCCTGCTGGGAGCCATGCTGCCCGAGTGGTATACCATGCTCACAGCAACGCCCGTAGGCAAGATCACTTTAGCTGTGGTGCTGGCCGCCGTACTCGCAACAGCTATTTGGGTGGCACGTCTGTACCGTCCGGTGGAAGGCGGTGAATCAAAATGACGCTACTTTATTTCATTCCCGGCTTGTTGCTGGCCTTCGGATTATACCGCATGGCACAGGCGGCGCTTTGCTTGCCTTCGGGGAAAAGCGTGGAAATGATGCGCGGCATCCACGGCAAACGGGACATGTCCGAACGTCTGCAAGCCGCGCTAACCCCGCTGGCCCGGTTGATTGCCAGGCTATTCCCCATGAGCGAGTATCGGCAGAAACGGTTGGCAGCGGACTTTGCGCGGCTCCATATGGGCGAGACGCCGCAGGAATATGTGGGGACGGCCATGACCAAATCCCTGCTGATGCCCCTGATCGGCCTGTTGTTTATTCCCCTTGGCGTTCCCTGGCTGGCCCTGTTGACCGCCGTCGCTGCCGTTCTTGCCTACTTCCAGCGGATGCAAACTGTCCGCAAGCGTGTGGAAGCGCAAAATCGAGAAATTGAAGCGGAGTTGCCGCGCCTCGTCGAAACCATGAACTACAGCTTGCAGGACAACCGCGACATGCTTACCTTCTTTGAAAAATACAGGAAGGTTGCAGGCAAGGCGCTGGGCGTGGAGCTTGACCGGCTTATCACCGACATGCAGATCGGCAACCATGAAGCTGCGCTGCGAAACATGGACGCGCGGCTGGGTCTGCCATCCTTTTCTACGCTGTGCGCGGTGCTGTGCGGCGTGTATCAGGGTGTCGATCAGCATACCAGCCTGCTCGTTCTGGAACAGGACATGCGCACGAAGGAACGCGAAACGTTGCGCCGGTTGATGGAAAAGCGTCCCGGACGCATCAAAATCGCTTCGTTCATTCTGACGGTGCTTATGATCCTCATGTTCATGGTTCCGCTCATTCTGCTTATCATAGGCAATCTGCAAGCCGTGGGCTTTTAAGCCCATCCGTCCGTTTGTTCCGGCAGCCGAAGGGAGGGCTGCTTTTTTATTGCTGCCGAACACAGACGGATTTTATATACACCCATCCCATCACCTCAATTTAATTATGAAAAGGAGAAATCATCATGCTGAAAGTCAAAAACACCATCCGTCGCTTCGTTTCCGAGAAGAAGGCCGAGGGTTTCCTCGATGTCGCAATGAAGATTCTGATCGTCGTGGTCATCGGCGCGGCGGTGCTCATCATCCTGAACGCTGCCGTCCCGAACCTGTTCTCCGGGCTGATTGAAAAGATCAGCAGCGAGTTGACCGGCATCAGCGTACTGCCGTAAGCGACCAACAAACAGATGCTGGAGGGGCTGCCGCACGGCAGCCCCTTTCCCATCAGAAAGGAACCGGTATGAAACGTAAATTTATCCGCGACCAGACCGCCGAGGGGTATATCGACGTGGCAATCGCCATGCTCATCCTGTTTACGCTCATGGCCTCTCTTATGGCGCTGTTCCCGATATTTACCGCGCAGCAAAGTTTAAACCAGACCGCCAAGTACATGGCGCGGACCGTGGAGTTGTACGGCAAAGCGGACGATGAGACGCTGCAATCCGTCACGGAAGACGGGGATTTTATCACGCCCGACACCGTTGAAATAGAGACACAATGGCATGATGCGGCAGAAAAAACCATCCAGCTTAAAACGCAGTTTACCATCACCGTAACGAAAACAGTGCCCATTGTCATCCTTCGTCCCGCGCTGGGTAACCCGCTGGCCATCCATGTGCAAATCACCGCTTCCGCGCGTGGCATTTCGGAGGTGTATTTCAAATAATGAGACACTTTTTTCAAGACACACGCGGGAGCGCGATTCTGTGGACGCTGTTCCTCATTCTCATTCTCTTTACATTGTCTTTTGTCGTATACACGGGCACCACAGTGTACGCCAAATACCAGACTTGTGAAACCGAACTGGAACGCGCGGCTCTTGTGACGGTGGATGCGGGACTGCTCAACACCAATGTGCGTGATCTGCAATTGAATGTTCCGGCAGATGCCGCCCAATCGCTGCTGGAGGAAAATCTGGCGGACGCAGGATGGGCGCGTGAGGGCGGACGCTGGGTGAAATATAACGGCGACAAACTGGCCTACGCTCTTGAGGGCGCGCAGCTTTCGGTGCAGGAGAAAACGCTGCGGCTCGACGCGACGTTTGTCATGCCAGCGCCGTGGGCGATGAGCAGCGTTACGGAAATCCGCATCCCCATGACGGTGCTCTCGTCAGTGCTGTATATCGAATAGAAAGGAGGCCGCTTATGAAGCGAAAAAAGAAAATATTCATATCGGTGACGGCAGTCGTTATTCTGCTGTTCACGCTAATCCTTTTTGCCAGCTCAGCGCTGGCCGCCGTCAGCGTCGGAACAAGAAATACGACCCATATGTTTGATTATAACGGCGGATCGGGCTGGAAAGACCTGAAAACTCCGGAGCATTATATTGTCAGCACATCTCCCGAGCAGGTGGCCTATTGTTTACAACACAAAAATGATAGCCCATCAAACTCATCCTACAACGATTCAGACATCCTGGGCACGTACTCCGCGCGTGTTCAGACCGGCCTGCGTATCATCTTTGAAAACGGCTATCCTTATTCGACGGGTGGATTAACAGCAACGGAAGCGCGATACGCCACGGCCAACGCGGTGCGTTTCTGGCTTTCCGAAAATGGAGATTCGGCACAGTACAATTTCACCAATCTTGGCGCGTATTCCGATTCGCAACTGCGCAGCTACGCGGCGGGTGGACAGATCGGCAGCAAAATCCGCGCGAATTCCGGGTACACCGACGTGCTGCAATTCTCGATAGAACTTCTGATAAAGGCGCGGTCCCAAGGCTTGATGACGCACAGCATTTCCCTATCTGCGCCGTCTATGTCGATCAGCGGCAGTTATTTTGTTGGAACGGCCAGGGTTTATACAACGAATATGAACGGCGGGTACGTTCTGAACACCTCCGGGCTTCCTTCCGGCTCCAGCGTGTCCGGTTACACCGGGCAATCCGGTGATACGCTGACGATATGGGTCCCCATGAGCGAAGCAAATGCCAATCGGAGCTTTTCCATATCTGCAACGGGTCGGGATAACCGGACGCGCAGCAACATGTTTGCTTACGCGCCAACAAAAAGTAGTTTGCAGCGCGTGATTGTTGCCAAGAACGCCATATACAATGACGCGCAGACCGTGTGGGCTGCTGTAAATACGCCGCAGATATATGCCGATTTGACAGTGACGGCGCTCACACCCAATGCTTCAACCTTTGAAGCAGGCAGTCCGGTCAGCATAACGGCAACGGTGAAGAATCAAGGGCTGCGCAGCGCGGGCGGCTTCTATGTGTCCCTCACGTCCGCCGATCTGTCCACGCAGACAAAGTATGTTTCTTCGCTGGCAGCCGGAAGCTCCACTAGCGTCACCTTTTCCTATACGGCGGGACAATACGCCGCTGACAAGACAATCACGGTCACAGCGACGGCAGATTCCACGGGCGCTATCGCAGAGAGCAACGAGAACAATAATGCAAGAGACGCCTCATTTAAGGTGCTGAAAATGGAGCAGCCCGACCTGATCGTATCCGCGCTTTCCAGCAACAAAGCCGAGTACACACCGGGCGAAACGATCACGATTTCGGCTACAGTGCGCAATCAGGGAGAAAGCGCGGCGGGCGGCTTTTATGTGGCGCTCACGTCTGCTGATTTGTCCACCCAGACCAAGTATGTGTCTTCGCTGGCCGTAGGCGGTACGACGACCGTGACCTTTACCTATATTGCTCCAACCTTCACATCCACAAAAAACGTGATTGTAACGGCGATGGCGGACTCCACCGGCATTGTTTCAGAGAGTAATGAGAGCAACAACACAAGAAGCACCGCGTTCAATGTGCTGTCTCTGCCCGATCTGACCGTAACGGCGCTCTCGGGCGATAAACCGCTGTACGAAGCCGGCGATACGGTCACGATGTCGGCTACGGTAAAAAATATTGGCCCGACTTCCGCTGCGACGACAACTGTTCGGCTCACCGTGCCGAATATAGGGATATTTTCAACCAGCCTTTCTGCACTCAGCGCGGGCGCAAGCCGGACGGTTACGTTTACTTTCACAGCGCCAACGTCGCTCAGTCCGCAGGCCATCACGATCACGGCGTATGCCGATCCCGACAACAGAATCGCGGAAAGCAACGAAGGGAACAACAGCAGCACAGCTACGATATCCGTTAAAGCCTTGCGGCCCGATATCGAGGTGATCGATTCCTCCATTACAGATTGGTACGCGGACATGGATGTGACCGTTTCGGCTACGGTCCGCAACAACACGGCGCAACCCGTGCCGTCCGTCGCCGTCCGGCTGACGATTGGCAGCGTGTCCTCCACGCAAAGCATCCCCATCCCCGGTAGCGGCAGCAATCTGGCGGTATTCCGAATCACCGTACCGGCAGCCGGAAACTACACTGTGAAGATCACCGCAGACCCGGACGGCAGCTTGGGCGAAACGGATGAGAGCAACAACGTCCTGACAAAAGATATTCAAGTCGTTAATGTCCCTGCTTCCACCGTAGCCGATCCCGAAGATATGGCCATGGAGCGGTATACGGCATATGGGCTGAGCAGCCTGTCAGTTCCCGCGTCCTCCGCCTACCACACATGGCAGGAGATTCGGCTGATTAGCGGCAGCTATGTCACAAAAACCTTCTATGCCCGATTGACCACCACGTTCCAGATACTGCCGGACAGCCGCATCGCTTATCCCGATAAACCCCGCCAGATGGAATCCGGCTTCGGGTTCAGCGTTTCCTGTACCACAGCCCTGACCACCAACTACGACCATCCCGAAAAGCTGGTCGGCGCACAGATGGTTTGGGTACGTTGTCCTGAATCGGCATATGGACAATTAAGCGCATGGCAAAACGTGCGGGACAGTCTGGAGGTCAAGACTGGCGAAGCCGGAGGAATGACGGTAACATGGCAGCTTGCCATCAATCCGTATTCAGTCACGGTGAGCCGCCTGCACTACACGCCAATCTGGTTCCCTGACGGAGAATACGTTGCATGGGTGCAGGCTTTTTATTCATGGAGCCCCATCGGACAGTTGTATGAGCACAAGACCGATACGCTGATGATTGAGGGCGATATGTACGACCGGATTACGACGATCAAGAGGTAATAGCGGGGTAACATGCCCTATGGCTCAAAGCTCTAGGGCATGTTATAATAAACAAATAAACCAATAGTTCTAACTAAGCGTAAACTCTTAGCTCAAATGTTTTTCTCCTCGCTTTAATTAAGAGTTCATAAAACCGAGATTCATATGTTATAATCTAATTGTATAATCAGAATGCTTTAAAAGGAGGTAAACAGTTATTTGAATGTTTTAACGCATAAACTAAAAGAGGTTTCATTTGCTGTTCTTCCAATTATAATAATAGTTTTAATACTTAATTTTACATTTGCTCCAATGGAAATTACTTCTATTATTCGATTTCTTATTGGAGCAATTTTTGTCATTGTTGGTTTAGCTATATTTTTGTTCGGCATTGATCTCGGCGTTACGCCGATAGGGAACCAAATGGGATCATCCCTCGTTAAAACGAATAAATTATGGATAATAACGATTGTAGGCTTTTTAGTGGCTTTCATTATTTCCGTGGCCGAACCCGACCTGCAAATCTTTGCAGGACAGGTGGATGATGTTACATTAGGTCTAATATCAAAATTAAGTCTTGTGGTTGTAGTATCAGTCGGTATTGCAGCATTGTTCTCTTTAGGAATAATAAGAATAATAAAAAATATTCCTTTGTATATAATACTTACGATTTTATACGGTATTATTCTTGTATTGTCTTTTTTTACTCCTCCTGAGTTCATAGGTATTGCGTTTGACGCATCCGGGGCAACCACCGGTGCTCTAACTGTACCGTTTATACTCGCTTTGGCAATAGGCGTATCTACACTAAAAAAAGATAGCAAAGCATCGGAAAAAGATAGTTTTGGACTGGTAGCAGTCGCTTCAGTCGGCGCTATAATTTCGGTTATGGTTATGGGTATTGTTTTTGGTATGCCGGAGATGAATCCAGTTCTTAAAGTAGACGCCGTCTATTCTTCGTCTGTATTCGAACCGTATTTGCAAAAGTTACCCTTTCTTGCACTCGAATCATTTTTGGCGCTGCTTCCTCTATTGGTTATATTTGTTGTTTCCCAATTATTTTTATTTAAACTGCCCAAAAAACCATTTATTAAGATATTAATAGGTATTTTGTACACTTTTATAGGATTGGTACTTTTTTTAACCGGTGTCAATGCAGGTTTTATGGATGTCGCGAAGATAATCGGCTATAAAGTGGCTTTATTGGATAACAAGGCCGTCTTCATTATAACGGGTTTCGTGTTGGGATGTGTGACTATTCTTGCGGAACCGGCTGTGTATGTTCTAACTAAAAGTATTGAAAAAGTTACAAGCGGATATATCAAGCGCAAAGCCGTTTTAGTCGCGTTGTCAATAGGGATTGGTTGCGCTGTGGCGCTGTCCACAATAAGGATTCTTATACCTGAAATGCAGCTGTGGCATTTTCTCTTGCCTGGATATTTAATCTCTATCGTAATGGCTTATTTTTCGCCCAAACTGTTCGTTGGTATTGCTTTTGACTCAGGCGGAGTGGCATCGGGACCAATGACCGCTACTTTTATACTTGCTTTTACTCAAGGGGCTGCCGATGCGATTGAGACAGCCAATGTATTAACCGATGGTTTCGGCATGATTGCGATGGTTGCATTATTTCCATTGATTGCTTTACAAATCCTTGGTATCATTTATAAAATGAAATCCAGAAAAGGAGGGCTCGGAGACATTGGAAAGTTATCAGGCAAGTCAGTTTGAGCTCTTGACTATAATAGTCAACAATGGCATGGGAACTAAAATATTGCATACAGCTAAAAAGAACGGCGTATGTGGAGGAACTATTGTGCTAGGGAGAGGCACAGTTAAAAGCAGTATTTTAAAGTTCCTGGAATTGCATGATGAAGAAAAAGAAATTATATTTATTGTTGCAGGCCGATCAGCCGCATTTAGCCTGCTCGAATACCTTGACAAAGAGTACAACTTCATCAAGCCGCATCACGGCATTGCCTTTTGTACGCCAGTTATAAGCGTTGTTGGAAGCAAGGGTTGCATGGCAAATATTCATGAAGAAAGCGGAGGTGTAAAAGCCATAATGTATAGTGCTATTAGTGTTATTGTTGATAAAGGAAATGCTGAAGCCGTTATTGAGGCGGCAACAAAAGTCGGTTCTACGGGTGGAACCATTATTAATGCTAGAGGTTCCGGAATTCACGAAACCAGTAAACTTTTTTCCATGGAAATCGAACCGGAGAAGGAAGTCGTATTAATTATATCAGAAATTGAAAAAACAGAAGCTATAGTTTCTTCCATTAACGATACCCTCCAACTGCATAAACCGGGGAAAGGCATAATGTTCGTGCAGGATGTTTCAAAAGTCTATGGTTTGAGAAATACTAAATAAGGTTTAAGATACGAAATATTAGTTGACACAATTCAGATTAATTAATGCGTTAGCAGTTTCTATCCATATAATGCATCGTCTAGTTGAGTTGCTGGACTGCCCATTATGAGCATAATGCCTCATTCCTTTTTGCTCATAAATGTTGACAGCCCTAATGCGTAGCCGCCAAATTTCAATTTATTGATGAGGTAACTGAATATGAGTATCATCCTAGGCATCCTAACGGATGCTTTTTTTATTGCCCTTCTCGCACGGTGCGCGTACACAGACATCCGCACACGCACCGTGTCCAATACAGACGTCGTTCTGCTGATGAGCCTGGGGCTGGCGCATACGGTGCTGATCGGACTATTCGGCAGCGCATGGTGGCCCTATCTGTCAGGGCTGGCATTGGCTATCCCGTTCTTCATTGTCTGGTTAAAAGGTGGTATGGGCGCTGGCGATGTGAAGCTCATCATGGGAATCGGGCTGTATCTCGGGCTGGCGAGCACCCTGATATCCTTTGCCCTTATGCTGCCAATGCTTATTGCCTGCATGATCCATTCCCTGCGAAAGCATGGAACACTCAGGCACACCATTCCATTTGCGCCGGTGCTGGCTTTGGGCGCGGGGACCGCCGTGATAGTCGGATATCTGTATCCTTTCATACTACTCTGAAAAAGGAGGTTACGTCGATGGAACTCAAAGCGATTTTGGGAATTGCTCTGGTGGCGTTTATCGTGGGCGCGGCCATATGGCTGCGTTTGCGCAAGAGAAACAAATAGCCCGGCGATTCTCACAGGGCGGCCTATGTGAAGCTGCCCTTTCTACATATCGAAACGAAAGGAGGATTGCGTCATGTACTATCACTTGCTCAACCCAAGCCTTGCACGGCGTTACGGCATACATGCGTCGCTGGTGGCGAAATACATTTGGGATGAGATTTGGGCAAACGAGCGCGCGGGAAGATGTTTATTCGCGGGCAGGACATGGATGCGGTCAAGTCAGATGATGTTCACCGCCATCATGCCGTACCTGACAAAGAACATGGTACGCCGTGCGCTGGAGCGCCTGATGAAGCAGGGCGTGATTGTGCGCGGTGAATTTGGAGAAAGCCCCTTTGACCGCACCTCATGGTACGCCTTTACGCAGTTTGGCGCGCTGATGATGCGGGAAAGCGAGTATGAAAATGATGAACGATGAAAAGCGGTTGGCAGGCGCATATGAAATCCTGTATGCGATCCACATTGGCGATAAGGAAATCGTGTTTGGCGAAAACCCGGATATGGGCGCGCCTACCCGGTACTTTGCGGGCTGGTGCGACAAGGGCGACTTCTATGAACGATACATCGGGGATGAAACCAGCGACTATCTGAAAGCCATGCGGATATTTGTAGACGGCCTTTCGGCGCAGATTGAAAAGGCGGAGAAGGAGCGCGCCGCTGTGACCGTACCCATGGCTCCGATTACCGCCGAGCAGTGTTACCCCAACGACCTGAGCCAGAGCATTGAGGGTAAGGTTGTGGCGGTACGCGACGGAGTGCTGAGAAGCGAGTATCAGACGGCGGATCGGCAGCTTGTGCTGGTGACCGGCGGCTTTGGTTCGCACGCGAACTCGCGCGGCAGCGCCGTATTCTGCACCAATCTTTATTATAGCAAGCATACCCGGTGGGAACGACGTGACATCCAGGGCGAGGTAAAGCCGGAGCATCTCCCTGAATGGGCAAAGGAGCGCCTTGCCGCATTACAGGCCGACAAGCAAACGCCTGAGAAAAGCAATGATAAGGAGAGATGAGCCATGGAAAAAGAGATTATTTTTAGCGATATGTATGGGCGTGAGCTGTTTCGGATACCCGACGATAGCTGCATCCACGTCATTTCCTTTGACGGACAGAGAACCACCTATCCGTGCAAATATGTAAGCGCCGCCGAAACGAATATCGGCGGCTGCATTTATGAACGCGGCACCTTCGCGCAGGAGCAGGCGGAAAAGGGCGCGGTGTTTGCCCCGAGCGATCAGCGCCCCGAGGACATCGGCATGTACGAAATCCACCAGATACGCAGCACGCGTCAAACGGACTACGCGTTCCGCTCCTTTGAGGAAGCACGGAATGCCTTTCAGCCGCTGGACTACACGCGGGCCTATGCCGGAATGCTTGCGCCGAACCAGTTTTTGGAGCATCTGTTTTCCCTGCACAACGCTGGAGAACGCCCTTTCGGGCGCAGGATGCGCTCCATGTCGGTCAGCGATGTGGTGGTCATCTTAAAGGGTGGAGCCGCCAACGCCCATTATGTGGACTCCTTCGGTTTTGCACCCGTACCGCGTTTTCTGGAGCCGGACACGCTTCCCGTTTCAGAGCGAAACTCCATATCCGGTTATACCGTTACGGTCAGCGTCCCGATTGGCAACAAGGCGTTTGTGCTGGCGGAAAACCCACGCGCCGTCCAGCCCTTTGTCACATGGCAGAGCAGCCGGGACAACAAGAACTGTGAATGGGGCCACTATTATGACCGCCGCACGGACGCCGTGCGGGACCTGTACCGGCGCTTGAATCAGGAACGGGATTTTCAACGAGATTTCCCGCCGAAAAAGAGAGATTTGGAGAGGTGAACGATATGGAACTGAACATCCGGGCCATGACGCCCGAGGAAATCAAGTACAGCTATGGCCAGAGCCAGCAGCTCAGGATGCAGTGCGGCAGCATCGGACACCTGCGGGGGGATTTCGGCTCCAAGGGCTACGAGTTTTACACAACCTGGGACGAGCACAATCCCCGGCTGAAAACGGATGCGTTCAAGGCAGAGTTTGATGATGTAATAAACGCCCTGCGCTCAGATGAATACGGGCTTTTGAAAGACCGCTATGCCATGGGCGAGTTCAAACAGCGGTATCCCGAAAGCGCTTTTACCGGCAATTACACCACCGAATACGGATTTCGGACGGATACCCAGGAGCACGCCTATCTGCTGCGCTGCAACCCGGTTCGGGGCGACTATAATTTCTACTGCTTCTGCTATCAGGCAAAATGGCTGGACCGGAACATCGAGAAGGCCCGGCAGTGCATCCGCTTTATCGACCTGCACTACAAGGAGCTGTTTCGCGTCCCGGACGGCGGCAAGATCGTGGTAACAGCCGCCTGGGGTGAGAAGATGGAGCGAGCCTGCCGGTATATCGACGACACGCACGTGGAGGTTGGTAAAGAGCTGTACCACATCTGCCAATTTGCCGAGATCATGGAGAAAAACGGCGCGACCTATGAGCCGCTTGAGAAGAACCAGCCGAAAAACAAGGATCACGAACGATAGGAGGCGCGGCGCATGGAAACAAAGCACATGATATGGAGCGATATTGCTCTCGATTATGAGGATTGGCGCGGCGATCTGGAAGCGGAGCACCCGGACATGAGCGAGGATGAGCGCATGGCCCTCATGCACGAAATCAACGCCGACTATCTGGACGATGAACGGATGAACCTCGATATCCAGATGCCCCGTGAAATCCTCATCTTTGCTGATTTGGGGCTCTGGAACGGACGCTTTTCAGGGTACAAGGTTGTTGAAAGCGGCAACGTAAAGGATTGCCTGTTTTCCGACTGCGACTATAACGAGTGGTATGTGGACGCAAAGGGCGACATGCGCTGCAAAGCGATCCATCATGACGGCACGAATTACTACCTTTACCGCGCTGTCAAAGAAAATGCCACGGATGAACAGGTGGAACACCTGAAGGACCTTGTTTACCATGGTCATGCCACACGCTGGGATATTGAGCGCGTCACCGAGCGCCTGGGAGATAAAATCGGAGACGTATACGGCTGGACCTTTTTCAAGGCTCAGCGTGAAATAGCATATGAACGATAGGAGGTGCCGCAGATGGCGCGAAAATATGAGCTGATCACCGAGCTGTACCATCAGACGCTTAAAGAAATTACGTTCTCGCAGGGGACGTGGCGGGCCTTTCTGCACAGCGCCTGCCGCAACTATAAATGCCGGTTTGACGAGCAGGTGCTGATCTACGCGCAGCGCCCGGACGCCAGGGCGGTACTGGAACTGGAGGACTGGAACAAAAAACTCGGGCGGTGGGTCAACCGTGGCGCAATCGGCATCGCCGTGTTTGACGATATCCACACGGGCAACTCCCGACTCAAGCACTATTTCGATATTTCCGATACCCACGCCGGCCGCTTCTCCCGCCCGGTGCCCATATGGGAGATGCAGGAACGGTATGAGGATGAGGTCATCGAGGCGCTTGAAGGCTCCTTCGGTGAGGTCAAAAACAACGGCGCTTTAGACAATACGATCTTGGAGATCGTATCTAATGTGGTGGAAGACAACTATCAGGACTACTTTCGGGAGCTGATGTACTGCCGCGAGAACAGCTTGCTGGAGGAATTGGACGAATTTAATGTGGAGGTGTATTTCAGGCAGGCGCTGGAAGCCTCCGTGTCATATATGCTGCTGGAGCGGTGTTTTGGCGATGCTGCCGACCAGTACGCAGAGCTTGTGGATTTTTCGCCTATACTGAACTTCGACACCCGTGAAACTGTGAACGCCCTGGGCATCGCCACCAGCGATATGGCGGAAATGGTGCTCAAGGAAATTGCCTTGACCGTCCGCAACATCCAGAAGCGGGAACGCCAGCAAAATCGCACAGTTGATAAAACGCAAGAGGTCGGTTATCCTGTAAATGAACAGGAAACCAGCGAGCCGGAAAGGAGTTTTTCATATGAATCTGACATACCGCAAAGAGGGCGACTACAATCTGCCCAACCTGCTGCCCCCGCAGGAGACGGAGGTACACCTTGGGAAGTACGCGTTGCTGCGCAGGAAGTTTCTCAAGGAGAACCGCCGCGTGACCTACACGAACCTTCTGACATCGGGCAAGCTGAACGCGCACCTGATGGAGATCGAGCGGACGGCGCTTACGAGGCTGGAGCAGATGGTTCCGCAGATGGCGAAGG
Organism: Clostridia bacterium; assembly: GCA_003249555.1. Classification (GTDB taxonomy): domain Bacteria; phylum Bacillota; class Clostridia; order Christensenellales; family SZUA-584; genus SZUA-584. The sequence continues at coordinate 27,679 of QKIQ01000073.1, read as the reverse complement.
CCGAGGGCGTGACGGAGACGATGAAAGCCACCGATCAGATGAAATGGGTGGGCCTGATGAACAACATCCGGCACTCGGCAGAGGAAGCGATACTGAACGAGCTGATCTACAGCTAAATACCGAAGGCCCCGAAGAAGCGGACAGCGATGAGCTGCCCGCTTTTTTAGATGACACGCTCATCATGGGCGTCATCGCCAATAAAGACGACGACCTCAAATACAAAAAGCAGCAGATCGCGCTGTTCTTCTCCATTCATCCCGACGAGAACGAACGCGCCGAATACCTCAAATCCGCTTATCCCGACCGTTATACGGAAATCCTGGTGGGCGAAAAGCGCGTCGGCTTCAAGCCCCAAGAGGACGGTTTGCTCATGTGGGAGGGCGCATACCTTTCCCGCAGCAGCGAGGCCGTTTTTTCATGGCAGACCGTCGCCGCGTGGACGGCGCAGCTCATAGAAAAAAAGGAATACCATATCAACAGGGACATCAAGGCGCTGAAATCCCAATCAGGCCAGCAAATGTCCCTTTTTGATTTATCCCCGGTGGAGAGCGATACGCCATATGAGCAGGTATCTCTTGCGGGAACGTTCGCCATCCCGCAGAGCGTTATTGACGAAGCCCTGTGCCTGGGCGGGAACGAGCCGTATTGTCTGGAGCGCATCTGCGCATGGTTCTCGAAGGACTACCCGTTGGAGCAAAACGCGGCGTTTCTATGCGAGGAATACGGCACCTCCGGCAAGGGCTTTTTCTCTGGCGTCAGCCCGTATGCCCTCTGGTTCGATGAAAGCGGTATCCGTATCGGCATGGGCCGGACGGCGCAGAGCGCCACGACCCTTATTACCTGGGAGGACGCCGCGAAGCGAATCCGCGAGCTTTTGGACACGGGGCGCTATGTCCCTCAGAGCGTGCTGGATAACGCGCCGGAGAACGAGCGCAAGGAGCTGGCCGAACATCTCTGGCATACGGTACAGGATTTTTCGCGGGAGGCCCGCGACGAAAACCTGATTCCTACGATCCTTGAACTATATAACGGACGCGGCGGTTTCCCGGACAACACCGCGCAAATCCGCGAGCTGCTAAAGGACAGCGAAACGGTATCCACACTCATCACCGAGGTGGAAGCCTTTGCCGCGCGTTATGCTGAGAATCCCGACCTGATGCGCTTCCGGTTCCGCCGCCATGATGAAATCCTCACCGGTTTACGCGGACTTTTGCGCCCGCAGATCGAGTTTTCTGCCAGCCCGGATTTCTCCCTTGAACCCAAGCAGTTCATTACCAACGATGAAATCGACCGGCTCCTTACCGGCGGCAGCAACATCCAGCACAGCAAGTTTCGCATCTACTCGTACTTTTTAGAAGGACACAATCCTAAACAACGGGCCGACTTCCTCAAGCATGAGTACGGCACGGGCGGCGGCGGGCGGCTGGGCTTTGACGAATGGCACGGTTCCAAGGGCATCACCTACAAGCGGGAAAACGCCGAGTATGTTCCCTACGATACTATCCTTTTGAAATGGCTGCAGGTGGAAAAGCGCGTCAGCGAGCTGATCCGGCAGGGCAAATACATGTCGGAAAAAGAACTGGCGTATATCCCCACATATGAAAAACATGAGCTGGCGCGGGAGATACAAGGCTTTTTCTTAGGGCTTCGACAGGAAACCCCGCGCCCCTTCCCGTATGGCTTTGATTTCTACGAAGCGGTGAAGCTGATCGAGCCGCAGCTTGACGACCCGGCGCGGGTGGAAGAAATCTATCAAATGATGCTGCCGGTATGGGAAAGCACGACCCAGGAAAACCGGCATTATGACTTTCAAAAACGGGCCTTTGAGCATATGACAGCGTACCGCAATGGTACGTTTTCTTTATTTGGCGAGAAAAAAGGGCCAGCGGCTATCCGGGCTCAAGCAAAGGAAGCGCCCGCGCCCTCCCCGGCGCAGGGTGTGGAAGTACCTGCCGAAAGAGAAATGCCGGATTACAGCGATCTGGCCGGGCGGTTGATTCGGTTCTATCAGGAATTCGACCCATATGATTACCGCGACAACATGGAACTGGGAGAAACCGACGAGGACGCCATCGCCACGCTTGAGGCGCAGCTTCAGCAGGAAGGCGCGCGTGCCGGGATACTGGAAACCCTGCAAAGCTTTTTGGATGAAACAGACCCGGAAGAAGAAATCGCCGTTGATCTTGAACTGTTCATAGAGGAACTGGAAACCCTACCTCCCGCTGCTGACGAAGAGACGCCCGCACTGCAATTCCCGGAGAACCTTGTCGGGCAGGCCGTCATGCTGGACGGACGGGAATTTGTGGTGGACCGCGTGGATGCGTCTATTCACACGGCATTCCTTCGGGGCACCATCCCGCAGGACGGTATGGAAACTCCTGTTGTCCGACATGAAACCACCTATTTTGTGCGGGAACTGCTGGATCAGGCACTTGCACAGGCCGAAATGAAGGAAAAGATAGCTGCCCATCTGGATAAGGCGGGCTATGTGGTTTCTGACGAGCTGATCGACGCAGGCATGGAAGCCTATTACGAGCAGGGATATACCGGGTATTCGGATGATATCGCAGCATATATCCGGGCTGAATATCTGACGGAAAACGAACCCATATGGGAAAAGGTTGAAGGCGGCAAAGTCGCCCGCGTGCGGATCGATCTAATGCCCGAACCCCAGGAAGTACCCGCCGAAAAAGAAAATGTGCTGGCTCCGCCCAAGCCCAAGCGGGATCGCGTGCTGTTCAGCACCCTCCACCCCGAGATTCCCGCCGAGCAGCGCAATAACTACCATATTACCGACCCTGAGCTTGGCGTGGGCACCCCGAGCGAGAAGTTTGCCGCCAATGCCACCGCGATCCGTACTTTGAAGCGGATTGAAAATGAGAACAGGCTGGCGACCCCGGAGGAACAGGAAACCTTTTCCCGCTATGTCGGCTGGGGCGGTCTGGCGGATTGCTTTGACGAGCGCCACGGTAAGTATCTGGAACTAAAAAGCCTTTTAGATGAGGACGAGTATGCCGCCGCCAGAGCCAGCAGCCTGACGGCTTTTTACACCTCCCCCGTGATTGTGGAGGCCATGTATAAGGCGCTTTCCCAAATGGGCTTTCAGACCGGCAATATTTTAGAGCCGGCCTGTGGCGTGGGAAATTTCATCGGCATGATCCCGGACAGCATGGCGGACAGCAAAGCCTACGGCGTGGAGATTGACAGCATATCGGGCCGTATCGCCCGACAGCTTTACCAGAACAGCAGCATCGCCGTGGACGGCTTTGAAAAGGTGGAGATGCCCGACAGCTTCTTCGATGTGGCTATCGGCAACGTGCCCTTTGGGGATTTCAAGGTGCTGGACAGGCGGTACGACAAGCATAAATGGCTGATCCACGATTACTTTTTCGGCAAGGCGCTGGATAAGGTCAGACCGGGCGGCATCGTGGCCTTTATTACCTCCAAGGGTACCATGGACAAGGAAAATTCTGCCGTGCGCAAATACCTGGCGCAGCGGGCCGACCTCATCGGTGCCATACGCCTGCCTGACAACGCCTTCAAGCGCAATGCGGGCACCGAGGTCACAAGCGATATTATCTTCCTGCAAAAGCGCGACCGTATGACGGATATCGAGCCGGATTGGGTACACCTGGACACGGACGAGAACGGCATCCGCATGAACCGCTATTTTGCAGCGCATCCCGATATGATCTTGGGCGAAATGGTCATGGAATCCACGGCTTTCGGCATGGACAGCGCCTGTAAGCCATATGAAGGGGCCGACCTTTCCGAGCAGCTATCCGAAGCGGTTTCCAACCTCCATGCGGAGATCACCGATTACGAGGTGGACGAACTGGAGGGCGATGAGGATTTATCCATTCCCGCCGATCCGTCCGTGCGCAACTTTTCCTATACCATTGTGGACGGCAAGATATATTTCCGCGAGAACAGCCGGATGCACCCGGTAGAGCTGTCCGTCACCGCTGAAAACCGTATTCGCGGGATGATTGCGCTCCGCGACTGTACCCGGCAGCTCATGGCCTACCAGACCGAGGACTATCCCGAGGACATGATCCGGCAGGAGCAGGCGCGGCTGGGCCGGCTTTATGACGATTACACCCGAAAATACGGACTTCTGTGCAGCCGGGGCAACAGCCTGGCCTTTGGTGAGGATTCCAGCTACTGCCTGCTTTGTTCTTTAGAGGTGCTGGATGAAGAGGGCAATTTTCTGCGCAAGGCCGATATGTTCACCAAACGTACCATCCGGCCCCATGTGCCGGTCACGTCGGTGGACACAGGCAGCGAAGCCCTGGCCGTGTCCATTTCCGAAAAGGCGCGGGTGGATATGGAATATATGGCGCAGCTCTCAGGAAAAAGCGAAGCCGAGCTGGAAGCGGAGCTGACCGGCGTGATCTTTCGGGACATCAACTGCGCCACCGACCCCGACCTGATACCCAAAGCGTTTGTGGACTTAGAGAAATTCCCCTTTGTGACGGCGGACGAATACCTGTCCGGCAACGTGCGAAAAAAGCTGCAAATGCTCAGGGCGCTGGAAACGGTGTTACCAGCCGAAGAAAAAAACAGGCTCCAGACCAGCATTACCGCCATGGAAGCGGTGCAGCCGGAGGACCTGACCGCCGCCGAGATCGGCGTGCGCATCGGGGCCACATGGATACCGCCTGAGATCTACAAGCAGTTCATGTTTGAGCTGTTTGATACCGGCAAAAGCGGGCGCAGCCGGATGAACGTGCTTTATTCCAAGTACACCGGCGAGTGGAACATCACCGAGAAAACCTCCGATTTTGGCAACATCAAGGCGGTGACCACCTACGGCACCAAGCGGATCAGCGCCTATCATATTCTGGAGCAGACGCTGAACCTCAAGGATGTGCGTATCTTTGATACCATCATCGAAAACGGCAACGAAAAGCGTGTCCTTAACAAAAAAGAGACGGCCATCGCCCAGGACCGGCAGGAGCTGATTAAGTCCAGATTTTCCGAATGGCTCTGGAAGGACATCGACCGCCGCGAAATGCTCTGCCGCATCTACAACGATACCTTTAACAGCATTCGGCCCCGCGAGTATGACGGTCAGCATATTACCTTTAGCGGCATGAACCCGGAGATCGTGCTGCGCAGGCACCAGATCAACGCCATTGCCCACGTCATGTACGGCGGCAATACCCTGTTGGCCCACGAGGTGGGCGCTGGCAAGACCTACGAGATGGTAGGCGCTGCAATGGAATCCAGGCGGCTGGGGCTGTGCGCCAAATCTCTCGTCGTCGTTCCCAACCATATCACCGAGCAGTGGGCCGGCGAATGGCTCCAGCTCTATCCATCGGCTAACATTCTGGTTGCGACCAAAAAGGATTTCGAAGCCAAGAATCGCCGCAAATTTTGTTCCCGCATTGCCACCGGCGAATACGACGCCATCATTATCGGGCACTCGCAGTTTGAGAAAATCCCTATGTCCAAGGAACGGCAGGAAGCCATTCTGCAACGGCAGATTGACGAGCTGACCTTTGGCATACAGGAGGCCAAGTCCGAAAAAGCGGAACGCTACACCATCAAGCAGATGGAAAAGACCCGAAAAGCCATTGAAACGAAGCTGGAACGCCTCAACGACCAATCAAGAAAGGATGATGTTGTTACCTTTGAAGAACTCGGCATTGATCGTGTGTTCATCGACGAATCACATTATTTCAAAAATCTCTTTCTAATTTCAAAAATGCGCAATGTGGGCGGCATCGCACAGACGGAAGCGCAAAAAAGCTCCGACCTGTTTATGAAATGCCAGTACCTTGATGAAATCACGGACGGGCGCGGGATGGTGTTTGCGACGGGGACGCCGATCTCCAATTCCATGGTGGAGCTGTATACCATCCAGCGGTATTTGCAGTACCGCACGTTGCAGGAGATGGGCCTGATCCACTTTGACGAGTGGGCGGCAAACTATGGCGAAACCATTACGGCCATAGAGCTATCGCCCGAGGGCACCGGTTACCGGGCTAAGACGCGGTTCGCCAAGTTCTATAACCTACCCGAGCTGATGTCGGTTTTCAAACAGATCGCGGATATCCAGACGGCGGATATGCTCAACCTTCCCGTGCCCAAGGCGAACTTCCATACCGAGGTTATAAAGCCCTCCGAGCTGCAAAAGGAAATGGTGGCCGGGCTTGCCGAGCGTGCCGAGGCCATACGCGCGGGCAATGTCGATCCGAGCGTCGATAATATGCTGCGGATCACCAACGATGGACGCAAGCTGGCGCTGGATATGCGGCTCATGAACCCACTGGCGGCAGACGATGAAAACAATAAAACCTCTGCCTGCGCCCGGAATGTCTACCGGATATGGGAACAATCCAAGGGGCAGCGGTCGGCGCAGCTTGTGTTCTGTGATCTATCCACCCCTAAAAGTGATGGCAGCTTTAACATCTATGACGACCTCAAGCGCAAGCTCATGGAAAATGGCATCCCCGAGGACGAAATCGCGTTCATCCACGATGCCAACACAGAAACGAGAAAGGCCGAGCTGTTCGCCAAGGTTCGCTCCGGCCAAGTGCGTGTCCTCATGGGCAGCACGCAAAAGATGGGCGCGGGCACCAACGTGCAGGATCGCCTGATTGCGCTTCACGACCTCGATTGCCCATGGCGGCCCTCCGATCTGGCGCAGCGTCTGGGCAGGATAGTCCGGCAAGGCAACATGAACCCGGAAGTGGAGATTTTCCGCTATGTGACGGAAGGGACCTTTGACAGCTACCTATATCAGCTTGTGGAGAACAAGCAAAAATTCATCGCGCAGATCATGACCTCCAAGACGCCGCTGCGCGCCGCCGAGGACGTGGATGAAACGGCGCTCAACTATGCGGAAATCAAGGCGCTGGCCTCCGGCAACCCGCTTATCATTGAAAAGTGCAATCTGGACATGGAGGTGGGCAAGCTCAACATGCTCAAAGCAAACCACCTCAGTCAGAAGTACGCGCTGGAGGAATTGGTCATCCGCAAATACCCGGAGAGCATCAGACTGCTGACGGAAAGGCTGGCAGGCTATGAGCAGGACATTCAGCTTGTAGCGGCACATCCGAAATTACCTGAACAGTTCCCGCCCATGGAAATCATGGGTGCGGCCTACGACGAAAAGGAACCCGCAGGCAAGGCGATCATTGATGCCTGCACCAAAATGACCGGCTCCGATGCTGTCTTTTTAGGCCAGTACCGGGGCTTTTCCATGGTGCTGGCCTATGATGGGCCGAGCAACGAATACCGGCTGACCCTCAAAGGCACGCTCTCCCATACCGCCGTGCTGGGCGCGGACATTTATGGCAATCTGACCCGTATTGACAATGTGCTGGACGGGCTCACAACGAAGCGTGATACCGTGATAGCGGAGCTTGACAATACGCGGGTGCAGCTTGAAAACGCAAAGACCGAGCTGGCTGCGCCCTTCTCCCGCGAAGCCGAGCTGTCGGAAAAAACAGCAAGGCTCAAAGAACTCAATATCCTGCTTAATATGGATGAAAAGGACCGCTCCCTTGTGGACGCCGAGCCGGACGAACCTGTTGAGAAGCCTCAGAGGAACCGGGATTACGAGCGGTGATTCGCAGGTTTGCCCGGCAAGGGCTTCCCTATTAAAATGGAAGCATTAAAGTGGTAAGGGGAGGATGCGTCATGGGGCCGGACAAAAACCCATTTTACGATTTGCCGGAGCGGATCGCGCAGGACTTTAACGAGCTCGACAGCAATATCTGCCGTGATTTATCCGGCGCGAACGAGGAATATGTTTCCCTTCGCGAAAAAAGCCTTGAGATCAGCGGGCGGTATCCTGTCATTGGACAGGTGCTGGAGGGCGCTGGGACAATATCCCTCACCGCGGAAGAACACGCGGCGCTGGTGGAGTATATGAACCTGGTGATAGAGCAAGAGAATCTGGAACGGCTGCACATCTATTTTCGCGGCCATACGGATTGCTTTTCCTACCTGAAACGGATCGGCGTGATCTGAAGGATATTCAGAATCAAAAAGGCGGTACGGACATCGTGCCGCCTTTTGCTGTATGCGTACCCCTGCTTTAATGATGCGGCAAAATATATAGAACGGAGAAAAAAGGCCATGACCAATGAACAATTCAATACGGCGCTTTACAAAAAGATGTTTGCAGAACAGGAAAAATACCGTAATTGGCTTCTCTCACAGTCCCCCGAAGAAATTCTGAACCACAGCTATGAGTATAACATCCGCGAGGACATTTTATTGTCTTTTGAAAACAACGACCTTTCGGATGCGCAGGCCAGGGCACTCTTGCGTTCTGCCAAGCCGCTGGCCGATTTATATAAGGCGTATGATAATCAGGTTACGGATCACATGGACAATGTTTGGGACGCCGTGGAATCTCATGCCGATGAACTGTAAAAAAAGCGTGAGCGTATCCGCGATGAGCGATAACAGATTCTTTCCCGCATTGAAAAAACAGAATCACCGCCTTGTTGCAACATCCGAGAAACAGGCGCTGGTTATTTTCTTGAATTATGGATACAAATATGATACCATAAGGATGACTTTGCGGGAAGGAATTATAGAGATGCCCGATTATGATGAGATGACCAAGCAGTGGCGGCAAAGCCTGATTGAGCGGATCATACAAGCGCGGACAGACCAGGGGCTGACACAGGCGCAGCTTGCGGCAATGGTTGGGACACAGCGTTCCAACATCTCCCGGCTGGAGAGCGGCGCGCACAATCCCTCACTGGATTTTCTTTTGAATGTCGCCGCCGCGCTGCATATGGAATTGGATTTGGTTCCAAAGGAAAAGGAGGATACGGTTGCCATGGAAAACCTCTATGAGCTTCGATTATATGATACGCCTTTGCTAGAATTTAAGCTGGAGGAGAAGGGTGTCAGCCTGACGGCGGAAATTACGACCGTACCGGACAAACAAAAGCAGTTGCTGCCTCTGGATTTACAGCTAACCGACGAGGGCATACTAAGTTGGTTGCGGCATCGGGTGATACCGAAAAACCGCGCCTTTGTGGAGGAAATACTAAAGACGCTGGGGCTTTCGGTAGGAAACACCAAGGGCATCATCGACGTATGCAAGGGTCTGTCCCTCAACGATAGCTTTTGGGTGGTTCCCAAGGGCTTTGCCGGGACGTTTGCGGAATACAACCTCTATGAGAACGAGTTCTCGGAAATTCTTTCTCTGGTGGCATACACGGGCATTGGGCAGAGCAACCGGGCCTTTACCACTTCCCCCGAACTGACCACGGGCGGTATGCTGCCCAAGGCATGGCACCGGTTGGAGAACGGCGAAATCTATTTGTATAAGGGCGGCACCAGCGGCGCGGCCAACACCGGCAACGAGCCGTACAGCGAGTTTTACGCCTGCCAGATCGCAAGGGCCATGGGCCTGAACGCGGTTTCATATGATCTGGAACGCTGGAAAGGCATGCTTGCCTCCAAGTGCAAGCTGTTCACCGATATCGACACCGCCTTTATCCCTGTCGGGCGGCTGGTGCGCTCAGGCGGCCTGCAGGCTTGCCTTGACTATTGCGCCGAATTGGGCGAAGATTTTCTGGAAGCCGTTCACAGCATGCTGGTGTTTGACGCCGTGATCTACAACGAGGACCGGCACTTCGGCAACTTCGGCGTGCTGCGGGATAACCACTCCGGCGCGATCATCGCCCCGGCTCCCATCTTCGACAACGGGCTTTCGCTGTTCAACTTCGCCATGCGGGACGATATCGCCCATCTGGACGAATACGCGAAAACGCGTTTCCCCGCGTATGGGGATATTTCCTTCGAGCGTATCTGTTCCGAGGTCATGGGCAAGGCGCAGGCGCAGCAGCTTCGACGGCTGATCGGGTTCAAGTTTACCCGGCATCCGTCTATCAATTGGCCGGAGGAACGGCTGGAGGCTATTGAAAAGCATACACAGCGCCGTGTGAGGCAGCTCTTGGGGCTTTCTCGGCAGAAGGATACGCCGTCCCCGGAACGGTAGATACCCTATGGATACGAAGAACCTGACAGGAAAAATCCACAATGCCATGTACCAGAATATCCGACAAAAAGGCTTTGCCGCTCCGGTGGATGTGCTGATGGATATAGGCGTTCTGGAGAAAAAGGACTACGAGGATTGGCGCTTTGGCAGGATTCCCTTTCTGGAAAAGGTGTGCCACGCAAACCTGCGCCAGCTCTCCGCTATTATGAGCGAGGTACGGGCTTACGCCGCTAAAAACAAGCTCAAGCCCTCATGGACGTTTTACCATCAGTATGGGAAGGACCGGAAAAACAAGCTGCGGTTCAGCAAATCCGGCGATGAGAAGATTGAAAACGCATATGCCACGCATTATGTGGATGCGCAAAAGATCGGCCAACTGAAAGAAACGACGAATATGGAAGAAAACTGAATAGTCCCCGCACTTAGGCCGTCCGGCTCATCCGGGCGGTTTTTCTATTCCCGGAGGTGAAAACATGCCATATATCGACCCGGAGGTGATTTTAGAAGCCAAGCGAATGGACCTTCTGACCTACCTCCAGAATTATGAGCCGCATGAGCTGGTACATTTCTCCGGCAGCACCTACTGTACGCGCAGCCATGACAGCCTGAAAATCTCCAACGGCAAATGGTTTTGGTGGAGCCGGGGCATCGGCGGCCGGTCGGCTCTCGATTATCTGATTAAGGTGCGGGAGCTTTCCTTTACGGACGCGGTAGAACAGATCATGGGACGGGCGGCAAGCACACCGCCTGTTTTTGCATCTCCCAAGGAGCAAAAGCCTAAAGCTCTGCTCCTACCCGAACCCTACCCCCATACGGATGAGGTGGAATGCTATCTGCTGCGCCGGGGCATCGACCCTGCACTACTCCAGACCTGCATCACCGATGGGCGTATTTACGAGAGCCGCAACGAGCCGGAGCCCGGCAAGGTATATATCAACGCCGTGTTCGTGGGATTTGACGCGCAGGGACAGAAAAAATACGCCGCTCTGCGTGGGATCAACGGTGATTTCAAGGGTGAAGCCACCGGCAGCGACAAGCATTATTCGTTTGCGCTGCCGGCATTGGGGCCGAGCGATTCCGTCCATCTGTTTGAAAGCGCCGTGGATTTGCTTTCGTATGCCACCCTTATGAAAATGAGCGGCAAGGACTATTCTACGGAAAACCTGCTTTCCCTGGCTGGCGTCTACCAACCGCAGAAGGATATTTCAAAAAGCAAGGTTCCCGCCGCGCTGACAAGGTTTTTAGAGGACAACCCGCAGGTGAAAAAAGTGCTGCTGCATCTGGATAACGACTATGCGGGGCGTATGGCGGCCAAAGCCATTATGACGGTGCTGCCCAAGGAATATACAGCCATAGACCGGCCTCCCTCCGCCTGCAAGGATGTGAACGCCTTGCTTTGCCGAAAACTGGGCCTACCTGAGCAGACTTCTCTGAAAAATGCAAGGGCGCGGTAAACTGCTTTTGCACATTGGACTTCCTTCTCCTGCGCAGATATGCTGTAAGCGGCCTGGTTCTTACCGGCCGCTTATACATATTGCTAAGGGGGTCATACAATGCCGGACTATAAAAGGATGTACTTTGCGCTTGCCGCTAAGGTGTCGGATGCAGTAAATATCCTCGTTGCAGCGCAACAGCAGGGCGAGGATGAATATGTAGAAAATCCGCCGCAGGTTACGCCACTTCGGGAGGTTAAAACGGATCACGATGATAATACCGACACATAAGAACGGATACTAAAACCTCACTACATAGGGTGTTCCTTTTATGGGACGCCCTATTTTTATACCCAAAATTCAAGAGAGAGGTGAAACACACATGGCAAAGTACGACGTGACCATCACGGAAACCCTGCAAACGACCGTGGAAATTGAAGCGCGGGACCGCTTTCACGCTGAGCAGCTCGCATCGGACAACTGGCGCAATTCAGAATATATCCTCGATGCCGAGCACTTTCAGGGCGTGTCCTTTGAGGCCCGGCTCCAACAGAAAAGCCGTGACCAGGAACGTTGAAAGGAGTACAGGCACTATGAAAGAGGAAAGAAAAATCAAGGTGGTTCTGCTCGAACCGGGTAAAATTGCCCGTGCTGCCGAGATTGAGGCATCTCTTGAAAACATGCAGAGGATCGTTGGCGGGTACATTGAAGCCTATTATCCCTTTGAAGAACAGGTCTGCATCGTTTGCAATGACGAAGGAAAAATCAACGGCATGGCGCTGAATCGTGCTGTATACGGTGATGGGAAAGAAATGCTTGATATCATTGCTGGCCCCGCCTTTATCTGCGACTGCCGGGGCGAGGATTTCGAAAGCCTGTCGGACGAACAGACTGCCCGTTTTGTAAAGCAGTTCAAATATCCCGAACGGTTCTTTCAGACAGGCGATGACATCAAGGCGGTTCCGTTCAATCCTCAGAAAGACCACGAACGCTGATTTCTTTTTCGGCTGGTTGGCCTCATCTTTGCAGAGGGAGCAAAGAGCGATTCATTACTACCAGCAAGCACTGGATTTGTGATACCACAAACCCCACACCGCCCAAAAGGGCGGCGCGCTTGTCAGGGAAATTCCCTGAAACCCTTTGGAGAAGGAAGGTGCTGCCTATTATGAGAAATCGGAATGTCCATATACAGTTCTGGCTGAATAAAAAGGAAGCGCAGGCTTTGGATAAGCTGGTGAAGAAATCCGGTCTATCCCGTGAAGCCTACCTTCGCCACCTGATAAACGGCGTGGTGCCCCAGGACGCGCCGCCGCCCGACTACTTCTCCATGATGAAGGAGCTGCATGCCATCGGCAACAATTTGAACCAGATCGCGCAGAAGGCCCATGTACTGAACGTCATGGACGTGCAGCTGTATGATGAAAACATGCATCTGTTCAAGGAGGCAGTGAGGACGATTACCAACGCCGTACTGCTTCCAAGGAGGAATGAATAGTGGCTACAACGGCCATATGGGACGTGCGCGGCTGGCTGGGTAAGGTGGTCATCTATGTGGAAAACCCGGATAAAACGCAGAATCCCATCTTTTATCAGAAGCAGGATATGACGGAGCAGGAGGCCCAGGGGCTGGCCGATGTGATCGAATACGCCGTACAGAGCAAAAAGGTGCAAAAAAGCGCCGGTCTGGAAAATGACGCATCCTCCCTATCCCGCTATGTAACGGGCGTGAACTGCTTTCCCGCCACGGCGCGGGAGGAAATGATGGCGGTGAAAAAGCGGTACGGCAAGGAGGACGGCATCGTGGCCTTTCACGGCTACCAGTCCTTTGCCCCCGGCGAAGCGACGCCGGACGCCGCCCATGAAATCGGCATCCGGCTGGCAAAAGAGCTTTGGGGCGGACGGTTTCAGGTCATTGTCGCCACCCATCTGGACAAGGAAAACCATATCCACAACCATTTTGTGCTTAATTCCGTATCGTTCGCGGACGGCTACCGCTACAACGACTGTACGGACACCTATATGGAAATGCGCAAAGTGTCCGATAAGCTGTGCCGGGAATACGGGCTTTCTATCATTGAAAACCCCAGGCGCGGCAAGTCAAAGCAGTACGGCGAATGGAGGGCCGATCAGCAAGGCAAACCCACTTGGCGCGGCCTCATCAAAAAGGACGTGGACCGGGCTATCCGCGAAGCCATGACCGACCGGCAGTTCTTTCATAATCTGCGCAGCATGGGATATGAGATCAAGCTGGGCAAGGATATTTCCGTACGGCCACCGGGCAAGGAACGGTTCTTCCGGCTTGCCCGCAATTTTGGTGAGGAGTACATGCTGGACGCTATTTGCCGCCGTATCCTCTCTGCCGGGACCCGACCGAGGCCAAAGGCATCATCGCCCAAGCAAACCATTACTGTGTACCGCTTCAAGGGTGATATAAAAAAAGCTGGGCGCATCGGTGGCCTGCGGGGTCTGTACCTGTACTACTGTTATAAGCTCGGCATTCTCCCCCAGGGAAGGGCATCCCCCAAGAACCTGCATTTCCTCCTGCGGGAGGATATCCGAAAAATGAGAACCATTTCTCAGGAAGCAAAGCTGCTTGCGCGGAATCACATCGATACCGCCGGGCAGCTTTCTTCATATAAGGAAGGTCTGCAAATGAAGATGGAAACGCTTGCCGCCGACCGCAAGCGGCTGAAAAACAGACTGCGCAGCGCCGGGGACGAGCAACAGCTTGCCATACTGAAAGCGGACATTTCCGCAATCACCAAAGAGCTTTCCAAGCTGCGCGGGGAGGTGAAGCTATGTGACGACATTGCCGGGCGTTCGGACGTAATGGCCGAAAAGCTCAAAGCAGTCCGTGAGGACGAAAAACAGGAAAAGGAGGAAAGAAGCCATGAACCATTCAGGCGAGGCGGCAGAGCAGGTCTTTAAAATGACGCTGGACGGCGCGGAGGTTGCCATACGGCTGGCTGGCGCGGGTGCGAAAAACCTGGCGGTTTTGCTGTATACCATTTTGAGCCAGCAAAAAAAGACGAAGGGCCGAGCGCGGCTGGAAACCATGCTCAGAAGCGGTAAGGAGCTGGATGTTTTCAACGTCAAAAACAGCGACATGCAGATGTTTGTGGAGAAGGCCAAGCAGTACGGTATCCTCTATTGCGTCATGCGCGACCCCAAGGGCAGCCCGGACGGCATCACGCCGGTCATGGTGCGCGTCGAGGATGCCAGAAGAATCAATGATATTGTGGAGCGCTTCAATTTCGCAGCCGTCAACACCGCGACGGTACGCGCCGACATCGAAAAATCCAGAGCGGAAAAAGCTCCGGCAGCGCCGGAGAAGGCCGTACCGGATAAGGACGCCACGGACAAGGTGGTGGATGAGCTGTTTGAAAAGCCCTTGCAGAAGGAGCAGGCGCAACCCGAAAACCCCACGGCGGCGAAGACGGAAAAATCCCCTCCGTCCGAGCCTATCTCAGAGAAGCCAAGGAACTCCGCAGAGGGTACTACTAAGCCGCCCGAAAAAGCGTCCTCCCTGCGCCCGTCCGTGCGGGAGGAACTCAGGCAGATCAAGGCGGCGAAGCAGCAGGAGGCGGAGGCCCCGAAGCGCGAGGAACCACAGCGCGAGTCCAAGGCCAAACAGAATAAGCCCGCGCAGCACAAGCAGCCGCAGCAAAGACTCAAAAAACAGAAAAAATCGAAAGAGAGGTAATTTTTCGTGAGTAGCTTTGACGATATTTTTGATGCGCCTAAAGCGCAGGAATCCGCATACCAGCCGAACGACGCCTTTGACAAGGAGGCGTGGGCGGCGAAAAAGCAGGCCGAGCGCAGCAGCGCCTACGAGCTGATTGACCGCACCGCCGAGGACATCGTGCGAGATGGGACGAGTTTCCAGACTTATTTGGATGTGCAGAGCCGCTTTGATCGTTATTCCGTGGGCAACGCCTTGCTCATCGCGGCGCAGAAACCCGACGCGCAAAAAATCGGGGATTTCGATTACTGGAAAGACCAGGGCGGCTATGTGAAGAAGAACCAGAAGGGTATCGTCATTCTTGAACCGGGCGATGAATACACCCGCGAGGACGGCTCCATCGGCGTATCGTACAACCCCAAGAAGGTGTTCGACATCACGCAGACCACGGTGCGCGTGCGTATGCAACCTCAGGTGAGCCGGGATGAACGCGTCCTGATAAAAGCGCTCATCATGGGTGTGCCCGCCGCCGTGCAGGCGACGGAAAATACAGAGCAGGCCGGACAGGGCGCGCTGCTTGACCCGCAGCAGAAAATCATCTTTGTGCGCAAGGGCATGGACGGCGCGGACATCTTCCGCAGCGTCGCCGTGGAACTGGCCCACGCGGAATACGCGAACGGCGATCCTGCATATGATCGCAGCGCCAACGCCTTCCGGGCCTACTGCGTGTCATATATGCTGTGCAGGAAAAACGGCATCGACACCAAGGGCTACGATTTCTCCCGTCTGCCGGATACCTTTGCCGGTATGGAGTCGCAGGACATCCGGGGCGAGCTGTCGGCCATCCGAGATACGGCGGCGGATATATCCGCCCGCATGTCCAGGGTGCTGGAGCAAGGAAGATCACCACGGCAGCAGGACCATGAAAGATAAGGAGGGCCCCCTATGCAGGAGGAAACAAGAGTCCTTGAAATGGACAAATACGAGTACGGCGTCGTCTTTCATTCCCTGAACGACAAGCGCAACGAGCTTTTACGGGAGCAGCGCTCCACCGACGCGGTGGATGAGGTGCTGCTCAAGGTGATCGACGCGCCGACCAAAAAGGAAAAGAAAAGTATCGACAGAGGGGAGCGCTGAATATGTGGCAGTGCATTAAAAGCCTGGGCAGCCCTAAGCCGGAGCCGGTGAATGACGATGAAGAATGCGAGTGACCGGCAGACCATCATTATCTTATGCATCTGCGGCGTGATTCCCGTGGTCTGGCTGTCGCTGCTGATCGCGCCGTCTGTGAGCGGCGGGCTTGCCGAAATCCTGCAAGGTCTGCCACCGGCGCTGAACGATCCCTTTCACATCGTATGGATGAAGGACAGCCTCAAAACTGTCCTTCTTTTTTTATGTGCCTATGGGATGGGGATCGGCATCTATCTTTCCACCCGCCGTAACTACCGCAAGGGCGAGGAGCATGGCAGCGCCCGATGGGGCAATGCCGCCTCCGTTAGCAAAAAGTACCGCGATAAGGCGTTTGCGCAAAACAAGCTGCTCACCCAAAACGTGCGCATCGGGCTGGACGGAAAAAAGCACCGGCGCAACCTCAACATCATGGTAGTGGGCGGCAGCGGCTCCGGCAAGACCCGCTTTTATGCCAAGCCCAACGTCATGCAGGCCAACACCAGCATGGTAGTTCTCGATCCAAAGGGCGAAATCCTGCGGGACACCGGCCACCTGCTCAAGGCAAAGGGCTACGACGTGCGGATACTGGACCTCATCAACATGGAGCGCAGCCATTGCTACAACCCGTTTGTATACCTTATTTCCGACAACGATGTGCAAAAGCTGGTGACGAATCTTTTTAAGGCCACCACGCCCAAGGGCGCGCACTCCCAGGACCCGTTTTGGGATACGGCGGCAAGCATGCTGCTGCTGGCGCTCATCTTCTACCTGCAATATGAAGCGCCGGAGGAAGAACAGAATTTCTCCATGGTTATGGAGATGCTGCGCGCCGGCGAGGTGCGCGAGGACAACGACGAATACCAATCCCCGCTGGATGAGCTGTTTAACCGTCTGGAGATGCGGGAGCCGGAGCATATCGCGCTCAAATACTATCGCGATTACCACAGCGGCAGCGCAAAAACGCTTAAATCCATCCAGATCACACTGGCGTCCCGGCTTGAAAAGTTTAATCTGTACAGCCTGGCGGCGCTGACCGCTGCGGACGAACTGGACCTGTTCTCCATTGGGGAGAAAAAAGTGGCACTCTTTGCCCTGATACCCGACAACGACTCCAGCTTCAACTTTCTGGTGTCCGTCCTTTATACGCAGCTTTTCCAACAGCTTTTCCACTGTGCCGACCATAAGCACGGCGGGAGCCTGCCGGTGCATGTGCATTTTGTGATGGACGAGTTCGCGAATGTAATACATTTATCGAGATGACAAAAGAGCAATCATATTTTATGATTACCCTTTTGAATATTTAAAGTGTAAACAATGATTGAGTTATAAATACCTTAATGAAAAGCTACAACATGATGGGAATTCTTTAAATCTATGAATCGCCCTTCTTCATATTTCTGAACATCAAATTCTCAATACTGTTGCGTTCTTTTAAGAAAGTTTTATTAGCTTCATCACGCATACGTTCAGCTTCTCGCATTTTATCCGCTATCTCCTTTTCCTTCTTTGGTGAAAGTCTTGGGATAGGTATTGTTGCTACAAAGCTGGGGGTAATATGGTCAACTACAGATGCATATATACCTTTTTCCAGAAGTATTTTCCCAATGTTTTCGGTTGAAAGATAGGCATATACATAATATGGGTCAACTAATGCTTCATCACAAATGACTCGAATAACATGCTCTGAAACCATTGTTCCCGCCATACTATCAGTTACCATTACTACTCGTCCAGTTGATCCAGATCGGGTTATCAAGATCCAGTCTTTTTCTACAAAATGTTTTGCAGCTGGACGATAATCTGTCGGCTGATACTTTAAATCAAAAGGTCTAATTTGTAATATTTGCGTTCCTGAATAGAACGGAACACTATCTGAATTCTCTTCAACATAGTTTCTCTTATGTCTACCAGGATAGAATATTCCATGTTCAACAACCAAGTTACCAAGGCCAACGATTTCCGTCACTTCTGTTCCGACAGATTCTTCAATTTCTTTTGCAATTGTATTCTTGTTTGGGTCCCAATACCAGGCATCTATTCTGCGTGTGGGATCGGCAAAGATTTGTTCAGAATTAATAACAAAACAACTAGGCGAATCGAGCTTTGCATTGCCTGTTAACAAGTAATTCTCCCATTGTTTTAGTATTTCCGGGAGGTCGTTCCAAACAATATTATTACCAAATTCATCTGTTTCGTTAAGGCCGTTAGAATCTTTTCTATAAAGCGGATTACCTCTTCGATCGTGCCCAACAGCTTCTGATACCGCCATGAATATTGGATAGCTATCAGGTATCCTATTTACTTTCTTTAAAAACACAAGTGATGTCTTTGTTCCTGTATGCGGTTGAAAAGCTTCCCTTGGCAAGTCAACAATAGCTGTAATTTGAACTTGGTTTAATAGCCATTTTCTAAACTCTACGCTTGATTCTTCTGCACCGGATAGATTCTGCTTTGGCAAAACAATAACCATCCTACCACCATCTTTATCACTGGTAGGCTCTTTTAAGTATACAATATCCCTTTCAACAAATAGTTTATCAGGATCTTGTCCATCAAGCATGGTTTTTGTAGCTTTACCATTTACAATTTTATGCCCAAGATCATATTTCACAAGAACGTAATCCCGTGTATCATCAATCTTTGTTCCAAAAGGAGGATTTGTTGTAATAATATCAACACTGCCCGGTTTTATTCTTTTTGTGAAATTCTTATTTAGTGTTTCAAAAGGTTCTAAAGAATCAAAATTATAAATATTGCTCTTTCCATCACCAACAATAGCCATATAAGATTTTGCTATACGGTAAAGCAATGGGTCGAGATCACAACCAAATATGTATTTATCTGCATAGTCTTTTAAAATAGAGTTCAATTTGTCCTTAGTGAATCCTCTATCCTTATAAAGCTCAGCAATTTGCTTTCTCAATTTCTCAATAGCTATAGATAAGAATCCACCACTTCCACATGCGGTATCAAGTACGATTTCATTATTCCTATACGACGGATTAATAATATCCATTGCAAAACGAACAATTTCTCTAGGCGTGAAGAACTGCCCGCTCTCACCCTTTAATGTTGATGGTAATAAGATTTCATATGCGTCACCTAAAGCATCCGTGTTAGTTTCCTCATGCATTAAAGCAACACCTTGTAATTCACTAACGATGTATGCTATCCACTCATTGTCGTATTCAAGATGCTCCCCCTTGAACATACTACCAAAGTCAGGGTCTTTAAGTAACTTAGTATAGAGGTTTTCAATCCTTTTTCTGATAGCCGCTTTACCATCATCAGAAGTCAGTTCCAAAGGTGTAGCTCTAAATTCACAAAGATCATCGGGACCAAGCTCGTCAATAATCTTGCAAAATAGCATCTTAATAACCTCTAAGGCTATGTTCTCTTCCCTTTTAAGAGGACCATTACCGTAGAGTTTATAATACATTCTGTTAAAGAGTAATTTCAGGGCTTTAGCTGGTTTTAAATCCTGCTTGCGGTATTTACCAATTGTCTCTTGGGTTTCACCGTATCTAGGCAAAGTGGGTATTGTCAAAAATGATAAAGGGTCTTTTGCTAAGTCTCTGTAAAGATAGAAAGGCCCCTCACTATTTTTTTCGAAACCAGCGAACCAAACACAGTATGGGGCTGTGGTAGCTGTTACATAAGAAAAAGCTTGGAGATCATACTTTTTCTTTGGAGTCTCAATTTCTATTATAATATAAGCATTTTCTTGCCGATGAATATTGCTGTTATAAACAACGATATCAACCTCTTCGGCGTTTCGATTTGCTCCGCGCTGTAAAACAACCTCGATATCTATGTGTTCTTTTGGATATCCAAGATCATCTATTAAAATGTGCTCAAAAAGTTGGCGATATGCTTCTTCAGGATTACTTTTTACCTCTTTCCCAGTTGCATAATCATAGAATTTACTTTCTGCCATTTTAAGACTCCTAGTTTTAAAGTTTAGTTAATCTATCAAAAGTGTTCTCAAGTATTCAAATAGCCAATACTAGATCAAATAGAATGGCGACATTTAAACTATCCAATCTTAACTAATCAATCGTTATTATATCACAGAAAAGTTTAATTTGTCGGAAAAATTGTTGCTTAAGTAATTTGCGAGATGATTAGCAAGATTAGTGTATAGTGCATTAAAACTGAGGGTTTATATTTGAGAAAAACAATGTATTTGATACCGAAACATAACAGAAGAAGGGAGGTTCTACAATGCCCCGAATGTCAAAAAAGCGACGCCTTGAATTGGCGTACTTCTTAAACGAGCGAAACCGGATAACGTATAACCCGCAATGCCGGAAGTGCAAAAAGGACTGCAAACAGAGTTTTCGAGCAGTCCTTATTTTTTGCCCCAAATATCTATTAAAGCGAAAGGACACAAAACAAGATGTCAGAAGCAGAACTCAAACTAATCATGATGAATGATGTGCAGGAACAGGCCGTAGAGTGGCTATGGTATCCGTATATTCCTTTCGGGAAGATAACTGTCGTTCAGGGTGATCCGGGCGATGGCAAAACCACGTTTGTGCTTGCTCTGACTGCCCTTATAACCAACAGCAGACGAATGCCGGAAAGCAATGAGGATATAGAGCCATCTGTGGTAATCTATCAGACTGCCGAAGACGGCCTTGCCGATACCATCAAGCCCCGTTTAACGGCGCTCGGAGCTGCCTGTTCCCGGGTGGTTGTGATCGATGAAAGCGAAAAGGATTTAACGCTCATCGATGAACGCATTGAGCAAGCTATTAGAGAGACCAGAGCCAAACTCTTTATCATCGATCCCCTGCAGGCGTATCTTGGCGTGAACGTTGACATGCACAGAGCTAACGAGATACGCCCGGTCTTCAAGAGCCTTGCAGGTGTCGCAGAGCGCACTGGATGCGCGATTATGATACTCGGTCACATGAACAAAATGAGCGGCGCTGTAAAGGGCCTGTATCGCGGTTTAGGCTCTATTGATATTGCCGCAGCCGCAAGAAGCATTCTTCTTATCGGCAGAATCAAAGATAGCCCGACCATGCGCGTTATGGCACATCTCAAAAGTAGCCTTGCTCAGGAAGGGCATTCAATCGCGTTTGACATTGGCGGTGATACAGGCCGCTTTGTATGGATAGGCTCGTACAATATCTCCGCTGAAGAACTGCTTAACGGCGGTGGCCAAAGCCGAGCTGCTCAGACTACCAAGAAAGACAAAGCCATGGATATGCTTCAAGAGCTTCTAACGGATGGAGCTATGCCCTGCCAGGATATCTATGAGTATTTCGATGACGCTGATATTGGCAGACGAACAGTCGATAACGCCAAAAAGGATAAAGGTATCGTCTCATTCAAAAAGGGCGCAATATGGTACTGGAAACTGCCATAAAGGAACAACGCAACATTTCATAGTGTGTAAGGATAACTCGGCCAATCTCGCACACATAAGAGTGTTGCGTTGTTGACTTCGCGCCCAAAAAGCCGCCGGCAGGCCACACCACTAAGCGTGCTTAGTGTAGTGTGTTACACCGCGGTTTCAAAACAGCAATTCTTTTTCGCGGATGGCCGTATCACAACATCGTGGCGGCTTTTTTGTTTTGCACCCTTGAACAGCGGTGTATTTTGCACCCTTGCCCGGCTTGCCTCTTAGCCCCGGATTCCTACCAACAACGACAAAAACACAAAGGAGAAGCAACATGCCATATTGTATTTTCAGATTCAAGAAACATCATGTCGGAGCAATCGCACCCATGTATCGGCACAATGAAAGAACCAAGCAGTCATATGAGAGCAATCCCGATATCGATCCCACGCGCAAGCAAGACAACTACCATTTGATCGCGCCCAAGCAGAGCTATTACATGGAGATCGAGCGGCTCATTAAGCTCAACGAATGCAGACGGCGCGCCAACAGCGTTTTGATGGTGGAAACGATCATCAGCGTAACGCCGGAGTACTTTGACCGTTTACCGGCCGGAGAACAAAAGGAATTTTTCCAATCTGTTACCGACTTCATGAAGCAGAGAATTGGTGAGCAGAGTATCCTTTCTGCAATAGTGCATATGGATGAGACCTCGCCTCATATGCATCTTTGCTTCTGCCCTATTACCAAGGATGGACGCCTTTGCGCGAAGGATATTCTCGGCAATGCCAAGGCTTTAGCAAAGTGGCAGGATGATATATTCGAGCATGTGCATGGAAGATGGCCGGAGTTAGAGCGCGGCGAACCGGCACGCGAGACAGGCCGGAAACATATCCCGACATGGCTTTTCAAGAAAGCTCAGAAGCTCGATAAGGAGGCGGAACGCATTGTGGCGGCGCTCTCGGATATCAACGCCTTTAACGCCGGAAAGAAGAAGGAAGCCGCGCTTTCTATTATTGCTGAATGGCTACCAGAGGCACAGAGGTTCACTGCCCAACTCGGGAGTGTTGATAGTTATATAAGTGATGTGAAGCGTCAATACGAGTCTGTCGAGGCATTTATAAGCGCAGAGAATCGAGTCCTGCAGGAACAGGTGAGTGAGCTTGATAATGCGTATGTGCGGTCACAGCGGGAGGTGTATCAACTTCGGGAAACGCTAAGGAAGCAGAAAAAGCTAATTGATAGAATACCGAAAGAGGTGCTTGATGCTGTGAGATCGAAAATTGATAGAAATGCACGTTAAGCTGAACAAAATGGTATAATTTAATATTATATGTATGCTATAATAACTTTAGCCAAAACTTAGTTTTATGAAATAACTTTTTATGTTGTAGGTGGTATACAAGATGGAAGTAAACTGGCGTAAAGTTGATTTACACATGCATTCAGATGCGTCCTATGACTGTAGCCTGAGTGCTGAAACCCTTGTTGACGAAGTTATAAAATGTGGTATTAATCTTTTCTCCGTCACAGATCACAATTGTATTGATAATATTTCATCAATAAGAGATATTGTAGAAACGAAAAAAGAGCAAGGAATAGAGATCGAGTTTCTTCCAGGAATAGAGATTAGGACTGATAAGGGAGGGCATGCTATTCATATCCTATCTATATTCCCAGAGAATATCACAGAAGCTATTCTTAGAGATAAGTTCTTACCAAAACTATCGTTAACTAAGACTGATATTATTACCAAAGGAAAAGAAGGCCAGTCGAGGAACTTGCAAGATGATGATGCTTACCAAATTGGTTTAAAAAAGAAATATGCTAATTTTGAAACAGTTGTAAATGCAACAAAAGAGCTTGGAGGATTAATCATTGGAGCACATCCAAAGAGCACTAATGGAGTAGAAGAAGAACTTGATTACACTAATACACAAAATGAATTGATATGTGATTTAGTCAAAAGTATTAATATAATGGAGGTGAGAAGAAATAAAGCACAGGAGGATCGAAACTTTTATCTTAATAAAAACAATAACTTCATAAAGGAAATGGCGAGTGTTAAGAATTCAGATGCTCACTTTATTGTACGAAATCCAGATGATAAAGATGATCCAAGAGTTGTTGGCAAACATTATTCATGGATTAAGATGGACACCATTAATTTCAATGGGCTTATACAGATTCTTTTTGAGCCGGAATTAAGAATATGTATCACTGATGAAAAGCCTGCGGTTAAGCATCCGTATATAAAGGAATTAAGTGTGACCGGTGGCTATTATAAAGAATGTCCTATTACCTTTTCGCCAGAACTTAATACCATTATTGGTGGCCGAGGTAGCGGCAAGTCTGTTGTTATTGATTTAATAAAGTTCGTATTTGGTAAGTATGAAGTTTCTGATATCGAATTTATGGATCGCCTTTATAATCTCTTGAGACCTACCAATACGGTTACATTAGAGCTAATAGATGAAGGCGGTCAAAATAGAACAATTTCAAGAACTCTTGATTTAACAAAGCAGAACGAAAGAGTTTATGTTGATACTAGTGCTCCGATAGAATCACCATGGGATGTGGAACTATTCGGCCAAGGAAAACTTAAAATTATAACAAAAAAGGTTGATGAAAAATTAAGATTAATTGACGAAATAGGTGGAATGCAGCGCATACTGGATAATATAAAAATTAAGACGGAGGAATTAGAAGAAAACGCATTAGAGCAGATTCAAAGCATTACAGAAATTGCAAGTGATATTGATCAAGTAGCAAACAAGGCAACAATCCAAAGATCTATTCAAGAAATCGAATTGCTTTTAAACGAACCAATATTACAAGATTTTCAACATTTTGAAGAGCAAAAGAAATATTTTGATTTAATACTAAAAAACCTTAGCAACATTGTTTCTCTTAAAGAAAGGTTTGACAGGGAAAGTTCAAATTATCTTAAAATTGAGTTTCCAGATACAAACGATCCAGTCCTGACTCATTTGAAAAGTGAGTCCGAGCGAGTGTTTAAGGAGATTGAAAACTTTGAAATAGCAGCAACAGAAAAAATGCGGCAGCTTATTAGTGAAATAAATGTGATAAAAATTAATGATGAAATATGGCTTGATAAGTATCATGAAAAAGCAGAAGAATATTCAAGTTATCTAAAAGATCATGGAATGGAAAATATACTTGATGAAACTAAGAAACTTAAAACCAATAAAGACCAATTGGTTGAAATAGAAAATAATATTGAACCAAAACTAGCGAGGACTATTGAAACTATTAGAGGTTTGCAAAATGATCGACAACAACTACTTGATGAATATTATCATTTACATGATGACTTGAGTAATCAGCGAATTATTACAGCTCAAAGACTTACCGAAGAAACAGAAATGATAGAAGTAACAATATCTCGGCAAAAAAACTATAATCAAGTGAGAGATTTTATTACTGAAATACTTACTGGAAAGAATGTTCAAAAGAAGCAAATAGATAGTATTGTAAATTCTAAAGTATCGGGAAGAGAACTTTCAGGATTTATCAAAAATAAGAATTTGGCGGGATTGATAAGCAAAGCAGAAATTACATCTCATACTGCAAGTGTACTATTTGGTGAACTCTCAGGAGCATTAAAATTTGATAGTCTTGATTTGTCACCAATATCAAATGAATTATTTAGGATGGAATTGATTCAGGCTAGTGATGAAGTTGACATAAAAATATATGATATTGATGAGAAAAAATACAAGAGCTTTTCTAGGTTTTCCCCAGGTCAACAATGTAGTTTTCTGTTAAGCATATTATTAAAGTCTAGTAACAAGCCACTTATAATTGATCAACCTGAAGATGAACTTGATTGGCAGTATATCGAGGACTTTATTAATAAAATTCGACAATCAAAATGCAATTGTGATGGTGGCTCGAGGCAATTCATTTTTGTTACACATAACCAAAACATTCCCGTTTTAGCGGATAGCGAAAAGGTTTTTAAGGTTAAGCATATCCCTGTTGAAACTGACGATGGTATCAATCGTGGAAACGTTGAAGCTTGTGGGGGTCTTGAAAGATCTGATGTAAAAAAAGCTATCTTGTCATTGGAGGGTGGAGAGGAAGCATTTAGATCGAGGGGAAAGAAATATGGTTTAAAGCTTGAAAACTAGATAAAGGTTCAAATCATAATCTAATTGTCAAGAAAAAAACATATTATTTTATATCATAAAACGGTTGCCATGCAGCCGTTTTTATTTTGTCTCATTTTCGGCAGGTTAATCCCTGCCGTTTTTTATTACAACGAAGGAGGAGAAATCAATGACCAAAGTGATGGCCCTTGCCAATCAAAAAGGTGGCGTGGGCAAAACAACAACTGCCGTGAATCTCGGCATAGGCCTTGCACGACAAGGTAAGAAGGTGCTTATGGTGGACGCAGATTCACAAGGCAACCTGACTGACTCTCTTGGTTGGAAAACGCCGGATGAGCTCAAAGAAACTCTCGCGTCAGTCATGACCAAGGTGGTGACGGATGAATGTCTGAGAGAGTGCGAAGCCATCCTGCACCATGAGGAAGGCGTCGATCTGCTGCCGTCCAATATCGAGTTGTCGGCACTGGAGATGTTGCTCAGCAACACGATCAGCCGGGAGACCATTATGCGGAGTTATCTTCAAGGCGTTAAGCATCGGTATGATTACGTGCTGATTGACTGTTCGCCGTCGCTTGGACTCGTGACGGTAAACGCGCTGGCCGCTGCAGACAGCATTATCATTCCGGTGTTGTCTCATTACCTGCCGACAAAAGGAATGTCTCAGCTTATCCAGACTATCAACCGTATCAGAAGAACCATCAATCCTCAGCTTGAGATTGAGGGCGTGCTACTGACTATGGTCGATAGCCGAACGAATTTCGCCAAGGACATTTCGGAGAATCTTCGTGTAAACTGCGGAGACAGGATTCCTGTTTTCCAAACGGAGGTACCGCTCACGATCCGGACAGCGGAAGCCAGTGCAACCGGCATGAGCATCTTTAAACATGCCGCGAATGACAAAGCGGCAAAGGCTTATGAAACACTTGTACAGGAGGTAATGACGAATGGCAAATAGCAAGACAAACATTAAGCTCCCTACGGTGGATGATTTGTTTACCACGCAAGCTGAACGAGAGGGAATGAACGGAGAACGTGTGCAGCTTATACCGATTGAAAACATTCAGGATTTCCCCAATCATCCATTCCAAATACGCAAAGACGAGGCCATGCAGCGTATGGTTGAAAGCATTGCCGAAAACGGCGTGAGGATTCCGGGGCTTGTTCGTCCGTTGCCGAATGGACAATATCAAATGGTTTCTGGACATCGCCGCAAAGAGGCCTGCCGGATGCTTGGCATTGAGAGCATTCAGGCCATTGTTCGTGATATGACGGATGACGAAGCGACAATCTGTATGGTCGAAAGTAACTATCAGCGTGAAAGCGTCCTCCCAAGCGAGAGGGCGTTTTCTTATAAGATGCAGCTTGAGGCCATGAAGCGAATAGCGGGCAGACCGCCGCAAAATAATTCTGTCCAAGTTGGACAGAATTTTCGCGGTACCACTTCAAGGGCAGAATTGGCGGCTGAATCCGGCAAAATCTCCACGCAGATACAGCGTTTCATCCGGCTCACAGAGCTTATCCCCCCCCTGCTAAAGATGGTGGATGAAAAGGAGATCGCGCTCAATCCGGCGGTGGCGCTGTCTTACTTGGCCGGGAAAGAACAAGAGGATTTGCTTGAGACTATGCAAAGCGAGGAACGAACACCATCACTCTCACAGGCCATGCGGATGAAGGCATTAAGCCAAGAGGGCAAGCTCGATATGGACGCTATCTTCAAGGTTATGACTGAGGAAAAAGCGAATCAGAAAGAACAGGTAAAGCTCCCGAAAGAGAAAATCGGGAGCTTTTTTCCTAAAAGCTATTCCATAAAGCAGATGGAAGACACGATTATGAAGCTGCTCACTGACTGGCAGCGCAAGCGAGAACGGGATAAGAGTCTGGAGAGATAGCTTGTTTTCCCGGCTGGTAAAGGGCGTTGGTACACACATACCGACG
>QKIQ01000054.1 GCA_003249555.1 Clostridia bacterium | reverse complement strand
TATTGAAGGGCTTCAAGGCATTCTCGATGATATCGAGGCTGGTAACGTACATTTTAATCAACACGATGAAGACATTCACATGAACATCGAGCGCCTTCTAACTGAGCGCATCGGTGATGCGGGCAAGCGCCTGCATACGGGCCGCAGCCGCAACGATCAGGTGGCGCTGGATGTGCGGATGTTTTTGAAACAAGCCTGCACCGATGTGGATTCACTGCTGCGCGCGCTGATCGGGGCATTGTGCGATATCGCGGAGCACAGCCTTGATGCCATCATGCCCGCGTACACGCATCTGCAAAAAGCACAGCCTACCACACTGGCGCATCATATGATGGCTTACGCACAGATGTTCAGCCGTGACTGCATGCGTTTTGCGAACGCGAAGAATGCGGCAGACATTATGCCGCTGGGTTCGGGGGCGCTCTGTGCGACAACATATCCGCTGGATCGCGATTTGGTGGCAGGCGAGCTCGGGTTCTCCGCCGTTACGCCAAACAGTATGGATGCCGTGTCCGACCGAGATTGCGTGCTGGATTATATCTACGCCTGCGCCGTGTGCGCGATGCATCTTTCACGGCTTTCCGAAGAGATCGTTCTTTGGTCTACAGGCGAGTTCGGCTTTATACGCTTGAGCGACGCGTATTCGACGGGTTCCAGTATCATGCCGCAGAAGAAAAACCCCGATATGGCCGAGCTGATTCGAGGCAAAACCGGCCGAGTATATGGCGACCTCATGGCGCTGTTCACCGCAATGAAGGGGCTGCCGCTCGCGTATAACAAAGACATGCAGGAGGACAAAGAAGCGCTGTTTGACGCGCACGACACCGTGTCTGCCTGTCTGCCGGTGATGACGGGCATGCTGCAAACGGCCAACTGGCGCAAGGACAATATGGCAAAGGCCGCGGGGCTTGGTTTTACCAACGCCACCGACGCGGCGGACTATCTTGCAAAAAAAGGAATGCCGTTCCGCGATGCACATGAGGTGGTCGGAAAGCTTGTGCTGTATTGCGAGCAAAACAGCAAGGCGATCGGCTCACTTTCACTGTCAGAGCTTCAAAGTCTCTCCCCCATGTTTGAGGAAGACGTTTTTGAGGCCCTTTCGCTCGAAGCTTGCGTGCAGCGTCGTGCAGTGTTCGGCGGACCAAACGCGCAAAGCGTCAAAAAGCATATTGTCATGATCAGAACGTTTTTGTCAGAAGGGTAATGAATAAAACAATCGCTTTAAAATTTTGCTGTTTGTAAAAGCAAATTACCCCAGGATAAAAGGGCTGCCCGGTATCGGGCGGTCTTTTTAGATTGATGAACACAATTGGAGATATTTTGTTCAGCTATGTTGTATTATCCAATGCATAAGCTGCCCTTGGCTCATCTCTTCCGACGCGATGAGATGTCCGGCATCGACAATCTCTTGATCGCTGCAATGAAGCCACACATTATTAACTGCCAGAAATGTAAGCATCGTATGCATGCCGGTTCGCACATTGCCGCCAATAAACGGACGACTATGGATGATGCCATATCCAAGCCTCGCCGCTTTTGCTGCCAAGCCTTTATAAATATCATCACCGTCAAAGGTCTGCAGAGGCGATATTAAATCCGTCTCCAGCACGCTTTCATCACGGACGCCTGCCGTACCGCCGATTTCTATGATCAGCATGCCGTGAATCGCTTTCACTTGTGCCATACTCAGCCGTTTCACTTTTACAGTTCCTCAAAGGCGCTGCGGTGCTTATCAATAATGCGCCCCGCAATGCGCATCACTTCTTTGTCTTCTGCGATTCTCCCTTCCTCATAATCACAGAACTCTGTCACCACATACCGCGGCGCGTTGTTTTTGAAAATAATCGCCATGCCATCTTTGTCGACAATCCTTGTCACGCGGGAAAAATCTTTACTGGCTTCTTTGATGGAAATTGTACTATTTAGATTTATTCTCACAATAATACCTCCCTTTTGGTAGTATTATGTGCATATTTATGATAAATAAGGCCTATAGTCAGTACCTTTCTTATTTCTTTTGCCCTCACGCATCGCAATATCCCCAGTGCATACCGATGACGTATATTCATGTTTTTTATAAAAGCATGCCAAACCATAAATTAACTCTTCAAATTTTGAAATTATGTGTTACAATGACACTATGAAGCGAAGCTTGAGAACGCACGTCTTTATCAGCCAATATTGGTCGATATCGCCTGATGCCGTACTTATTTCTTCGCTGATTTGTTTGGAAGCGTTACGCCCTTATATAAGATGCGTGGCGTTTTTTAACGGTTATATGGGACAGAGCATAACGGCGTTTTAAAGCCGTTCAATCGTGGCAATGATACTTTTTAAATAAAAGGAGACTGGCACCATGCCCGCATATTTAACTCACAGAGCCGCCGGAGAAAGGGTAATCAGCAAACTCGGCAACGGCGTAATCCCACACAAGATGGCATATTTTCTTGGCTGTCAGGGGCCGGATATTCTGTTCTTCAGAAACTACCATCCTTGGCTGTCGTCTAAAAACAGCTTGTCGCTGGCCATTGCCATGCACAGCAATAACGTCAGAGATGAGATGACGAACGCGTTGGAATTTGCGCGGCAATATGAAGGCACGGACAAAGATGAGCTTGTATCATATATCGCCGGGTTTATCACGCACTACGCCATCGACAAAAATGCGCATCCTTTTGTATATGACAAAGCAGGCAAAGACACAAACGCGCATCACGGCATCGAGTTCATGTGGGATAGCTATTCTGCGAAAGAACAATGGGATATCGACCCGCAGTATTTTGACGCGCCCTCTGAAATCATGTATCACACTGTCGGCGAGGGCATATGCGCGTGGTATAAAAATGTCGCCAATGATGTGTATCAAAAAGTAATCTCTTTCGATGTGGTGAGAGAAGCGCAGCGTCACTTTGCAAAGGCTAAAAAAGCGCTGGCCAATATTAATCTTGCCGGTAAGCTGCTTATCCATCTTGTCAGCGTAACAACGGGTTTTGACGCGCGCAGAATGCTATACCCCGAGCGTCGGGACGAGTCATGGTTTTCCCATGAAGAATATAAACAGATGCAGGAGATGATCGCCAAAGGCGTGGCGGAATCCTGTGACATGATTCAGTTTGCGCTGGAATTCGTCGGCGGACAGCTAAAAGAAATGCCGTCCTGGTTCGGTGACAAGGATTTCGCGGGCAGCATTGTCACAGCATAATGTGCACATCGTCACCTTGGATGAACAAAGGCCGAGACACCCGGGCTTTAGTGTTTATTAATAAACTCGCTTGATTATACAATCATTCATCCGCTGATGCTATGCTTTCTAAAAAGAGCTTGGCGACATACGGATCAAACTGCGTGCCCGCCTTGTCTTTAATTTCATTGACAGCTTCTTCTTTGCTCATTGCTTTTCTATATACCCTATCTTCTGTCATGGCATCATAAGCGTCCACCACTGCGAGAATACGCGAGAGCAGCGGTATTTCTTTTTCCTGCTGACCCCGCGGATAGCCCTTACCGTCCCATCGTTCATGGTGGGATAGAATATAGTCAGCAATCGATTCCAGACCCGGCGTAGACATCGCGATCCGGTAGCCAATTTCGGGATGCTTTCTCATCACAATCCACTCATCTTCGTCAAGTTTTCCCGGTTTGTTTAATATACGATCATCAATACCCACCTTACCAATATCATGGAGTATCGCAAACAATTCAATATCACTCATATCTTTGGGAGAAAGCTTCATCTTTTCCCCAATCATCCTGCAATAAACCAACATACGCTCTGCGTGTTCTTCCGTTTCCTGGCTTCTGGCGAACATCGTGGCCGTCACGGATGAAAGAATCGCGCTATGATAGCTTTTTCGTTCGAGAATCTTGCGTTTATGCATAGCCTCCTCGATCTTGCGTTTATGCATAGCCTCCTCGGCTTCCTTTTCAGCCACATTGATGCTTTTTTCAGGCGTTTGCTTTATTCCAAAGCCAATGGCCAGATTAATATATCGTGCTTTATCCGTTATTCTTTGATTATACGTTTCAAATGCTCTTACAATCGTCCGCATCCTTTCATAAGCACATTTCTTGTCTGTGTTTAGCAACAGTATACTAAACTCGTCTCCGCCTGTGCGCGCCAGTATATCTTCATCACGACAACAGCTTTTTATAATTTTCCCCGTCTCGATGATCATCCGATCGCCTTCGGCATGCCCGAACGCATCATTTATCATTCGTACACCGTTAATGTCTGCTACGATGACTGAAACGGGCATATTGTTTTGCTGGTCAATTTTTTCTTTGGCTTCTTCATAATATTTGCGGTTATACAGGCCTGTCATAAAATCATGATTGTTCATAAACTGAATCTGCGAATATTGTTTTTTTGTTTCGGTGATATCAATAATAATGCCTTCCAATGCATCCACGTTTCCATCTTCGTTATAGACGCCTTGTCCGATTTCCAGTACCCATTTTACTTCGCCTG
The DNA here is from genome assembly GCA_003249555.1 of Clostridia bacterium. GTDB lineage: Bacteria > Bacillota > Clostridia > Christensenellales > SZUA-584 > SZUA-584. The sequence goes on along the minus strand of QKIQ01000054.1, from coordinate 2,995 downwards.
TCGCTGTTTTTATCTCATATTCATAGCGAAATCGTTGGTTCCCACTAAGCACGTTGTCCCATTCCTGCCAGAGCAATTCTCTGTACTTAGGAAGGATTAATTCATTAAATGAAATATCATTGTTGTTAAGCAATTGCTCAGGAAAATATCCTGTCAGCGCATAACATCCCTCAAACAAAAATTTCATCTTCCATTCCCTGTCTTACTTGCAGCGATAAGCCAAACCGGGAAGATTAGAAAGCAGTGCAGCTTTGTTGCGCTCACTTTCACGCAACGCCACTTCCATACATTTTTTATCATGAATATCTTCCACAATACACAAGTGATCCCGGCCATTCGATCCTTTTTCTCCGTTTATATTTAAGCTTGCGATCACCATTTTAACCCATCTGAAAGCGCCGTTTGGTGTAAGATAACGCTTTTCCATTGTATAGCCGTCAATTTCTCCGGACTGGAATTTCTCAAACTGCGATAAATCTTCGGACAGGTCATCAGGATGCGTTATATCCACCCAACTCGTGTTAATTATCTGCTCTTTGGTCCGTGCGACGATTCTCGTAAATTCAGGATTTATATTGGACATCGTCAAGTAATCTCTTACAACGGCGATTCCAATTGGCGCCTGTTCAAAAATTTCTCTGAAAAGCTTTTCGTTTTGCCTCAGCTTAATACTTAAATCATTTAAATCTAAATTCTTCGATTGAAGACGAAAAAATATCGCTAATACAACAAAAACACAAAGAACGATTGCCAACGAATGTATAATTCGAAGCATGAGCCCCAAGTTCCATTTTTCTGCTGAAAAATCGATTCCAAACTCAGCTATAACCTGCCCAGTATTCGGATCCATAATTGGAACTAAAGCGCTGACCCATGTTCCCCATCGATCTGTCACGGGGTCAGTGAGGAGTGACTTGCCATCAATAAATGGTTGTATATCTTGATCTGTCGCCTCGTAGAATTCTTGCCCGGGCGGTGAATAATCTTTCGATTCGCATGGTTCTGAATCAACCAGAAAATATAGCTTGTCCTCAATACGAGCAAACAGATAGGCAAATTCTATGTTTTCATTGAGCTGTTTAAACTTTATCAAACTATCCTTAATCTGTTGATATTCGCTCAGTGCCGTATCTTCAGGTTTTGCATGGAGCTTTTCTATCATGCTCACAGGAATAAAAGCTTGCGCAGATTCTGCCAATAACAGTGCCTTATTATTCACTTCATCCTGATAATCTACGACTGTTTGATAAGTAAAAAAAACTGCTGTCAGAATCAAGAATGCAATGATGATTCTTCTGTATTTCTGGAATATGATATTCACATGGCTTCTCATATGTATCCCTTTCCCCTGTATAAGACCTATCAAAACACAGTCATTGATTATGAGGATACTTTTAATTATGATGATAAATGATCAGTTAAAGTGTCATACCACAAGCGGCTATACAAATAAAATAACTGACCATTCTTATTATATGTTTTATATTGATTTTAGTATATATAAACATTTTTGAAAAATACAAACGTCATATGAAATTATTACGTTTCAGCTACAAGACTTTTCACCTGATACCTTGGCAAGCTCGGGATGACAAAAAGGAGTTTTGTCAGATATTTACTGGCTAAGTTTTTGGCGACTATAGGCACACCAAAAAAAGCACCAAAAAGTTAAAAAGCATTCGGAATTATCTAACCTGCCCGTTGCCGCGTATAATGTACTTAATCGTCGTGAGTTCCTTTAAACCCATCGGACCTCTTGCGTGCAGCTTCTGCGTGCTGATGCCGATCTCCGCACCGAAGCCAAACTCGTTGCCGTCGGTGAACCGCGTAGACGCGTTTACATACACAGCCGCCGCGTCAATACGCTCCAAAAACGTTTCAGCGCACTGGTAGCTTTCCGTGACGATTGCCTCGGAATGCTTGGTACCGTATTTATTAATGTGGCTGATGGCCTCATTGAGGCTGCCGACCACCTTGACGGCCAGTATATAGTCGTTGTATTCGGTATAATAATCCTCATCTGTCGCGGGTTTCACGTCGATAATCGCTTGGGTTTTCGCGCAGCCGCGCAGTTCTACACCGTTTAGCTTTTTTTGCACCATGGGCAAAAACGTCTGCGCTGCCGCTTCATGCACAAGCAACGATTCCGCCGCGTTACAGACGGAGGGGCGGCTCGTTTTCGCGTTGTTAATAATGTTCAACCCCATGGCAAGATCGGCGTTTTCGTCGATATAGACATGACAGTTGCCTGTTCCTGTCTCGATCACCGGCACCGTTGCGTTCTTGACGACCGACTGAATCAGACCCGCGCCGCCGCGCGGTATAAGCACGTCGATCACGCCGTTTAGTCCCATCATATACGTCGCGGCTTCGCGCGATGTATCGTCAATGAGCTGTATTGCGTCCTCCGGCAGCCCTGCGGATGCGATGGCTTTGCGCAGAACGTTCACCACCGCAATGTTTGAATGTATTGCGTCGCTGCCGCCGCGCAGCACAGTTGCGTTGCCCGTTTTGAGGCACAGCCCTGCCGCGTCGGATGTCACATTGGGCCGCGCTTCGTATATGATGCCCACCACACCAAGCGGCACACGCTTTGAACCGATAGAAAGACCGTTGGGTCGAAGCACGGTATGCGTTACCTCGCCCACAGGATCATCCAGCCGCGCCACACTTTCTAGCCCATCCGCCATGCCTTCTATGCGTTCTTCACTAAGCGCAAGCCTGTCGAGCATCGCCTTGGATGTTCCCTTATCCCGACCCGCTTGCAAATCTTTTTCGTTTTCCGCGAGGATATACGCCGCGCTGTCACGGAGCGCCTGCGCCATGGCATTCAGTGCCTCATTTTTCTTCAAGCTGCCCATGCACGCCAGCGTGGACGATGCGGCTTTGGCCGCCTGTGCTTTTTCCAAAACGTGCTGCATACGTATCCTCCAAATTGTTTTGGACATTATATCACCAATTGCAAGCAAAGTCACGTCGTTGTATAATGAGATTT
>QKIQ01000082.1 GCA_003249555.1 Clostridia bacterium | reverse complement strand
ACCGGTACATATCATACATTGAAAGCGGCACAAGCGATCCAAGAACATATGGAAATGAGTCACATTAATACGCGCATTCATGAGGTCAGGTATCCTTTTGAGAACGTGCCCATGCCCCAAGAAGACGATTATGTCGGATTTGGGTATCCTGTGCATGCGTTTAATTCACCGCTGATGTTCCAAAGGTTCGTGCGGAACCTTCCGACAGCAAAGCAAAATGAAACGTTCATTTTTAAAACTTCGGGAGAGCCCGCAAAACTCAATGTCGAATCGTCCGCGACGCTTTACCGCATTCTTAAAAAAAAGGGCTTTGACGTCGTGCTCGATACGCATATGCTTATGCCGTACAACATCCTTTTTCGCTATCCTGACGGGCTTGCCAAACAGATGGCGCTGTATACGAACGCGCTGAGCCGTCTTCTTGTGCGTCGTTTGATTAACGGCGAGCGCGATACCTTTCGTTTCAGCAAGCTGCGCCGGCTGATTTCGCTGATAATGCGTGTTGAGTGGCTCGGCGCGTCGCTCAACGGTCGGTTGTATTCGGTAAACAGCAAAAAATGCAGCCGCTGCATGCTGTGCGTCAAAAACTGCCCTGCCGCCAACATCACATACGAGGACGGGCGGTTTCGTTTCGGCGGGCGCTGCGCGATGTGTATGCGTTGTGTGATGTACTGCCCCAAGGATGCCGTGAACTTTGGCATACTGCGCCCGCTGCGGGTAAACGGCGGCTACCCGTTTGACAAGCTTCTGGCCGACGCAACCGTCTCACCCAATTTTGTGGGGCCCTGCACCAAAGGATATTTTAAAACATTCCGCGGTTTTTTCCGCCGTGCCGACGACGCGCTTGCGGCTTACGGCCTCAAGGTAGAAGGGTGCACGCTCCAACTGTGTGTCGACGCCCCCGAGCGAGACGATTTTGAGGCGTATGAAGCCTCCGAGCCGCCGTCATGCGGGAATTTTGAAGAAGAGACCAACAGCGTGATATAATAAAGTGAGCAAACTGAGCAAGCCATTAATAAATCATCAAATATGCAGAACAAAGCGATGACAACATGATTGAGGGGACAGAATGCGTAAAATATTCGTTTTTGGACACAAGAATCCTGACAGCGATACAATCTGTTCAGCGTTGGCCTATGCCGAGCTGAAGAAAAGCCAGGGTGTACATGCTGTTGCCGTAAAGCTTGGTGAGCTAAATAGTGAAACCAAGTTCATATTAAAGTATTTTCAGGTGCAAGAACCCGACACGCTGGATACCATAAAAACTCAGGTTTCTGATTTGCAGTTTGATAAGGCGCTGTGCGTTGGTGAAGATGTATCCATCCGATCTGCTTGGCAGCGAATGAAAGAAAACGCACAAAAATCGCTCGCGGTCGTCAATGAAGAAAAAGAGTTATTAGGCCTTGCCACACTCTCAGATATTACAAAAAACCTGATGGATACCAGTGACGATATGCTGCTGATGAAAAGCCGCACATCGTACAAAAATATTGCGGAAACATTGGAGGCCGTTACCATAACGGGCAGCCTTGATAAAAAAACCGCTGCCGGACGCGTACTCGTGGCAGCGCATCATCAATTTATGATGAAGAATTACATCAAAAATGAAGATATTGTTTTTGCCAATATCGATGCCAATATCCGCGAATCCATTCGCCTTGGCGCAGGCATGGTGATATGCACGTGCGGTTTGTGCCCGGATGAGGAAGAGAAGCAAATGGCTGATCGAAACCAGTGCGTTATTGTCTCAACACAGCTTGACACTTATACAGCAGCGATGCTTATCCGTCAGAGCATGCCCATCGGGTATGTGATGACAACGGATAAAATTATTACTGTGCGTGTAGATGAATTGATTGATGACGTCAAAGAACGTATGCTTAAAACACGTTTCAGAGGTTATCCCGTGATTGGCTTGGATAACAAAGTGAAGGGGATGGTATCAAGGTACCATTTGCTTTCCAAAAAACGAAAACAGGCCATACTGCTTGATCATAACGAAAAAAGCCAGACAGCCAACGGTATTGAAGATGCGGAGATACTCGAAATCATCGATCATCACCGTTTGGGCGATATTCAAACAACCAATCCTATATTGATGAAAAATGAGCCCGTGGGAAGCACTGCCACAATTGTTGCCAGTATGTATCAAGAAAGCGGGATTGACATGCCGCAGAAAACAGCAGGCATCCTTTTATCCGCTATCATTTCTGATACGCTGCGTTTTCAGTCTCCAACCAGCACACAACGCGATTTCGATGTGGCAAAGCAGCTCTCTATTATTGCTGATGTTGATATTTACGACCTTGCGCTTAAGATAATCAACGCCGGATCAACACTGAAAGGAAAAACGCCAGATGAGATAGTGGGCAGCGATCAAAAAGAGTATGTGATTGGCAAATACAAGATCGGCATCGCGCAGGTTTACTCTATCGATTCGGAAAATCTTTTTGATATTCGGCCAATACTGTTTGAGCGTATGCAGCACCTCTGTGATAAAAACGGCTTAGCAATGTTCATGTTGCTGGTGACTGACCTTAACCGCAACGGTTCTGATATCTTGCTTGTCGGAGACAGAAAGGACATATTTTACAAAGCCTACGGCATACAAAACAACGACGAGCCCATATTTCTTCCAGCCGTATTATCGCGCAAGAAGCAAGTAGTGCCAAAAATCATGTCTATTGAAGATGAGATATAACGGTCAGCATTTTTGTTATCGTTTTCTCATCCTTTTGTAAAACACGACCAGCCAAATGATGCTCACGACCAGCGCCGCGGGAAACAGCCACAGCGGCCCTTGAAGCAGCGCGCCCAGCCAATACGCCGGAAACACGCCCGCAATGAGTCCCCATGGGGAGCTTGTGATAATGGGCACAAGCATAGGCATCATCGTGAGCCCAAGCATTTTGGACACGGCAAGCCCTTCCACCTTATTGCCCGCAAAGCAAAGCAGCATCAGCGTATTGACCGCACCAAATACGCCGCCAGCCACTGCGATGCAAAGCACCCTTAGCATATCGGGGCGGGTGAGCGAAAACAGAAGCATTATAACTGGGGCAATCACAATGCTCCACACAACCGGAAGCGCGAGACGCGAGACGATATATCCCGCACCGCCAAGGGGTGTAACGCTGTAGTATTCCCCCAGGCCTTCATCGCGTTCATCCAGCATCAGAAAACCGCACAACATGCCTGCCATCATGGGCGTGAGCGTTAAAAGCAGCATATCCGCAAGCGGATACCATGGTGTGAGGTTAAACGCAAACGCATTCATCAGCACCGGCTGCAGCAGCGGGAGTCCGATACGGAAAACCCCTCCCGCAATGAACGGCGCCAATATGAGCAAGACCAGCATCGGATCTCGCCGGATCAGTGTAAACGAACCGAAAAGCATTTTGAATGTGGTTGTCATGCCGCACCGCCTCCCAACCGGCTGAGCGATGAAATCAGCCGTTTTTTCGCTATCCAGAAAGCGATAACCACCCATATCAACATTTCAATAAAAAGCAATACAGATATCGGATGAGCGCCTGTGCAGATTTGTACAAGCCGCAGCACAACGCTTCCGGGGAAAAACTCTAAAGGAACGAATGACACGTTAAACATCAGAAGCATGGGCGGCAGCAACAGCACCGCTTCCCATAAACCATCAACAGATAAAAACGCGTTCATACTCTTTAAGTTCACGGATACGGCAAGGCCGATCAACGTGAAGCACATGCTGCCGATTAGTATGGCCGGAACAAGTTCACCGAATTTGACGCCTGCCACGCCGCTGCCTATCGCCACAACGACGCTTACCATCGTGGATATCAGCCCCAGTGACAACGCTTTTGACACGATGTATTCCCACGGGCGCAGGGGTGAGCTGAAAAGCGCGTCCATTATACCTTCACCGCGTTCCAATTGCATGAGGCCGCCGATAAAGAACAACCCGAGAAGCACCGGGTCTGCAAGCAGCGTGACCACAAGCGCCGTCTGCCGCCAGCTGTCCGGCAACAGCCGCAGCACAATAATAAAGCACACTGTCAGAAATCCGTATATAAAATAGAACCCATACCGCCATTGGTAACGGACATCCGAT
>QKIQ01000115.1 GCA_003249555.1 Clostridia bacterium | reverse complement strand
GACAGCGACAGGTATTTTGAGCTTCGCAAACAATATACCGATGGCCTAAGCCAAGACTTACGCGCAAACAGCCGCTTCTGGCAGCAATACCAAAGCGAGGTTAGCGAAGCGGTTCAGGAGGTCAACAACACATATCTGAAAGCCAACATGCAGACCGACGGCGTGAAAAGCTACGGCCGCATGACCGACCTGTTAATCGCGCTGTGGCGCAGCGGCGGCATCACGGCTGTGGAATAAACAGTATAAAAAACAAACCTCCATTTTTTTGCGCAGGTTTGTTTTTATTTTCTAACACTTCTCTATTTCAACTTGTAAGTGATGGTTTTTTGATCCACGTATCTTATAACCTTAAAGCATGTAACGATAACGATCACAAATGCAGCCAATGATATGATTGAGAAGATCAAGCCAAAAATTGATGAAAATATAGCCATAATACTATCTGCTTGCGGCATTAATTATCCCCTTTTTATTGTTTGTAATGTATTTTATTGGTTTACATGTCATGTGTCAATGTTTTAACATCTTTTCTATCAGTTTGAGATGGGGAAATTATACTGCAAATAAAAGAGAACCCAGAAAAGCTGCATGAGCGAATGTGCCTGTCGGAGCATCCTTTTGGCACGGTAAAATGGTACGACGGCGCCCATTATCTGCTGTGCACGGGTAAAGAGAAAGCCTCAGCCGAGCTGGGGTGAGTTTCCTTGCGTACAATCTCAAGCGGGCGATCAATATGTTGGGAACAAAGGCACTGATTGCCGCGATGAGGGCGTAAGGACATAAGCGGATATACTTTTCTCAATTTAAAAAGCCGAGAAAACGGGCGTAAAACGACGAAAAGCCCGGCAAAACCGGACTTTTCAGACAAGTTGTGGCGTGCCCGGGGGGATTCGAACCCACGACCTTTTGATTCGTAGTCAAACACTCTATCCGGCTGAGCTACGGGCACTTGTAACCGCTATTTAAAGGGCTTTTCTACTCAGAGTGTTTGATTCCCACCCAAAGTAGTGTGTTTGATTCCTACCCTCATTGCGCTTGATTATTTTAAACTATCAGCATTGAAAATGCAAGACTGTTTTTAAAATTCCATACAATACTTATAATTCAGAATCGCATGTATTTCTCATATGTGATTTATAATAGCATTCAACAACATAAAAATCATTTTATTAAATCAGTTTTCGTTTGTATATCGCGAGGATAATAAGTCATAAACTTCATTGCAAGTGATGGGAGGGAAAATAATATCATCCATACGCGCTTATAAGCGGTTAATGGGGGACAGGCATGGGATTTATCTTTTATGAGTGCACAAAGACAAAAATGGCTTTCAGAACCTCTCATCCGTCGACGATTCCGCAGATTGTTTTTTTAATCCCAATATCCATTTTTTATATTTAGCCGGTTTTTATTATGGGAATTGAATATACCACCCATCAAGCCAATGCCGGAATGCGTCTTTTTTATTGCGGTGCGCATTATGACGGGTATATAATGAAATTATCATATTCCCAAAAGACTTTTTCTAATCAACGAATAATATTTAAGGAGTGATGGTTTTGGAGTTCATGAGCAGTGCCTTTTTGTACATCATCGGCGCGGTCATCGCTGTTTTTGTGCTGGCACAATCCGTATTCTTTCTTTTCCGCGCCGTCAAACGCGGCAGGGCGCTTGGTTTATCCAACAAAGTTATGAAGGATGCCGCAGTTTCCAGCGCGACGTTCTCTGTGGTGCCTTCCGTACCCATCGTGCTTGCAATGATCACGCTGGCCGCGACGATCGGCGCGCCGTTTTCTTGGATACGATTATCCGTCATCGGCTCTATGTCTTATGAAACAGTGGCCGCAGGCGCGGTGGCAGGCGCAGCCGATGGCATGTCTGCATCTGTTTATGCGGGCATCATGTGGGTGATGACAATCGGTATTATCAGCGGGCCGTTATTCAATATCTTCGGGTTGAAAAAGTATCAAAATAAGCTGGCTGAGATCGGCAAGCGAAACCCCAAATGGTCAAAGATACTCATCGACGCGCTGTTCATGGGCATCATCGCTGTGATGGGCGGTCAGTATATTGCCAAAGGTATTGCGGCATTCGCACAAACAGCTTCGCAAAAGCTCATTTCGGGCGGTGAAGCACAGCTGCTGACGCTGCTGACAGGTGCGGTGATTATGGGGCTATTCGGGCTTATCATCAGGCTGACCAAAGCCAAATGGCTTGAGAACTTTGCGCTGCCCATATCAATGATCGGCGCCATTGCGCTGTCCGTGGTTTACCACGGCATGTTTTAGGAGGTGAGCAGCATGAAGAAAAACGAAGGACTTATACTGAGTGACTACAAAGAAATGACGCATCGCATCGGACGCCTATGGACAGCCGCGGCGATGCTGCTGATTATTGCGGTGCCGGTGATATTCTGTATCATTTACGGGGTGGTTCCCGAATGGAGCTCGTTTGTCAGGGGCGCCATTGCCATTGTTCCGATGTACTGGGCCATCGGACTCATTGAAGTGTTCAACTACTCGCCGATGCTTGGCAGCGGGGGTACTTACCTCGCGTTTGTGACGGGAAACCTGCTTAACATGAAGGTGCCCGCGGCACAGGTCGCGCTAAAAAGAGCGGGGGTCAGCGCCGCCACTGACGAGGGCGAGGTGCTGTCTACCATCGCTGTGGCGGTATCCACAATCGTCACGGATATCATACTCATTGCGGGGCTGCTTTTCGTTATCCCGATGACGAATTGGATCAACGCAGACCCGGTGCTCTCCAGCGTGTTTGACTTGTCTTCGGGCTATGTGATTCCCGCGCTGTTCGGCGCGCTGGGCGTGGTGTTTCTCTCGAAGAGCTGGAAAATTGCGATTGTGCCATCGGTTCTTATGATACTCGTCTTTCTGCTGATTCCGGCCACATACGCGATATCCGGCATTCTCATTCCTGTGATGTCCGTGCTGGCGGTGCTGATTGCCAGATGGATGTTTAAAAAAGACATGATATAGGAAGTGAAAACATGATTGTTTTATACATCATACTGGCTTTGATCGGGCTGCTCATTGTTATCCTCGCGGTGAATACGATCAGAAACAAACCCAAAAAAGCTGCCGTGAAGAGTGCAGAGCCGTTTGATCTTGACAAAAACCGGATAGCAGAGCATTTGTCGGGTATGATCAGATACAAGACCATCACGTCTTCAACGATGGATGGGTTTGACAGGGACGCGTTTTTGGGGCTCCACACGTATTTAGAAAAAACGTACCCCCTGCTGCACAAGACGCTGGAAAAAGAGGTTGTGAACGCATACAGTCTGCTTTATAAATGGACGGGAACCGGTTCGGACAAAAAACCTTTTCTGATGATGGCGCACATGGATGTGGTGCCTGTGGATGAGCGCACGGCGGACAAGTGGGTGCAAGAAGCGTTTTCGGGTGCTGTGGCAGATGGTTACGTATGGGGCCGCGGTGCAATTGATATGAAAGGGCAGCTTGCAGCGGTGTTTGAAAGCGTAGAGTATCTCATCGGCCAAGGATATGCGCCGGAAAGAGACATCTATATAGCGGTTGGTCACGACGAGGAATCGATGGGTACGCTTGGTGCGCAGAAAATCGTCGACAGACTTGCCAAAAAGCGCGTTCGCCTTGACTTCGTAATAGATGAAGGCGGCGTCGTGATGGACGGCAAGCTCATGAACGTCAACGCCATGGTAGCGGCTGTCGGTATATGCGAGAAAGGTTATGCGGATATTCGGCTGGTTGCCGAGTCCGCAGGCGGGCACGCGTCAAGGCCGCCCAAGCAGACGGCCGTCGGCGCACTGGCCAAGGCAATTACAGCGCTGGAAAAGCATCACATGAAGCCCACGCTAAACAATCCCTTAAAAGCCATGCTTCACTCGATTGGCGGCTATATGACATTCCCGCTGAACGTGATCGCCTCGAACGTGTTTCTGACAAAGCCGCTGCTGCTCAAGGGTCTGAATGCCGGCAGCACCGGCGCGGCGATGGTACGCACCACGGCAGCACCCACCATGCTTAAAGGCTCCGGCGCGCCCAATGTGCTTGCGGAACGCGCCGAAGCAGTGGTCAACTTTCGCATTTCGCCGGATGAT
>QKIQ01000100.1 GCA_003249555.1 Clostridia bacterium | reverse complement strand
AGCAGTACGTCCACCGCCTTAAAACGGTAGCCCGGCTTGATAAATATATTCGTTGAGCCGCTGCCTGCATGAACGATGCCTTGTTCGTCCGATGTGGATTCCAAGGTGCGTACGCTGGTGGTACCCACCGCGACAATACGGCCGCCGTTCTTCCTTGCGCTGTTGATACGCGCTGCGGCCTCGTCGGTCACGCAGTAATACTCAGCGTGCATGATGTGCTCTTCCACATTTTCGGCCTTGACGGGACGAAAAGTGCCCAGCCCCACATGCAGCGTCAGCCGCGCGATAGATATGCCCATGTCCTCAATTTTTCCAAGCAGTTCGGGCGTAAAATGCAAACCCGCCGTCGGCGCAGCGGCAGAGCCCTGTTCACGCGCATACACCGTCTGATAACGTGTTTTGTCGTCGAGCTTTTCTCGGATATACGGCGGCAGCGGCATCTCGCCAAGCGTATCGAGTATCTCCTCAAACACGCCGTCGAACTCAAACTCCACCTCTGTTACGCCGTCTTCCTTCTTTTTCTCGATAACGGCGCTTAAATGCGCTGAAAACACCACGGTATCACCGATTTTGATCTTTTTACCCGGACGCAAAATCACTTCCCATCGCGAAAGAGACAGCCGATGCAACAGCAAAAATTCCACTTGGCGCTCTGTCCCGTTTTTAATTCCGTAAAGCCTTGCGGGCAGCACCTTCGTGTCATTAATGACAAGCACATCGCCTCTGTTTAAATAATCCGTGATATCGCAGAAAACCTTGTGCGCCGTGTCGCCCGTTTTGCGATCGTACACAAGAAGCCGCGACGCATCGCGCTTTTCGATCGGCGTCTGGGCAATCAGGCTTTCGTCAAGGTCGTAATAAAAGTCGCTTGTTTTCAACTAGTCCTCCATGATGTCGAGCTTTAGCTGTGAGGAGCTGCCACCGTACGGGCAGCCCATATGAGCGTAAGCCAGCTGCGTGGCCACACGGCCGCGGGGCGTCTTGTTGATAAAGCCAAGCTGTATCAAAAACGGCTCATATACATCTTCAATGGTCACACTTTCCTCGTTTGTCGCAGCGCAGAGCGTATCCAACCCGACCGGGCCTCCGTTAAATTTATAGATAATGGCTTCCAGAATCGCCTTATCCACCCCGTCCAGCCCGATTTCGTCCACCTCGAGCATTTCTAGGCCATAGCGCGAAATTTCCAGTGTAATGCGCCCCTGGCCCTTCACCTCGGCAAAATCGCGCACACGTTTGAGCAGCCTGTTCGCCACACGCGGTGTTCCCCGCGAACGGGATGCCACCTCAAGTGCCGCATCTTCGTCGATGTGCACGCCCAGAATGCCCGAAGATCGCTTGACAATTTCGCTCAGTTCCTCGTTTGTGTACATCTGCAGCCTGTTAATCACGCCAAAGCGATCGCGCAGCGGCGACGTGAGCATACCTGCGCGTGTGGTTGCACCCACAAGCGTGAACTGCGGCAGACCCAGCCTCAGTGTGCGGGCTGAGGGGCCTTTGCCAATAATAATATCCAGCGCGTAGTCCTCCATCGCGGGATAGAGCACTTCTTCCACGCTGCTGTTAAGCCTGTGTATCTCGTCAATAAACAGCACATCGCCCTTGTTTAAATTCGTGAGAATCGACGCAAGATCACCCGGGCGCTCGATAGCGGGGCCGGAAGTGACACGGATATTCACGCCCATTTCAGACGCAATGATATACGCGAGCGTCGTTTTGCCGAGGCCCGGCGGACCGTATAACAGCACATGATCGAGCGACTCACCGCGGCTTTTCGCCGCCGTCATAAATATCTTGAGATTATCCTTCGCCTTTTGCTGTCCGATATATTCATTCAGTGTCGCGGGGCGCAGCGACAAATCTGTCACACCGTCCGTCTCACTCATTTCGGCAGATACGATTCTGTTTTCGTCCAAGCCTGTCCCCCCTTATGCGCCCATGCGCTTGAGTGCCATCAGTATGAGCTCCTCTGTTGTGTCGCCTAAATTCTTTACCGAAGATACGGCACGCGTTGCCTCAGCGCGATTGTATCCGAGCGCCACCAGGGCGGCCAAAGCTTCAGCCTCAATGCCCATGCTTCCACGTTCTCCCGCATCGGCATCGCCCACAATTTCGCTCGAGCTGATCTTTTCCGCAAGATCAATGATAATGCGTTGGGCGGTCTTTTTTCCGATACCCGGCACCTTTTGCAGCGCCGTTTCATCAGACGTGATGATTGCCGCCGCCAGCTCGCTTATTTTCATGGCTGAAAGCACGGCCAAAGCCGCCTTGGGACCGATGCCTGATACGCCCGTCAGACGCACGAACATCTCGCGTTCCTCGCACGTGTAAAAGCCGTAAAGCGTATGCGCGTCTTCCCGTACCACGAAATGGCAGTACAGCTTTGCCGTCTGCCCCGCCTTGATATACGCCAAAGACTGCGACGTGGTATATATGCGGTAACCGATGCCACCTGCCTCAACCACAGCCAAATCCTTGTCTGTAGAAACAACGTCACCCTTAATATAATCGTACATAACAACCTCTTATCTGATACGGAACGTATCCGCGAAACGACTTGAGTGCGCATGACAGATAGCACACGCCACCGCATCCGCTGCATCGTCCGGTTTGATGACATCGTTCATGCCAAGCAGCAAACGCACCATTTCCTGCACCTGCTTTTTATCCGCATGCCCGTACCCCACGATAGCCTGCTTGATCTGCATCGGTGTGTATTCAAACAGCTCCGCCCCTGTGCTGAACGCCGCGGCCATCGCCGCGCCCCGCGCCTGCGCCACCTGTATCACGGTCTTCACATTTTTCCCAGCGAACAGCTCCTCAATGGCAATGCAGTCCGGCTGATGCTTTTGTATCAACGATCCCACATTTTCATGCACAATTTTCAGACGCCGCGGCAGCGGTGTACCAGCCTCTGTGACGATAACCCCGCATTCAATGAGACAAGGCCTGCTGCTCTCAAAGCGAATAACGCCGTAACCCATGAGCGCAATCCCCGGGTCAATGCCAAGAATGACCATGAATAATTCCTTTCATACCATACTAAAAATACTATAATGGCAAGCCACACATCTGTCAAACATTTACGCGAACAATCATTCTATATATATTTCGTTTTCGAATATCTTGAATCGGAAAACTATTGTTGTCATTGTATACTGTTTCTAATATTATCGAATATTATCTTGTTTGCTTTTTGTATCCACAATATTATATTTATTGTTGATGATTTGGTTTTCATGTGATAAAATGCATTCTGACATATGTATTTCCGAGCTTTTTTATCCTAAACGATCAATCGCAAGGTGATTAAGCCGATAGGGAAGACAGTGGAAACGCTTCTCGCCTCCCGATTTGGAAAGGAAGTATTACAAAGTGCAGTCTCATTCATTGCGTTTATTGTAATGAAATATTTTCTGAACTCTCCAAATCAAAATGTTTTGTTTTCTTATCAGAAAACTCAAAAACGCATTTTCAGAAATACATATCGAAAATACGATTATGATTAATTTTATGGAGGATATTATTGCAATGAAAATCTACAAAAATTATATTAACGGTGAATGGATTGAATCAAGCTCCGGCAAGCTTATGGAGGTTCAAAACCCCGCAAACGAAGAAATCATTTCTGCTGTACAGCAAAGCAATATTGACGATGCAGCCTTGGCACTGGAAACATCTCAAAAAGCACAGAAGTCGTGGGCAAAGCTCTCGCCAGTGCAGCGCGCAAGCTTCATCTATAAGATTATAGATAAGCTGATGGAAAGGCAGGCAGAGTTTGCCGAGATTCTTGTTCGTGAGCAAGGAAAAACATTAAATGAAGCCATGGGTGAAGTGATAGACACTTGTGACTACTTCAAATATGCGGCAGATTCTGCTGTTCATATCCGCGGCGATATTTTCCCTTCTAACGAAAGCGGGGAACAAATTTGGATTCAGCGTATCCCCTATGGCGTCACTGTCGCGCTTTGCGCATGGAACTATCCGCTCGCACTGATTGGGCGAAAGCTCGGGCCTGCCTTGGTGACGGGCAATACGATGGTCATCAAGCCTCATGAGCTGACACCCGTGGCTTCTGCCGAGTTTATGACAATTATCGATGA
>QKIQ01000111.1 GCA_003249555.1 Clostridia bacterium | reverse complement strand
TCTCAAAGGCGCAATGCAAAACCGACGCATTGGCTGTAACATAGGGGGAAGAGGTTATGAAAGAGGCTGAAAGATTTTTAAAGGACTATTGGTACGCGACACGAAGCATCGGCCGGCTGATGCTGGATTTGTCGGCAGCGCGCCAGGCGTATGAGCAAAGCCTGACGAGTCTGCATGTATCCTGCGGGTATGTAAAGGCGGGCGGGCGGCAGCGCAGCGGACAAAGCGCTGTGGAACGCGCGGCGGTGATTGCGGTCGATCAATTTCACGCCGAAGTACTGAGCATTGAAAAGCGGCTGATGTACGAACGCAGCACGCTGTCGCGTATAGAGCAAACAGTTGCAGAAGCTAGGCTGACGGCACCGGAGTCGGGTTATGTGCGTCTGCGATACTTTGAAGGGCGCAGCGTGGAGGCTGCGGCACAGCGGCTTTACTGTTCGGCAGCCACATGCGGCCGGCTGCGCGTTTCTGCGCTTAAGAAAATAGAGCAGGTTCTGAGCGGAATGAAAACGGTAGCGGATTCATCTGTTCGCTGTCAAAAAATCATCTGAGCGATGCATCAGCGTGACACATGACAAGAAAATGCCGGTAAAGAAGAAAGGTGGGAACACACGACAGGCTGTCTGATTGGGTTATATGGCAAACGCTTGACGCTGACGGTGGTAATCGACGATCTTACAGGGCGCACGCGCGTGCATTCCGTGAGCGGTGGCGGCGGAGAAGGCCTGTTCCGCTTTGACTGGGGCGCATCCAAGATCTCGGGTGTTGTGGCGGGTGCGCTCGCATTATACCGGGTTTCATGACAATTGATATAAAGCATACATTGGGGCGAAGATGATGAACAAAAGAGCGGCTGCCGCGTCAGTGCCCGGCAGCCAGCTTTTTTTGTCTGAACACCTTGATCTCAGCAAACAGCCAGACAATGAGAGGGATGATAATCTCGAACAAAGCGGCATAGTACGGATACACATCAATAAAAGCAAACATCTCCATCGCACTTTTATAAAGAATGGCACTGACAGCAAGCGTGAGCAAAGACACGGGAATCAATATTTTGCGGTAATTGGTGACGCCGAAAAAATGAGAGATACCCTTTACCGCAACAAGCAGGCAGACGGTGATTTTTGTGATCCCTGAAATAATAAAATTCATTGAAATGGTGCCTTCAATCCGCGGGAGAAACTCCCCGATATTGATGATGCGCGCGGCGACATACGAGGGGAAGTATTCAATCTTCAATATCGCCGGACCCAGCAATGCGATATTTCGCACGGCGACCACGAGCAAAATAAGCATGGCAAAGGCGGCCGCATACACATAAAGCTTATACGGGTTTGTTTTCATTTTAATCGCGCCCGCGACGCCAAGGAACAGAACGGTTTCCGCAAGGGGAAAGGAGAACAGCTTCAGCGAACCGTTAGCGATTTTGGAAAATTCGTTTCCCATGACGGGCTGTAAATTGGAAAAATCCATGTGCTTTATAGATATGACTATAGTGAGCGCAACGACGAAACTAAGCAGGGGCAAGGTGATGATTGCCCATTTGCCTAACGTTTCTATCCCGCTGAACGCAATATATACCGTCACAGCGAGCATAACGATTGTAAGCGGCAGCTGGGGCGTTTCGGGCATCGCCACAATCTCAATAAACTCCGAAAAATTGCACAAAACCATAGCACACAGATGCAGCGCATACCAGCTGATTAAGAGAGTGAAGACTTTTCCTATAATTTTTCCAAAAAGAATGTCAAAGATTTCGAAGATATCTTTTTGCGGAAAAAGACGCATAATGCGCGCGTAAAAGAGAAGAAAGGGGATCACGCCAATGAACGCCAGCAACATCGATATCCACGTATCCTGATCCGCATCAGAGCTGCCGCCAATCACCACGCTGCTGCCGCAAATAAACAAGGCAACAATGCAAAACGCCTGACGCATGGAAATCATTTCTTTTTGCATCGTCTGTGCTCCTTTCTCACTTTAACGGTATCATTGTTTCAATGAAATCCTGTATGACAATGGACGGGCTGGGCAGTTTCACGTCAACACTAAAGAGGAACAGGATAATAAAGCTAATGGTGAGCAGCATGCTGTACACAAGATTTCCTCTTTTTTTGCGGCTTTTCCACCCGGGGATATAGTCTAAAAACATGGCGGCCGCAAAAAGAGCGATCACCATAGCGGTTTTCATAATATCTTCTTTTCCCTTTCATTCACTATTCCTTGATATATGCAGAATTGACAATGTTGATTTTTGAGTTGACGACAACGTTTAGCTCTGGGAACATTGTGTCCCAATCAGATTTTATCGTCTTCCAAAGAGTATTGTTTTTTTTGTAAATCATATTGCCAAATCCAAATATATCTGCTCCATAGTCTGATTGAACCTTCTTAATGACAGCCGCCATTCTGTCGGCCAGCGTTTGGGCCGCGGTTTGCTCAAGCGCCGCAATCTGCTGCTTGTCCATGGGATTAATCGGCACGCCGCATTCGGCCAGAAAAACGTCTGTTTTTGTTTCGATTTTGATTACAAGTTTTCCGTCCTCAATGGCAAACGATCGTTTGGTTTTGTTTTCATGTATCTCCAGTGAGATATCGTCACGGCCTTGCCCGTCGGCAGGGAAGTTAATCAGCCCGCCTTCTATTTCGCCAACAGCAAACAGAAAATACTTTGATTCCTCGGGCGAAAGATATCCGACCAGCCGTTCACCTTTAAAAACGGCCGTTCCGCATAGCTTGGCGATATATTCGCCGTTATTATCCACATTCATCACAGCGGGCAGCGTCAGATCGATGCCTTCGCTTTTCAGCGTACTGTATACCTCATAAAGCTGCTTATAAGATGTGGATGCCGTGGCACGGTTATCTGCCTCAATGTATTCACTGACATCAAAGGCCGAGGTGGAGCCAATCAAAGTTTCGTGGCTTAATATCTCTTTCGCTGTGTCTCCGGCGGAAATCACGAGTTTTAACGTCTCGCGCGTTTCGGCATCTTTCATCTGCAAGTTGATAATGGTCAGCAAATCCATATGACGAACCATATCATCGCTGATAACCACAAGCTGCATATGGCCAAAATAAAGCTTGCCGACGATGTATTGCTTTGCGTTTCGGCATGCGTCAAAAAGCGTTTTACCATGTGCTTCAAGGAGTTTGCCGTTGATGCCCTCCACTTTGACATTGCCGTACAAATCCACAACTTGAAAAGACACATCGAAAAGATTACTGCCTTGCCCCCTATCGATGGCAAAGCCGGAAACGATGGACATTTCGTTGAGTCCGCGGTAATTCCAACACCCGCTGCAAAGAATGACAACAAGCAGCAGCCCCCCGCACATTATTTTTTTAATCATGGTGCGTCATTCTCAGATCTGTTTCGCGTGCGGTTGGAAGACAGCCTTTTTGGCCGAAGCCGCATGCTCTGCCAAGGCGCACGAAAAAAAGAATCTTTGACCTCCTGAAAACGCAGATTTCCCGCCGCCATCAGCTGCGGAATGCCGAAAGAGCGAAGGTTTAATATGTGGATCATAGCGGCCGACATGGCGAGCACAAGGCCAAAAAAACCAAGCATCGACGCGGCAAACAAAAACAAATAACGTAGAATGATGACGGGGCCGCCGAGGCGCGGCACCAACAGATTGGTGATGCCCGTGAGCGCCACGATGATGATCATCGGCGCCGCCACCATTTTTGCTTCCACGGCAGATTGGCCGATGACAAGGGCACCCACGATGCTGAGCGCCTGGCCGATATTGGCTGGCATACGAATGCCCGTTTCTCTTAAGATATCGAAAATGATAAGCATGACGAAAGCTTCAATACTTGCCGGCAACGGAGAGCCTTGCCGTTCCGTGGCAATATTAAGCAGCAGCTGGGTGGGAAGCATCTCGTGATGATAAGCCTCAACAGCAATGAAAAGCCCCGGAACCAAAAGTGTGAGCATAAAACCAAAAATACGGATCATACGCGAAAACGAGGAGTAGTAATAATTCATGTAATAATCTTCACTGCTCTGAAAATTCTCGATGAATAAAAACGGCAGTGTCAGCACAGTGGGGCTGCCGTCCACAATCACCGCAATACGCCCCTCAAGAATCCTTGCGATAATGGTATCCGGACGCTCGGTAATGCCTGTGGTGCGAAACGGAGAATGCTGCGCATCTCCAATCAGCTCAGCAATGTAATTGGTGTCCAGCACGGCATCAATTTTAATTTTTTCCAGCCGTTTATATAGCTCAT
>QKIQ01000033.1 GCA_003249555.1 Clostridia bacterium | reverse complement strand
TGCAAAAAAGCTTAGTGAAGCAAAGCCAAAGAGCAGGCACAAATATGAATAGACAGCATGTAAATAGAAATACATACCGGGAACATTTGGTTCATTGCCTATTCCATATTCTTGATAGAACAAATAGTGAAAACCATTAGTCCACGCCATTATCTGCGTAATTAATGGTACAACAAGTAATAAATAATATTCCTTTGGGATCGGTTTGTCTGGCTGTGAATATACTTTTCCAAGAAATATGAGACTTATTGGAGAAAAAGATATTCCAATATATGTTATATTTTCCCACGGAATCACCAAAGAAAGATCATCGCCAGCAAGACCTCTCAATATTACAGCGATAGTCCAAATAAAAACTTCTATAACAACAGTCAAAAAAACGTAATGCAATGCGGTCTTCTTTTTACTTACTATAACGTAAAATGCCATTATTACCAGTATAATGCTGGTAATCGTTGAAACAATAAGCGGTGTATTCATTTTATCTCTCCTTTATAGCAACAACGTCTAAACAGCTTATAAATCCCTCCATATAATTCACATCAATAACTGGCCAGCTAAATTCCGAGCGAGATAAAAACCTATTTGTCAGGTCGGCCTTTATCATGATTTTCTCTTGTTCGTGTTGAGATGTAATATCTTCTATTAACCCTAACAAAATCGAGAAACTTTCCTTTTTGCTGTGATGATTAATCTCTTGCATAAATTTTTTGTCCGATATTATCCTAACTATATAATTAACTTGCCGAAGTATCGAAATTAGCTCGCCCAAAGACAACGTATTCGTGTTAAATACGTGATAGATCGGTTGCTTTGAACCCTTTAGAGTCGCAAGATCCAATATGGCTTGTGCGCAGCTATCAACCGGTGTCATTTCTACACTTGCAGATAACATACTCAGAGGCACACATCCGAGTTTACAAAGAGCTTTTAACCTGTTAGCAAAGGCATTTTTTTCAGGCCGCAGCTGAAAACGACCATTTTGGCTTCCTGTCAGCACACCCACTCTGAATATTCTAGCGTCCAACCCTTCTTTAATGGCATTAAGAACTATGCCTTCTGCTATAAATTTACTTTTTACGTATTCGTTATCCTGATAGTTCTGACCGACATAATAGCAGTCCTCTGAAAACTCACCAATACGATCGGGAGCTTCAACATAATATGTGCCCGATACGCTAACGGTGGAAATATGCAGCATTGTCGCATCCATTTTTTTAGCAAATTCGGTCACATGATGTGTCCCTGTTACGTTAATACGTTCGAACAACTCAGCCTGACCAACATGATCCGTAAGAGCCGCACAGTGTATAACCGTATCAATGTTTTTCAACTGTCCTAGAATTTCTTTATCAATGCCAAGGCCGTTTACTGTGATGTCCCCTTTTATTACCGATATCCTGCCAGATATATAAGCACAGGTTTTAATGCCAAAATAGAATGTGAGCACATGGCGCAAACGTTGTTTGCACTCATTATCGTCATTACCCCTAACCAAACAATAAATACGTGTATTTGGTATATCCACCAAACGTTCTAAAATGTATGCACCAAGATATCCGGTTGCTCCAGTTATAAAAACATTTTTTAATTTTGCCTGTCCAAGGTGAGCATATTCAGGCACAGGTTCTTGATTTAATCTCACACTTGTTTTAGCTTTTCTAAACTGCTTTGAGTTAATCCTCGCGCATATGCCCCTCAGCGTTTGGAAATCATAAAAATCCTGTGTACGTATTGTCCAACCGTATTGAAGTATTGCAGCTTGAACCTTTATCACACAAAGTGAATCACCACCCAATGCAAAAAAACTATCATCCGGAATGATTCCCTCGGTTTTTAATATACGCGCCCATACCTTTGCCATTCTCTTTTCCGTTTCACTCATTTCAACGTTTTGTTTTTTCTTCTTGCCTTGCAACAAGCTTCTATTTGGTTCTTCTAACTCCTTTCTATTGATTTTACCGTTAAGAGTTGTCGGAAGCTTTTTCATTTCTATAAAGAAAGAAGGAATCATATAGGTCGGCAGTTTCATTAGAAGTTGCTCTCTGAGCATGGCTGCATTAACATCTTTACTGGCTTGATAATAGGCGCAAAGATATTTGTCAGGTCCATCACCCCAGTCTTTTACAACAGCATCATCAACTCCATTTATACCTCGCAGTGCTGCCTCTATCTCACCAAGTTCAATTCTAAGACCTCTTATCTTGACTTGATGATCGACTCGACCGCACATGACCATATCACCGTTTTCCAAAAACGCACAAACATCTCCCGTCTTATACATCATATGCCCCGGCCAGTAAGGATCGGGAAGGAAAGTCTTTCTGTTAAGATCATCACGGTTAATATATCCAAGCGATACACCAGTACCACTTATGTATGCCTCACCCAAAACACCAATTGGAACTGGGCGCCTGTTCTTGTCCAGAATATAAAACCGTGTGTTTGCTATGGGTTTTCCAATAGTTATTTGCGAAACAGTAGTAAGATCCTTAAAAGAAGAATAAACTGTGGTCTCAGTAGGTCCGTATGCGTTTATTATCTGTGCCATAAAATGCTTCTTTAACAATTTCAATAAAGAAAGCGGAACCATCTCTCCACCAACCATTATTTTTAGAATATGCTTTTGCATCGCTACTCGGAAGCATGGAATATCCATCATCGCCCGCATACGTGTCGGGGTAGCCTCGATAAACTTCACATCATTTTTTTCTATCAGCTCCGCTAAAAGATTTGGTTGGCGTAGTTCCTCCTCAGTACAAAGCACGACTGTACACCCATTTAAAAGCGGTAGCAAAGTATCACATATAAATATATCAAATGACACTGTGGTAGTAGAAACGCTGGCCTGTTCGGGGTCATAATTTACCGGACATTTTACACCTTCATAAAAGTTCAGTAAACCGCGTCTCTGCAACACTGTACCTTTAGGCGTACCGGTAGAACCAGAAGTATACATATGCTGCATCTTCCTGCCTGTCAATACGCGCCAAATTTTCACATGGCCCTTCGTCGGGTATATCCTGCACACGCAACGTTTCCCCTGCAAACGGTATCTGAACATCGCCATCGGACAGCAAAATCTTGGCGCTGCTGTCAGAAAGCATGAATTCAATTCTGTCCGGCGGATATGATGTATCCAGCGGCAGGTAAGCGCCCCCTGCCTTTAGCACGCCCAAGATAGCTGCCACCATATCAAATGAGCGGTGAATACAGATGGCAACGGTCGTGTTTCTGCCTACCCCCTTTTCACGCAGCGTCACAGCGATACGGTTTGCCCGACTGTTAAGCTCACCAAACGTCATTTTCTCCCCGCTCACCACCAGCGCGGTTTTATCTCCTTGTGATACGGCGTGCGCTTCAAACAGCGATTGGATGGACGTATTCTCATCGAGCGGCAGATCCGTCTGATTAAACCCTTGGGTCACTTGCCACAGTTCCTGCTGAGTCAGCATCGCCACGTCGCAAAGACGCGTATCCGGTTCTTCCATTAAAAGCTCGGCAAGACGGCAATAGTGGCTTGCCATGCGCTTAATCGTCGATTTTTTGTAAAGCCGTTTGTTGTACTCAAACTCACATTGGATACCGTCTTCACCATCAAGAACCTCCAGCGTCAGGTCCAGCTTGGCCACGCCGGGGTCGAACGGATAACGCAATACGCATATATCTCCCAGCTTTAATTCATAATCTCCCTTGGTCAGCACAAGCATGGTGTCGAAAATCGGGTTTCTGGCGGCATCACGCGGCAGATTCACATCCGCGATAATACGTTCCAGCGGATAATCAGCATTGGCCAGCGCCCCAACCGTATTTTGACTCAGTTCTTTATAGAATTCTAAAAAGCTCAAGTCTCCTCTCGGTCGGTTACGCAGAGGAAGCGTATTGATAAACACGCCTGCGATATCCTGCAGCTCACGGCGCGGCCTGCCCGACACAGGCGACCCGACGATAATATCTTCCTGCCCTGTGTATTTAGACAGAAGAACGTTGTAAACCGCGAGTATCGTCATAAATAACGTAGCACCGTTCTGCGCGCCAAATCCACGCAATCTGCTCGCTATCTGCTTATCAATAGAAAAGCGCAGCCGCGCTCCTTCAAAACGCTGCACGGCACCGCGCGGTCTGTCGGTACGCAGATTGAGCAGCGGCAGTTCTCCCGAAAGCGTATTCTTCCAGTATTCTTTTTGCAAGTTTATGCTTTGAGACCTCAGATACTCCTGATGCCACACGGCGTAATCCTTGTATTCAAGCGTTTTTGAATCAAGCTGGTCTCCTGCATATAATCTAAACAGATCAGACATGAATATTTCCATCGTCCGCCTGTCACTTATGCTGTGATGCATGTCCATAAACAGCATCCAAGACCCGTCATCCACGTTTACCAATGCTGCACGCAGCAGCGGCGCGCTGCTCATATCAAACGGTGAAATAAGCTCCTTTATCTGCGTTTTTAAGCCTTTTGCGCCGCACTCAACAAGCCCCAGGTCAAACATCACCTGTGGATGCACCACCTGGCGCAGCTCTTCATCCCTAAGAACAAACGATGTGCGCAGTGCGTCATGACGCTCTATCAGCAGTTGAAACGCCCGTTTCAGGCGCTTCATATCCGGCTTATCGCTAAGCTTAAACACCGCAGGCATATTATAAGCGACAGACGACCCTTGAGTGTTCGCGACCACCCACATGCGCTGCTGCGCGGAAGAAACCGGATAATCCTCCGCTTCCGGCGCCGAAACGATTGGCTTAAATGTCCTTTCTTCCGATGCATCGATAAGTGCCGCGTAATCCTTGAGATACGGCGCGCGATATATCTCCTCCAGCAAAATATCCACATGGAATTTTTGCTGAACCTTTGCCATGACAGAGACAATACTCAGTGAGTCTCCTCCGATTTCAAAAAAGTTATCGTTACGTCCTACGCTGCCCGTGCTCAACACCTCACTCCAAATCTCAGCAAGCGTTTTCTCGGTGGGTGTTTCAGGCGGCACAAAGTCTTCTTTTAAGGCTTCGTCTGTTTTCAAAGGATCGGGCAAAAGGCTTTTATCCACCTTCCCGCTCGCGTTAAATGGCAGGCTGTCTATGGTCATAAAATAGGAGGGTATCATATACGCGGGCAGGTCACGTATCAGCTGGGCGCGTATCTGCGCTTTTTTCGGTGGATTACCGCAAAGATATGCGCATAAGTATTTACGCTCCGCATCGTCGGTACGCTCGGATACCACACACGCGGTAATGCCTTCTATCTGCAAAAGACGGTTTTCAATCTCGCCAAGTTCAATCCGGTAACCCCGTATCTTCACCTGTTTGTCTATACGGCCCAAAAACTCTATCTCCCCAAGCGGGTACCACCGCGTCAGATCACCCGTGCGGTAAAGCTTCTCACCTGGTATAAACGGGTTGTCCACAAACCGTTCGCTGTTGAGATCTGTCTTGCCTATATATCCCCTTGCCACACCGCTGCCGCCGATATACAGTTCCCCCGGCACACCGATAGGTACCGGGTTTTTATGTGCGTCCAGTATATACGCTTTGACATTGGGCATCGGTTTTCCTATATTGGGCACCTTCGCGCGCGTCACATCTGTACACGTGCAGCAGATAGTGATTTCCGTCGGCCCGTAAAAATTGGTAATGCGCGCTCTTGTGCTCTCCTGTACCCGAGCCAGCAGTTTTTCTGTCAGCACATCACCACCCAACCCAATTTCTCTGAATTCGGCAAGGCAGGCACTGCCCTGGTTATCCGACAGCAAAAGCTCCATGCGTCCCGGTGTGACCACCATAACATTGACTTTTGCGGTATTGATCAGACTGACCATGTTTCGCGGTATATTGACCTCGTGATCCTGCGCAAGCACAAGCACATTGCCGCTCATCAGCGTAAGCACAAGCTCCATAACGCTGATATCAAACGATATCGATGCCGCGCCCAATACCCTTGCGCCTTCTGAAAGATCCCATATGTCATTCAAAGAATATACAAACTGTACAATGGAGCGATGATCTATCTGTACGCCTTTGGGCTGCCCGGTAGAGCCGGAGGTATAAATCACATATGCGAGGCTGCCCGGACTGCATTGCGGCTCAAAGCGCGCTTCTTTTATTGTGGTCACGGCGGTGTCAGTTTTTATCACACATAAACCTTTATCAGCCGGACATTTATTTTCAAGATTCGGTGACACCAGCAGTATTTTTGCGCCGCTGTCTCTCACCATATAAGCGATTCGCTCACAAGGCAGGCTTGCGTCTATGGGCAGGAAAGCGCCACCCGCTTTCAGCACGGCTATCGCGGCCACACAATAATCAAACGTCCTTTCCACCAGCATTCCCACGATACAATCCGCTCTCACGCCTTGCTTTATAAGCATCTGCGCAAGTTCTGACGACTTTTGATCAAGCTCTTTGTATGTCATCGACTGCCCCTGATTAATCACAGCAACCGAATCGTCTTGAATCGCTGATATCCGCTTATTCCAAAGATCAACAAGTGTTTCTCCTTCGGGATATGCGCGGGCAGTATCATTAAATTTCCAAAGTGTTCTTTGTTTTTCCTCCTCAGACATCAGATCAAGCATATATAGCTTTTTATCAGGATGAATAATCATGTCGCTGATGATATTTACAATATGCATATGTATATACTCAATTTCTTTGGACGAAAAGAACGGAGCATGATGATCGTAGTCAACGACAAATTTGCCGTTGTCTTCACGGTCGTTCACGTGTATGCTCAAAGAGTCTGCCTGATAGCCACTGAAGTGCCAGCGTCCTTCGTGGGACAATTCTTCCGTGCTTTTCTCGAATGTCCCAATCTGATAGGACAGAGTCACATCATAAAGCGATTCTAAACCCTTATGCGTCTTCCTAAGGTCCTGAAGCAGAAGGTCATACGGGTATTTCTGATGCTTTAAAGCCGAGAACCACTCGCTTGAAACCACTCCGGCAAACTCTGAAAAGTTAAGGTCGTCCCGCACATCTATCCGTACCGGAACGGTGCTGACAAACATGCCAAAAGCGTTTCTTGACTTTTTTGATGTCCTGTTTGCGACAGGCGCACCAATGATAATGTCGTTTTTATTGGTGATTCTGTTTATGTATATGGCCAACGCAGATAAAAAGAGAGAAAAAACCGACAATCTTTGTTCTCTGCAATAATTGCGGATTTGTGATGATTGTTCCTCTGAAATAACAAACGCCTTTCGATGGGCGCGGGTACTAAAGTAATTAGTCTTTTTTTGTTTAATGACGGTTGGTTCGGGAAGCTTGCAAAAACGCTTCAACCAATACTGCTGATCAGATAAAAATCTTTCGGAATTTAAATACGATTGTTCCTCGTTGATATAATCGAAATACGAACTGCGCATTATCGCCGGCGGATTGCTGCTTTCAAGCAAAAGCCTGTAATTATCAATCACTTGATTTGTAAATTCTACTAATGAAATGGCATCAGAAACAATATGATGAAATTTGGCGTAAAAGCCTCCTTCTTCGTCGCTGAGCCTGATTAACGCAAAGTAGAAAAGGCTGCTGTCCAAAAGGGGCATGGACGCCTGCGTCTGCATGCTGTCCCATTCATAGAGCTTTTCTACGCCGCGCGCCGAAAAATCCAACAGATCGATATCAAAATCTTTGTACTCTGTGACATACTGGTATGGTTCTGTGCCCTTAACGCCTATCCTTGTCCGCACCGCCGCATTTTCCTTAACAAACATGCAAAGTGCTTTTTTTAGCAGCGTATAATCAATATGCCCCCTGATTTTCAATGTGCCTGCATTGTTCCACATACCCGTTCCGGGATGCAGCTTCTCCGAATACCATATCCGCTGCTGTGGCCGTGTCAGATTGTAACGTTGATGATTCCGATCCATACTTTACTACCTGCTTTTCTTATATTTCATCTTCCGCAAATTGGGAACAATGTTTTTTCTCGCAAACGGCAAAATCATGCATATCAATGTTGCAGTCGCGCGTATTTTCAGTATTGGTCAAGCGATTCAACGGAGATCCAGTTTATGCAATGGCTTGCGTCCGAGGCACACACCGCCGCCTGATACCCGGGAATTGCATCTATTAACGCAAACTGGCAGCCGCAAGCGTTTGTGATGATTTTATCCCCTTCCGGATAAACCGTTAGCGCCCGAAGATCGCCGCCCAAACCCCTTCCGTTGTATTTTATATACGCTTCCTTCAGCGTCCATATCTTATAAAACATACTGGCTTTATCCTGCGCCTTATCAAAAAACAAAAGCTCTTTCTCCGACATCACACGCTTTGCGATGATACTATCAGCAGAACCTATCTTCTCAACATCTGCGCCGACGGGAGAGCCGTAAATTGCACACATGGCGATATTGCCTGAATGACTGATATTGAAATGGACATGAGGCGCATTTTTTAGATAAGGTTTTCCATGCCAGCCGTTTGCCCAGTCATCAGCGGACGGCTGTATTCCGAATTGTGTACACAACGCATAACACAAAAGACGATGAGCCAAAATGGCCAGCTGCCTGTCTTTTTCATTCCTCATACGGCTTATTCTCATATATTTTTCTTGCGCCATTCCTGCTATCCAATTTTCCGGTATCACGGAATCAGCGGATGCTTTTGAAAAAAACACCATTGTTTCAGCTTTTGATAACAATAGTCAAAACCCTTTCTTTTATTTGCGTTCACTATAATTTTTTCAACATGTGCTCAAACATAGCGTATAGAAAAGAATTTTTATGCTCATTATTATAACACATTTAAAAGAGTTATGTTATATTATGTAATACTAATAATAACTAATTTTATCTTGTTTTTTACTTGTTCGAATTCTACGCAAAACAAATCATTACTCAGATAATAATTAGGCTTTTATTTTATTGTGCTTTATTGTTTTCAGCTAACAGATAGCAAAGATATATAAAAAAACTGCCGAAAACAGCAGTTTTTTTATATATAGACAAAATATCTTATCCTATTTCACAGGCGCAGTGCTTCCGCGCTCAACAAGCTGCGCCGATACCGCAAGATGCATTGACGGCCAGTCAGGATGCTTCATTCGTTCTCTGAGCATATTGACGGTCAGTATGCCCATCACAGAACGCGAAATACGCATTGTGGTCAACGGCGGAACGGTCATCGCGCTGTATGGAATATCGTCAACCCCAATAATCGAGATATCGACGGGTATACGGTATCCCGCTTCCTGAAGCGCGCGCGCCGCACCGATAGCAATGCTGTCATTACCTGCAAGCACGGCACCTTGCGGCACATAAGCACCCGTCTGGAGCAGTTTCTTCATATCTTCGTAAGCACCGTTGAGCGTTGGCGTCAGCAGCACCGGCTCCGGAACAGAAAGCCCCCGCCTTTCCAGCGCATCGAGATAACCGTTATACCGCTCCGTAAAGTTGGATATTTTCACATTGGTTAGAAAATAACCGATCTTTCGGTGCCCCAGCCCGTAAAGGTAATCCACTGACGATTCCGAGATGCTTGTATTCGCCATGACAATGCTGTCCACGTTTTGATGCTGCATACTGTTATCCAATACAACAATCGGCGCCTTTATTTCGCTCATCAAGCCGAAATTGGCCGCGTCAAACTCCGAGCCCAGCAGAATCACCCCATCCATAGGGTCTTCCGCGATCATTTTGAACGTTTCTTCCGCACTTCTGTTGTTGCAACCGCACATGATCAGGTCATAAGAATATCGGCGGCATTCGCTCTCAATTTGGTCGATGATTGATGCGATGAAGCCTTGATTCTCTTCAACTGCCATACCGTGTGTGGTAAATTTAATAAACCGGATGCGGCATCGCGGCACCTTTTTTACCTGCGGTACTGGCGAATAATTATGTTCGGCGAGTATCCTTTTCACACGGTCACGCGTTTGGGCACTCACCCCTTTTTTCTCATTAAGAACCAATGATACAGCCGCCGGTGAGACCCCTGCGATGACTGCAATTTCCCTGATAGTCATGCCCCTAAGTTACCGTTTCCTAACGAAATCGGTATATCCTTTCATCATAAGATCTGCTACCGCCGCGCCCGGGTCCAATATTTCACGCGATTTCTCTCCCCTGGCCGCCGCACGTCCATGTTTTGCAATCATTCCTTTTGTAGAAAGAAACGCATCATGCGCGGCATCCGCAGCTTTTATAGCAGCCGTAAGTAATTCTATATCCGCAGCCGCGTCAGCAAAAAGCGATTTCGCGGCGGGATATAATCCGTCTATAAATGTTTTGTCACCAATATCTGCTTTCCCTCGGTTTTTTACGCCTTCCAGATAGGCATTGAAGAATTCGGCAATACCGACCAAATCCAGTTCGTTTAAACCTTTAAGCGCCTTGCCCGCAGCCATAAATCCGGATGCCATAAGCGTACCCATCGTGGACGGAACCGCGGTCGACATGGCCTTGCCCGCAAAGTATGAGAGCTTTCCGATATCCGTTTCACTGCTTTGTTTAATCGCTTCGCTCGCAGCCAAAAAGCCGTCGCTCATTGTTAGCCCCAAATCACCGTCGCCCACAACGCTGTCAAGGTCGATAAGGTAATCGCGGTTTTCTTTCATCACCTCTGCCCAGCAAGAAACGAGCGCTTTGAAATCATCAGCTTTCATTGCTCTTCTCCCTTACAGTGCATATTGCGTAAAAAACGGTGTGTTTGCGGGCGCGGATAAATATTTTTTCAGCTCGCTATCCAGCTTGAAAAGTGATATCGAAGCGCCGCTCATTTCCATGGATGTCGCATATTCGCCCACGTAGACATGGAACACGTTAATGCCTAATTCTTTTAGAACCTGACTGACACGGCGGTACATAATGTATTGCTCCTCAAGCGGCGTTGCACCAAGACCATTGACCAAAACGGCCACTTCGTCTCCGGCTTCGTAGGGAAGGTCTTTAAGTATCGGCGCTATCATCTCATCAACGATTTTATCCGCGGGCAGCAGTTCTCCTCTGCGTATGCCCGGCTCGCCATGAATGCCCATGCCAATTTCCATTTCATTTTCGCCCAGCTCAAAATTGGGACGCCCGACACGCGGCACAATGCATGGCGTTAATGCCATACCCATTGTGCGCACATTGGCGCACGCTTTTTCCGCAATGCGTTTGACCTCATCAAGGCTGAGCCCCGCAGCAGCGGCCGCTCCTGCACATTTATACACAAAGAATATGCCCGCCACGCCTCTGCGCGTGTTTTTTCCGCCTGTATCAGCCGGGGGTGCGGATGCCACGTCTTCTCCCGCCACAACAGATTCCACACGAATATTTTCTTCAAAGTCGGCCATCTCAGCAGCCATATCGAAATTGAAAATATCTCCATTATAGTTGCCATAAATATATAGCACACCCGCGCCTGTGTCAATATGTTTGGTGACTGCAAACATCTGCTCGGCGCTGGGTGATTGGAACACGTCCCCAATGCTGCAGCCGTCGAGCATCCCGTCTCCCACATACCCAAGAAATAGCGGAAGATGCCCAGAACCGCCTCCCGTGGCGATGCCAACCTTGCCATTCTTGACATTGGCCGTCACCAGACAACGCAGATCGTTGCCCACACACTCGACCATATCGGGGTGAGCCGCGTATATACCCTCAAGCATTTCATTCGCGAAATTTTCCGGCGTATTAAGAATCTTCTTCATCTGCTCGTCTCCTTATACTGTTGATACACAGTCGCTTTTGGGTTACAGCACGCCTTTTTTTATGATGATACAAGCGTAAAGCGCACGCTCCGCAGTTGCCACGGTGGCATATGCGTTTTTTGCTCTGTCATAAAAATCAAAACGCTCAATCCATTCAAGTTTTGCACAGGGTTCATGTCGCTCCACGATCGCTTTGTACTCGCCCCAAATCGGCGGCTCACCATCGACAGACCCGGGCACGATCTGCATCAGCGTTACCGGTGCGTCTACGAATGCATCCAGCGGAAACAGAGACAGAATCGCATCCAGCACATCCGTACCGCTAAGCCCGTCAGCACGCACACAACGTTTGCCCATGGAAGCAGCGGGAAAATTGCAATCCCCTATTACAAGTTCATCACCATGACCCATTTGTGCAATAACTTTCAGTAAATCAGGAGAAAGTATCGGCGATATTCCTTTAAGCATATTAACCTCCTATTCATGGGTCGATGCTAGCCCTTTTTTGTTTCATCATAGAGCGTATAATGATCCACAACACCGCATATTGTCAAATCACAGATGATCTCTTCATCATCCAGCAGCATCTTTGCCGCACCGCCGTCTGTGTTCACAATGACGAGATCTCCGATTCCGACGTGCGCGCAATCAAACGCAATCAGTCTCGGGCCGTCCGGTTCGCCCTTCGCATCGATATATTGAACAAGCATGAGCTTATACCCTTCATGCGTGTGCTCTTTGACGGTGGACACCACATTGCCCACCACTCTAGCGAGCTTCAAAACTGCCTCCTAGCCGATGGTCGGAAGTATCTTTTCCACATCTTCATGCGGCCTTGGGATCACGTGTACGCTCACGAGCTCGCCCACGCGCTTTGCCGCCGCAGCGCCCGCTTCGACCGACGCCTTCACAGCACCCACATCGCCGCGAACCATCACCGTCACCAGACCGGAACCGATGCGCTCCTTGCCAAGCAGCGTGACATTCGCCGCTTTTACCATGGCGTCCGCCGCCTCAATCGCGCCGACAAGACCTTTTGTTTCAACCATACCCAATGCCTGCTTTTCCATATTCAATCTCCTATCAAGTAAATTGTCATTGCTCTTCCGCGAGGTTGTAATCGTCAATAAACCCTGTAATCGCTACATCGCAGGGCGGCAATAGCCCTCTAAACATCAGCGCCGCTTCCTTGGCGCTGATCAGCGTTACAAAATCATTCAGTCCCGCCTGCCGTGTCGCGTCTCCCGCCACAATCAGCTTTGTCGGCTTGTCGTTTTCAACCAGACGCACCAACAAAAGCTTAACACCCACAAGCGCAGGATCTTTGACGGTGGACACGACTGTACCTTCGACTCTGCCGGTAAACATAACGGCTTGTTAAACGCTCTGCGGCAGAATGGCTTCCACATCGCTGTGAGGACGCGGAATCACATGCACGCTCACCAGCTCACCCACGCGCTTTGCCGCTGCAGCGCCCGCTTCAACCGATGCCTTCACCGCGCCCACATCTCCGCGTACCATCACGGTCACCAGACCGGAACCGATGGTCTCTTTACCGATCAGCGTCACGTTCGCCGCTTTCACCATGGCATCCGCCGCTTCAATCGCTCCCACAAGGCCTTTCGTTTCAACCATACCCAATGCTTCTTTCATCGTCTTCGTCTCCTTCAATTATCTATTGCTTGCTAATTGTCTTTATGATAATTCCGTGCTTACTAGAGAAGCGCACGGACCATATCCATATGGGGAGAAGGAATCACAACGCTTCTTGACATCATGCCTTCCGTCTCTTCGCAGCCTTCCGCTGCCGATACGGCAGCCTCCACCGCAGCCACATCACCTGTTACCAACACGAACGACTTACCGCCCATGCCGCGCCCCAATCGCACCTCAATCAGCTCAACATCCGCTGCCTTCACCGCCGCGTCCGCAGCCTGCACTGCCGAAGCAAGTGAGAATGTTTCCATAATACCCACAGCCTGAACATCTTGAACTTCACACGCCCCTGCCATTGCGGCAATCACACAATCGTCCACATTCGGTATCATTAGGCTGTCAATAAGCGTGGTTTCCGCCATCTCCTCTCCCGCCGACACAGCTGCTTTCACAGCCGCCACATCGCCGCTGACAATCACGATATATTTACCCGCGCAAACTGTTTGCGCCGTCACCAGCGACACCTGAGCGGTTTTCAGCATTGCGTCTCCAGCGAGCACTCCGACGGGGATGCTCAAGACCTCGACCATACCCAATGCATTCATACGCGTTCTCCTCCTAAGCCTTTATCTCGATGCAGCCGCGCGCGATTTTCACGACCGTGCCGCTGATGCTGGCGTGAACGGCCGCGCCCAGCGCTTTTTCGGGTATCGTGCCAATAAGATCACCCCGGTTGACCGTATCCCCCACGGTCACCGCCGGCTCTGCGGGCTTACCCGCATGCATCAGAAGGGGTATCATGACACGTTTTGTTTGTATTTGTTCGTGTGACAACGGAGCGGGCACATCATATTCACTGAGCCCCATTCTTGCAATCAGGCGGCTTGTCGGCACACGCTTTAGGCTCAGCGCCGAATCAGTTACAATCCGCTCCTCAGGCTTGGGGCGCACGCCCGCATTCAAAAGCTTTGTTTTAAACTCTGTCATCATTGCGGATGGCTGCAGCCCAAAGTTGCACGCGTAATTTGTGCACAGCCCACAGCTTGAACAGGCCAGCAGACCGTTGACATCGCCGATCAACTTCGCGTCGCCCATTGCCGCCGCCCTCATCACCTTGTGCGGCTGCACATTCAGCCCCAGCGCGTTGCGCGGACAAAGCTGCGTGCACTGGCTGCACTGGCAGCAAACTGCTTGTGCCAGTTTCGCCTGACGCTCAAGAGGCATTGTCTGCTGCACGATAAGCGGATGCGAACGCTTGAAAACCAGTATGCCGCCTGTTGTTTTGGTTACAGGCGCGTTCCAGTTTTCTTCAAGGTGTCCCATGCACGGGCCGCCGATAATCAGCGCATAATCCTGATCGCTGCCTTCAAAGCCCGCAAGTTTTAGCAGCGGTTTTATGGGCGCGCCGATGGGCACGCACAGCGTTACAGGTTTTGCGACATCACCGCCGATTGTCACAAACTTGTCCGTCACAGGCTTGCCTTCCATGGCATCTGCGATGTTTGATAGCGTTGCGACATTCACTACCACGCAGTTCACATCCAGCGGCAGCTTTCCGCTGGGCACCACACGCTCAGTGATGTCATATATCAACGACTTTTCATCTCCAGCGGGGTAATAGCTTTTCATCAAATGAAGACGGGTATGCTTTTTATCCCCGATAGCGCGTTTGAGTGTCTGAACAGCTTCATGGTAGTGCGATTTTGTCGCGATGACGCCAAGCTTGGCACCCACAGCAGTCATCGCCGCTTCCATACCGCTCACGATGCGATCCGCATGTACCTGCATCAACGTCTGATCCACGCGCAGCAACGGTTCACACTCCGCGCCGTTCGCAATCACAACAGCCGCTTTACAATCGAGCTTTATATGAGTGGGAAAGCCCGCGCCGCCCGCGCCGACAACTCCCGCGCTTTTTACCAGTTCAACGATATTCATAGCAATTTCCTTGTTATATGATTCTGAAATCACCAGCGAGCACACAGCGGCGCTGACGCGTAAACGTTCGTGGCGTGGTAATACCTTCACCCGTCGGCGTGGCGATGGTGAGCGTGGTGCATCCCTCTCCTCCAAAGCCGAGCCCCGCAAGCGACGACGCGTTTTTCACAAAAATCGTCGTGTTCATCCGGCGTGCCGCAAGCGACAGATGATGCACATTTTTAGAGTGAATCATCGCCGAGTGCTTGCAGTCCTGCTCCGCACGATATGCCTCTTGCACCGCTTCCTCAATGCTGTTCACGCGCGTGATGCCAAGCACGGGCATCAGCATTTCCGTCATAATGAACGGATGATTTTTATCCACTTCCGCAATGATCAGACGCGGCTCGCCTGTATACGGCACACCACTGTCCCGCAGGATCACGGCGGCATCTCGCCCGACGTACTTGCGGTTAATCACGTATTTTCCGTCCTTATTAATCAGCGTGGTGGAAAGCACCTTATCAATATCCGCGCCGCCGATTCTTAAAGCACCGTTCTTTTCCATCTCCGTCATCAGCGTATCCGTGATGGACGCGAAAGCGAACACTTCCTTTTCCGCGATACAAAGCACGTTGTTGTCGAAGCTCGCGCCGTCCACGATTTTTTTGGCCGCATCGGGTATATCTGCCGTATCGTCCACGATGACGGGCGGATTTCCCGGCCCTGCGGCAATTACCTTCTTTCCTGTTTTCATCGCCACCTTGACCACCGCTTCGCCGCCCGTGATGGACAAAATGGGGATATCCTTATGAGTCATGATGGCCTGGCCGCTTTCCAGTGTCGGCTCTTTGACCGTGGTCACAAGCGTGGCAGGCCCGCCTGAGGATACGATGGCTTCGTTCATCAGGCGCATCGCTTCCTGCGACGAACGCTTTGCCGCCGGATGCGGATTGAACACCACAGCGTTACCCGCAGCAATCATCGTGATGCTGTTGTTGATGATCGATGATGTCGGATTGGTGGACGGTGTGATAGAACCGATCACGCCAAACGGTGCCTGCTCGATGATCGTCATACCGTTATCGCCCGTAAAAGCCTGTGTCTGAAGATCTTCGATACCAGGTGTTTTTCTGGCCGCAAGCAGGTTTTTTTGCACCTTGTCGGCCGCGCGCCCATACCCTGTTTCTTCATTTGCAAGCTTCGCCAAATACTCAGCGTTATCAATGCTCGCTTTGCGCATCGCATCCACCAACTCACCGCGCTTCTCCATCGGCATTTCCGCAAGCTGCTTTTGTGCGGCTTTGGCGTTGCGAACGGCTTCTTCGGCCGTATCGCACAGCCATTGCGACGTGACCGCGGAAGCCGTTTGAACAAAGCTTGCAACCGGCACCGTTTTCGCCGCGTTTGTATTTAATTTGCCTGACAGCTCACGGACAATATCATCGGTGATCTGACGAATCTGCTGCTCTGTCAATGCCATAATTTCCTACCTCTTATTCCTGTTCCTGCTGAAACTTATTGAATATCTGCTTACCTTTCAAATCCACGGTGTCGATGATCGCCACAATGGTGGAATCCACAGGCCGCCCTTCTGTCGCGGCTGTTTGGCGCGAAGAGCTGCCGCTGACAACCATTACCACCTCGCCCGCGCCCGCACCCACCGTATCCACGCTGATGACAGGCGAACCCTGCTCCTCAAACGTGTCGATGTTGATGGGAACAACGATGAGCAGCTTGTAGCCCGAAAGCTTATCCGATTTTGTCGTACTGACGACGGTTCCTCTTACTCTGCCTAAGATCATACTCTCTCCTTGTTAGCTTATAGCGCTATACCGAGTTCCCATGCCGCATCCTTGGCGAGCGGCGTGATGATATCATTTTCATCATGCGGTACAGTTGAATAGCCGGCGGCATGCGCTGCCTTCACATCGTCTTCCGTAATCAGCCTGCGTTCCTTCTTTTCCTGAGAAGGCTTAGCGGGCAAACCCGGCATGACCGCTGCCGTTTGCGCTGCTTGCGGCTGCGCTGACTGCTTCACGATCCGGCACAATGTTCCGTCGCTGAGCGCCGCAGAGTTGGCCTCATCCTTGTCGATATGCGCTTCGAGCTCGTGCCCGTCACCGCAACGGACGATCACGTTATTAAATACCGTGTCTCGTATACCCTGCGCGTGCAAAGATACAATGTCGCCGTTCATAAGACCATAGGCCTTCGCCTGATCGGCGGACATGTGCAGATGGCGCGCCGCCACCATGATGCCGCGCTCCAGCGTGACCTTTCTGTCTCCATTGCCGATCACGCCGCCCGGCGTGCCGACCGAATCACCGGACATGCGCACCATGGGCGTGATGCCGAGCTTAATCATCTCAGTGAATGAAAGCTCGATCTGTGTTTCCTTGCGCACCGGCCCGACAACACGCAGCGCCAGCTTGCCCTTTGGTGTTTCCAGCATCACGCGTTCCTCACAGGCGTACTGCCCGGGCTGCGCAAGATCACGCATCTTTTTGAGCGTATAGCCCGCTCCGAAGAGCCGCTCTGCATCCTTTTGACTTAAGTGGATATGCCTGTTTGACGAGTTGACCGGCACGAGAAGCTCTCCGCTTTTTGCAAGCTCGGTCAGCACGATACGTTCCACCAATGTCCTTAAGGCTTTTTCGTTCATAATATCCTCTGAATGCCGCCACGAAAAATTTGCAGGAGGAGCGTCTTTCTCGCGGCGGCGGTCTCATTGCTATTTATTCACGTTCTTCTTTTTCTCAAATATCTCTTTGAGGCTTTCGTTATAAGGAGGACGGGCGATGCCGTATTCTGTAATAATGCCGGTGATCAGCTCGTTGTCCGCAAAGTCGAACGCGGGATTGTACACGTTCACGCCCTCGGGCGCCATGCGCTTGCTGTACCACATTTCTGTGACCTCATGCGCCGGACGCTCCTCAATCGGGATGTCCTCGCCCTTTTCAGTTTCCATATCAATGGTGGAAGTCGGCGCACATACATAGAACGGTATGCCATAATATTTCGCGAGAATCGCCACACCCGAGGTCCCGATCTTGTTGCACGCGTCGCCGTTGGCCGCCACACGGTCACAACCGACGAATATCGCCTGAACCCAGCCGTTTTTCATCACCTGAGAAGCCATGTTGTCGCATATCACCGTGGTGTCGATGCCATGCGAATGCAGTTCAAACGCGCTCAAGCGTGCGCCTTGCAGCAGCGGACGGGTCTCGTCCGTAAACACCTTGAACTTGTAGCCTTTTTCCGCGCCCAAATGAATGGGCGCAAGCGCTGTACCATATTTCGCGGTGGCAAGCTGGCCTGCGTTGCAATGCGTCAGTATACCGTCACCGTCCTTAATCAGTTCAAGACCGTATTCACCGATGGATTTACACACCCAGATATCTTCTTCCTTTATCGCCACAGCCTCGTCGTGAAGCAGTGTCTTTAAATCCGCCACAGATTTATCCTTGTTGTCCAGAACGACCTTTTCCATACGATCAAGCGCCCAGAACAGGTTGACCGCAGTCGGACGCGAAGACGCAAGATAATCCTTGGCCTTTTTGAATTCCGCATAGAATGCGTCGTAGTCTGCCGCTTCGATGCGATTTGCCGTCACATAGACACCGATGGCCGCCGCTACGCCAATGGCAGGTGCTCCGCGCACCTTAAGCAGATAAATCGCGTCCCATATATCCTTGATCTCCGTCAGCGACAGTATCTCGACGTGATTGGGCAGTTGTGTCTGGTTAATGATGACAAGCGCGCCCTTTTCTTCGTCCAATGCCACTGTCTCATAGTTCATAATATTATCAGCCATGATTTCCTCCTGTTACTTCGCGGCTTCAATGGCCCGTTTTAGCGCCGCCACAAAATCCGCGCCTGTCTTGTATGAATTGCGGTTTATGATGAAATCCTTTGCACAAAGGATGTTCACGCGCTCCGCATAAGCTCTCTTTTCCGGATCGCCAATGGTGGTCACATCCTTGACCTGAGCCATGCCGACCGTCCGGCGAATCAGCTCCGTACCCGCAAATGCCGCCGTATCTGAAAGAATCGTATCCAAGTAGTATTCCTTGAAACCTTCGGTTCTCGCCATCACGTCCGTGGCACATTCATCAAAGCATTTAAGAAACTTTTCATTGAACAAATCAATGGTGTCCGCCGTGGCTTTAAGCACCCAGTCGCAAAACGCCGTCTCACCGGCCGCATCGCCGTTGTCCCATGCGAAGAACATGTTTGCCACCACGTTGCCGATGTCGTAGC
The DNA here is from genome assembly GCA_003249555.1 of Clostridia bacterium. Taxonomy (GTDB): domain Bacteria; phylum Bacillota; class Clostridia; order Christensenellales; family SZUA-584; genus SZUA-584. Next base: position 34,519 of record QKIQ01000033.1, on the reverse strand, counting down.
CCATCGGGCCATAGAACGCAAACTCAGGATCAAACACGCGCGTGCTATCAGGTTTAACGAATATCGAGCCCGTATGCAAATCGCCATGAATCAGCGCCTGCGCGTTATTCATAAACTCAAACTTGATCTTCGCGACCTCAAGATGCAGTACCTTGTCATCATAAAGCTGCTCTTTAACGAACGTTTTGTTTTTCTCAAACACGATATTGCGCTTGTTGACATCGTTATAGGGCTCTGAAAGCACGAGGTCTTCGGATATCTCACAAAGCTCAGGATTGATGAAGCTTTTGACAAGTGCCTTCTTTTCCTTGTGCTCCATCACAACATCCGACGTTTTCAGCAGCGTGTTGACCAAATACGTTGTGATATCGTCCGCGAAGCGCGGGAATATCTTGTGGCCCATCAGCGCATAGCGCATCAGTTCATAATCAGAAAGGTCTTCCATGGCGCAAGCGCACATAACAGTATCGTATTTGTAAACCTTGGGTACCAGACCCGGCGCATATTTATCCTGAATCTGAAGAATCTCTGATTCAATGCGGTTTCGGTCTGTGGAGACCTTCATTTCAGCCGAGATGCGCAGCGCCTCTCCCGCCTGCTTGACAATCACAGACTTATCCGTGCCCTCCTCTTTTACGCGGAACACGTAGTTGAGATTGCCATCGCCGATCTCCCTGACCGTGAGCTTGGCATCAGCGTCAAAGAAATCGAGCTTTTCCTTGACATACTCAATAACGTCCGCTTCCTTCATCAGAAAATAGTTGTCAAAACGAGACATAATTGTATTACCTCACAGTTTATTTTTTACGAGCATAGTTCAGGGCCAGAGCGATCGCCAGCACAGCGCCTTTGAAGATATTGACCGCGTAGTACGGCACAGATGCCATGATGAGCCCGTTCTCCAGCACGCCGATAAGTATCGCACCGGCAAGTGTGCCAAGCGCGTTCGGCTTGCCGACACCTGCAACCGACATACCGATATGCGCCGCTGCCACCGAGCCCATCAGATACGGCGTACCCGAGTTGATCTGTGCGTTGCCCACACGTGCGCCAATCAGCATACCGCCAATGGATGCAAGTATGGTAGACATCAGGTAAGCCAGAGCGCGGTATTTATTAACGTTAATACCCGAGAGTCTTGCCGCTTCAGGATTACCGCCCACGGCGTACATGTAGCGGCCATGTTTGGTGTAAGTTAGGAACAGGAAAACAAGCAGCACAAGCACAAGCATCACGATGATGATCCACGGTTCTTTACCGATTTCCCTGAAGAAATCGGGAACTTGTCCTTCCGCCGTGCTACCGTCTGGACGCATCATATTTTCGTTGATAGCGCCGCCGCCTGCATATGTCATCGCCACGCCTTCAAACATGAACATTGTGGATAATGTCGCAAGCATATCGGGTATCTTGAGCTTTACAATCAAGAGCGCGTTGATGCCCGCGATAATTGTGCAGATAATGATTGTCAGCAGCATGGCAAGCAGCGAGCTGCCCACGTTATCGCCGAACGAATACCATACGAAGAACGTCATGCAGACTGTGTTGGCAAACGTCGCGGTAGACCCAACCGACAAATCAAGACCGTTGACTGTCAGTGAAATCGTCATGCCTGTGGCAATAACCGTCACGATACATACGGCACGAATGATCGTAATCATGTTTGCAGCCGTCATGAATGTCGGCATCGTGAATGAAAACACGAGCACCATCACAAGGATGGTCAGCAGGGTTCCCCATTTTGTAATGAAGTCCATAACCGAGGACTTCTTAACGGTGTTTGTAGCATTACCCATGTTACCGGCCTCCCGTCGAGTAATATAGTAATTCTTTTTCATTGGTATCTTTGACGTTCATTTCTTTAACAATCTCGCCGTCGAACATGACGTACACGCGGTCAGCGATGGCGAGTATCTCCGTAAATTCACAGGACGCGTATATAACGCCCTTGCCCTGTGCGGCCAGCCCTTCGATAAGCTGGAATATGTCGCGCTTCGCACCGACGTCCACACCCTTCGTCGGCTCGTCGAAAATGTATATTTCCGAATCGCTCACAAGCCATTTGCCCACAACAACCTTTTGCTGGTTTCCGCCCGAGAGCAGTGCCACCACTTGGTTCTCAGAAGGCGTCTTGATTCCGAGTTCTTTTATTTTTGTTCTTGCCGCTTCACGCTGGCGGCTTTTGCTGACGAAACGAATCTTGCTCAAAAACTTGTTAAGCGAGGATATGGTGATATTCGCATAGAGCGGATCTGTGACCAACACACCCTCTTTTCGGCGTTCTTCCGGCACCAGCGCAAGGCCTCTTTGCACCGCCTGCGTCGGGTTTTTGGGATTGATCTTTTTCCCGTTCAGGGTGATATTGCCGGTGCTTCTGCGGTAGGCACCAAAAAGCGTTTTGCAAAGCTCTGTTTTGCCGGCGCCAACGAGACCGGCCAAAGCCACAATTTCGCCCTTTCTCACCTTAATATCGATATTCTTAACCTTGTTGTCACGTTCGGTTAAATCGGTTACATCAAGCAATACGTCTCCGATGTCCACGGTCTGTTTTGGATAATTCTCATCGAATTTACGTCCCAGCATATACTCAACAATCTGATTGATTGTGAGTTCCTTCGTGATCGGCATATCCTTGACGACCATACCGTCCTTCATAATGGTGATATGCTCGCAGATTTCAAACAGCTCAGCCAGCCGGTGGGAAATAAACACGATTCCCACATTCTCTGTCTGTGCCAAATTGCGTACAATTTTAAAGAAATTCTCAGTTTCAGTATTCGACAACGGTGCCGTCGGTTCATCCAGTATAAGAAATTTGCATTCCTCCACCACCGCACGTGCAATAAGCACCATCTGTTTTTCCGCCAGCGTCAGCTCCGATACGGTTTTTCTGACGTCGATATCCATACCGAGACGCATCAGCGCTTGTCTGGCTGTGTTTCGGATAAAGTTCCAATTAACAGCCTGTTTTTTCTCCATTTTATTGGCCAAAGTGTTGAGCATGATGTTTTCCCCGACCGTCAGATAAGACACCAGTGCCACATCAACCTCTTGATAAACAATTTCAATGCCCAGATTCTTTGCCGCTTTCGGTGACCGAATCTCGCATTCTTCTCCATCGATAGATATCTTGCCGCTATAATGTGAATTCACACCCGACAAGACTTTCATGAGCGTAGACTTACCTGCGCCATTCGCACCGATAAGCGCGCGAATCTGTCCGCTTTCCAGATCAAAATCCACATTTGAAAGCGCCTTGACGCCGGGAAATTCGATAGAAATATCGCGCATAGAGAGCTTCGCGTTCGCTGCTTTCATTCCATTTCACCTGCCCAAATCAATCTCTGATTAAAAATCGGTATACAAATAATTAATCACGGAAACTGCCCAAAAACCTTTTTACTGCATTTAAGCTTATTCCCCCTCCGGCATTAAGCCGGAGGGGATAAAAGCCATCTTACCTTATGTCACGTGTGTGATCAGCCGGCCATGGCAGCCTTGAGCTCTGCCATCCAAGCATAGCTGTCAAATACGCCTTTTTCTTGACCCCAGCCGTCTACAACGGTTGCGATATTCGTCATGTTGATGGACGAATCCAGCATCGATGTATCAACGCCCTGAGCGTCTAAGTTATAAGTGTCGGGTGTCTCTTCGCCGGCGAATTTCGCGGCGAGCAGTCTCATATCAGCGATACCGATGAGCTTGGGATCCACAGCTGCGGTGGAAACCCACACATCCGGATTCTCGAGCATCAGGTTGATATCGTCGTTAGAGATATCGATGGACATGATCTTGATATCTGTTCTGCCGGCATCATTAAGCGCCTGCAGGCAGCCCTTCGCGAGCTCATCGTAGGAGCCCCAGATCGCGTCGACTGCGCCCTCGGGATACTTCGGCAGAATCGCCGCCAAAGCGTCCTGTGTGCCGCCGCGCGCGTTGGAGAAGTCAACCGGTCCGATCAGCTCAACTTCTTCGATTTTGCCTTCAGCCACATATTGATCATATACAGCCTGACGACGATCAAGCGGCGGGATGCCAGGGCCCATCCATGCGCGGATCACCTTGATCGGCTGTTTGGCTTCTTCAAAATAACTGACGATGGATCCAAGAGACAGATCCGCAAGTTTCGCATCTTCCTGAGCTGTGCTGGTCACACCTTCGAGAATCTCGCCATTCGCATCGCCGTCTTTATAGGGAACGGAGTCGAATGTGACGACCTTCATGCCTTTTTCCACAGCGGGAAGCAGTGAATCATAGGTATAACCGGCTTCTCCGTGCGACAGGATGATACCGTCGTAATCCTTCTGAATCACCTGAGCGATCGTTTCCTGACATTTTGCATTGTCACCGTCTGTGACGTATGTATCCACTACGAAGCCAAGCGATTCACCCTCAGATGTGCAGCCTTCAAGGAACTGCTGTGTGTGGTCGCCCGCTGCCAAGTTACGGATAACAGCCACCTTGATCTGGCCGTCAGCCATCTGGTCTGGCATATACTGCGTAAGCAGATCCGCAACGGCATTGCCTTCCTCAGCCGGAGCCGAAGACTCAGCAGATTCAGCCGGAGCCGAAGACTCGGCAGATTCCGTCGGAGCCGGCGTTGTCGAACCGCATGCAGCCAAAGACAGCATCATGGCAACAGCAATCAGGACATACAAAAGCTTTTTCATTTTTTTCCTCCATATTTTTGTTTTATTTGAGCACTCCCGTGTTGCTCGCGTTATGAGAGAAGCATACCTCAATTTATCTGTGCTTCCTAGCGAAACTCAATGTTTCGCAGATCATTGGGGTCAATTATTCCCAAAAGCTTTAATTCTTCATCCGTTGGCGCTGGCGTGGTTTTCATTTCAAAATACTTAATAGGAAAACCCGTGTTTTGCGCCACCTCTTCAATCGATGATGTGGGATGAACGCTCTCTAAAATCAATTCCCCGCAGTACATCGTAAACACACAAAGCGGTGTCACAATGGCGCTCACGTTCCCCCGTGCCGTCATAAAATCGACGTTTTGCACAAAGGTTCGCTTGTCGTGTTTGGTGCGCCAGATGATGACGCGTTTGGCTGTGGGTATCAGCACGGCGCTGCCCGCTCCCCCGGGCAGCCTTACCTTGGGCGCGTGGTAGTCGCCAATCACCGACGCATTGACCGTACCCGTGTTGTCAAACTGCACGCCGCTAAGAAAAGCCACATCCAATCCGCCGCGCATCGAGAGATCGAACACTTCCATGAGTGGAAAGCTCGACGGAGCCGTGTAGCAAAGTTCGCTGCCCGCACTTGTAAAAGATACAAGCTCCGGTTCCTTTGGATCCACGCCGCCCGGTATATTAAGATGAACCGCATTTGAGGCGTGCATTGCTTTGGCAAGCAATGTGGCGATCATAGGCATGTGCGAAGACACACCGTGAAATACCTTTTCGCCGTCTTTGATCATGCGCGCCATGACGCACACCATGATGTCGCAAACTCTATGCATGCCGCACCTCCTGTGAAAGGTACGCACTCAGTTCGCTCGCGTCTTTTATAGATAAAAACTGTTTAATAGATTCGTGGTTCAGACCGTAAACACCGTGGCAAGCGCAGGGCGCCGCTCCATGCGGCACATGCACCACACCGCTTACAAGAAATCCCGGAATATCAGCCTTTGTCTCGCTGTCACGAAAATATGCCGTATCCACGATTTCTTCAGCTGTCAATATCACCTGCTTGGCCGCCCGTGAGAAAAGCACATCCTCGTATTTGGGACCGAGTATCACTGCGTTGCCCTTAGCGTCCGCTTTATGAACGTGCAGTATCGCGTAATCCGGCCTTATTGCCGAGACCAGCGTCACCGGGTCGCCCGAAAACGGGTCGGTCATGCGCTTAAAATACGGGTTGACATCGATCAGATCGCTTGCGATCAGCCCCCGCACCGGCATAAAAGGAATGCCGTATGAGGCCGCCCTAAGCGCAGAAATCACCGTGTAGCAAGCGTGCTCGTTTGCCTTAACCAGCCCTTTTTGCACGCTCTTGCGGTAGTGCTGCGAAAGAGAATACTCACTTTCATAGCTGATGAAGCCTGCGTCCACGCTTTTGACGCATCCCCCAAGGCACAACACATCAACGTCCATCGCACCTGCTGTTTTGACTAGTGCAAGCGCACTTTTTTTCTGGCGAACCATCTCGAAGACAGCCGCCATGGGCGCTCTGTTCAATGTGTTGCCGCCAAGCCCGAGCATGGCCTCATGAGGTATGGCGGCAATGGCTGATTGTAAACTCAAAAGCTTATTCATGGCCGCCTCACTTTGCCGCATTGGCCGCAATATGCACCGCATCCCATACGCCGGCGAAGGGCGGCGCATAGGCAAGATCCACCATGCCAAGCTCTGTCGTCGTCATGCCGTTGTGTATCGCAATGGCAAACATATCCACCCGCAATACAGCCCCCTGCTGTCCCGCGGCACATGCGCCCAGCAACCGCCGCGTTCCTTTTTCATATATCAACTTAATCGCCAGCGCCTTTTGTCCCGGATAATACGGCGGATGGTTATAAGATGAAATCATTTTTGTCCGGTAATCTATGCCCAAACGGATGGCATCAGCTTCGCTCATGCCCGTGCGTCCCATTTCGATGCCGCAGACCTTGATGGCCGCCGTACCCAGCGCACCCACAAACTTGTCGTGCCTGCCCAGCATATTGCCACCCGCAATGCGCCCGCATTTGTTGGCCACCGTACCCAACGGCAGAAAATAATCTTCTTCCATCACTTTGTTGTATGTGACCGCACAGTCTCCCGCGGCGTATATACCGGGTATGGATGTACGCATTTCCCGATCCACAATGATCGCGCCGTTTTTTGCCATGCGCATACCTGTGCTTTTCAGAAACTGTGTCGCAGGCATAACGCCCACCGACATAAGTACGATATCCGCTTGATACTCACCGTGGCTGGTGCGCACAAGGCGGTGGGTTTGTTGTTCCTCAATGGCCAGTACGCGCTCGCCCGTTTTCACCTGAGCGCCGTTTTGAATAAGCTCCTGCGCGGCCATCTCAGAAAACTCCGGCTCAAAAGGCGACAATATGCGGCTTGCGCCTTCAATCACCGTCACCTCCTTGCCCAAATGCAAAAACGCTTCCGTCATCTCAATGCCGATATAGCCGCCGCCGATAATAACACATCTGCGGACAGCCGCATTGGCTGCAATTCTTTGCAAAACCAGACCATCTTCGAGCGTTTTAATATAGAAAACGCCGCTGTTATCAATGCCGGATATCGGCGGTATCACGCTGCCGCAGCCCGTGGCCACCATGAGCGAGTCGTAACTGTCCTCTAATACACTGCCGCTGTTTATATCCTTGACGGTGACTGTTTTCTTATCGGGTGACACCGACATCACTTCGTGAAAAAGATGCGTACGAATACCCGATTTTTCAAACTGTTCGCGCGTCCGCGCAATCATTTTGGTGTAATCCGGGTTTTCGCCACTCACATAATATGGCAGCCCGCAGGCTCCGTACGAAAGAAAGTGCCCTTTTTCGTAAACGGTAACCTCGGCGGTCGGATCATTGCGTTTAATTTTTGAAGCTGCCGACATACCCGCGGCGACGCCCCCAATGATGACTGCTTTCATTGCTGCCCCTTTGCATCAGTGTTTATATATCAAAATATTATATTGAAAAGCTTATAAACTGCTCAAACGCTTCAAAACGGCTTGCGTGATCTGCTCAATGTCGCTCACGCTGCCACCGCCAGACGACACAGGTGAGGCCGCACATCCGCAATCAATAGAGCCCGGCTGATACGTCTTAAGCTCCTTGCGTTCTTCCACAGGCTGAGCGACCGGAGAATGCGGCGCTACCACATCTTTAAGGTTGGAAGGCTTGGCCGCGCACGGCGGCACGCCGCCCGCATTGATACCAAGGCTTTTACGGATATCCAAAAGCTCCTGAACCTGGTCGCAGCTCAGCACATTGGCTTTGCCGATAATGTTGCCCGTATACATGAGAACCAACGCGTAATGCTCCATCGCTTCGAGACGGAAAAACGCATCCATAAGCGACTTTCCCCAAGATAGCGCACCGTGGTTGCCCAGCAGCACAGCGTTATAATCCTTGCAGTACGGCGCGATAGAATCCGGTATGCCCTGTGAGCCAGGCGTTTCATAGTGGACGCACGGCACAGTACCAAGGTTGACAAGCGCTTCGGGATAAATGGCCTTGTCAAGACCAATGCCTGCGATTGCAAAGGATGTGCAAAGTGGCGGATGCGCATGCGTCACGCCCATAACCTCAGGATTTTCCTTATAGACGCGAATGTGCATTTTGACTTCCGACGAAGGCTTTAGCGCTCCTGCCGAAAGCACGGTGCCATCCAGACGCATCTTAACGAGCATATCCTCATCCATGAAGCCTTTTGAAACGCCTGTAGGAGTCGTCCAGATGATATCGTGATCCACCTTGCAGCTGATATTCCCATCGTTAGCAGCCACAAAATTCTTTGTATACATTCGGCGGCCCACTTCGAGTATTAGCTGCTTCGCCTCATGATCTGTAGGGAATTGCACACCAGCCATAAATTTCTCCAGTCTTTATAACGTCTTTAATTGTTCATGTTTATATCGATGTTTAGCGTTTAGTGTTTAGCGTTAATGTGTCTTTGTTTGTTGGAATGTTGTTATCATACGCCTAATTTTGCGTTTTGTCAATGATATTTGTTGTTTTTAGATAAATGTTATGTTGTTTTAAGTGTTGTTTATTATTTGTTTATTTATTTTGTTTATAATTAGTCTCGATATTTCTCATTTAGTTTGCTTATATTTAACTCACGTTTAGTTAAACGCATAGCGTATATTATAAATGCCCCGAGAGTTTATAATATCTTCAAACATCTAGCAGTATTAAAAAGTGCAAATTGGATGATTCATATTTATTAGCAAGGATTAAGTGCGTAAACTTACGGCTCTGTTCGTTTTTTATGATTGTGTCATAATCCAAAGCATACAAAAAGCGCCGGAATCTCATCTGGCGCCAGACTGTCAAAAAAACTAAAAATTTAATTTTTGGGCAAGACGGGCTTTGCCCGCGCAGCCCACACCTTGTGGTTTTTCGCTGTTTCGAGCGTAGCGAGGAACAAGCAAAACCTAAAAAACTGGCGGAAAACCGAAGGTTTTTCGGCAAGCTCACGCCGGGTTCTCATCCGGTGCAATTCCCATAGAAGGGTGCCTTTCTAGCTTGTTAAATCAAATAAACTCAGTTGATTGCTTTTAAGCAAGCCTTTCAAACACCCGTTTTCTTCAAGCTTGGAAACCACGGCGCTCGATATTCCAGAGCGTTTCTTTAAATCTTCAATTGAAAGGAACTTTTCTTGCCCACGCGCCCGCACAATACCCTGCGCTGCCGATACGCCTGTACCACCAAGTGCAGTGAACGGAAGCCTTAGCCCCTCATCCTCGATGACACAATTGGTCGCGTCGGATTGATAAAGGTCGCACGGCAGAAACTCGATACCGCGTTCATACATTTCAAGCGCCACTTCGAGCACGGTCAGCTGCGATTGCTCCAGCGCTGTGGCCGCCTTTCCCTGCCCTTCAATGTACGCGATACGCGCCCTCACAGTCTCACCCGAATGCAGATGCGCCGCGTCGAGGTTATCGGCACGCACGCTGAAATATGTCGCATAAAACGCGCGCGGATGGTGCACCTTGAAATAGGCGATGCGCAGCGCCATCATCACATAGGCCACGGCATGCGCCCGCGGGAACATATAGGCGATTTTTTTACACGAATCGATAAACCAGTCGGGCACCTTCGCCTGCCGCATGTGCTCTTCCCAATCGTCCTTTAAGCCCTTGCCTTTTCTGACCGATTCCATAATAAAAAACGATTCCGTGGCATCCATGCCCTTTGCCACAAGATAGTTCATGATATCGTCACGCGTACAAATTACCTCGCGCAAAGTGGCAGTGCCGGCCTGAATCAAGTCCTGCGCATTGTTCAGCCACACGTCGGTGCCGTGTGAGAGCCCCGCGATACGCACCAGCTCGTCTATCGTTGTCGGCTGTGTTTCCACGAGTATCTGCCGCACAAACTTGGTGCCGAATTCAGGAATCCCTATGCTGCCCACCTGACAGCCGAGTATCTGCTCAGGCTTAAGCCCCAGCGCCTTTGTGGTGGAAAACAGCGAAAGAGTGTCGCTGTCGTTTATCGGCACCTCTTTGGGGTCCATCCCAGTGATATCCTGCAGCATACGAAGCGCCGTCGGATCGTCGTGCCCGAGAATATCCAGCTTCACAAGCCGGTCATGAAGCGAGTTGAAGTTGTAATGCGTGGTCACGCTGCCTGATGACGCATCGTTTGCGGGATGCTGTATCGGTGTAAACTCATGGATGTCGCGGCTTTTGGGCAGTATGACAAGGCCTCCCGGGTGCTGACCCGTGGTGCGCTTGGTGCCCGACACACCCTTGGTAAGCCGGTCGATCTCAGCCTTACTTGCCGTTAATCCTTTTTCCTGAAGATAGTTTTTAACGAAGCCGTAGGCCGTCTGATCCTTTATGCTGCTGATGGTTCCTGCGCGGAACACGTGCTCTTCTCCAAAGAAATCGAGTATAAACTTATGCGCTTCGGGCTGATAGACGCCCGAAAAATTCAGATCAATATCCGGCACCTTGTCTGCATTAATGCCGAGGAACGTCGCAAACGGTATCTCGTAACCCTCGCGTATATACGGCGTACCGCATCGAGGGCAGTCCTTAGGCGGCAGATCAGGGCCGCACGCGAACTTGCCCGTATCCACATCAAAATCGCTGTGACGGCAGTTCGGGCACACATAATGCGGCGGCAGCGCGTTCACCTCGGTGATGCCCGCCATCGTGGCCGCGAGCGATGAGCCCACCGACCCACGCGACCCCACAAGATATCCATCGTCCAGAGAATGCTTCACAAGCTCGTAAGCGATATAATACAGCACGCTGTATCCGTGATGGATGATATTGTCCAGTTCAAACCGAAGTCGTTTTTCTACCATCTCGGGCAGCGGATCGCCGTATTGGGCACGCGCATTTTCAAAGCACATACGCTCCAGCTTTTCCGCAGCGTCGGGAATCTCGGGCATCGCGGTATCGTCAGGCAGCAGCTTGATGTTCTCCACCTGTTCCGCGATGGCGCGTGTGTTTTCAATGACGATCTCGCGTGCTTTTTCTTCGCCCAAATATGAAAACTCGGCCAGCATCTCTTCCGTGGTACGGAAAAAAAGCGGCGCCTGATTGTCTGCATCCGAGAATTTCTGCCCGTGCATCAGAATACGGCGGAAGTATTCGTCCTGTGGTTCGATAAAGTGTGCGTCGCAGGTCGCGATGACGCTCTTTCCCAGCTTTTCTCCGAGCTTGACTATGCTCCGCGTGATATCGCGCACCGCTTCCGTGTCTCTTAAACGCCCCTCACGCACCATAAAGAAATTGTTGCCGTCCGGCTGTACCTCGAGATAATCGTAAAACGAAGCAATCTCCTCAATCTCGCCCTCAGACGCAAAGCGCAGCATAGCCTGTATCAGCTCTCCCTGCTCGCATGCCGAGCCCACAATCAACCCCTCGCGGTGCTGTATCAGCAGCGACTTGGGCATGCGCGGCCGCCTGTAAAAATGGTTGATATGCGAATCGCTGACCAGCTTATAAAGATTGAAAAGTCCTTTCTTGTCCTTGCAAAGCAAAATCACATGATACGATTTCTTCGTCTTCTCATCCCCGGCATCCAACTGCTTCGGCGACTTGCTTTGTTTTTTTATGGCCATCGCCATGATTTTTGCGGTGCACTCCGCGTCATCGAGCGCACGGTGATGCCGCAGCTTAATGCCAAAGTCAGTGGCCAGATTGCCAAGGCTGTACGATTTGTGCCCCGGAAACGCACGCTTAAAAAGCCCGACCGTATCCAGGCTCATGTTGTCAAAGCGAATACCGTTATCTTCTCCGTGCTTTTTGATAAAGCTCATGTCGAAGGATGCGTTGTGCGCGGCCAGTGGCGAATTGCCCGCGTATTCCTTAAACATCTTAAGCGCCTCTCCCATTTTGGGCGCACCCTTCACCATTTCATCGGTGATGCCGGTGATATCCGTGATCTGCTGGCTGATAGGCTGCTCCGGATTGACGAACGTGGAGAATGTGTCCACAATCTCACCGCGACGCAGCCGCACCGCGCCAATTTCGGTGATGCCGCAGAATCTTGGATTCAACCCTGTCGTTTCCAAGTCGAACACCACGTATTCTTCCTCAAATTCCTCACTATACGAGCGCCCCACATCGTCGAACATATATGCTTCCATGCCGTATATCACCTTGATACCCAGCTTCTTTGCGGTATCAAACGCGCGCGGAAACGCTTGCACCACACCGTGGTCGGTAATTGCGACAGCCTCATGCCCGAATGCAGCGGCGCGTTTTACCACGTCCACCTCGTCTGCGCACCCGTCCAGCGCGCTCATGTTGGTATGCATGTGCAGCTCCACACGCTTGATTTCGGCGTTATCCTCTCGCCGTTTCGCCTTGGTTTCTTCTATACTCTTGACAGTGATACAAAGCTCGCGTGAATAGCTGTCGTATGCCGCCGTTCCCCCCACGCGCAGCGCGGAAGCTTTTTGCATCCGTCCCTTGATTTCCTCGCATTTATCTTGACCGACAAACGCCTTGCATGTCACCGTCGATGTCAAATCGGTCACGCTGAACACAATAATGGAGCGTTTGCCGCGCGTTTCGTTCTTGATATCGAAGGATTTTATGTCCATCATCTGCCCGCTGATCACGCATGTGCCCGTCAGCTCGGAAAGCTCTTTGATGGGCGTCGGATCTCCCTGTACATGCTTGCCGTGTATAAGCGGCGTCTCTTTATCTTTTTGCTGTGCGGGTGCTGCCTTGGCAGCTGTGGGCTTGTCCTGCTTAACCGTTGGCTCCGGCACAACAGTGCTCACGGGTACCTTTGTCTCTTTGACAGTTCTTTTACGCGCAGGTGCAGGCAGCGCATCGGGCTCGCACCGGCCGACGACCACAGCCGCACCCTTACCAAGACAGCGCGCTAAATAACCGGCCAGATAATCCTTTATGCCCATAGACGAAAAAAGCTCAGGCGCAAAGTCGTCCGCAAAATCCACATGCAGTGTTTTTTCCTTGAGCTTAACGAGGCAGCGCGATAAAAAAGGCGTGAAAGCCTCTCTGTATGCGCCGCATAAGTCTTTTATATGATTTTCGAAATTAACGGGATTATCTCTGTTTATATCTTGGTATTCAAAGCAGACCTCCGCATCTTCTTGCACGTTTTTTCTGACGAAATTTTCTATGTCAAGGCAAGCTTTGGCGGGCAGCAGTTTGCTGCAAAAATGGATCTTTATACGAGCGTTTTTCACATCGTGCTGAACCTTTTTGAATTGGAGGTCGCAGCTGTCGTCCACGCTCACGTTTTTTTTCAGCGCAGCAAAAAAATCTTTGTTTCGATCCACCCATGGCCCCCTTAATCAGAAAACCGCTGATTAAACGCGTTTCCTTAAAAATGTTTATCGAGATATTGTGTAAAAGCGTTTAGAATGTCTTCTTCGGCGTATGTGCCGATAAGCTCGCCCTTGGCAAAAAGCGCGGCTTTCTTGTCGCCGCCCGCGATGCCGATATCCGCATGCTTTGCTTCGCCCGGTCCGTTCACGATACAGCCCATCACCGCCGCCGTGACCGCGCACGACCTTGCGGCAAGTATATCCTCTACGTTTTTCGCCAGCGCAGTCAGATCGATCCTGGTACGTCCGCATGTGGGGCAGCTGATGACCTCAGAATAAAAAGTCCGAACACCTGCGCTTTGCAATATCCGCTTGGCGGCTTCAATTTCGCTCACCGGATCACCCGTGATAGACACGCGTATCGTGTCGCCGATACCGTCCAGCAGCAGCGCGCCCAGCCCCACTGCCGATTTGACAATGGCATTTTCATACGTACCCGCTTCAGTGATGCCGATATGCAACGGCGCTTCGCATTCAGCGGCAAACGCACGGTTTGCCTGCACGCACTTGGGCACCGAGGATGCTTTGATGGATACCACCACACGGTCGAACCCCATATCGTATACGCGACGCGTCCAGTTCTTGGCGCTCTCTGCCAAGGCCTCAGGTGTGAGTCCACCGTGTTTTTCCAGCAGGTGTTTTTCCATAGACCCTGAATTTACGCCGATACGCAGTGCGGCACCCGTCTCCTTCGCCTTTTGTACAACCATTTCCAACGCACCTTCACCGCGCAGATTGCCGGGGTTGATGCGCACCTTGTCCGCACCGTTTTCCATAGCCAGCACAGCCAGCCGCGCATCAAAATGCACGTCCGCAATCAACGGCACGTGCATGTGCTTTTTTATTTCACGGAATGGGGCTGCGCATTCTTCGCCGTAGAACGCGCAGCGGACAGCCTCGCAGCCCGCGTCTTCTAGGCGCGCAATCTGCTCAAGTGTCGCCGCCGTATCCGCCGTATCCGTATTTGTCATCGATTGAATCAGCACGCTGTGGCCGCCGCCGATAATGGCATCGCCGACGTGCACGCTTTTGGTTTGTCTTTTCATATCAACCACTGAACATCCGCGAAATGTCTTGATAGGTAATGAGGAAAAAAACCACTATGAGCAGAGCAAAACCCACAAAATGGATCGCACCCTCCACGTTGCGCGGCACCGGCTTTCTGAACAGCTTTTCGATGCCGATGAACACAAGACGTCCGCCGTCCAGCGCGGGCAGCGGCAGCAGGTTAAACACCGCAAGGCTCACGCTGATCGCCACACCCAGCCGCAGTACATACTCAATGCTGCTGCGTATGGCAGCCCCAAGGTAAGACACCATACCGACTACGCCCATCGCGTTTTCTGTACCTTGCCCTGCAAGCAGGCCAAACACAGCAATTAACGTTTCTTTCACAAGCAGAAACATCCACTTGAACGAGAGCGATACTGCCTCACCGATGCCAAACGTCACACGCTGGCCGCCAATGCCGATGCCCACGATATACGCATTTTGCGCTTCGCTGTATTCATAGGGGATATCAAAGCTAAGTATTTGATTACCCCGCTGAACTTTGATCGGCATGGTCGCATTGTTAGACGCACGCTTTGCGGCGTCGATTTCCATCGTGAAATCCATCTCGACGCCGTTCATTTCGAGAATCACATCGCCCGCCTGCAAGCCTGCAGCCTGTGCCGGGCTGCCTTCGTAAACTTCGGCAACCATCGGAGCATAATCACCAAAAGCGCACAACGTGATGACCACAAGCAAAAAAGCAAAGATAATATTGAACATCGGCCCCGCAAAAATCGTCAGGGCGCGCCGACCCGCAGGCTGCATGTTAAACGCATCCCTGTCGTGGAGCTCTTCATCCTCGCCATAGAATTTCGTATATCCGCCTAAAAAGATCCAACGTATTGAATATAAAATACCGTTTTTAACCCACTGCTTTATCTTTGGGCCAAAACCGACCGAAAATTCAACAACTTTGATTTTGCAGGCACGTCCGATGCTGAAATGCCCCAGCTCATGCACCATAATGATGATGCCGATGACCAGCAACGCGCCGATTATACTAAGTACAGTTGCTATGATATCCAAGCTATGTTCTCCCTTTTTTTATCATTATATCATAACTGCCGTCACAAAATACGTAACATTTTTTTAAACGTTGTGGTAAACGTAATCCTTCACTTCTTTGTCAGTGGTATAAATCTCTATCAGCGTGTTTGCCTTTAGGTGCGAGAATTTGTTCATCGCAAACGCCACGCTTTTTTCAATTTCACCGAAAGCAATCTTTTTCTCAAGGAAAAGCTCCACTGCCGCTTCGTTCGCCGCATTCATGATGATCGGCATCGCGCCCCCTGCGCGAATGGCATCCTGTGCATGCCTAAGACACGGGAATTTATCGGTATCCGGCACATCAAACGTCAGCGTTTTGAGCTGGCTAAAATCAAGATGCCCCACCACGCTGTCCAGCCGCTCGGGATGCCCGAAAGCGTACTGGATGGGCTGGCGCATATCCGTGGGCCCCAGCTGCGCGATCACCGCGCCGTCGTTATATTCTATCATTGAATGGATGATGCTCTGCCTGTGTACCACCACATCGATCATATCCGGCGGTACATCAAAGAGCCATCGCGCCTCGATGATTTCAAGACCTTTGTTCATATACGTCGCGCAGTCCACCGTAATTTTGCGTCCCATCCGCCAATTGGGATGGCAAAGCGCCTGCTCCACTGTCGCCTTTTGTATGGATTCCTTGTCCCAATCGAAGAACGGTCCGCCCGACGCCGTCAATATGATACGGCGAAGCCCCGTGGTGTCCACGCCTTTCAGACACTGGTAGATGGCGCAGAGCTCACTGTCTACCGGGAACACCTCGGATTTTGACGTCTTTTGCTTCTGCTTGACGATGTGTCCGCCGCACACCAGCGATTCCTTGTTGGCGAGCGCCACATCAATCCCGCGATCCAAACACTCGATCAGCGGCGGCAATCCAGCGATACCCACCACGGCAATCAGCACGATATCAGGGTCTCCCGCGGTACACGATTCAACGAGGCCTTGTATGCCAAAGCCTACCTTCATGCCCTTGGGTACCTTCTTCTCAAATTCGAGGTCGCCGTGGCAGCCGGTCAGCCCCACGTAGCATGCGCCAAGCTTTTTGGCCGTTTCCAGCAGTTCGTCACTGCTTCGGTGCGCCGTGAGCGCCGTGACTTTAAATCTGTCGGGGAACTTTTCTATGATGTCAAGCGCTTGCCGCCCCACCGATCCTGTCGCGCCCAATATTGCAATCTTTTTCATTGATACGTCCTTTTTTATGCCACTAATACAAAATAAAAAGCAAACACGGCCGGGCTGATAAACAGCACACTGTCCAGCCTGTCCATTGCGCCGCCATGCTCACCCATAATATACCCATAATCCTTGATGCCAAATCTTCTTTTCACAAGCGATGCCGCCAGATCACCGATCTGCGTAAGAGCCGATAACACCAAACCCAGCAGCACATACCAAAACGGGTTGATTCCAATGCCGAAATAGTCCTGCATCGTTACGCCCAGCACCACGATCGCACATGTCCCGAAAAACAGCCCGCCGAATGCGCCTTCCACCGTTTTGTTGGGGCTGACCTTGGGAATCAGCTTGTGCTTCCCGAAAAGCCTGCCACTAAAATAGGCAAAGCTGTCGGTGATAATCGCCGCGCCAAACGCCATGATCGCTAAGAATCGCGAGATGTCCGCATTATCGATGCAAAAAATCGCAAGCATAAACACAAAGAACAGCCCCGGATAAAGCATGGGAAGCACAGTGAGCAGCCCGTCTATCGCGTCCCGACCGGACAAGACCAGCATAATAAAAACCGCCATCATGCCAATTGCGATGAGTATCGCAATGCCGCCAAAGCCGCCCGCAAAGCGGTATGCCGGAAACAGCAGCGCCGCATAGATATATCCTAGCACCCTTATCGGACGCCCGACCGCCGATGCGGCACCCATCATTTCGTGTACGCAAAGCACCGCCACTGCCGAGACAACTAGCTGCGCATACAATCCGTGAAAATAGACCACGCTCAGCAGTAGTGCCAACGCCGGAATTGCGTAAAGAATACGTTTTGCCAATCAACTTCCTCCAAGGCCGCCGAAACGGCGGTCACGTGATGCAAAGCAGCCAAGCGCCTTTGCGTACTCCGCTTCATCAAAATCAGGCCATAGCGTGTCAGTAAAATAGAACTCTGCGTAAGCCAGCTGAAACAGCAAAAAGTTGCTGATACGCATTTCACCGCTCGTACGTATCAACAGATCCGGATCCGGTTCCCCGGCTGTGCTCAGATACGATGAAATACATACTTCGTCAATTTCTTCGGGGCTCTTTTTGTCGCCCACAATGTGTTTTACCGCATCAACAATTTCCTGCCGCGCACCGTAGTTGATTGCCATATTCACGGTGAGTCCCGTGTTGTTTTTGGTCGTCTCCACTGCGCGGTCAATTTCAGCGATAACGTCATTCGGCAGCTTGGACAAATCGCCAAGCGTCCGGATACGCACGTTCTTTTCGTGCAGCTCGGCAAGCTCTTTGACAAGATATTCGAGCAACAGCTTCATCAGCGTGCCCACTTCGTCGGCAGGGCGTTTCCAATTCTCCGTGGAAAACGCAAAAAGCGTCAGATACCGGATACCGATATCCGAACTCATGCGGATAATGGTGCGTACCCGCTCCACACCGGCTCTGTGTCCTGCGCTGCGTGGCAGCGCTCTTTTTTTTGCCCAGCGGCCGTTTCCGTCCATAATCACGGCCACATGCTGCGGCAGCCGCTCTTTATCGACACGGCTGTAAACATCCGTATTCCTGCGGCGAAATATAATATCCGCGATGACGCCCAAATGATACTCCTAACTGACTTGCGTTTTAAAATGCGAAACCGTGATCTCAGCGCATTGATCGCCAAGCTCACGCTGCCGTATCACTCTTGTGGAGTCAGCATCCTCGATGCCGCGCCGAGACACATACTCAACACAGCTAACAGAAAACCCGTTGGCATACAGCATCGCCTTCGCTTCGTCCGCATCCATGCCGATCACACATGGCATCATACTTCCATGATCTCGGCTTCTTTATCTTTGACCATATCATCAATTGTCTTGGTATAATCGTTTGTGTATTTTTGCACTTCATCTTCAAGAACAGCAAAATCGTCCTCGGTAATCTCGCTGGCTTTTTTCCCTTTTTTGAATGTCTCGTTGGCATCACGCCGGATCGAGCGGATCGCAACCTTTGCTTCCTCGCCTTTTTTATGTATCGACTTAGCAATATCACGGCGTCTTTCTTCGGTGAGTTCCGGTACAACCAACCGAATCACCTTGCCGTCGTTGGCAGGATTGATACCCAGCTCAGATTTCATGATGGCCTTTTCGACCTCTGGTATCATCTTGGGATCCCATAGCGAAACCACAAGCATGCGAGGTTCGGGGGCCGAAATGTTGCCAATCTGATTAAGCGGCGTCGGTGTACCGTAATAGTCGACCATGATGCCGTCAAGAAGCTGGGGGTTCGCCCTGCCGGCACGTATATGCATCAGGTCTTTTTTGAAAACAGAAATCGTTTTCTCCATTTTGTCCTTTGCAGTGTCCAATGCTTCATGTTTGATATGCATTTTTCTAACCTCCCGATTTTTTAAGGTTTTGAGTTAATGCGTGTACCGATGTTCTCTCCCGATACAACGCGTTTGATACCATTTGGCGCATCCAGACCAAAGCACACGATAGGAATGCTGTTGTCCATACACAGCGACACGGCTGTGGTGTCCATCACCGTGAGCCCCTGATTAATCACATCGATGTAGCTGATGAAATCATATTTTTTGGCGTCTTTGTTGACCTTTGGATCGCAGTCGTAAACGCCGTCGACGTTCTTCGCAAGCATGATAAGCTCCGCTTCAATTTCGGCAGCTCTTAATGCCGCTGCCGTGTCCGTTGAAAAATAAGGGTTGCCTGTGCCGCAGGCGAATATCACCACGCGGCCTTTTTCCAGATGCCTCATCGCTCTGCGGCGAATGTAAGGTTCTGCAATCTGACGCATCTCGATAGCAGTCAATACACGCGTCTGCATGCCCTTGCTTTCAAGCGCGTCCTGCATGGCAAGTGCGTTGATAACCGTAGCGAGCATGCCCATATGGTCAGCCGTTGTCCTGTCCATTCCGACGCCGCTGCGCCCGCGCCATATGTTGCCGCCGCCCACAATGATGCCAATCTCCACACCCATCTTGGCTACTTCGATCACCTGGTCCGCTACGAGGCTAATCACGTCAAAATCAAATCCTGACTTTTCGTTTCCGGCAAGCGCCTCTCCGCTGATCTTTAAAATGATCCGTTTATATTTGGGCATAAGCCTTCTCCTTTAGTTTCATACAAAATCGGCAGTTTTTGGCTTCTTCGAAAAAAGGGAGAGCTCATGCATCGGCTCTCCCTTTAAGCTCTTTTTATAAATTTGCCTGTTTCATGACCTCATCAACAAAATCGTCTTTTCTTTTTTCCAGACCTTCGCCCATCTCAAAACGAACGAAGCGCCTGATCGATATCTTTTCGCCGATTTCGGCAATCTTCTCATTCAGTATGTCCTTTACGGCCTTATCTTGATCTTTCACAAACGGCTGCTCCAGCAGGCACACTTCTTTGTAATACTTTTGAATGCGTCCTTCGACCATTTTATCGACGATCTTCTCAGGCTTGCCTTCGCCCAGAGCCTGCGCACGCAAGATTTCTTTCTCGCTAGCAATTTCGTTCTCAGGCACTTCGCTTGTTTCCACATAAAGTGGATTGGATGCCGCTATTTGCATAGCCACATCTCTGACAAACGTCTTAAACTGGTCGGTTTTGGCCACAAAGTCTGTCTCGCAGTTAACTTCTACCAACACGCCGATCTTGCCGCCAAGATGTATGTAGCTGTCTACAACGCCTTCAGCCGCGATACGGCCGGCTTTTTTTGCTGCAGACGCAAGGCCTTTTTCACGAAGTAGCTTAATGGCTTCTTCAAAATCTCCGTTCGCCTGCACCAGCGCGTTTTTGCAGTCCATCATACCTGCACCGGTTTTTTCTCTTAAGCTCTTTACATCACTTGCTTGAATCATATCTTAACACACTCCTTAAATTCTCTCGCCTTATGACTCCTCGTTGTCCGTGTCTTCAAAAGCCATATCGCCCTCTTCAACGTTAGCTTCCTCAGCGGCTGTCTCGGCCGTGGGGTCAACAAGCTGTTCGCCCTGTTTTGCTTCAAGGCAGGCATCCGCGATCTTGGAAGCAAGCAGCTTGACCGCACGAATCGCATCGTCGTTGCCGGGAATCACATAATCGATCTCATCAGGATCGCAGTTGGTGTCCACAATACCGACCAGCGGTATGCCAAGCGTTTTGGCTTCAGCAATTGCAATACGTTCTTTACGCGGATCGACAATGAAGATCACGCCGGGCAGTTCCTTCATGTCCCGGATTCCGCCGAGATTCTTTTGGAGCTTTTCATGCTCGTGGCGAAGCTTAATAACTTCCTTTTTGGGAAGCAGCGCGAACTCGCCATTTTGCTCCATCTGTTCGATTTTCTCAAGCCTTTTCACACGGCTGCGAATTGTTTTAAAGTTGGTCAGCATACCGCCGAGCCATCTCTGGCTCACGTAGTACATGCCGCAGCGTTTGGCTTCCTGTTCAATAGATTCCTGTGCCTGTTTCTTGGTTCCCACAAAAAGAACAGTTTTTCCGTCCATGACCGCATCGCGAACAAAAAAATACGCGTGCTCGACCATCTTCACTGTTTTCTGCAGATCGATGATATAGATGCCGTTGCGCTCCGTGAAAATGTACTTCTTCATTTTGGGGTTCCAGCGTCTGGTCTGGTGTCCGAAATGAACACCCGCTTCTAAAAGCTGTTTCATTGAAATGACTGACATAATTTCCTCCTCGTTTTTATCCTCCCATCGCGTCGCTTTTTTGCAAAACCCATTTTATGGGCACGAATGCAAAAATCGGCGATGGTGTGACATACATTTGAGATTATAGCATAGGGGTTTTTATTAATCAACAGATTTATTCGCATTAAACAGCCCATTCCATGGCCATTTCAAGAGGCAAAGCGTGAGCGTAATAAGACGTTCATCTATAATCGGCTGCCGGAAAACCATTTGGAAAAAACGCCCCCCAGCGAGAACACACGGAGTAAGCGGCTGCTTTTATCATTATTACTTAGTTTTCGGTCTCTTCAGCCTGCTCGTTTTTTATACGCCGCATAGAAAGCACTTCGTTGAACACAACAAGCAGGCTGCCCACAAGCAGCATAAGATAATAGGTTAACGATCGCCAGATCAACATAGCAATATAAGTTGAACCGCCGAAAAAAGGCCGAAAGAAAAGAAGGAATCCACCTTCCGCCGCACCGCTGCCGCCCGGTGTTGGCACAAACGACACAGCAAGATAGACAAACGCCTGCATTGTGAATATATCAAGCAGATTAAACTCTCGGTTTCCAAACGCTAAGTACACAAGATACGGAATAACGAAGAAAAACACAAGATTGACAAACGATATCAGGAACGAACCAACGGCGCGCAGTTTATAGCGTGAAATGTAAGAGGCGGCTGTATGGTAATCGTCAATTGTTTTTTCAAAGTTGGCAAGCGTTTTATCCCTATCCGTAACTGCCTTCACTCGCGCAAGTATGCGTATCAGCCAACAGCCAATCCTAAAAACGAGTTTTTTGTTGACAATTGTCAATATAATAAAAAATACTGATGCAAGGTTAATAACAAAACCAAAAGTTGCCAGCCAAAACGCTTCATGAAAGTTTGTATAGTAATAGACACCTCTAAACAGCATAGCAATGACATAAATCGCGCATAAAGACAGCTCGTATATCACAAACTTGATGCATACAATACACGTGGCCGTGCCAACAGGCATTTTGTTGCGTTTCATGTATACAACCTGCATAGGCTGACCGCCCGATGCCAAAGGCGTAACCGCACCATAATACAGACCAATCAGCCCTATTTTAATTGACCGTGCCAACGGCTCTCTTTTATACATATAAGCTGTAATATCATGAAGCAGCAAACCGTCCGTCAGCCAGTAAAGCAGCAGTGCTCCAAGACACGCAAGCAGCCACCATACAGAAAACCTCTCAAAAGCATCAGCAATGTCATTCACATCAGCAAATAGCCCGATGAGCACGATTGCAACAATTGTTACGCCAATGTATATAAGACTAAACAAGCGAGTCTTCTTCTTTTTTGCCATTGACCCTCCACAAAAAACATTGTCTGCATCATATCAAATAATCAAACCAAAATCAAGCCGCGCTTCGGCAATTATTACCATTTTTCCATCTATGGTATAGGAAAATATAAATGAACTGCGCACTGCATGCCCTACTCTGCACGCTTGGCGAGTCTGCTCTTATTTACATCAATTAAATATAAATATCTTTCATATGCGATTTTGACAGCATCTTGCCACGAACGGTAAATCGTCTGCCTTGCCGACTCGCCCACACACTTCGCCATTTCAGGCTCATGAATGATACGACGTACAGTATCGGCCAAAGACTCTGTCTTGTTTTCAATTAAAAAACCGTTTTGCTCCGTAATCCCCTGTGATGTGCTGGCTCCTTTCACAAACACAGTGGGACAACCGCAGGCAGCGGCTTCACGCGGCACAAGGGAAGACGTATCATATAGGGACGGAAAAAGCATCGCGCTACTGCGTAGATAGATTTTGGCGACAGTGTCTCTGTCGCGTATTCTACCCGTGAATGTCACCGAGTCAGCAAGGTTAAGCTCTGCCACCATTTGCTCCATATCGGCACGCTTCGCTCCGTCACCCACAAACAGCATATGAAAGCGCTCACCGTCAGCCTTTAATTTACCCAGCGCCTCAATCACCATTTTTAAATTCTTTTGCCAAACATGCTGACCGATATACATGAAAAGCGGCTCATCAGGCTTAAGCCCGAACCGTTTATTGACTTCGCCGAGCACCGGCTCCGTGGCATATTTGGGTTCGATATCACATCCGTTCTCCATTACATGCACATCACCGCGAAAACCGTATTCACGCAGCGTGTCTAAAGACGCTTCATTGACAATCCATACTTCATCCGCGGATTCATAAAAGCCGGCAATTTTGAGCAATATATTTTCCACGATTTTATCTGATTTAATTGCGGCTTTAAAATCGTCCTTATATTTGGAATGGAATGTGGCCACAAAAGGAATGCCGCGCTTGCGCGCAATACTGCGGGCTGCGATTCCGGAGCTGAAAGGGCAATGTGCGTGCACAATATCAAACGGTATTTTTTTTAGACCCACCCAGAAAGATGTAGACATCTGCGGCATACCCACTCGGTATTCATTGCGCGTCGGTACCTTAATCGACCCAAAACGGTGAACATCGAAACCATAATCATCTTGCGCATCCGGATGTTTTGGCGTCACCACGCAGCATGCATTTTGATCATTGTTAAGACAGCGGGCATAGTTGAGAACCACATTGGCGACCCCGTCAACAATAGGGGGGAATGATTCGTTGAATTGCCCGATTGTTAATTTCATTAAAAAGCCTCCTCTATTTTGCTGCCTGTTTTTTTCTTTTGGCAACAATGAGCCCACACCATTATAGCAAACCCTGTAAATATTTCAATTGCAAGATTGTTAAGCTTCTTAGAACTCTGTGCCCTCGTATTATATTTTTAGCGCAGCTTGAGCCTTTCATTGGCAATCTCAACAATATCAGCGATAAACTCACCGATGACGGGCAGGTTGTTAAGAAATGATTGCTGAAGCAAATAGATAACCAAAGCGCCAAGCAGCGTAAACCCCACAGCGATGCCAAATCCTCTCGCAAGCCCGCTAATAAAGTTAACCCATACCATGCGTCTTGTGTTATTCAAATGTTTTAAATAATCGGCCAGTTTAAGCTTCTCAAGCATCAGTGAAAGCTCATTAAGGCGCTTACCAAGACCGCACATTGCTTTTCTTCTGCGCATACACATCCCCTTTAAGGTTAGTGTGGATGAATCACGCAGAATCATACATTATGTGTTTTTAATATTGACAAGCGCAAAAAAAGCATAAAAAACAGCTCTGCACAAATTGCCAAAGCTGCTTTTCGTATGCTATTCGATAATCTCGTCAATCAGCGACTTAAGCTCTTCTTTGTCCTTTGGCTCCTTAAATGACACATCGTTATCGTCCGTCTTGCCGCCGCTTTCATACAACCATGAATAATCGCTGTACTTTTGCCTGTTTATCGTGTCATCGCTATCTTCTAAGCTTTCCAGAGGTTCATTGCCGTCTTCGATATCACTGAGCATCTTGTTTATCTCGAAAAGTTCCATATATCCAGACTTATCATCGGCACTTTCTGTTTTATCTTCACCGCCGTTGTCTTCATCAGCCAATCCGTCGCTGTCATCATCCGGGTCTTTTGGAGCAGGCTGCTCATCCTCCTTCTCTGAAGCACCCATTTCTTCAAGACTTTGCGCGATTTCTTTATCAAGCTTTTCCAGGGCATCGGTATTGATGCCGCCAAGAGGCATAAAGTCCTGTCCGAAATAACTCTTGTATGTCTTTTCAAAATAAGCCGCCTGCGCGTTGACCATGCTTGCGAAACTTGTCGCAAACCCTTGGGCGCAACTTTTCAGCTCTTCAATTTTGCTCTTTGCCTCATCAAGTTCGCGAAGCGTCTGCTCAGCCTTCTGTTTGGCCGTGGCTTCCGCGCTGCTGATAATCACTTCTGCTTTTCGCTTGGCTTCGTTAGCCATGCGTTCAGATGACTTTTGAGCACTGACCAGTGTATTCATAATGGTCTCTTCTGTATGTTTCACCTTGCCAACTTGCTCTTTGGCTTCGGCAAGCTCAGTTCTTAAGGAAGCGACTTCATTCTGTAACAGCTTAAATTCATCGATAATCTGGTCTAAAAACTTATCGACTTCGTCTTCGTCATACCCTTTAAAAGACCTTTTAAACGTTTTTTCTAACATATCCCTAACGGTTAAAGGCACGCAGATTTCCCCTTTCCATCATGATCGCAGGCTTCAGATTTAATATATCCACAAAGCCCGCGTCTATGCGCGACATGCCACAAGGCATCTTGCGGCATGTCATCATCGTTTTGTATTAATCATCATTCGAATTTTTTAAAACCTTCACGGCTGCCGCGCTCATCCACACTCTGTGCAACATCCACATTAGACGGTGCTACCACAAAAATGCTCCTTGCGACCTTTTTAATATCGCCGTTTAAAGAATAAACCGCGCCGCCGACAAAATCCAGTATCCGTTGGCCAAGCTCCACATCAAGATCATCCAAATTCATAATCACCGGTTTTCTGGCCTTTAAATTATCGATGATGCACTCGGCTTCCTCATAGCTGCTGGGCTGAAATACCAGCATGCGCATCTTTGCTGCCGAATTTGGAAGACCTACCACTTTGGGCTGTTTTCTACGAGAAAACCGCTGTTCCTCCTCTGGCTCTTCCAATTCATCTTCAAAGAAACCTTCTTCTTCGTCCATCATCTCTTCACCTTCAAATTCTTCCTCTTCAAGACCTACCGCATCTAAAATACGGTTGAAAAAACCTCTCGCCATGTTATTGTAACCCCCTGAAAATTTTTAATTTGACCTCGCTCCAAACACAGCCGTTCCAATCCTGACCACATTTGAGCCCTCTTCAATCGCAGCCTCAAAATCGTCCGACATACCCATAGATAGGTATTCAAACTCGGGATACTCCGCCTTACAGCGGTCGAAGAGCCTGCGCAATTTCTCAAAATACGGCCTGTTGTCATCCGCTTGAAAGGCCGCCGGCGGTATTGCCATCAGTCCTTTTAAGCGGATCCTCCTCATCACAGACGCATCTTGTATAAAGCACTGCAGATCCTCTTCATATATGCCCGACTTCGTCGGTTCTTTTCCGATATTCAACTGCACAAGCGCAGAGATTTGCGTGCCTTTATTTTCGCACTGTCTTTCAATCTCCTGCGCCAGAGATAGCCTGTCCAGCGAATGTAGCAAGCATACCCCGTCAAGGATATACTTGACCTTATTACTTTGCAGAGGTCCGATGATATGCCAGTTTAATGTATCGTTAAGCACCTCACGTTTTTTCAGATACTCCTGAACATAATTTTCGCCAAAATCCCGCATGCCGGCTTTTACAGCCTGTTCAACGGCATAAGCGTCCACCGTTTTGCTGACCGCTACAATTGTAATATCGCTTCTTCTCCTCCCGGTCTTTTTTGCGCTGGCATCAACCCTTTCTTCGATTATTTCGATATTCTTTGCGATATCTGTCATTGATGACTCCAAATTTACTACCTTCTGATAAGCTGTCCAATCTCCAGTGCCGCTTGGCCCTGATAAGTCTGGACAAGAACCTTATCGCCTTTATCAGCTATGACGAGAACAGGTACATACTCTCCCTCTATGGTTTCCACGTAATCAACCTTGTCCACCGTCTTGACGCTGCTTTTGGGGATACTCAAGCTCTCCTGCACGCCGTAAAGCCGCGCAGACACACGCCGCTCCCCCAGCAACGGACCAATATTATCCTGTATTATTATAGTATACACGTATCCTGCGTTTTGTTCAAGCACCGATACGTCATAGACAAGACCGGTATACTGTGTATCGAGATAATCCTCAAAGATGATCGAAAAGCTGTTGCCGAGATGCATCTCTGGAATGCTCTTTTCCGAAAGCAGCACCACATACCATTCATTCCCATTCACCACACGGTACAGCGGTGCATATGCCTTATCCTTCTCGGGTATCTCGATCGTTTTTCCTTCGAACACCTCTTCGAGCGCTTCTTTAGTGAAGCCGCCTATGTTCTGCTTATTCATCAGCGCTTCGCAGCCGTCAAAGTAAAAACTCACAATACCGCTTTCATTGGCGTTAAGCTCACTTCGCCATTTTGCAAAACGCGTGAGCAGCTCGGATTCCTGTGTGTAGTAGTCCGAGAGTTGCTCATCGGACATTGTGTTTTTCCTCAGGTATGCCATGCGCTCATCCAGCAACGCTTCCATGTCACGCTGAAGCAAAAGCAAAACTGAAGAGTTGTTGTCAAATATAGCCTGTTGAATCTCCGTTGCCTTGGCATCAATTCGATTGTTGATATCAATCAGCGCGTCGTCAATGACATCCGCGCGGATGACATCCATCTGATACTGCATAATCGTTTTTTGCAGTTCCAGCAGCTTCGAGAGCGTTTCGTCGTTGTAGCCCCATTCATACACCTCAGCAATGGGATCTCCCACATTGACCAACTGCCCTTCCACTGCAATATAGTTCGTCTTGCCATAATTCTTAGCTTCATAGACAATTTCGTCACGCACAATCAGCATATCGAAGCTGTTATCAAACTCGGCGCTGGACCACTCAACGGCCACCGTATGCGGCGTTCCCAGCAACAGCACAAGTATCACCGCGATGGCCACAACTATTGCGCCCAATACAAAATAAAACTTTGTTCTCGGTCTTCTCCTGACTGCCATTCAATCCCCTTCCAAGGTGCTTTTCTTATTTATTTCTACGCAGCCAAAAAAACTCCTTTGTATATGAATATAGAAAAAACACGAATCTTTCCGCTAGGCAGAAAGAAAATGTCATAACGCTATTTTAACCTCAACACTGTTGCCAACGCTGTTATATTTGATCTCCTTACACAACGCTTTCACGAGCTTAAGCCCCCGACCACGCTCCTTGAGCAGCGTATCTTCATCGGAACAAATATCGGCGCATACTTTTTCATATTCAAAACCACCGCCGCCGTCTATCACGCCGATGGTCAAAACACCGTTTTTCATCTCCGCTTTAAGTATCACCGGCACTTTTTTTGATAGCACTGCATGCTCAAAGCAGTTGACCAGAAGCTCTTTTATAACCAACGAGATATTAAATCTGCTTTCATCAGTGAGCAGATATTTTTTTTCTACACCGCCGAGCACACCTTCAACCACTTTTTTTATGTCATCTATAGAGGTCAGCACATACCGGCTTGCATAATTCATATATAGACACCAAAAAGCACAAATTATTGTGAGCAGCCCAATTTTTGCGCACCATGCTTTCTAAATCTATATACCCCTTAGCAAAGCCATCTAAACCTATTTTTCGTAGAAATTTCTAAACTTGACGAGTATTTTGCGTTCAATACGCGATATGTACATTTGAGAAACGCCCAGCATAGCGGCCACTTCACGCTGACTTAGGTCATTTTCAAAACGCTGCTGAATCACTTGCTTTTCGACGTCGCTCAAATGCTCGAAGCAGTAGGCCAGAAAATCGCGGTCTTCAATTTTCTCATAGGCGTTGTCCGTACTGCCCACGAGCCTGATAAACTTTGCATCTTCGTTGATTGCAATGTAGTTATCCAGTGAGGTCGCATATCCGGCAGACTGAGCTTCCATGAGTTCCAATATCCGCTCTACGCTGAGCCCCAGATAGTCCGCCATCTGTTCGGGCGTCGCACTGTGCCCATACTTTGCGGAAAGCACACTTTTCGCATCGTCAAGCTTTCTGATCATCTCGCTTTCACGGCGCGAAATGCGTATCATGCGTGTTTTATCACGGAAATAATTCTTGATCTCTCCGACCAGCGTCGGCGTCGCAAAACTCGCGAATTTCACACCACGGTCACTTTCATACCGGTCAAGCGCCTTTACCAAAGCAAGGGAGGCCACTTGAAAAAGGTCGTCAAACTCAACGCCTCTGCCCACAAATTTCTTTGCAACGATCTCCGCGATGTACAGATATTTCTCCAATATGTAGTTTCTCAGCGTTTCATCCCGGCTTTTTTCATAACGATCAAAAAGCGCCTGTTCGCCTAAATCTGACCACCGCTCACTCATAGCTTCCCCAATAAAACATTACAACGTTTTTGTTAACCGCACACTATAGATCACGCCGTCATCATCTTTCATCTCACATTTATCAACAAGCGCATCCAGCAAATACTGGCTCATCCCATCGGATTTACCAGCATCGGCAGCACCTGCCGAGAAATCGCAAGCCTCAAATAAAAGCACCAGCCCATCCTCAAGGGTTAAGCTGATATCAATTTGCTGCGGGCAGCCAGCAAGCAGCAATGTACACGCCTCGGCGCTTGCAACCTTTAAATCCTCGATATTATCAATATCAAACCCCACACGCTGAGCCACCGCCGACACCGCAAGTCTCACGGCAAGTATATAGTCGGGCCGGGCGGGAATCCGCAGACGTATCACGTCGCCGTTCACGTTTCATCCACCTCAAAAATAAAGATTTTATCAAGCCCTGTCAGTGTAAATATCTTAGCGATATACGGCTTCATATTGATAATACTAATCTGTTTTTTCGCCTCTTTGACCTTTTTTAGCGCGCTGACCAGCACACCAAGCCCTGTCGAATCGATGTACTTGAGACTGGTACAGTCGAGCACAATGTCCGCCTTTTTTTCATCAATCAACGCATGCAGCTCACTTTTGAGGCTTTCCGAGTTGTAAATATCCACCTCACCGTAAAGACGCACGTCCCATCTGTTCAGGCCCTCATCATAATTCGCATCCAAGAGCATCAGTCCACCCTCCATATCCCGCTATATTCTGTCATTCAGCCAGGCAATGATATCATCATACACCCGTCTCTTTTGTTTTTCATTGAGTATCTCATGGCGCATACCTTCATATATCTTGAATTCCAAATCGGCAACGCCCGCTTTTTTGAAATCTTTCACATCCTGCTTAACGGCTTTTAAGCCGCTGCCACCCATGCTGTCAAACTCGCCCGCGCCGATAAACAGCGGCAGGTCTTTGGGATACCGTGCAAACGTCTCTTTGGCAGAGGCTGCGCGCGTACCGCCGAGCAACTCGTAGATGAACGCCGCTGTTGACATATTGCCGCAATACGGATCTAAAACATACGCCTTGACAACTTCCTCGTCCGAACAGATAAACTCGCTGCCTGTTTCGCCTTTAAACGGCTTGTTGAGCGTACCAAATACGAGTTTATGCAAAAAAGGCGATCGTTGCCGCCGTCCGCGCAGTTTCATAGAGATTCGCGCCATGCTGCGCACCAGCGCGATCAGCGGCGGGCTCACTCGCCCTGTGCCTGTAAGGATAAGACCTGAAAGCTCGGTGCCGTAGCGCGACGCATAAACGCGTGCCATCAGCGACCCCATGCTGTGCCCCAAAAGAAAAATAGGCAGCTTAGGATTCTCTTCGCATATGCGCTGTGTGAGCACGTGCAAATCGTCCACAGCCGCATCAAAGCCACCGTCGTTGTCGCCAAAATACGCCACATTATCGGGCGTTCCCGCCGTGCGTCCGTGCCCTCTGTGGTCATCTGCGTAAACAACAAATCCCTGTGCGCATAACGCGTTAGCAAAATCGTCGTAACGCATGGCATGCTCAATCGCGCCGTGCGCAATCTGCAGCGCCGCTTTGGGTGCATCCGCATCCCACCTGTAGCCATGAATTACAGTCCCGTCAGACGATTCAAAACTCAAATCGCATGGTTTCATAGGCCTACCCCCCGCCAATCATATCATTTTCGATATTTTTTGTAAATACCAAGCGGTGCGTGATATAATAAACAAAAAGAGTAAAAAAGGAGCGTAATTATGCACGACTATATCGAAGCTGTGCAGGACAGCCCCATCATCGCCGCAGTTCAAAACAGACAGTCGCTTGAGCGCGCTCTTGACCTCCGTGTCCCCACCGTATTTCTCATAAATACCGATATATTCTCAGCCAAGGCGCTTGTGGATACCGCGAAAAAAGCAGGCACCCGCGTATTTTTACATATGGATCTGATCGACGGCCTTGCCGCTAGCACACGCGCGCTAGAGTACGTTCAGTCAAGCATGTGCCCAAGCGGCATCATCAGCACACGAACCGCGCTGATTAAATACGCACGTGATTACGGCATATTCTCCATTCAACGCTTTTTTATGGTAGACAGCGCCTCATACGAGAATGCGGTTAGAACAGCCGCCAAGGTGCGCCCCTCGATGATTGAGCTGATGCCGGGCATTATTCCGAGCATCATCAAAAAGTTCACACAGGAAGTAGACACCCCGGTAATCGCGGGCGGGCTCATCACCGACCGCAGGCAGGTGATCGACGCACTGTCCAGCGGCGCTATCGGCGTATCGACCGGGCAAGAAACGCTTTGGACAGAATAAACCAAAGAACACAAGCTTTTCGAGGTTTCTTAGCGTATTATCCCTGTTTTGACGTAGTTTTTTATCTGCTGTACATAATGCGCGGCGCCTTCGGCGTTTTGTGCCATATCCTCTTGCGTCGCATTACGCGTAATTTTGAACGGATTGCCCATCACCACACAGCCTGACGGAATCTTTTTTCCGGGCGGAATCAGCGTGCCCGCACCGATGATACAGTTTTCACCGATATCCGCCGCATCCAGTATGATCGCACCCATGCCGATGAGCGTATTGTTGCCGATATCGCACGAATGCAGTATCGCGCCGTGCCCCACCGTCACGCCGTCACCAATAATCAGCGGCAGATGCGTGGTGTGCAGCAAACATCCGTCCTGAATATTCGTTCGTTTGCCGATCTCAATGCGCGCAAGGTCGCCGCGCACCACGGCGCACGGCCACACGCTGGACTCCTCCTTCAGCACCACATCGCCGATAACCACCGCCGCCGAATGCACAAAAGCCGTCCTGTCTTTCGCGGGATCAATGCCGTTTATAGATTGAATCATGCGTCCTCCATCTGCTCCAGTGCCGCCATACCAATAGCGAGCTCGAGCCTTTTCTTTTGCATGGCGCAGCCGATACTGTACGGCTGCAACATATCGCCGTTCATATTCACATTCGCAGCAGCACATCCGCCGCTGCAATAATATTTTGCCCAGCACTTTTTGCAGTCTTCCATGTTTAATACGTTGCATTCTTCAAACTGCTTCGCTACACCTTCATCCAGTCCCGTTTCATACACGCTGCCCATCTTATAGACGCTTTGTCCCACGAACTGATGGCAGGGATATATCTCTCCCGTTGGGGAAATAGCGATGTATTCCGTGCCCGCACCGCAACCGCGAATGCGTTTCAAACGGCACGGCCCCGCACCCAAATCCACCATGAAATGAAAGAACGTGAACCCGTTACCGTCTTTTCGGCGGCGTGCGTATTCCGCAGCCAGCCGTTCATATTCGTCAAAAATCGCGGGCAGATGCTCTTCCTTGATCGCATTGGCGCCCTTGGTGACCACAGGCTCAATAGACAATCCCCAAAAGCCCATGTTCGCCACGTGCAGTACGTCTTCCGCAAAATCGAGATTGTCGGCCGTGAACGTTCCCCGCACGTAGTATTCACCCTCGCGGTTTAGCAGCATCTTCTTGGCATTGCTCGCTACACGCTCGTAGCTGCCGCCGCCGCCCGCCGTTTTTCGCACGGCGTCGTGTATATGCGGCCGCCCGTCGATGCTGACCACGATGTTGTTCATCTCTTTATCTAAGTAATCGCGCATTTCATCCGTCACGCGGTATGCATTCGTCGTCACGGTGAAGCGAAAATTCTTTCCGTGCGCGGTTTCAATGCTGCGCGCATAGCTTACCGTCTCTTTAAGCACCTCAAAATTAAGCAGCGGTTCGCCGCCGAAAAAGTCGATCTCGAGGTTTCTTCGCGTACCCGAAACCTTGATAAGATAATCGATCGCGGCCTTGGCGGTTTGTGCGCTCATAAGCTCGCGCCGTCCCGCAAACGCCCCGCCCTTGGCAAAGCAATACTCACAACGCAGGTTGCAGTCGTGCGCAAGGTGCAGGCACATCGCTTTGATGACATTTTCGGGCAAAGCCTGCCCTTCTTCGGGCGACGAAAACAGCAGCCCCGCTTTTTTCAACTCCGCAAATTCCTCCATCAGCGACCCGCCTTTGCAAAGCGCCTCGTCCACGTCGCCGCCGCCGTTGTCGATTTCCTCCAGACGCGCCGCCGCCTCAAACGCTTCGTCGTCCAGCACATGTACGCTGCCTGTCTCGACGTCCAGCACAAAGCCGGTGCCGCCGTGTTTAAACGTATGTATCAATGGATTTTCTCCTTATTTGGTTATTATGTTCCGTAGGGGCCGGTTTCCACGCCGGCACATATGCGTTTCCCCGTTCGTTCCGTAGGGGCATATCTTCATCCGGAGAAAAACAAAAAAGCGACACGAGTGCCGCGCTTTCGTCCGGACAACGGAATGTATTCGTTATCTGATCTTCTTCTCACAACGCTGGTTCGCAAGCGTGCAGGACGTTTTGCAGGCCGACTGGCACGACGTTTGGCACTCGCCGCATCCCATCTTTTCTTTTTTCTCTTTGAGGCTGCCTTTTACAACCGTTTTGATATGCTTCATAGCATTCTCCTTATCCGTGTATTATAAGATGCCCCGCCAACGCAGCGCAAAGCGAAGGCATAACAAAGCTGCTAACCGATTATATAATAGGTGCGTCCGCTTTTGCAACCCCATTTATCCGCGTGCTTTCTTATACTGTATACGCTTGCTTTTCTGGGTACCCACCCGCGTGCGCGACGATTTGCCGAAGTTCGCCGCGATGATGGCGAATACCATGCCGATCAGCAGCCCCATGAGCATATCCGAGAACAGCAGCGCCACGTTGCCGAATATCCCTTCGATCAGCGAGAAAACAAGATAGCTCAAGCTAATAAACATCAGCCCCGAGAGACCGCCCGTAAGCCACTGCTTTTCTGCCATGCCCTTGATGCCAAACCACGACGCGCCAATGATACCAAGGATTTTGATAACCTGATTGACGGGCGCGATGACGCTGTCGGACAAACCCGTTTCTTTGATGATGAGTGCGAACAGCAATATCACCGCCACGGTAAACACCATGGAGATGAGCGTGCCTTTCATCCCGCGCATTAACATATCGCCCACGACGGATTTCTTTGAGGCTTTCACATTCGGTTCCATAGTCATACCCCCTTTTATGTCATAGATATGAGGGGAAGGGCGCGAATATGAATACATGTGAGATGAAGAT
>QKIQ01000018.1 GCA_003249555.1 Clostridia bacterium | reverse complement strand
CCTCATGCATTCATTTTTTTATAAGTCCTGTTTCTATCGTGACTTTTTACTTTTGTTTCTCATGAGTCCTACACATACTTCCGCTTTTCCCGTGGTTATTTCTACGGTTTACCTGCTGTGGAATTTACTTTGGGAACTTACGGATTAAGTTTCTTTGGCGGCGCTCAAAACAAAGATTGGCCATCCGTCGCATACAGATTATAACAGCATAAAACTTGTTTACAAAAAAATATTAACGCAGTTATATGGCGGCGGAAAAGCTTTTGAAAAAGCAGTGTGGCTCCGAAAAGAACCGCCGAGAACAGCGTGATCTCTAACAGTGTATTTAGAACGGTTGTCATTTGTTCACGTCCTCCTTGTTCAATTCATCAAGCAGGGTTTTTAATTCCTCGCGGTCTGTGGCTGTGAGCTCGCTGTCGCGGATCATGTAGACAAGCAGGTTTTTGGCGGAGCGGCTGGAGAATTTGTCGAGTATGTGGCGGCTTTCTTCCATAAAGCACTGCGCTTTTTCCACCAGCGGATAATAGAAATTGTCTCGCCCGAGGCGCCTGTAGCCGATGAGTCCCTTGTCGCACATGCGCTTCACATAAGTGACGTAGGTATTGTATTTCCATTCAAAGGTGTCGCCCATTGCTTCAATGATGCCGGACATCGTGAGATCTGGTTTTTGCCAAAGTGCTTCCATCAGCGCCCATTCAGGTTTGGATAACGATTTTTTCATATTGACCCTCTTTCTAACTCTATAGCGGTAAAACACTACCTACAATAGTAGAGTTAAAAGGGTAAATTTGTCAACTGTATTTTGTAAAATAAATAGACCGTCTTTGGTTTAAGGATTGTTAACAAAACTCAAAAGGTGACTATGAAATTGCTGAGCGGGTAAATATGTAGTGGATTAAGGTTTATGTAGAGAACGTGGTTTTTTTAGATGCTTCGCTTTTGCTCAGTATGATATAATGGGCTTTTTGATAAGACTGCCTTTGGTATTTAAAATTGAGGCGGCGGCTGACCTGGTCTTTGCCCCCACATCCGCCGGCTGGACATTTTGCTCATAAGGCACTGCTGGCCTCCCCACGACTCTGCCTCTCGGGGATATCCCCGGCCGGACTGACCACTAAACCGCGCCATGCTCACCGGTATATTAACCGGGTTACGTGGGTCGTTTCGCCCGCGACTGGCATCGACTTTCAACCACAGACCCGCCACCATATCTGCGATTATAATGGGAAGGCGACAATAAGTCAAACTTTGCGGTTTTTGTTATCTTTTGATGAAAGTTATTTGTGCATCCGGCTTCTAAGATTGATTTATTTAGCTGTCGTGTTATAATGAGAATGGTCAAAAGAAAAGTGCTTTTGCCTGTCCGTAAAATGCGGACTTTCGCGTTTCAAGGAGGTGGTATGCGTGGACGCGGACCCTACATTAAGACACATCATTATCGGCGGCGTGCATACCGGCAGGCAGGCATAGGTGCACCCCGCCAAAAAGGAAAGGCGGTGCTTGCCAATGATACAGTATAACAAAACGATAAGCGGCGTTTTGCAGGAACAAAATTCGGCCGGCGATGGCGTCTGGATTCATCTTTTGAACCCCACGCGTGACGAGATGGAGCAGGTGTGTGCAGAATCCGGCGCGCAATTGGATTTGCTGCAGGCCGCGCTCGACGAAGAAGAAACGCCGCGTCTCGAAAGAGAAGACGATCAGGCGCTGATACTCGTGGATATTCCCGTTGTTGAGCCCGAAGGCACATCGTTTATGTACAACACGATACCTCTGGGTATTCTGTTGCTTGACAACATGGTAATCACGGTTTGTCTCGAAGAGACGACAATCATTGATGACTTTTTAGAGAGCCGCGTCCGCGGTTTTGATAC
Source organism: Clostridia bacterium (assembly GCA_003249555.1). GTDB lineage: Bacteria > Bacillota > Clostridia > Christensenellales > SZUA-584 > SZUA-584. The sequence goes on along the minus strand of QKIQ01000018.1, from coordinate 14,866 downwards.
GTGCAAGAAAACACGGTTTATACTGCAGCTGCTTTTTAAATCGAGCACAAAGTTTTTGCAGTATCTGAGGCAGATTGACAAAGCGACAACACAGGTGGAAAACGCGCTGCGTAAGAACATGCGCAACAGCGAGCTGATGGGTATGCTCAAGCTCGAAAAATCGCTCGTGTTTTTTTCCACGTCATTAAAGTCTAATGAAGCGGTGCTGGAAAAGCTGTTAAAGCCGGGCATGATCAAGCAATACCCGGAGGATACCGATTTGCTCGAAGACGTTATTATTGAGAATAAACAGGCCATGGAGATGTCCACAATATACCGGAGCATATTAACGGGCACGATGAGTACGTTTGCCTCCATCATTTCCAACAGCCTGAATAATGTTATGAAATTTCTCGCGGCCATCACGATCATCATCGCAGTGCCCACACTGCTTGCGAGTCTGTGGGGGATGAACGTGCCTGTACCTTTTGCCGGCGCGTCGTTTGGATTTTGGGTGATTATCGGCATTTCTTTGGTGGGCGCGGCGCTCACGGTCTATATACTCTGGCGCAAGAAGATGCTTTAATGAAAGGAACGACGGCGTATGCCATTGCTTAAGTTTATTTGTGAAGACTGCAAACATGTTTTTGAAGAGCTCACGACAGCGGATAAAAAGCCCCTTTGCCCCAAGTGCGCGTCGGGTCATATCGTGAGGCATTATCAGGGCAAATGTTATTTTGGCGGATGCAGCGGTAAAGGCGGCGGTGGTTGCAGCGGCGGAAGCTGCAGCAGCTGCAAGGGCTGCGGCGGCTGATCGCGGAGGCAGTATGCACGAAGGACACAGGCAAAGGCTGACAAACCGGTTTATCAATGAAGGGCTCGAAGGCTTTGAAGAGCATGAGATACTTGAGTTTCTGCTCTTTTATGCGCTGCCGCGTGTTGATACCAATGGGATCGCCCACCGGCTCATTGAAACATTCGGCAGTCTTGCGGGCGTGCTCGGGGCGGACCCAAAGGATTTGTCTTCGGTCAGCGGCATCGGCCCTAAGGCGGCGGCATATCTTTGTATGATGCCAGAGGTGTTTCGCGCGTATGAGCGCAGCAAGCTTGGCAAAAAACCGGTGCTTAAATCCATTAAGGATGCATGCGATTTTGCGAGGGCACTGCTTTTTGGCAAACCGTATGAGCAGTTTTATGTGATATGGCTGGGAACGCAGAACCGCGTGATTCATTTTGAGCGGCTGTCTGAAGGCAGCGTGAGTGAGTCGCCTGTGTATTTAAGCCGGCTCGCGGCGACGGCACTGCGGCACCATGCCGTAAAGGGCGTGATTGCGCACAACCATCCGGGCGGCAATGTCACGCCGTCCAAAGCGGATATTGAAACCACGCAGAGTATACTCAGTACGCTCGCTATGTTGGATATCGAGCTTGTCGACCACATTATCGTTAGTGAAAACGAAGCGTTCAGTTTTCAGGCCGATTGTCTGATGGGCAAGCGTGATTTGCCGGGTCGTGAAGCGTATGCTGCGGAATATTCGGGCGTTCAGCAGCTGCGGCTGGCGCTAAAAGCAAAATAAGCGGAGGAAAACATGACACTTAAATTTACCGTATTGGAAAAGCCTGATTCGGATATAATCAGCAACATTCTTGATATTGAGCAGGAGGCCTTTAAAGACGGTGCACTCAATGAATACGTGGTTGTGCCGTTGCTGCGTTACGGAAAGGTGTATGCCGCGGTAGACGAAGAAGACACGGCGGTGGCTTGCGCATATTTCATGGCCGACATGAACAACCAAGGGCAAGCGTATCTGATGAGCGTAGCGGTGCTGCCGGATTTTCGCGGGCAGAACGTGGGCACGGCGCTGCTTGCATACGCGCTTGCCGACATCAAGCAATACGGTGTATCAAAGGTGATGCTCACGGTGGACCCCGCAAACTTTACCGCGCTTGCCGTATACCGCGAGAAGCTTGGCTTTACCGTGGTAGACAGCGCCAAGGACGAATACGGCGAAGGCGAAGACCGGCTTTTTATGGCTAAAGAGATATAGAGTTTTAACAAAAATTCAACGTTGCGTTAACACATTGTTCATAATCATTCTTTATAATAGGCAGTGTAAAGACAGTAATTAATTAGGCAGCCAGCAATTTATATATATTTGAAAGAAGCGCAAGGTATCTATGTATACGCGCTTTTTTCATTTGTTTTTCACTGTCAGCGCGCCGATGATAAGATTGAGTTCTTCCTCCGTGTGCTTCACTACATCATAGCTATAGTCGTGCAGGCACCAGTCTATGATGCATCCGCGCACATATTTTATGAGCAGCTCCGTGATATATTCTGGCGAATACGGCACAGCAAACAAATGCTTATCTTGCGCCTGCTGCACATGCATTAGCACACGCTGGTAATACCTGCGCTTGGGATTCGCGGCTGACTTTTTTTCGTCAGCGAGTATATTTTCATAGTATTCCGCAATGAGCGGCCCCGCTTGGTTCACAATAAAAGCGGTTTGCGTCAGCAGCACATTTTTGATAGCGTTGAGCGGCGGCATGTCGCCTTGCGGCAGGCTTTCATTTAGTGTGTCATCGAAAAGCAAAAATGCCTGGTTAATAAGCTCCTGCTTGGATGCAAAGTGATGATAAAATGCGCCCACGGAAACGTCAGCTCGGGCACATATGCTTCGAATTGTGGTGTTTGCCCAGCCGTTTTCCTTTGTAAGCGTGATGGCTGCTTTTAGTATGCTTGTTTTTGTTTTCAGTGAGCGGTCAGGGTTGCTTTGTGCCATATTAAATACCCTCCTGAGTATACGTTATTATAGCATCACTGAATATGAAAAACCACAAATGAAAAACTCACAAAGCAGATTGACAAAAAAATCACTAAGTGATATAGTAAAAACAGAACATCGTTCGGTTTTTACTCAAAAACAATAACTCCATTCATTTAAAAATAAATATAGAAAGCGGGGATCAGCTTGAAAAAAGATGCAAAGGTTCAGGAATTGGTCGACAGCTACGGCAGCTGGGTGAAAAACAGCACGGAAAACTGTGCGGGTGCCACAGGACGCATGACAAAAGAGCTCTATCCATATGATGCGATGTTTTCTCCTGTCAAAATCAACCGCATGACGATCAAAAACCGCTTGGTCATGGCGCCGATGGGCAACATCGATATGTGCGAAGAGACCGGACGGCCTAACGACAAAATGCTGCAATATTTCTTTGCGCGTGCCAAGGGTGGCGTGGGGCTGATTACCACAGGTCTTATTCCTATCAGTCATGGCATTGACAATTCCATCACTGAGCTGGGGAAGATGTCTTATTTCCCGCGTATAGACCGAAGCCGTACCGTGTTTTCCGGCTGGCGTGATCTTGCGCAGGGCGTTCATGCGTTTGGCAGCAAGATTTTTATACAGCTGACACCGGGGCTTGGCCGCGTGGGCAACCCGCAGTGTCTGATTAACGAGCTCAAATTCCCCGTATCCGCATCGTACAATCCGAATTTTTATATACCGCAGATTCCCTGTATGCGGCTTTCCGACGGGAAACTCAAAAAAATCATCAAAAATGCTGGCCAGGCCACGGCTGACGCCAAAGCGATGGGCATAGACGGCGTATACCTGCACGGGCATGAAGGGTATTTGCTGGAACAGCTGACAAACCCCGCGTTTAACCGCCGTAAGCTGGGCCGCTATGCTGACTGGCAGCGTTTTGGTATTGATATTGTTAAAGAAATGAGAAGACGCGGCGGAGACAGCTATCCCATCATGTACCGCATCGATCTCTCATTGGCTCTCAACGAAACCTACGGCGAAGAGGACATGAACATACCTGCGCTGAGGAAATTTAAAAAGGGGCGCACCATAGCACAAACGTTGGAATACATGGTCAATTTGGTAAACGCAGGTGTGGATATGTTCGACGTGGATCTGGGCTGCTACGATAACTGGTGGCTGCCGCATCCGCCGGCCGGCATGCCGGCAGGCTGCTTCCTCGACGTGGCGCAGATCGCAAAAGAATATTTCAAAAAAAACAGCATCAAATCCAATGCGGGGCTTGAGGTGCCTGTGGTGGCGGTCGGGAAGCTTGGGTATCCGGATATTGCGGAAAAAGCGCTGCGCGATGGATGCTGCGATATGGTGATGCTGGGTCGGCCATTGCTTGCGGATCCGGAATGGCCGAATAAAGCCTATGCGGGACGTGTGGAGGACATCTGTCCGTGTATCGGCTGTCAGGAAGGCTGCATAAACGAATTTGTGGACGGCGGCCATCCTCAGTGTGCGGTGAACCCGCGCACCGGCTTTGAGCATATCATTCCGGAAATTCCGTCGCAGCCGATAAAAATCAAACGCATTGGGGTGGTGGGCGGCGGCCCGGCCGGCGTGGTGTTTGCGGTGTCTGCGGCAAAACGCGGGCATAAGGTGGAGCTGTTTGAAAAGAGCGGCGTCATCGGCGGCAAGCTGATTCCCGGCAGCCTGCCCAAGATCAAATTTGACGTGGAAAACTATAAGATATTTTTAAACAATATGGCTGACGAGGCTGTGAAAGGCGGCAATCTCAAAATCAAATTTCAATCGGAAGTGACCGCCGAAGCGTTGAAGCAGCAGGAGTTTGACAGTATCGTGGTGGCCGTAGGCACCAGCGCTGTTTCGCCGAAGCTGCATGGCATTGAAAGAGCAAAAGTGGTACAGGCAACGGAATTATTGACAAATCCTTCACTGATGGGCGATGCCAAAAATATCGTGATCGTGGGCGGCGGCGTTGTAGGGTGTGAGACGGCCTATTGGCTCAAATACGAGCATGACCGTGACGTAAAGGTGGTGGAGATGCTGCCGGAGTTTATGGAAGGCGTGTGTACGGCAAACCGCGGACATCTTATCTACTATTTGAAAAAAGCAGGTGTTGAGCTCATCAATTGCGCGCGTGTGACGGGATTGAGTGAAAATGGCGTGACCATTTCACGCAACGTGTCGGACACCGTTCCTAATCCGTACAACACATGGCAGCCGATTTTGCCCAAAAATATCGAGAATCCGCTTGCGAAGAAAATAAGACCGGAGCTTGCGGACGAAACGTTGATGGCCGATTTGGTGGTGCTCGCGATGGGAGGACGTGCCGATGACGCGTTGTTCTTTGAAGCGCAGCGCATTCATGCCGCGCCCGAGATTCATAATATCGGCGACAGCTTCAGTGCGGGTAAGGTGTTGGAGGCGACGCGTTCGGCGCAAGCGCTTGCAGATAAGATTTAAGGAGGGATAATATGCAACTGACCTCAGAGCAGGCTTCTGTTTTAAACGGTGAAAAAGGCGAGGTTATGGCCAAGGTGATGAAAACACTGGTGATGTACGGCGAGGCTTTCGGCGCGACGCACATGGTTGCGGTGACGGCCAAAAACGGGCATCTTGTCACAAGCTTTGGGCTGTCTGTGTTAAAGCCGATATATGAGCTGATGAACCAGTTGATTGATGCCGGGGTGGTGTCGGCGCAGCCGTTCAGCGTAGACCCGCGCCCGCTTGATAAGCATGTGCCGGCAAACTTTTTGCAAAATCTCTTTTTCAATGTGATGTACTCAAAACAAAAGGATTATGAAGCGCAGCTAAAAAAAATGGGGCTTTTAAATAGCGACGCGTTTACCTGCACATGCTATATGGACCAGGTCGGCAACACGCCAAAAAAGGGTGAAGTGCTAAGCTGGGCCGAAAGTAGCGCGGTGGTGTATGCGAACAGCGTGCTGGGAGCGCGCTGCAACCGCAATTCGGGCGTGATAGAGCTTTTTGGCAGTATTGCGGGATGTGTGCCGTATTTCGGATTGCTGACAGATGAAGGGCGAAAAGCCACATGGGTGGTGGAGGTCAAAACCACAAAGAAGCCCGAGGCGCAGCTTTTGGGGAGCGCCATCGGTATGAAGGTGATGGAAGATGTACCTTATATCAAGGGACTCAGCGAATTTATCGGTACAAAGATGAACGATGACGCCAAAGCGTATCTTAAGGATATGGGCGCGGCGACGGCATCAAACGGCGCGGTGGGGCTTTACCATGTGGATAAACTGACGCCCGATGCGGTGGAATTGGGTGAAGCGCTGATTGCGCCGGATGCCAAGGTTTATGTGATCGACGATGCAGAGATTAAGCGCGTGAAAGACAGCTATCCGTGCATTTGGAAGAACCCCGACGCTCAGCCCAAGCTTTGTTTTGTCGGCTGTCCGCATCTGTCGCTGCAGCAGATGAAGCAATGGACGAAGAGCCTAGATGCGGCGCTCAAAGCGACGGGACGCGCCAAGGTCGCCATACCCACTGTGTTTACCGCAGCCTCGGGCGTACTGGCCGAATTTAACAAGACACCCGAAGCAAGCAAGCTAAAGGAAATGGGCGTGGTGGCATCTTACATCTGTCCGCTGATGTACATGAACAATCCGCTGTGCGGTAAGATGCCGGTGATTACCAACTCAAATAAGCTTCGAACGTATACGAGCGCAAGGTATTATACGGATGGCGAGATCCTTCATCTGATTACGAAGGGGGGCAAGTGATATGAAGGTGTTTAAAGGCAGACCCGTTGTTCCCGGAAAGGCGCAGGCGCAGGCGCTTGTGTCTCGCCAGGGCTTTAATACGCTGGCTAGCTTTCAGAAAAGCCTGATGTTTGGTGATAAGGCAGGCACAAACAGCGATCAGAACAACAAGGATTTATACGGCAAACCCATGAGCAATATGGCGCTTTGCATGCCGCAGACCATCGGCTCCACCACGGGCGGCATGGTGCTGTTCTGCGCGTCTTGGCTGGGGCGGCAGCCCGCCTGTCTGCTGTTCTCAAAGCCCATCGATTCGCTTGCTGCTGCGGGAGCGATACTGTCTGATGTGTGGACGGATGTATCGATGCCGACGGTAGATAACCTTGGTGATGAATTTCTGTCATACGTAAAGACAGGCATGACGATCACAGTGGATGAGGACGGTACCGTCACAATAGAGTAACCTGATGTCATTGACATATAATTATTGGCAGCTGCGTATAGCGGTTGCCTTTTTTTCATACATAGCTTTTGTATATTGGGATAATCGATATTGAGATTTCATATTTGTGGTCTTGTACATGACGGGCCGGCGTGGAAACCGGTCCCTGCAGACATCTTGGTTTGAGCAACGATTATTGAATAAGTTCATTTTACGAAAATAAAATAAAAGACACACCAAATGAGTGTGATAGAAGAGGTAACAATCCAAAACCACGAAAGAATTTTAAACAATTCACTAAGCCCGCGGTTCCTTTCAGCAACATCCTTTGACTGCATCTGCAATGCGATACTGACTATAATTAATCCAAGCGCTATACATGCGCCGCTGATTTGCATAAAATCAACCGGCATGTTTTTTCCGATGGACAAGTCAAAAAACAATTTAAGAAATAATATAACAAAGCTAGGAACTGTAATTAAGCCGCCGCAAATAAATAGGATTAATTTCGACCTGCGTCTTCTTTTCATACGTACACCGCCATGCTTATAAATATTCAATTAACCGCTTTTTAAAACGGATCGGACTCGGTCTGGCCGGACAGCTCTGCGAACCGTGTCTGGTCGCCGCGCCATCCCACGTTCACTTCGCCCGTGGGGCCGCTTCTTTGCTTAGCAATGATGATCTGTGAGACGTTGTCCGCTTCCTTGTTGTAATAGCTTTCGCGGTGCAGGAATATGACGACGTCGGCGTCCTGCTCGATACTGCCCGATTCACGCAGGTCAGAAAGCAGCGGGCGCTTGGAATCGCGTTTTTCGCTGGCACGGCTTAATTGTGATAACAGAATCACCGGCACACCGACTTCCTTGGCCATGATTTTGAGGCTGCGCGTCATGCCCGAAATCTCCTGCTGACGGTTTTCGCGGCGGTCTTTGCCTGTCATCAGCTGCAGATAGTCGATCACCACCATCCCTAACCCCTTCTCCTTTTTGAGACGCCGCGCCTTAGCGAGCATCTCCATGGCGGTAATGGTCGGTGAATCGTCAATGTATATGGGTGCCTTGGCAAGCACATCCACAGCGCCTGCCAGCCTGTCGTAATCGTCGTAAGAAAGACCCCCGACACGCGTTTTCTGGCTATCTACCAGCGCTTCGCTGCACATCATGCGCATAGCGAGCTGCTCGCGTGACATTTCCAGAGAAAAGATGGCGACCGGGACATCCAGCGACACTGCAGCATGCTGCGCGATGTTGATCGCAAAGCTCGTTTTACCCATACCGGGGCGCCCGGCGACGATGATGAGCTGAGATTTCTGTAAACCGGAGAGCATCTTGTCGAGCTGTTTAAACCCGGTGGGGATGCCGATGATGCCCGTCTTGCTGTTCATCGATTCGCTGATGGATGTATAGCCCTCCAGCAGTGCCTGCTTGATATGCGTAAGCGAGTCGCGCTGACGTTTGACCGCGATTTTGTATATCAGGTCGCCCGCGCGGTTGACGATGTCCGCCACCTCTTCTTCCGAAGCCGTGGCATCCTGAATGATCGCTTGCCCTGCGGTAATCAGCGCGCGCAATATGGATTTTTGCTCGACAATGTCGATATAGTAGCCGACATTCGAGGCGCTGGGCACGCTGCCTGCGAGGTCGGCGATATAGATCGTGTCGTCCGTGCCGTTAAGAACGCCCTTGCGGTCCAGCCTTTCCACAACGGTGATGGTGTCGATGGGTGTGCCCGTTTCAGAGAGCTCACACATCGTCTCAAATATCTGCTGATGACGGCGCGCGTAAAAATCGCTTGCGTGGAGCCGCTCGATGGCAGTATAAACAGCCCTTGTGTCTAAAAACATGCTCCCAAGGACGCTGCGCTCCGCTTCATGATTGTTTGGCGGCACATAACCCGCTGTTTCAATCTGCTCCATAGCCTCGTTTTTTACTCCGCCGCTTCGACGCTGACCGTGATATCGGCCGAAATGCCTGCATACACCTTGACGGACAATTTGGTTTCGCCGAGTTCCTTGATGTGGTCGTCCATCGCGATGCGTTTTTTATCAATCTCAATGCCGTGTTGGTCCAATATCGCATCGGATATTTCCTTGGCTGTGATAGAACCAAACAGACGGCCGTTTTCGCCGCATTTCGCTTTCACAACTACCTTTAGGCCGGTTAAGCGTTTTGCCGCTTCTTCCGCTGACAGGCGCTCAAGCATACGGCGCTTCTCAACAGCCTTTTGCTGCTGCTTGGCCACGTTTAAGTTTTGCGCCGAGGCTTCCTTGGCTATGCCCTTGGGAAACAAAAAGTTTCTCGCATAGCCGTCGCTCACGTTCACAATATCACCGGCAAAGCCTGTGCCCTTCAAGTCCTTTGTGAGTATCACTTTCATTTTATCTAACCTCTTTCACATAATTATTGATCGTTTGTTTAAGCCGTTTTATGGCTGTATTCATATCCATATTTTCCATTTTAACCGCGGCGATGGTGGTGTGGCCGCCTCCGCCGAGGCTTTCAAGTATCAGCTGCACGTTGACGTCTCCAAGAGATCGCCCGCTGATGAGCACATTTGCGTCCACATGGCTGAGCACGAAGGATGCCTTCACGCCGCGTATGGTAAGCAGCGAATCCGCTGCTTGTGCCGCTATGAGCGGCGCTTTATCTAGGCCTTCGGGACACGCCGAAATCGCAAAGCCGTTTTCAATGATTTCCGCGCTGCGAACTATATCCGTTTTGACTGTATATGTTTTCAGGTCGTCCTGTACGAGCAGCCTTGTGACCGTTGTATCAGCACCCTGACGGCGTAGATACGATGCCGCCTCAAACGTGCGCACACCCGTATTAAACGTGAACCCCTTAGTATCAAGAGTCATGCCGCACAGTAACGCCTCCAGATCGATCGGGAGCGGCTTTAAATCGTCGTCAAAATACTGCATTATTTCCGTCACAAGCTCACACGCGGATGACGCGTACGGATCGTGATAAAACAGCGTCGACTTTTCAATTGCGGAGGTGCCGCGTATATGGTGGTCGATCACCACCACGGTATCCGCCATTTCCAGCAGCCCCGGTGATATCGTAAAAGCGGCAAGCTGAGTGTCCACAATCACCAGCATGCTTGTCGCGCTGATGTGCATCGCCGCTTCCTGTCCCGTGACAAGAGCGGAAGAATACGCATCAACAGTTTCCAGCTTGTCCAGCAGTAAATCAATAGACGGGTTGGGGTTGTCCATCACGATATACGCCTTTTTATTGACATGCCGCGCGCATGCGCAGATACCAAGCGCGGCACCCATACAATCAAGATCAGGCCCTTCATGGCCCATCACATACACATCGCTGCACTGCTCCATTAGGTTGCGCAGCGCATGGCTGACCATACGCGCCTTCACCTTACTGCGGCGGAACCCGCTTTTTACGGTGCCGCCAAAAAATATGAAACGATCTGCCTGCTTGATGACGGCTTGGTCGCCGCCGCGGCCCAGAGCCAAATCCATGGCTTTTCCTGCATATTCGCCTGACTGTGCGGGGCTTTCTCCGACGCCCACCGCGATAGAAAGCGTGGGGGAGAGCGTCGAATTTATCTGTCTTACATCATCAAGTATGCTGAATTTGCTGGCACGCAGCGTAGATAAAAACCGGCGCTCGAAAATACAAAGATATCGCCCGCGGTCTGTACGCTGAAAGTGGGCAGAAACATTTTCGGCAAGCGTAGACAGCCGCCGCTCGATGGCCGCGACGATCTCGGATAGTTCGGATTGTGAGAGCTTTGAGGACAGTTCTTCGTAATTGTCGATCTGAAACTGGCATACGACCGGCAGAAAACTCTGATACAGCTTTTTTGCTTCAACGGTGTTTTCAATATCTACGAGTCGGTGCAGAAGATAATCCTTGTTACGCAGCCGCACTGTGGAGAACTCTTTTTTGTACGGCTTACCGTTTATGAGTATCTTTTTATCCTTGTCGGGCACGCTGATGCCTGTAATCATCTTGTTGATGTTGCGAAACGCACCAAACCCCGCAAGACTGCGAAACGCGAGGTTCGCCCATTTGATATGACCCGTCAGCGACGTCAGCACGGTGGGGATGGCCATTGTGTTCAAATACGTGGGCAGTTCCTCTTGCTCAAAAAGCGCTTTGATCACCAACCTTTGCCATTGCACCTTTCGGCAGGTGAAAACGTAAAGATACAAAACAGCCGAGACGATGCTGGCAATGGCTGCTGCCACACCCAGCGGTATGCTGTGCAGAAACGCACAAACAGACGCCGCCAAGAGCGCCGCTGCCAAGCAGACAAAATCAGATGAAAGAAATCGGATTTTTGTTTTCACAAAAGGGTACCGCCTTCCGTATCCAAACGCTTACGCAGTCCCGCTATGTTTTCAAATAAACCCACCCACACCAGCAGATTGCCGACAAACATCGTGACCACCACATGCAGCAGCACACGCACGGCAGTCTGCATTTTGCGCCTCTTATATAAATAATCAAGAAAGCTCAACGCCTGAACGGTAAACACAAATCCATAAACGCCGCCTATCGTGATGGCTGCAATCTCGAACGACGGCCATCCTGAGTTTGCGCCGATAAGCGTAAAAATATACGAAAGCAAATATGCAAGCCAGAACCGCGGCGGCAGCGTAAGTGCCGAAAACGACGGGACAGAGACGACCTTGCGTTTCTTTTTTACGAACACGCGCGTAATCACAAATATCAATAGTCCGGTTAGCAGCGCGTAGGTAAGCACAGCGTTGACGAGACTAAGGTTGAAAGACTCTCGCGTCTGTTCCTGCATGATAATGATCGCTTCCGAAGTTGGCGTCGAGAGTATGGCTTCTTGCGAAATCGCTCCCATGATCATGTCCAAGAACCGTGAGGATTGGTATAGGATCCCAACGGATCTGTCGCTTATTGTGCCAAGATAAGATCCCAGGCTGTTAACCAAATAATCGATGGGACCAAGTCCCGTAAACAGCCACAGGACTCCAAATGCGGCAACAGCGCCTGTAAGCGTGGCAGCACTTGTTATCATCACACTGTGGCGCATGCGCAGCTTCTTTTTGATGACGATACCCGCCGCCAAAGCGACCGGCAGAAATGCCGCAGCGAGGAATGCCGCCGTTTTCACATCCAGCAGACAGCCGGCCGCAAAAACAATAACTGCCGCAACGATGCCAAGCGTGCCCCGCATGGCAACAACGTAAGCTAGCATAAACGTAGCCGCAATGGCTGCCGGAGGAAAGAAAGTCGATATCAATATCAAAGCTGCGGCAGCAAATAATGTCGCCGCTATATATTTATTATCGTCGTTTTTTGTCCTGTCCAAAACCCCTTGAATTCCCGCTTTCAAAATGTTTTTTTAGAAGAGACAGATCGCCGTAGCCAGTTTCCAGCGTGTGTCCGCTTGTGATGCCGGTTTCTGCCTTGCTGATGACGTCTTCATCCAGTTCGCCGAATGAAATGCCGCAACGCTTTGCCAACACATAAGCAAGCAGTACAGCGCCGCTCAACGCATCCTTCAGCTCTCCTCTTCCGGCTGGCGAAAGCGCCGCTCTTAAAACATCGGCCGATTCACCGATGAACTCGGCTTTTAACACTTCTATCATTTTTGCATTCGAGGCCACATTAACAGATTGATGCATACGCATAACCACCTTTAAGTGAATTTGCCCCAACACCTCTACTGCAAGTGTCTTTATTCTATCTGTTTACTGGTGAATAGTCAATGGCGGTGGGGTTCTTGTACTTAATGGTTTGAATCTCTCTTTGCTTCTTTTTTTTGAACGTGCCATAGAATATGCCATTCAGCACCAGCTTATTCGTGCCAGCATTTCGTGGCTATTAATATACTATAATTAATCCTATTATTGTATATGCTTGACTGACAATACTAATCATGTTAACTGATAAATATCGAAACAATATATAACGAAACGATATTAATTGTGTGAAGGGAGACAAAATGCTCGAGTATGTCCTTTTGGGATTATTAATGAAACAAAATCTAACCGGTTATCAAATGAAGCGGTTTATGATGGTCAGTACGTCGAATTTTTTTAATGCCAGCTTTGGCAGCATCTATCCGGCATTGGCGCGCCTTGAAAAGAAAGGAATGATTATATCTACGGCCGAAGTGGAACATGGCAAATATTCCAAAGTATATACGATACAAGAGGCGGGCAAAGCCAGCTTTATGAAATGGCTGCAAGAGCCTGCTAACGTATCGGACACCTCGCATAATCATCTGATAAAGCTGTTTTTTTACGACTATCTGGATTCACAGACCAAGCAGCTGCATTACGAGGTGTACATACGGCAGGCGATGGCGGCAAAGCAAAAGCTGATCGACACGATTGATCTGGCAAAAAAAACAGCGGGACCTGACCGCATGCAAACCCTGACCTACGGCATCGCTTACCATACGAACATCATCGATTTTTATACGCGGCTTTTGGCGGACAATCATCAGGTATAGTGACAAACCTGTGAGAGTGACAGCGCAGCCGAGTTATGATGCAGCATGAATACAATCAATTTAAAATGTACCAATCAAGGAGAGTGTATGATGAAAAAATTTAAGAAACTGACTGCGCTGATGATGGCTGTGTTATCGCTAATATTGCTGCTGGCACCTGCTAATAATGCGTATGCAGCCTCGGTCATTAAGGTTAAAGGAGATATTATATGGCAAGGAGGCGATCCCACGTCAGTTAATATGTTTCTAATGGTACCCACATATGTTGGTATTGCTGATTTTTATTTTCATGGAGGCTCTAAGCCAGATCTTATGCCCAACGAATATGTAGGAGATGGAAAATGGAAATTACATTACGAACATATTTACTACATTAGTAATGAGCACCCTTTTATTGGTATTGATCGAGCAACACTGGACGGAAAATGGTATTGTGACAAATGGGACTGGAACAACTTGGTTTATCAACCGGGGCTTTACGCAGATTTTGAAAATTGGGAAAAAGAATATTATGTTGCCAATTTTAATCTGACTTCTTCGGCTCCCTCAGACAACAGTATTACCGTGAATCGTTCGTGGGCCAGCGGCGCCCCGCCTGTTAACACAACGGTCAACCTCTATCGTTACTATGCCGTCTCTAACTCCTATCAGTTGATCAAATCCACAAAAATATACAAAGAGCAAAACAGCATTACTTTTAGTGGGCTGTACGGCGGCGATTAACATTGCCGAGCTATTACGATGATGAGTCAACGGCAACCTATGGCGGCGTACCCGGCACCGGAAAACCCGTTATTCTTTCCAGCGCAACGGCAGGCAGCGTTTCTTTTACAAACACCTATAATCCGCCGATGGCGTATAACGTAAATATCGCCACGCTCACAGATGGCACAATTACGCCCGGCAAAACGCAAGCGTTTGCGGGGGAAACCGTCAATCTGACGATGACGCCGGACACAGACAAGCAGCTCAAAAGCGGTACGCTTAAATATACGGACGGAACAGGCGACCATTTGATCTCCGGCACAAGCTTTACCATGCCGGATGGTGCGGTGACGATATCCGCAGAGTTTGAGCCAAAGCAATATGCCGTCAGTGTAGCGTCCCTCACCGGCGGGAGCATTACGGCGGATAAGACAACGGCCGTATCAGGAGAAACTGTGAATCTGACAATAAAACCAAACGAGGGCAACCAGCTAAAACCCGGCTCGCTGAAATACACACATGGCTCAACGACAGTACCTATCACGGGGACAATCTTCGAGATGCCCATGGCGAACGTTTCAATCTCGGCAGCGTTTGAGATTCCGGCATCCGTTTCAACCACCGAGCTCCCCGAAGGCATGAAGGGCAACGCCTACAGCGCGACAGTAGCGGCGCAGGACGGCACATCGCCCTATACATGGCGCGCAGACGGTCTGCCGGATGGGCTGACGATATCAGGCTCGGGCGATATATCCGGCACACCCACT
>QKIQ01000124.1 GCA_003249555.1 Clostridia bacterium | reverse complement strand
GACATACACCGTCAGCAACGATCTTGAGGTAAGCTGTGACGCGGTAAAAGTGATGCAGGCGGTGATGAACCTTATCGACAACGCAATTAAATACACAGAAAAAGGCGGCCATGTATGGGTGACGTTGCAAAAATCGGGAACAAACGCTGCCGTGATCGTTAAGGATGACGGATGCGGGATTCCTGAAAAGGATTTGCCGCACCTTTTTGACCGTTTTTATCGTGTGGACAAAGCGAGGGCAAGAGAAACGGGCGGCAGTGGCCTGGGGCTTTATATCACGCGCACAATCGCGCTGCTACATGGCGGCCGCATTGATGTGCAAAGTGAAGAAGGCGTGGGAAGCGTGTTTACGCTGTATCTGCCGATCAAGGGATAGGAGTATTGTATGTCAAAAATAAAATTTGTCGCGATTGTTTTAGTGTTGATCATAGCGGTTTGTGGATGCGCGGCTGTGCAGGAGGAAACGCCCGAAAAGAACACGCCGGACATCAACCCGAAAGCGGAGTCGGCCAATAAGGATACGTCCAAAGTGACGCTTTATTTTTCCTATAAAGGGCAGCAGCTATTAGCGGGGGAGACGCGTTCAATTGATGTACCGGTTAGCGAAAAGCTTGAACAAGCCGTGATCCGCGCGATTATAGAGGGGCCTTCTGCTGACCGAAATCAGCTTGTCGGGCTGTTCTGGGACGATGTGCAACTCGTGAACGTGAAAAACAATGAAGACATTCTGTTTGTGACGCTTAACGAAGCGTTTATCGCCACAGAATCTCCGGCACCCGTGCTGGGCGAAGGAACGGTGACCGACCGTAAAAAGCTTGCGATTTATTCCATTGTCAATACGATTACGGAGATGGGGACTTACTCCAGCGTGCAGTTTTATGTGGAGAGTAAAAGCGGCAGCCGCCGCATCACGGAAAGGGAAGCGGGTTTTAGCGATTCTGAAAAGGTGCTTGACCGTTTAAGCTGGGATAATACATGGATTTTAACGCCCGAAAAAACGGTGGAGGAAGCGCTGGATTCCTATTACAAGAAAGACTGGACCGAGCTTTACGACTACACGGCATATATGAACCTTGACGGCACGGTCAAGCCGGACAGTGAAGATTTTAACGCAGTGCTTGCGGAGACGGATAATGCGCTTGATACGTTTAGAGTGTCGGGCGTCAATGTGGCAAGCGACGGACAATCAGCCGTGGTAATGCTCGACTATACCATCAAGAACCGCAACGGGGATATCAACAAGCAGAAAGTCCCTGTCAAGCTTGTAAGAGAAGAGGAAATATGGAAGATTTCTTATTTCTCCATTGTCAATGTACTGATCAATGTGGGGTAAAACCATGAAAAGACTGATCCTTGCCGCTATGGTGTTGTGTATGCTGCTTTCGGGATGCGGCGCGATACGTGACTCAAAGAGCGTAGGAAAAGAGGTGCCGGCTAGCGAGCTTGATTTATCGAGTCTCGATGCATTTGGCAGCACCAAAAAAGCGGCGGTGTATTTCCTTAACAGCGCCAACGGAACGCTGACCGCTGACCCCCGTTTTATAACGGTTGAGCAGGATACGAACCCCGCCGAGGCGGCCATCAAAGCGCTTCTTGGCGGCCCGTCTAACGACAGCCTGACGAAAGTCGCGCCCGACGGAATGACGCTGGATTTCATTGAGTTTTCAAACGGCGTGGCCAATGTGTATCTGAATGATGAGGGGTTGCCAATGCCGAAGAATGAGCAATACATTATGGAGCTGGCTATTGGCAATACCGTTTCAGATCTGCTTGGCACAGCGGCCGTCAACATTTTCTATAACGGTTTGCGCCAAGGATTTCAGGGATATCCGTCTGCACCGCTAAAAAAACAGACCGGACGCGTTGACGAAGCATATAAGAATGCGGAGGCCAAGTATGTACCGGTGATGCCGGAAACACAAAACGGGACGTTTCCCACACAAAAGCCTGAGCCGGTCGGAGAAGTTTCGGCCGAGGAAGTGCCCAAAACAAGTACGATTTCCACAGTGCTCTATTTTGTGTCGGCAAGCGGCGATTATATTCTGCCGGAGGTCAGGGATATTGATTACATCACCACAAGCTCAAGCACAAGCGCAGTTTACGTTGAGGCGATAATCAACGCGCTTAAAGTCGGGCCGTTAAGTTCAGTCGTGATGGAAAGCCCCATCGAATCGGGCGTCTTGCTGACGCGGGAGCCTGAAATCATTGACAACGGCGACGGTACATCGGATATTGCACTTTATTTTGACACACTCCCGTCCGGCATGGCCTATTTTGAAGCGAGAGAAAACCTGCTTTCAAACGCCGCATTGATTTACAGCATCACGGGCTTTATCCCAAACGTGAAGGCCGTTCATATTTTTGTGAATGAAAAGCCAATACTAGACGATACAAGCAACGGCAGCGGCGGTACCCTGAGGAGCGATTATTTCGGGTATATTGGCAGCAGTGCGCCGCTTTATCTGCAATATGGAGATTCAAGTTTGCTCATCGAGGTATCGCGCAGCATGGAACAGGGGAAAATATGGAGTGCGCTGGAACGCGTGCGCGCCATGCTCCGCGGGCCGCAGTCGGGCGATATCGGCAATGTCAGTTCGGTCACATATACAGGCATGAGTGAAAAAGGGGTTTTGTCCGTCAACGTATATAACGACACGGCTTATGTGAATCTTTCAGAGGATTTTAAAAACGCGTGTCAAGGCATTTCTTCCAAGGCCGAGATGCTTCTTGTTTATGCCATCGTCAACACGGTTACCGCCATGGACGGTATCAACAAAGTGCAGTTTCTGGTGGAAGGCGCACAGACAGATACGCTTGCAGGCCATTTGTGCATTTCTGACTCTTTTCTTAGAAATTACGGTATCATCAAAAACGCGAGCTAAACGCTCAGATGTCAATTTCCACCTTATATTCCTCCAGCCACATATTTAGCTGCAATAAAAATGCGAAAAACTGAGGCCCTGTCATGAGCTGCCCAAACCACGGTGATACAAGGCTTAACGAATCGAGCATCTCTTCCACCGCCGCTTTATCGATAAGCGAACGAACAGGCGCTTTGGGGTCTGCCAGCGTGGCTTTGAGCGCTTCGGATACCAGCCTTGTGTACTCGGGATGGTGCGTTTTGGGATAGGGGCTTTTCTTGCGGTTGTATATGCTCTCGGGCAGAAGGTTTTTTACCGCGAGCCGCAGTATGCCCTTTTCCATGCCGCCTAAGTTCTTGATGCTCCACGGAATATTCCATGCGTATTCGGCAATTCGATGGTCGCAGAACGGCACACGGACCTCGAGCCCGCAGGCCATGCTCATTCTGTCCTTGCGGTCGAGCAGATTCGCCATAAACCATTTGATATTGAGATAGAACATCTGTCGGCGGCGGCGCTCCAGCGGCGTCTCGTTTCCGAGCAGCGGTGTCTCCTCAATAGTATCAAAAAAACGGCTTTTCGCGTAACTCTCTATGTTTAATCCCGCAAGCGCTGGAGACATAATGCTGCGTCGAAGCTCGAGCGAGTTGGCCCAAGGGAACATATCAAGGTTTAGCAGATCTTCGCGGTAGAACCACGGATAACCGCCAAATATTTCGTCTGCGCATTCGCCGGACAGCGCCACGGTGGCGTGTTTTTTTATTTCACGGCAAAACAGAAGCAGACTCGAATCCACATCCGCCATACCGGGCAAATCGCGCGCGATCATGGCATCGCGCAACGCGTTCACCAACTGACGCGAATCAAACAGGCACGATTGATGTTTGCTGCCGATGTGGCGGCACATGATATCGATATACTCGCTGTCGGGGCTGGGCTGAAACACGCTGCGCGCAAAATATTTGTCGTTGTCTGTGTAGTCAATTGAAAAGGTGTGAAGCGTTTTGCCCATTTCCGCGGCTGATTGCGCTGCGATAGCGGATAATGTGCTTGAATCAATGCCGCCTGAGAGAAAGGTGCAGACGGGAACATCCGCGACAAGCTGACGTTTCGCGGAGTCCACAATGAGCTCGTGTAGCTTTTCGGTGGTATCATGCAGGCTGTCTGTGTGTTCACCGCTCGCGAATTCCCAGTATTTATGCACATATGTGCCGAGAGGTGAATATGTCATACACTCACCGGGGCGCAGCTCATCAATTCCCTTGAACAGTGTTTTGCCTGCCGTGCGCGCGGGCGCCAGAGCGAAAAGCTCAAGCAAACCGTTTTCGGCCAGCACAGGGGATATCTCAGGATGCGCCAGCAACGCCTTGATTTCAGAACCGAACAGCAGCGCGTGACGTGTCCGCGAGATAAACAGCGGCTTGACGCCCATTCTGTCACGTGCAAGGCAGATGCGTTGTTTTTTCTCATCCCACACAGCGAACGCAAAGATACCGTTGAAACGCTCCACGCACGAGGGACCCCATT
>QKIQ01000085.1 GCA_003249555.1 Clostridia bacterium | reverse complement strand
GGCACGCTTCGCTCTAAAGACCTTGACCGACCGTTACCGCCGTGTTACTGTAACGATATAGGGCAAGGATTACCCTTGCCCCAAAAGCGCAAATTCAATATTATCTGACATTCGGAGAATACACAAAATTTTCGACGCTACCTAAAAAAATTGCAGACCAGCTCTTTATTTCTTATAACTATTTAAGCTCCCTTTTTAAACAAGAAACAGGTACGACGATAATACATTATATTATGCTGCAAAGAATATCAATGGCCAAAGAACTAATTATTCAAAATGAATTTAATGTTGCCGAAATTGCAGAAAAAACTGGATTCCACGATGTAAAATACTTTAGCAAATGCTTTAAAAAGCAGGTGGGCGTACCTCCTTCTGATTATATTAAGAATCATTAATCGTAAAATATTACACCTTCACCTTAAAGCTGTTGGTTTTCTTATAATATACAATAATCTATACTTAACAAAGTTAAACAAAATAACAAGGAGGATGAAAATGAAAAGAATTCTGACAGTTGTTTTAATTGTGATGGTGGCTGCTACTCTTTTTACCGGATGCGGAAGCAAAAGCGAAGACGTCACCCAATCATCCGGCAGTGCCGAGGCAACACAAAGCAGTTCCGAAGCAACGGAAAACAATGCCGGTACTGAGTCTGCCGAAGTGATAACGCTTCGTTTTATGACACGATTGGGTGACGATGCGTCGATTGCAGACAGAGCGATCTTAGATAAAGTCAGAGAATTTGACGAAATGCATCCTGAGATCGAAATTGTTGATGAATCCATGCCTGGCTCAGACGATAAGATGTTCTTCGATAAGGTCAAATCTTATATTTCTGTTGGTGATTATCCTGACGTCATTCTTAGCTATGGCGGAAATGCGATACGCAGTTATGTTGAAAACGGAATTGTTCTTGATTTAGAGCCATATTTGGAAGAAGACCCGGAATGGCGTGACAACATGCTGAACATGTTCGATCTGTGGCAATTTGACAGCGTTGAAGGTACATATGGTGTGCCATACAGATACTTTGGCAACATTCTCTATTACAACAAGGATTTATTTGAGAAGTACAATCTGGAAGTGCCAAAAACAATCGAAGAATTTGAAGAAGTGAGCAAAGTGTTCCTTGAGAATGATGTTATCCCGATGGCTTTGGGCGGTGCGCTTGGCTGGAGATCGGCACATCTTTCTACGGTGCTGGCCATGAAAAAATTTGGTCCCGATCTGATTAATGATTTGGCGGCAAGAGAACAGAAATATACAGATGCTCAAATGCAGGAAATATTCCAAACGCTAAAAGACTGGCAGGATAAAGGCATATTTGGTAAGAGCATTACAGCCATCGATTATGATATGGAGTTAATGATGTTTTACACCGGTGAAACTGCGATGCATATGGATGGCACATGGGCTGCTGAAGGTATCGCAAAGGCAGAAGAAGAACAGGGATTCAAGTTCGGTGTGGCAAATTTCCCGTACTATAAAGACATTCCCGAAAGAGAGTTCTACACAATGGGTGGCGCTGACGGCGGTCTGGTTGCGATGAAGACCGGTGATAAAGCAAGAGAAGATGCGTCTGTTGAACTTATTAAATACTTGCTCACGCCGGAAGCTGTTGAATACAACTATGCTGAGGGTGGTACGCAGCTGATGCCGGTGAAGACCTCGACAATGCCGTTCCCGGATACTGATTTCTACAAGGAATTGGGAGCAGTGCTCGGAAATCCGGAGATGACGTACAGACAAGAAATTGATTTGTATGACGAGCTTCCTCAGTTAACGGATGCGCTGAGAAATGCAACACAAGGTATTTTTACAGGCCTAACACCGATGGAAGCAGGCCAGGCTGTTCAAGATGAAATTGATGCGAATTAGCAAGTTGTGACGAAGTGAAGTAAATGAACCAATAAAAGGGCAGTTATTGTAAATATATAAGCAATTTCTGCCCTTTTAAAAAAAGAAAGAGAAGACGGAATGAAATCTGTAAACAATATCTCGCAGAAAAGAAAAAAAACAATAATCAATGTGTTGTTTTTATCTCCAATACTCGTGCTTTTTATTGGGGTGTTGGTCAATTCCATATGTCAGACGGTTTACCTGTCTTTCTTCGATTGGAATGGAATTTCCGGCGTGCCTCTTGTATTTAAAGGTTTTGAAAACTATATCAAAGTTTTTAATGATAATAACTTCTGGAACTCGATGAAGGTCGTTGCGGTATTTATTCTTCAAGGCACTTTGATACAATTACCTTTGTCTCTTTTGTTTGCGATTATTGTATCAAAAGGGATAAGGCTCAGCAGTATGTATAAAACCGTTTTTTTCATTCCCAGCATATTACCTTTGTCTGCGGTGGGTTTAATGTGGTTCTTCGTGTTAAACCCGAACGGAGGACTGCTGACTACGGCCATTCAGGAAATTGGCTTCAAAGCGTTTAACGTCAATTTTTTAGGAGATCCATCATACGCCGTATATAGTGTCGCAATGGTAAGTGCGTGGGTCTATATCGGATACAATATGGTGATTTTCGCTGCCGGTATTACAAAAATTCCGAACACGCTTTATGAGGCAGGAAGAATTGACGGCGCAAACGGATTCCAACTGGAATGGCATATCACACGGCCTTTGTTAAAAGAGACATTTAAGGTTTATGTCGTCATGATGATTACCGGATCGCTCAAAACGTTTGATCTGATTTATGCCATGACAAGAGGCGGCCCAAATCGTGTGACGGAAAGTCCGGCAATAATGATGTATAACGAAGTGTTTGGATATAACCACTATGGAGAAGGAAATGTGATTGCGACCATTATACTGGTTTTGGGTTTGGTGTGCAGCATTCTGATAAATAGAATGTTTACCGAGAAAGAATGGAGGAAATAATGAGACTGAAAAGACATATCGACCTGCACATTGTCGCCTTAATATGGTGCGCAGTCACCGTTGTGCCGTTGCTTTTCACATTGCTGTCCTCGTTTAAAACAACGATTCAAATATATCAAAATCCGTTTTCACTGCCGGAAAGCGTCGATTGGACGAATTACGCAACAGCAATGGAAAAGGGGAACATTTTGAGGGCTATCGGAAACTCATTTTTCTTGGCTCTTGCGACAGTTGTGCTGGTTGTTCTCATTGCATCAATGGCAGCGTTTGTTGTGGCGAGAAATGACGGCAGAATATACAAATTCATATACATACTACTGCTTGCAGGGATTCTGATACCAGTCCATGCCACATTCATTCCTTTGGTTCGCATGGTAAGCGGAATAAACGGTACAAACAACTATTTGGTTATGATCATGATATATACGGCGATGAACTTGCCTTTACCGTTTCTTCTGATTTGCAGTTATATGAAGCGAATGAATAAGGATATAGAAGAGGCGGCGATTGTTGACGGATGCAGTGAGCTGAGGTTGTATTCGAGAATTGTGATGCCAATATCAAAGCCGATCATAGCCACTGTGTCAATAATCACGTTTCTATCAGTATACAATGACTTGATATTTTCTTTGTTGTTTATAAACGACAAAGAGATGTATACGATATCATTGGCACTCAATATGTTTAAACAAAAATACACGTCGGATTATGGTGCGACCTTTGCCGCCATTGTGTTAGCGCTTGTTCCTCTCATGATTATATATTTCATATTGCAAAAGCAGATAATCAGAGGAATGACGGCTGGTGCGGTGAAAGAATGATTTTTCTCGCAATATAAAAAAATGAGTATGTAAACAATGTGGGGATGTCGGACATGTTTGGGCAATGCGTAAAACAGTATTTAGTGGAGGCTATATAATAATGAAAAAACATGAAAAATATTTAGAAATAATTGACGATGTCATTGCGCGGGGGTATTTCAAGGACAATTGGGCGTCTCTTTCCAAAGTGGAAACACCGGACTGGTACAAACGTTCAAAATTCGGGATATTTATTCATTGGGGTGTGTATTCGGTACCCGCATTTTCGAATGAATGGTATCCGAGACATATGTATGTCAAGGGGACAAAAGAATATGAGCATCATATAAAAACGTATGGTCCTCACAAATACTTTAACTATGAGGATTTTATTCCTATGTTTAAAGGAGAAAAGTTTGATCCATCGTATTGGATAGATTTATTTGAAGAGGCAGGGGCCAAATTTGTTATGCCGGTAGCAGAACATCATGACGGATTTCAAATGTATTCGAGTGATCTGTCTGAATGGTGTGCAACCAAAAAAGGCCCCATGCGCGATGTGCTTGGGGAGTTAAAGAAGGAAATCGAGAAGAGAGGCATGGTATTTGCGGCATCCAGTCATCGGGCGGAAAACTATTGGTTTATGAGCAGTTGCAGAGACTTTGACTCTGGTCTACAAGATATAGAATACCAAGAACCTTATGGTTATGCAAAAAAACTATGGGAGCCAACTTTGGAAAATGAACCTTCGCATGATATTCATTACAAGGGACCGAGCGAAGCGCATCTGATCGACTGGCTGGTGCGTACGTGTGAACTGGTCGATAAGTATCAGCCCCAGATCGTATGGTTTGACTGGTGGATTCAAAATGTCACGTTTAAGCCATATCTGAAAAAATTTGCGGCATATTATTACAACAGAGGGATAGAGTGGGGAAAGCAGGTTACAATCAATAATAAGTACGATGCTTATGCGAAAGGCACTTCTGTCTTTGATGTTGAGAGAGGACAGCTAAACGATATCAGACCGAGGTTCTGGCAAACCGATACGGCAATTGCGAAGAATTCTTGGTGCTATACGCAAAACAACGAATACAAAACACCCGAATCGATTGTCGAAGACCTGATCGATATTGTCAGCAAAAACGGTGCTCTTTTACTGAATGTGGGTCCCAAGGCAGACGGCACAATCGGAGAAGAGGACACAAATGTTTTGAGGGCAATTGGCCAATGGATGAAAATCAATGGAGAATCTATTTATAACACAACATACTGGGAAGTGTTTGGTGAAGGCCCCACAAAAGTGCCTGAAGGTGCTTTTACGGATACCAATCGCTTAGAATATACGTCGCAAGATATTCGGTTTACGTATAATCCGCCTTACATTTACGCAAATATCATGTCTTGGCCAAAGGACGGGAAAGTAAAAATCAAGGCTTTGGCAGATCGTTCAGAATATTTCCTTGGAGATATTTTAAGCATCGACGTTCTTGGCTTTGATGCACAAGTCGAATTTAGTCGTCATACCGAGAGCTTGGATATTCGTGTGAAAGGTGATATTCAAACCACTTATCCTGTATGCTTAAAGATTCAGATTAATTAGTGAATGAGTTTGAAGCTGTTTATTCACAACTATAAACATCAGACGGTTAATCATTGATTTTATGGTTCTGTCTGCCACGCATCTTGATAAAAAACAAATATAAGCTAAGGTGTTTGATAATTTCTCCTCTGAGCGGCTGCTGTTCTGGCTTTTTATGATAAGCAGATCATGCCAGACGGGAGCGACAGTGGCCGCTCAAAGTCAATACCCCGTTGAATTTTGTCGGATTTAGAGATGGGGTATCAAATAATATGCAAAATACAGCAGATTTGCAATTAGTGTAGAGTTCAGTTTAAGGAAGGGTTGAAAATCAATGGCGGAAGATGTTGTTAAGCTGACAAAGCAAGCCCAAATGACAAACAAAGATAGAGCGCTTGCGCCGTTCAAAAAAAAGGCTATGGATCGGTTCCCAATGTGTTATGGTGCTGATCATGTGTTTACTAGAAATCTGATGCATATTTTGAGAGCGAAGTCTGAAGACGAGGCGCTGTATGATATTATCGATATTGATTTTAAGACAATTCGCCCCCAATATATTGGACCTCCTTTTGAAAAATTTGAAGATGGATCTGAAATGACGGATTGGGGTATTCGGCGTGCCGGCTTATATTTTGGGCTTGCGATGAACCATCCTTTGGCAGAGGCTGATACAATTTTTGAAGTGGAGAAACACAAGTTTCCAAACCCGGATAACTATGATGTGAGAATAACTAATCAGCAGAAAGACTGGGTGAAAAATCATTGCCTGATAGGAGGCAGTTGGGCGCCGTTTTTCCATGATTCTATAGAATTGGTGGGCATGGAAAAGCTGTTTATGGATATGTATTTTAATGAAGGCTTTGTGGAGGCGGTGGTTCAAAAGTGCTTTGAATTTCATTATGAACTGGACCGACGCGCATTTGAACAAAATCCAAACATCGTCGACATGTATTTTATAGGAAACGATTACGGAAGCCAAAGGCAGCTGTTGTTATCGCCTGATATGTGGCGTAAATACTATAAACCACGTATGGCGAAGCTGATCGATCAGGCAAAGAAAAATGGGTGTGTAACAGCAATTCATTCATGCGGTTCAATTAGACCAATAATACGGGATTTAATTGAGATTGGCGTTGATGCGATTAATCCGATACAAGTAAATGCTCAGGATATGAACCCAGAAGAACTCATTAAAGAGTTTGGCGATGATTGTGTTTTTTTTGGGGGTATTGATGAAAACGAGATATTGCTGAACCGTACGCCGGAAGAAGTGAGAGAAGAAACAAGACGCATCATTGATATTTTAGGACAACATGGCCGATATATTGTGGCACCATCTCACGATTACTTATTGCCTGAGGTACCGGCTGAAAATATATTTGCGATGTATGATGAGGCAAAAAAATATGGACTGGGCGCAAATAGTCAGTTCTTGTTGAAGTGACTTTTGCGTAGCTAAAAACGATTTTTTCAGCTCAAATATGTTTATGATTACGCTAACCATAGCATTGTTGGCTGGCAAGGGGGAAAATATGTCTTTTGTTGATGGATATATGGCTTTAAATTTGGAAATGCCGGACAGGGTACCGCGTACCGAATATTCCGCTGACACGCATTGGGAATTGGTTAAGGTTGTGACAGGCTTAACTATTACGCCCGATAGTAATCAAGAAGAAAAGAAGCGTGCGTCTGATGCTTTTATGCGCGCATGGAATTACGACTATATATGGGATGTGACCGTAAGCGAAGGCGATTTGGAAAGAAAACGTGCGCATATGGGGCATGCGGAATATGCAACGGGCGGAGATGACTTTGACGGCAAGATCGATAATCCGTTTGACTCTTTAGAGGATATTTACGATATTGATTTTAACGATACATATCCAACAGCCACCAAAAAGGAGTTAGTTAAACGCTTTGAAAATCGCTGGCATAGTATCGGGAGTTCTGTGGATGCAGTGCCGACAACCGGTACATATATTACGCTGATGTCAGGGATGATTGGTGCTTTTGGATGGGATAATCTCCTTATGGCAGCGGGTATGGATCCGGAGCGTTTTGGCAGCGTTTTAGATCGGTATACTGATTGGATGATGCATTACTTTGAAGCCTTGGCCGAAACTGATTTTAAAACAGTGATGGTGCATGATGATATTGTTTGGACTTCCGGAGCGTTTCTGTCACCTGCGTTCTATAGAGAATTCATTTTCCCTAATTACAAAAAACTTTTCGAACCGCTGCGTGAAGCGAAAAAAATAATAAGCTTTACTTCTGATGGTGATTATACGATGTTTATCGATGATATTGCTGACTGTGGTGTTAATGGATTTGTTATGGAGCCTATGACAAACATGGAGTATATCGCAAGCAAATATGGGAAAACACATCATTTCATTGGCAATGCAGATACAAGGATATTGCTTTCGGGTACAAATGAAGATATAGAAAATGAAGTTAAACGGTGTATGTGCATCGGGAAAAAGTATCCTGGCTTTATTATGGCTGTGGGCAATCATATACCTTCTAACACGCCGATTGAAAACGCATTATGGTATAACGAATGCTATGAGAAACACTCAAAAAGGTAGTGAAGATGAGGTTAAGCACCGGACGAGAACCCGGTGCTTTTTATAATGCTTTGCGCGTATAAAAAGCAATTGGGAAAACTGCAGCGTGGGCTGTCATCCATGAGCTATTGTGCGGTTAATCCACCAAATCACCTTTATTAATAAGCGCTTTTTTCGTTGACTATTATTTTGCACACGTATATAATGAAATGAGTTTTTCCGTCATGATCTTTTTTAAGAGATCATTTAAGGCTTGATCTTTGAAAGACTTTCGCGGACACGTTTTTTTATCAAAAAGCGCGGGAAATATGGACAAGCCAAAGCTTTAACAGTAGTCATCCAATCAAGGAGGAAACGGTTAAGATATGAGAAAACGCAGCATCATTTGGCTGGTGGTTATCGTTTTAATCTTCAGCGTTGCGGTGTATTTTGGTATGACCGGCTTTCAGGTCGGCATATACAAAATGGATCCGCTCTACCAGCAGGTCAGCCTCGGCCTGGATTTGACAGGCGGCGGCTACGCGGTCTATCAGGCTGATCGGGACGATTTGGCCGAAGACGAATTTCAGAGCAAGCTCGATACCACAATCGGCGTGCTAAGGGACAGGCTTGATGATAAGGGTTATACGGAAGCCACCGTGGTGATTCAGGGCAGCGACAGGGTTCGTGTTGAGATCCCGAGCAAAGACGAAGATGCCAACGCGGTGTTCGCGGCCATCTTTACGCCGGCTGTGCTTGAGATAAAGGATATTAGCGGCAATACAAAGATCACAGGCGGTATGGTGGAAAGTGCCACGGCGATGTATTTATCGGAGGGCAACGAACCCGTTGTTCAGCTGAAGTTTAACGCAGAGGGTGCAGAGATTTTTGGGGAGATTACGGCTGAGGCGTATGGTACCGGAGATCCGCTTGATATCGTGATCGATGGCATGACAATATCCAGCCCCGTTGTGGAAGAAGGGCCGATATACGGCGGCACTGCCATCATTTCGGGCGGCAGCTCATATTTTGACGCCGAAGAAGCGCAGAACCTTGCCGTTCAGATTCAGTCTGGCGCATTGCCGCTTGAGCTGAAAGAAATTGAGAACCGGACCATCAGCGCATCGCTCGGTGAGGACGCACTCAATCAGAGTTTGATTGCGGGTTTGGTCGGTATCGGTCTGCTGTTCATTTTCATGATCGTTTACTACCGTCTGCCGGGTGTGATGGCGGTGATTACGCTTTGTGTTTACAGCTTTCTAATTCTGTTTCTGCTCGCTGCGATTCCGTCCATCCAGCTGACATTGCCGGGCATCGCGGGTATTATACTCGGTGTTGGTATGGCGGTTGACGCCAACGTTATCATATTTGAGAGGTTTAAAGAAGAGCTGGCCACGGGCAAAACACTGCGCGCCTCGCTCAACTCCGGTTTTTCGAAGGCGCTTCGCACAATCGTCGACTCCAATATCACGACGATTATCGCGGCGATTGTTATCGCGGTATACGGTGTGGGCACGGTAATGGGCTTTGGGTACACGTTGATTATCAGCATACTGACATCCATGTTTACGGCGCTGGTAATCACAAGAGCGCTAATGAAGCTCGCGATAGCGCTCAATATTAAGAATATAAAGCTTTATACCATTAGAAAAAGCGCGGCTGAAACGGCTGTGAAAGGGGGTGAGTAGCATGCAGTTTATGAACAAAGCAAAGGTATGCATACTCATTTCGTCGGCGGTCGTAGCGATCGCAATCATCGTCGGATTTATATTCGGCGGATTGAATCTCGGTATCGACTTTACGGGGGGCAGCATTCTGACGATTGATTTAAAAGAGTCTTTTGATATGGATGTGGTGAAGGCGGCACTCGATGCCAACGGTATCAACCCCTCGACGGCGCAGGTGCTGCGCAGCGGCGAGACGCAGGCGGTGATTCGCATACAGGAACAGGCGCAGGACGTGGATGATGCGCAGCTGCGTGAGAACATCACAAATACGCTGCAGGAGACGTATATAAATGCCTCTCCGGGTCAGATTGAAAACGTTGGCGGCGCCACAACTAACGACATTATCAAAAACGCGTTTTTGTCTGTGCTGATTGCGGCAGGCTTAATGCTCATCTATATCTGGATACGGTTTGAGCTGTTCTCGGGTATTGCCGCTGTTCTTGCGCTTCTTCACGACGTGCTCATCATGACCGCGTTTGTTTGCATCGCGCGCATACAGATCAACAGTTCCTATATCGCGGCATGCCTGACTATCGTGGGTTATTCCATCAACGATACCATCGTGGTGTTTGACAGAATCAGAGAGAACACCAAGAGATTCGGTATTAAGACAAAGACGCGCAAGCAGGTAGCAGATATTAGTATCACCGAGACGATACCAAGAACAATCAATACCTCGCTTACCACTTTTATAACGATTCTTGCGGTGTACATCTTCGGCGTGCAGTCCATCAAGGAGTTTGCGCTTCCGATCATCGTGGGTCTAATCTCGGGCACATACTCGTCGATATTCATTGCGAGCCCGGCTTGGGTTAAGCTGTTAGAAGCCAAAGATCGCAAGCATCAGCATAGGGTCTCAGGCAAAAAACCGGCTGCAAAGAAAGCGTAATCGTGAAAAGATCATATTAAAAGCATAAGCCTTTCCTTTTTGCGGAATCACCAATATTTGTGTGGTGGCGTTCGCAAAGGGAGAGGCTTTTCAGTATGATAATAGGACAATAGAAAGGGGCTTGATTGTGCTAAGCTATTCTGAGCGGCCGGCCTTGGCCGAGAGCACAAACGAAAAGGTTTCGGTAATCAAAGAGGTGACAGGCTTGAGTGAGTCGGTTGCAGCCTTGCTTTGCCGTCGTGGTGTGGATACGCCGGCAGCCGCAAAGCGGTTTTTGCACCCGGGCCCCGAGCAGCTAATCGATCCGTTTTTGCTGCCCGATATGTATGAGTCGGCGGAAAGAATAAAATGCGCAGTCAACAGCAGCGAAATAATCACCGTGTTTTGCGACTATGACGCGGACGGCACGACAGGCGGCTGTGCGTTGTATCTGTTTCTTAAAAGCAAGGATGCCGATGTGCGCATTATGACACCCAACCGTCACAAGGAAGGTTATGGTTTAAATGCGGCTGTCGTCGAACAGATTGCCGCGCTTGGCTGCACGTTGATTATTACGGTGGACTGCGGCATCACCAATGTGGACGAAACGCAGATTGCCAAAAGCCTTGGCATGGATGTGGTCATCACGGATCATCATGAGTGCGGCGATGTGCTGCCGGATACGCCGTATATCATTGACGCCAAGCGCCCGGACAGCAAATATCCGGATGCGAATCTCGCCGGATGCGGCGTGGCGTTTAAGCTGATTCACGCGCTTTCATCTCTCGCG
Organism: Clostridia bacterium; assembly: GCA_003249555.1. Lineage (GTDB taxonomy): Bacteria > Bacillota > Clostridia > Christensenellales > SZUA-584 > SZUA-584. Next base: position 79,738 of record QKIQ01000085.1, on the reverse strand, counting down.
GAGGCCATGCGATACATCGATCTGATTGCCATCGGAACCATCACGGATATTGTGCCGCTGCTCGGTGAAAACCGCGTGATAGCGCATTTGGGCCTTGAGAAGATGAGAAAGGCTCCTTCGGCAGGTGTTGCCGCGCTGGCTCAGGCGTCCGGCATCAATCTATCGGACATCACATCGTTTGGCATCAGCTTCGGGCTTGGTCCTCGCATCAACGCGGCAGGGCGCATGGATACGGCTGAAGCGGCGATTGATATACTTAAGAGCACCAAACCAAGCGCAGAGCTGCGTCAAAATGCGCAGCAGCTATGCGCGCTTAACGACGCGCGCAAAAAGGACGTAGAGGAAATTTTGGCAGACGCGGAAGCGATGATTGATGACTGCGGCTATCACAGTGACCCCGCGATATTGCTTGCCCAAGAAAGCTGGAACGCGGGTGTTATCGGCATCGCCGCTGCCAAGATCGCGGAAAAATACACGCGGCCTTGCGTGTTGTTTGGCGGGCAGGAGAGTCTTGTGGGTTCGGCACGCAGCATTGAAGGCATCAATATATACGACGTGCTCAGTGTGTTTTCGGACAGGTACGAGAAGTTCGGCGGCCATGCACAAGCGGCAGGCCTTACCATCGCGCCGCCAATTCTTGATGACCTGCGGCGTGATGTTTGCGGGTACATCAACGCGCATTATGACGAAAGCGCTTTTGTGAAGCTCAAGATGTACGACATGGCATTAAGCGCTGGTGAGATCACACAAGAGCTCGTGGAAGACATAAAGCGGCTGGAGCCCTTCGGTCAAAGCAACGAAAAGCCTGCTGTGGCCATGTTTGGTGCAGCGTTGAAATCTCCGCGGTTTGTGGGCAAAAACGAAAAGCCTCATTTGAAATTCACGATTGTACAAAAGGGGCACAAACAGGACGCTGTGGCTTTTTACTACAAGGATATGCACGCGCTGATTCCGGGCCGGGCAGATTTTCTCTGTGAACCGGGCATCGACAGCTTCACCGGACGAACACAGCTTATTGTGCGCGATATTGCCTTTTATCAGGATAAAACGCTGGCGGAAAGTTTTTTGGAAGCGCACAAGGAAGACTTTACTGAAGGTTTTCTGAATGAAGTAACGGCGCTAAAAGGGTGGGGCGATAACGCGCCAAGTGAAAAAGGATTTCTAGATAAGCTCGAAGAAACGATGAACGAAAGCCGCTTTGGACTGTGTGTGACAGCACAGACAATGCCGGCACTAAGACGGCTGCTTAGCCTTTCGCCTGTCCAAGACGCGATGGAGAAAGGGCGCCTGCGGCTTTGGGACGATAAGGCATTTTTCCCGGATAACTGTATTGCCTGCGGGCAGGCGCCTGGGCACACGCGGATATTGCGTGTGGGAATTGCTTCGCTGTCGGCTTTTTTTGATGAGTCTATGCGCGGCGCGTACAAAAACCATGCAAAGCAATACTTTTTAGACAGGGATGAACTGCTTACAGTCTACCGGTCGATGGGCTTAATGCTTAAGCGTCCGCGAACGGTGCACGAAATTGCGCGTAAGCTTGGTCGTTCCGCGGATACGATTGCTTTTGCGGTGCGCGTCTTTACAGAACTTGAGTTGCTCGCCGTCGACAAAAGTGATAGAATACTGGCATTAAACGCGAAACAGCCGCGTAAGGAACTGCGGCAGAGCCCGTGTTACGCAAGCTTTGAGGACTTATTGAATGGATGATAAAAGCAGAAGCACCAAGTCGCTGACCGAAAAAGTCAACGAGAATTACAGCAGCGAAGACCAGATATTCTTTGAAAAAGCGTATGCTTTTGCGAAAAAATCGCATGAGGGACAGATGCGTCTTTCGGGCGAGCCTTTTTTCATGCATCCGTATGAGGTGGCCAGCATTCTCGTCGATTTGGGATTGGATATCTCTACAGTGGTGGCGGGGCTTTTTCACGACATCGTGGAAGACACGGATGTCACGTTGGAGGAGATCAGCGCTCAGTTTGGAACAGAGACAGCGCAAATCGTGGACGGTGTGACCAAGGTCGGCAAGGTCAATTTCTCTTCCAAGGAAGAGCATCAGGCAGAGTATCTCAGAAAGATGTTTCTTGCGATGGCCAACGATATCCGCGTCATACTCGTAAAGCTCGCAGACAGACTGCATAATATGCGCACCCTCAAATATCAGAGCGAGGAAAAACGCATTGAGAAGGCCAAGGAAACGCTTGAGATTTACGCGCCGCTTGCACACCGCCTTGGTATCAACACGATCAAATGGGAGCTTGAGGATTTATCGCTAAAATATCTCGATGACAAAGCGTACTATGAGATTGCAGGTAAGCTGACGGATACGCGCGCGGAGCGCCGCGAATATATCAGCGGTGTGGTTGAAGAAATAAGAAAGCATTTGCAAAAAATTCACGTGGAAGCCGAAATTGAGGGACGTCCCAAACATATATACAGTATATACACAAAGATACACAAAAAGCATAAGGCGTTTGAAGAGGTATACGATCTGATTGCTGTGCGCATAGTGGTGGAATCGGTGAGGGACTGTTACGCCGTGCTCGGTACGGTGCATACCGTATGGAAGCCAATTCCCGGACGGTTCAAGGACTATATTGCGGTGCCCAAACAGAATATGTATCAGTCTATTCATACAACGGTGCTCGGCCGTGACGGACGCCCGTTTGAGGTGCAGATTCGTACCAAAGAGATGCATTCTACAGCGGAATACGGTATCGCGGCCCACTGGCACTATAAGGAAGGAACCCCCCAGAGCGACATGGACAAAAAGCTCGTGTGGCTCAGAGAGCTGCTTGAGTGGCAGACGGACACTAAGGACTCGCGCGAGTTCATGGAGACGCTCAAGATTGACTTTTTTTCCGACAAGGTATATGTATTCACGCCCAAGGGCGACGTCAAGGAATTCACCCAAGGGGCGACGCCGCTGGATTTTGCTTACGGCATACACAGCGAAATCGGCAACAAATGTATAGGCGCAAAGATCAACGGAAAAATTGTGCCGCTGTCATATCAAATGCAGTCTGGCGATATCGTGGAGATCATCACGTCGGCATCGTCTAAGGGGCCGTCCAGAGACTGGCTCAAGGTCGTGAAAACATCTCAGGCTAAGAGCAAAATTAAGAATTGGCTGCGCAAGGAGTATAAAGAAGAGAACATCGTAAAAGGCCGGGACATGCTCGAGAAGGAAGCGCGCCGGCGCGGTTACGATTTGAAGGCGCTTTTCAAACCCGAGTGGCTTAAGGATATATACAAGAAGTTTACGCTTCAATCGGCGGAAGACATCTATTCGGCTGTGGGTTACGGCGGCATTACGACGGGGCAGATACTGCACAAGCTCGTTGAGGAATACCGCAAGGAAAACAAACCGGTTTTTGAAAAGCAGGTGACACAGACGAGAACCGCAAGAGGCGGCGAATCGAGCGGCATCATTGTGAAGGGTTACGACGATATGCTAGTGCGGTTTGCCAAATGCTGCAATCCTGTGCCGGGTGACACCATCGTCGGGTACATCACGCGCGGACGAGGTGTATCGGTGCACCGATGCGACTGTTCCAACGTCACCACGGAGGATTTTGAATCGGGCCGCATGATTGAGGTGAAGTGGTCCACAAGCGAAAAATCGTCTTACAACGTGGAGATACAGGTGACCGCGGAAGACAGGACAGGTCTCATTGCCGAAGTGTCAAACAAGCTGTTCAGTATGGGATTTTCTATTACGGCAGTCAATGCACGAATGGGAAAGAACCATGTGGCAAATATGGTATTTGGTTTTGAGATATCCGAAACGTCGCAGCTCGATACGATTATCAAGTCGCTGAAGAGCATCTCGGGAGTGCGGGATGTATTCCGCATACATAAATAGACTATGATAGCAGTGGTAGAGCGCGTGTCGGAGGCGCGGGTAACGGTGGATGGGCAAGCTGTAGGCGCCATTAATAAAGGGCTGCTGCTGCTGCTCGGAGTGGCTCGGGACGACGACGAAAGCGACCTTGACTATGTCGTGCGAAAAACAGCGAATCTACGGATTTTTTCGAAAAACGGAAAAATGAGCCAAAGCGTGAAGGATATCGGCGGCTCGGTTCTTGTCGTATCGCAGTTCACGTTGTTGGGAGACGCGCGCAAGGGTCACCGTCCGGATTTTGGCGGAGCGGCGCAGGCAGAGCATGCGCTGAGGCTATATGAAGCATGTATCGAGGCGTTTCGTTCAGAGGGGATTCACACCGAATGCGGAAAGTTCGGTGCGGACATGAGCGTGGAATCCTGCGGAGACGGGCCGGTGACGATACTGCTTAACAGCAAACGCAGCTTTTGAGGGAGGCGGAAAAATGATCGTTGTACAAGTCGCAGTGGGAGAGATGATGTCCAACGCGTTTATTGTATATAAGGAAGGCACGCATAAAGCATTTGTGGTGGATCCGGGCGCGGACTATCTGCGCATAAAAAAGCGGCTTGATGACATTGGTATTACCGAGGTTACGCATATACTGCTGACACACGGGCACTTTGACCATATCGGTGCGGTGGCGCAGATCAAGCAGGAAACGGGCGCAGTGGTGTGCATCCACAGGCGGGATGCGTCTATGCTGCAAAGCGATCAAGACAGCCTTGCGGTGATGGCGGGCGTCACGATCCAGCCGGTGAAGCCCGACTATGTATTTGAAGGCGGCGAGACCATCGAGGCAGCGGATATCCAGGTGGAGGTTCTTCACACACCCGGTCATTCAGGCGGCAGCGTATGCTATATTGCGGAGGACGTCATGTTTTCAGGTGATACGCTATTTTATATGTACTGCGGGCGCACCGATTTTCCGGGCAGCGACCCGGCGGAATACGCGCATTCGCTTCGCGAGGTGCTGGGCAGCCTCAAAAAGGACTATACCGTGTATGCGGGGCACGGTATAAAAACGACGCTTTTTGCTGAGTTCAGCAACAACCCGTATTTGATGCGATGACGGCGCTGCACACATCAAACCCTGAGTATTTCAACGACATCTGTGAAGCGATACGCTTGTTCATTGACACGCGCCGCATTGAACGGCTGGAAAGCACCTCGGTGCCGAGTGAGGGATACGCAATCTTGCATACGCTGGAAGGAGCGGAAGGCATGATGACCAGCACAGCGCAGCTTTATGCGGATGGGAATCCTGTCGCAAAAAATACATTCACAGTTGCAATGCCTCAAGGTGCTTTGGAAAAGAAACGCGAGGCCAAGCGTGCTTCAAAAATCAGCGTTTATCGGGCGCTGCTTCATTTTTTTAAAACCCCGCTTCCATGGGGTTCGCTTACGGGTATACGGCCGACAAAACTGCTGCGAGACAGTGAAACGCTGCTTGGAAGCAAAGGTGCAAAGGCACTTTTTCTGAGTACGTTTGATGTATCGCCGCAAAAGTACGAGTTTGCCAAAGCCATTGTGGATGCGCAAACGGGGTTGTATCCCGGCGAAAATGAGCTTGATGTGTATATCGGTATTCCGTTTTGCGTGACGCGGTGCGCTTACTGCTCTTTTGCATCGTATACGCCCGATGTATTTAAGGACGCCGAGACACAATATGTACAGGCGCTGCTGAGTGAGCTTGATTGCGCGAAGAAGATCATCGGCAGCCGACATGTGCGCGCGCTGTATATCGGAGGCGGTACGCCGACGGCGCTGACTGTATCGGGACTGGAAAAGGTACTGTCGCGTGCGTCCGAGCTTGCGCATCATGCTAAAGAATTTACCGTGGAAGCGGGGCGGCCGGACACCATCACGAGCGAAAAGCTGTCGCTCATCAAAGCGTCCGGCGCAGATCGGATCAGCGTCAACGCGCAGACGTTGTTTGACGAGACGCTGCTGCGAATCGGCCGAAGGCATACGGCGGCGGAGTTTTTTGAAAGCTATGAGCTTGCAAAGAAAACGGGCTTTAACGCGATTAACGTGGATCTGATTGCCGGATTGCCGGGCGAAACGCAAGCGCATGTCGAAAAGTCGGTAAAACAGGTGATCGGTTTGAAGCCGGAAAATATCACGGTACATACGCTGGCTGTGAAACGCGCGTCAGCGTTTGCCGCAGCCAACATGGATGCTTTCCCCACGGATAAGCAGAACGCTCAGTCTGTTGAAAAGGCGCATGAATTGCTAGAATCTGCGGGATACCGCGCCTACTATATGTACCGGCAAAAGTATATGAAAGGGAGCCTAGAGAACGCGGGCTACACACAACCCGGTAAAGCGTGCCTTTATAATATCGACAATATGGAAGAGCTTTGCGACGTGCTTGCGTTTGGCGCCGGCGCGATATCCAAGCGGTTGTTTTTGGGCGGTGTGCGCATTGAACGCGCAGCCAATGTGAAGGACTTAAAGGGTTATATCGAGAGATACAGCGAAATGGCTGATGCAAAGCGGGCGCTGTTTTATTAATCAGTATACCTCTAGTAGGAGAACTGCCTATCTGGTTTGAGTATTATCTGAATGCTTTTTCAATAAAAACTCAATTCTATCTCAATAAAAAACTCAATTTCATCGTTCATTGACACTAAAATTTATCGTGTGGTATACTTTAACTTGACCAATGGATTTGTTTACCAATATAAAATATAATATTTTTTATTGGTTCAGTTTATTAATCAATGGATGGAATGCATAAATGATTGATTCAATAGCAACCACATATAAGGAGTTTATTAGATATATAAAAGAAAACAAAGTCATAGGCCTTTCTTTTATTTTTGCATTTGTATGTTTTGGTTTCATGCTTACCAATTACTCACTATCAATAGATGAGGAGACTTGGCTTAACAATACAAATCCGGAATTGCTTAAAATATGGTTGTCGCAAGGACGTTTTGGATTGTATATATTTGATATAATCGTAACTCCTCTAGGCAGATTTGTCCCTTTTTTGTGGGATTTTTTAGCTGTTGCTTTATGGACTTTCGCCGGTGTGATTTTCTCATTTTGCATATCAATATTCATGGATAAACCCAGCCGAATCTCAGTTTTTGCATTTTGCGCGGTTTTTTGTTCTTTACCGTTGGTTGTGGGCGAAATCATTTCTTTTTCGATGTTTAATATGCAGCAGTCCTTGGCAATGGTTATAATGTCTTTATCCGTCTGCTTAACATTTATGTTCTTTAAATATAGAAAGAAAAGACTGCTGCTTATTAGTGCTTTGCTTCTATTTTTATCATCATCATTTTTTCAAGCCTTACCGGCGGTATATGTGTCTGCAATTGTCGTTTATGCTTTATTATATGTGCAACGCGAATCTCCTTATAAAATTAGAGCGCTAATTTATGACACTCTATATTCAGTTGGCGTCTTTGTTGCTGGGGTTGGTTTATACTTCATTATAAATACAATCATCACAACCTATATAGCGCCGGGAGGAGAAGGCTATTTGAGCGCCGCTTATATCGGTTGGGACGACGGCTTGAGTATGATTGATACGGTCGTGCGTACAGCAAAGAATTGCATTCGTATCTTGCTTGGGAGAAATAATATCGGTGGTTTGGCCATGCTTCTTACCACTGCTTTGCTGCTTCCATACTCTATTATGCAAATGAGTAAAAAACGAGTGCCGAAACATATATGCACAGTTCTCATACTTTCCGCTCTACTGCTGATATCTCCGTTTACAATGAGCTTAGTTTACGCCATGCCGGGCATTGTGGGGAGGACGTATTTGGCATTACCAATGGTATGCAGTGCCATCGTATTTCTTTCGTTGAATTCTATAAGACACATTCGCTGGTTGAATATATTGGGATCAATGGTCGTTTGTTCTATTCTCGCGTTAAATGCCGCCAATATGAACTTATATTTTTACAGAAGCTATGCGCTATATCAAGAGGATAAGGCATTCGCTCAATCTCTTACTCAAATGATTAATGTTAATGGATATGATTATAGGCAAGCGCCGGTGCTGCTGGTGGGGAAGTATTGCAACAATGCAGCCAGAGACAATATGGGAGCTTCCATAGGTTCGTTTTTCAGCTGGGACGAAGGCAACTTTTCAAGAATGATACTTTTTATGAACGCGGAGGGTTATCCTGTCTGCTATCCCACCGAGCAACAAATTGTTTCTGCAATGCAAGTTATAGAGGATATACCGGCTTGGCCAGAAATCGGTTGCGTCACAAAAGTTGGGGATTGTATTGTTGTTAAACTCTCGGAAATTGAGGATTACTGGTATAGCATCAATGGCCTTGGTCATATCGCCCATTATGATTAAGAAACGAGTTGAAGGTTTATTGGTGAAAGGCTTAAAAAAACAAGTTGACAGAATCCCACGCTTAAAATATAATTTTACTCGTTGACGATTGCCTAGGACAGGAAAGCTATGAATATCGATTTAAGCGAAGCTCTCAAAAATGAGGGCGAACTATTTTCATCGGAATATCACGGCGCGTTTAAAGAAGTCGATTTTTTAGGCGAACGGTATGATTTTCCGAAGGGCATCGATGTCAAGGCGGACTACCGCTTCGACGGAGAAGGCGTGATTGTGTCCGGCCGGTTTGACGCGCAGGCCACAGTGAATTGCGCAAGATGCTTAAAGCCGTTTTTGTATACGATCGGTTTTAAATTTGCCGAGTATTATAAAAAGCAGCCGGAAGAAGGAGAATATGAGTTCCACGGTGAGACAATCGAGCTCGACCGGATGCTGGAAGACAATGTGGTGGTGAACCTTCCCACGCGTTTTTTGTGCCGGGAAGACTGCAAAGGCCTTTGCAGCCACTGCGGGAAAGATTTAAATGAAGGCGAATGCGGCTGTATGCCCGAATCGGACAAAGCCAATCCGTTTTCAAGCCTTTCCAAACTGTATGACGACGAGGAGGTGTAGATAAATGGCGGTACCTAAGAGGAGAACATCCAAACAGCGCAAGCACACAAGAAAATCTGCGAACTATAAGCTGACGGCGCCCGGCATCGCGGCATGCCCGCAGTGTCATGCAATGAAACTGACGCACAGAGTTTGCCCGACATGCGGCTTTTATAACGGACGGCATGTCATGGATACCGAAAAAGCGGAGAAGGCGCAGTAAGCGTTTTGTCAACGCAGCGCTTAAACACCCCTATAAGATCCGTCTTTTTTGGGGAATCGGTAAAAAAGCGGGTGCCGCAAAAGGGCACCCTTTTTGTTGTTGACAATAGTTTTTTCCTATGTATAAGAGCGGTGCGTTTTTTATACCCTGTCACAGAAAAAATGTTGCAATGGTATTATATTTTTTATATACTACCCATATATAAAAGAAGTGAAGAGGTAACCGATTGAAAGTCATTGTTGATGCCATGGGAGGAGACAACGCGCCGCAGGCCGTTATAGAGGGATGCACATTAGCGCTTAAAGAGTTTCCTGCACTTTGCATCACGCTGACGGGGCGTCAGGAAATCATCGAAAAAGAACTTCAAAAATATGATTTTGATGTGTCGCGCATAAATATAGTTAATGCGACAGAAGTTATAGATATGGCGGAGCCGCCTGTGGAAGCGATACGCCATAAAAGCGATTCCTCGCTGGTAAAGGGACTTCGTCTTTTAAAGAATGGCGAAGGCAGCGTTTTTATTACGGCGGGCAGCACAGGTGCCACGATTGCGGGCGCCACATTGATTGTTAAAAGACTGCCTGGGGTCAAACGCCCCGCGCTTGCACCATTGCTTCCGACAAAAACCGGCAAGGTGCTGCTGATCGACTGCGGTGCGAATGCGGAATGCAGGCCGTCGTTTCTTGCTCAGTTTGGGTTGATGGGCAGTGTGTATATGCAAAAGGTGGAAGGCGTGAAATCACCGCGCGTCGGGCTTGTCAATAATGGGTCTGAGGCGGAAAAAGGCAACGAGCTTACCAAAGCAGCGTACAAGCTATTGGAGGAAATGCCGATACATTTTGCGGGAAATGCAGAAGGTCGTGATCTTGTATCCGGCGATTACGATGTCATCGTATGCGACGGTTTTACCGGTAACGTGATTCTAAAATTTATGGAAGGCGTGGCGGGTGTGCTTATGAGCTTGCTCTCAACGGAACTCAAAAGCTCGATGCGTACTAAGCTGGGCGCGGGGCTGGCGATGCCCGCGTTTAAAAACTTTAAAAAGCGTATGGATTACACCGAATACGGCGGCGCATTGCTTTTGGGTGTAAACGGCGGTATCATTAAAGCCCACGGGTCATCTAACGCCAAAGCAATTGTTAGCACTTTACGACAGGCTGTGAGCTTCATTGATGGCAATGTCGTAAATGTAATAAAGCAAGAGATTTCAAAAGTAGCACTTAGCGACTAAATTATTTGTATACAGGAGGCTCACAATGGTATTTGAAAAGGTTAGAAAAATCTTGTCCGATCAGCTTGAGATTGACGAAGAAAGCATCATGATGGAATCCGATCTCGTGGAAGATCTGAAAGCCGATTCGCTGGCTATCGTCGAGCTTATTATGGATCTGGAGCAAGAATTCGATCTTGATATTCCGGATGATGAACTGCCCAAGGTGGTAACGGTGAAGGACGTTGTGACCTATATCGAGAAAAACGTTGGCGGTTTTTAGGTGGTGAGTGCCCGGAGCAAAAAGCTCCGGGTATTGCTTTTCCCTGTATTATGGGGTAAGCTGCGTGGTGGTTTTTGATGACGGATGTCGACAGTTCCAAGCTTGAAAAAAACATAGGCTATACATTCCATAATAAAAAGCTTTTAAAAAGAGCTTTTATTCATGCTTCGTCAGATGTGGGGGAGAGCTACGAGAGGCTCGAGTTTTTGGGGGACGCTGTGCTTGCTCTTGCAGTAAGCGAGCATCTTTTTTTTGAAAAGCCTGAAGATCCCGAAGGCGTGCTCACGAAATGTCGTGCGGCGCTGGTGAACGAGACGGCGCTGGCAGAGGTTGCAAAAAGCCTTGGTTTCAGCGAGTATTTAACGCTGGGGCGCGGTGAGCGCAACTCGGGGGGCATGGAAAAACCGTCTATTCAGGCAGATGTGGTGGAAGCGTTAATCGGCGCGGTTTATGTGGACGGCGGCTTTGAAAAAGCCAAGCGACTCGTAAACAAACTTCTGGAAAACAGCTTTCAAACAGTGCTTTCGGGCGGCGGGTTTAGAGATTTTAAGACGCGCCTTCAAGAGTATTATCATAAACAGGGAATCAACGATATACGCTATATCGTGTATAAAGAAGAAGGCCCTCCGCATGACAGAAAGTTTTATGTAAAGCTTCTTGTGAAAGGTGAGGAAGTCGCGCAGGGACAAGGACGGTCTAAAAAATTTGCGGAACAGAAGGCGGCAAAGCAAGCCTATCTGAGCGCAGTGAAATAGGGGTGGATTCAATGCTTGACTATTCAAAGGTAAAGGCAGTGGACGAGGCGGTCTATAAAGCCATGATGGATGAGCTTGACCGTCAGGAGAACAACATTGAGCTTATCGCTTCAGAGAACTTTGTATCGGAAGCCGTGATGAACGCGATGGGCTCTCATCTGACAAACAAGTACGCCGAAGGGTATCCGGGTAAGCGGTATTACGGCGGCTGTGAGTACGTCGACGTGGTGGAAACGCTGGCCATTGAGCGCGCCAAAAAGCTGTTTGGTGCGGAGTTTGCCAATGTACAGCCGCATTCCGGTGCGCAGGCGAATACCGCGGTGTATTTTGCTATGCTGGAGCCGGGCGATACGATACTTGGCATGAGCCTTGCGCACGGCGGGCATCTTTCGCACGGAAGTCCGGTCAATATTTCCGGTAAATATTTCAACATTGTCCCGTACGGCGTGAGTCAGGAAACGGAGCAGATTGATTACGAGGCGCTGCACGAACTGGCTTTACAGCACAAGCCCAAAATGATCGTGGCAGGCGCGAGCGCCTATCCGCGCAAGATTGACTTCAAACGTTTCCGTGAAATTGCTGACGAAGTGGGCGCGCTGCTTATGGTGGATATGGCACACATTGCCGGTCTTGTGGCCGCGGGTGAACATGAAAGCCCCATGCCGTGGGCGGATTTTGTGACCACGACGACGCACAAAACACTTCGCGGACCTCGCGGCGGCATGATACTCTGCAAGGAGCAGTACGGCGCTGCAATTAATAAAGCGATATTCCCTGGTACACAGGGCGGTCCGCTTATGCATGTGATCGCGGCCAAGGCCGTGTGTTTTGAAGAAGCGTTTTCGGATTCGTTCAAGGGCTATCAGCATCAAATTGTGCTGAACGCCAAAGCGCTGTCGGAAAGCCTTCAAAAAAACGGTATCCGACTGGTATCGGGCGGTACAGACAACCACTTGATGCTTGTCGATTTAACGGCGCAGGGCATCACCGGCAAGGAGCTCGAAGCGATGCTGGGTCTTGCGGGTATCACGGTGAACAAGAACGCGATTCCGTTTGACACGCGCAGCCCTTTCATTACAAGCGGCGTCCGCATCGGCACGCCTGCCGCCACATCGCGCGGTATGGACGAAACCGATATGACGCAGATTGGCGTATGGATATCCGATGTGATACATCAGCGCGAAGACGCGGTGGACGATGTGAGACAAAAGGTGCTGGAGCTGTGCGCAAAAAGGCCGCTCTATAAATAGAAAATCATACTGTTGATAATTTGTTCGGATAACCCCGTCTTCAAACTGAGGCGGGGTTTTTTGCATAAAAGGCTGATATCGTTTAAAAAACAGAACTGGTTTTTTATTTTCATTATGTATTAAACAGCATACTATTAATGAAATTATCGATAAAAAACGATTTGCGGGTGACATATTTTTTTGATAGAATACTAATACGTTAAATCTACGCTTTATTAATATTAGTTTTGTCAATGAAGACAAATAAAAATAAACAATCGAATAGGAGTGCTTTATGAAAATCTTAGAGCAGACGATGCAAAACGTCGTCAAACGCAACCCTTCAGAAGTGGAATTTCACCAGGCTGTAAGGGAAGTTCTTGAATCCCTCGAAATGGTGGCTGAAAGACATCCTGAGTATGTCGAGGCGGGTATTTTTGAAAGAATCGTCGAACCGGAACGTCAGATTATGTTCAGGGTACCGTGGGTTGACGATAACGGCAAAGTTCAGGTTAACAGAGGCTTCAGGGTTCAATTTAACAGCGCAATCGGGCCATACAAAGGCGGTTTACGCTTCCATCCATCCGTATATCTCGGAATAATCAAATTCTTAGGTTTTGAACAGATCTTTAAAAATTCATTAACAGGCTTGCCCATCGGCGGCGGCAAGGGCGGCAGCGATTTTGATCCCAAAGGCAAATCGGACAGAGAGATCATGGCTTTCTGCCAAAGCTTTATGACGGAGCTTTCCAAGCACATCGGTGAAGATACAGACGTTCCCGCAGGTGATATCGGCGTCGGCGGCCGTGAGATCGGCTTTATGTATGGCCAGTATAAACGGTTAAAGAATAACTTTACGGGTGTTTTGACAGGAAAGGGTCTGACATGGGGCGGAAGCCTTGTAAGAAAAGAGGCCACCGGTTACGGACTCTGCTATTTTGTGGACGAAATGATCAAAGCCCAAGGAAAGTCTTTCAAGGGTGCGACAGTCGTGATTTCCGGCTCGGGCAATGTGGCCATCTATGCGGCTGAAAAGGTTGCGCAGCTGGGTGGCAAGGTTGTGGCTCTCAGTGATTCAACAGGATATATTCATCATGCCTGCGGCATCGACCTGGATGCTGTCAAGCAGATTAAAGAAGTGGACAGAAAGCGTATTAAAGAATATACGAATTATCATGTCGATTCCATATATACCGAAGGAACAGGCATCACCGGTATCAAATGTGATATCTTCCTGCCCTGCGCCACTCAGAACGAGGTTGATGAGCAGGACGCAAAAACGCTGGTGGCAAACGGCTGCTATGCGGTGGGTGAAGGCGCCAATATGCCCTGTACCCCTGAAGCCGTCAAGGTATTCCAGGACAACGGCGTGCTGTTCGGGCCCGGCAAAGCGGCGAATGCAGGCGGCGTTGCCACCTCTGCGCTGGAAATGTGCCAGAACAGTATGCGTTATTCATGGACATTTGAAGAAGTTGACGCGAAACTGAAAAACATCATGGTCGATATCTATAAAGCCAGCAGCGAAGCCGCAAAGGCTTATGGGTTGGAAAACAACCTTGTGGCGGGCGCAAATATTGCAGGATTCCTAAAAGTGGCTGAAGCCATGTATGCACAAGGCATCGCATACTAAACGGGAATTATTGGACCTAATTTAATGGAATAACCCGATTGGCTTATATTTTTGCAAGGAAACACGAAGCATCTTTCTCTATGATACAATAGAGGGAGATGCTTTATCCTTAAATAGTGGTTAATTGAATGAACGGTATCATTGTTTGGTATATTATGACCAAAGTGAAAAAGCGATTTTGGAGGAGCGGAAATGAGCATACATGATCGAGTCACCACAGGAATCAGCGGATTGGATCAGATGATTGACGACCTGCGTTTGGGAGATAACGTTGTTTGGAAGGTGGATTCCATTCTTGACTGTAAAAAACTGGTTCAGTTCTATGTATCAGCCGCTTTGGCGGATAACCGGAAGGTAATCTATGTCAGGTTCGGCATCCACGAGGCGCTGCTGGATGGTGATCTTCCCATAAAAACGTATGAAATGAAGGCCGGCAAAGGCTTTGAAAATTTCACTGCAGAAGTCTATAACTTGATTGATATTGAAGGTTATAAAGCATTTTACGTTTTTGATTGCTTAACAGATCTGCTGGAATACTGGCATTCCGATGTGATGGTGAAAAACTTTTTCAAGATCGTTTGCCCGTTTTTATATGAACTGGATACTGTGGCATATTTTGCAATTATGCGCAATGTGCATACATTCGGTACGATTGCAGGCATCCGCGAAACCACACAGGTACTTTTAGATCTGTTTCAAACGCAAGACAACATATACGTTCACCCGCTGAAAGTGTACAATCGTTACTCGCCGACGATGTTTCTGCCGCATTTGCTGCAAGGTCAGGATGTGATCAGTATCACGGGCAGCGCGGAAGCGGCCAGCTTATTTCCGCAATTTGTTCATAAAGAAAAAAGGCTTGATTATTGGTATACGATGTTTAACGAAGCGGAAAAAGGGCTAAAGATGCCGCGGCAAGAGCAGGATGACATCAAGCGGCGCTTGATGTCTATGCTGATTGGCGTGAGTTCAAGAATGTTTGAGCTGTGTGATAAGTATTTTACGTTACAGGATATACTTGCGATTGCGTCACGGGAAATCGGAACAGGGTTCATCGGCGGCAAAAGCGTGGGTATGCTGCTGGCCAGGAAGGGGCTGGAGGTTGAAGGAGGCCAGCGTTTTTCAAAATATATGGAGCCGCATGATTCGTTCTATATTGGTTCGGATATTTTTTATACGTATATCGTTCAGAATGATTGGTGGAAGCTAAGGACGAAGCAAAAAACGGAAGACGGTTATTTTCAATATGCCAATGACTTGAAAGACAAGATGCTGCACGGTCATTTTCCAGAAGACATCCAGCAGCAATTCATGCGGATGCTGGAATATTTCGGACAGTCACCTATCATCGTTCGCTCAAGCTCATTGCTGGAAGATAACTTCGGCAATGCTTTTTCCGGTAAATATGAAAGTGTGTTCTGCGTAAACCAGGGCACACCGGAGGAACGCTACGAGGCGTTTGAACAAGCCGTCAGAACGGTCTATGCAAGCACGATGAATGAAGACGCGCTGTCTTACCGCCTGAACAGGGGGCTTTTTGCCGCAGACGAGCAAATGGCTATACTGGTTCAGCGTGTCTCGGGTGACTATTACAACCAATATTTTTTTCCGCACATTGCCGGTGTCGGTAATTCCAAGAACCTCTATGTGTGGGATCAAAAAATCGATATGGACGCAGGAATGCTTCGCATGGTGTTTGGCTTGGGCACACGGGCGGTGGACAGAACGTCGGGAGATCATGTGCGCATTGTATGTTTGGATGATCCGACGCGCTTATCACCGATGGATTCCAAAGACAAAAAGAAATTTACGCAGCACTATGCCGATGTACTTTCAATAAACGAAAATATTTTAACGGGAATCAAGCTGGAAAAGATTCACGGACAAGATCTCAGAGTGCCAAAGGATTTATTTTTCCGGCTTGATGTGGAGAATATGAACAGGCTTCGGCAGCTTGGATATTCTGAAGCTAAATCGTCGTATTTACTTGACTTTACAAAGATACTGGCGGAATCCGGCTTCGCGGAACTGATGAAAGACATGCTGAATTTGCTGTCGCGAATTTATGATTATCCGGTTGATATTGAATTTACGGGAAGCTTCATCGAAGACGGATTCAAAGTGAACCTGCTGCAATGCAGGCCTCTTCAAACCAGGGGACTGGGCAGAGCGGTAAAAGTTCCTCCGATTAAGGACGCCAGTGAATGCTTTTTCTCCACAAAAGGAAGCTTCATGGGCGGCAACATTCACCTGCCGATTGATCATGTGGTGATGGTGGATACCAAAGCGTACCTTGGGTTGTCTGAACAAGACAAGCACTTGATTGCTCGGCAGATTGGGAAGATTAACGCGACACTGAAAGGCAAGAATGTGATGCTTTTAGGACCCGGCAGATGGGGCACCACGACATCATCGATTGGCGTGCCTGTGCATTTTGCGGAAATTTGCAACATGTCTGTAATTTGCGAGGTCGCAGACGAAGCCTTGGGCTTTATACCCGAGTTATCCTACGGAAGTCACTTCTTTCAGGACCTTGTTGAAATGCAGATATTTTATGTGGCGATTTTTGCGGGAGAGAAGGAGATTGTTCATAATCCTCAATATATCATGAAGAATGAAAATGTCCTGCAAAAAATCTGCCCGTATTCTAAGGATCTGTCTGATATCATTTATGTATGCAAGACTGACGATTTACAGATTTATTCGGATGTGGTTACACAAAGCGTGCTGTGTAAATAATTTGCCTGCTCGCGGGCATGAACGGTTATTTTCAACAGGTATAAAACCGGTGGCGGTGAACAGCCAGAGATACTGGCCGCCGCCGCTTTTTTTATTGACACTTAAACAATAAAAGCATCTTTTTATATCAAATTTACATGAGCTTAACATCTCGTTGATTTGTCTTTTACAAAATCGCAGTATACTCAGAAAAGATTTTAAATTCCTTAAGGAGGAACACATGAAGAAAATTAGTTTTTTGGTAATACTTGCAGCCATGATGCTCGTGGCATTTGTGGGCTGCGCACAGAGCACGCCCGCTGAAGAAACGCCTGCTGCGACAGAGGCTCCCGCTGCGACAGAAGCGCCGACAGAAGCTGCGACAGAAGCGCTGACAGAAGCCCCTGCTGAACCCGTTGTGCTTAATGTGGTTGGTTCCACATCGGTTGGTCCGGTTATCGAATCTCTGGCCGAAAAGTACATTGCAGCCAATCCCAACGTAACGATCAATGTTGAGCAGCCTGGTTCAGGCGGCGGCGTCACAGCCACGGCTGACGGCTCAGCTGATATGGGTATGGCATCCAGAAACTTAAAGGATGAAGAGAAAGAAACGACTCCGGATCTGCAGGCGCATGTGCTCTGCCTCGACGGTGTGGCGGTTATCGTGAACGCTGAGAATCCTGTGACAGACTTGACAGCTGAGCAGATCAAGAAGATATTCATGGGCGAAATCACCGATTGGTCTGAAGTCGGCGGCGAAAAGGGTGTTATCACTCTGTATTCCAGAGACGAGTCTTCCGGTACACGTGAAGCTTTTCAGGGCCTCTTCCTTGGCAAAGACGATGCCGGTGAAGAAATCAAAATTGACGACAAAATGTGCCTGATCGTTGATTCCAACGGCACAATGGGTGCGTCTGTTGAAGGCGACCCGATGGGTATCGGATACATGTCCTTGGGTCTGGCTCCGAACTACAAGGTGACATCCTTGAAAATCGACGGCGTGGATGCGACGATTGACAACCTGATCAGCGGAGATTATGCATACTTCCGTAACTTCAACCTGCTGACACTCGGAGATCCTCAGGGCGACGTTGCAGCGTTTATGGAATACTGCATGAAGGATGCCGAAGCCATCTCTTACATGGAAGAAAAGGGATACGTCATGCCCTAGCGGCACACCAGACAACAGCATAAAATGATTTTAGGGAGGCGGCAGATAATGCCGCCTCTTTCTCGTTATCCGCAAAATGTATTATTATTTGTTCTGACCGGCATAATAGAATGCCATACTGCGGTTAAATGTCTTTACAAGAACTTAACATTCGCTTTACATTGCTGTGCCACTATTCAGCTTGGCAGCAAGTACAATATATATAATGCAACAGTTTTCAATAACAGGGTGGAAAGAATGAATAAAAAGAAATTAAGGCTTGGTGAAAAGACAATAGAGAAAGTGATGCTTATCTGCGCGTTTGTATCCGTGGCCGCCGTTTTGCTTATCACTTATCTGATTTTTGCCGAGGGTCTTCCGTTGTTTAAAGACTTAAGCGTGTGGGACTTTATATCAGGTTCAGACTGGGATCCGGACGCAAAAATTCCTCAGTATGGCATTTTGCCTATGATTTCAGGTTCGGTTTATACCACGGCAATCGCGTTGGTGTTGGGTATTCCTATCGGGCTTGGATGCGCCATATTTTTGGCCGAAATTGCTCCTCGAAAAGTATCGGGTGCTTTGCGCAAAATCATAGAAATACTCGCGGGTATTCCTTCCATCGTCTACGGATTTTTTGGTTTGGTGGTGATCGTGCCTTTTGTTCGAAGCTTTAGGCTGGGTCCGGGCCAAAGTGTGCTTGCGGCGGGTTTGATTCTTGCCATCATGATACTGCCGACGATAATAACAATTGCGGAAGTGTCGATGCGTGCTGTGCCGAAAGCGTACAAGGACGGCTCGCTCGCTTTGGGTGCGTCCCAATGGCAAACGATCAGAAAGGTAAGCCTGCCCACTGCAAGGTCCGGGATAATTGCCGGTATCGTTTTGGGCATTGGCCGCGCAATGGGTGAAACAATGGCTGTGATACTCGTAGCGGGCAATACACCGATAATTCCGGAATCGATTTTTCAGCCGGTACGAACGATGACGGTCAATATCGTTTTGGATATGTCATATGTGGTGGTAGGATCCACGTATTACTCAGCGCTTTTCGCCACAGCCATTGCGTTATTCTTGTTTACCATGATAATAAATGCGGTGGTGATGATGCTGAGCAGAAAGCGGGTGGCAGCATGAATCAGGAAAGATTTTTGACAAAAGAAAAGGTTCTCGCCAACAGAACGAAACAAAAAAGACGACAGAATACCGTGTACATATTGCTATATATCGCATCGTTTTTAGCCGTTGCCATACTCTTTCTCATTCTCGGGTATATTTTTGTAAACGGTATTGGCGAAATATCATGGGAGTTCTTGACGGATTCCGTGAAAGACGCGGGGCGTGAAGGAGGCATCCTCCCCGTTATTATCAACACGCTCTATTTTGTAGGGCTGGGCTTGTTGTTTTCAGCTCCGTTGTCGATACTTGCCGCCATATATATGACCGAATACTCAAGACAAGGGCTGTTGATAAAGATAATCCGCTATTTCACGACTAATCTTGCGGGCATACCATCGATCATTTTCGGACTGTTCGGTTTTATGTTTTTCAACAAAATGTTTGGCTGGGGCTATTCTTTAATCGGCGGTGCGGCGACAGTTGCCGTGGTGATACTCCCCACGCTGATTAGGACATCTGAAGAAGCGATTATGACTGTGCCTGCCGGCTATAAAGAAGGTTCACTGGCACTCGGCGCAACAAAGTGGCAGACGATGAGAAAGGTTGTGATTCCTGCCGCGTCGCCGGGCATTATAAACGGTATCATACTTGGAATGGGACGTATTATCGGTGAAACGGCGGCTCTGCTCTTTACGCTGGGCAGCGGCACAACTTTGGTAAAAGGTCTGTTTGATTCGGCTCGCTCTCTGGCACTTCACCTGTATGTGATGGTGAAAGAAGTATCGGTGAGCAAGGCCTACGGAACGGCACTTGTGCTGATTGTCATTGTTCTGATACTTAACTTAATAGCGGGCGCCTTTGGCAAACGTATCAATCGATATAAGGAGAATCTTTGATGAATATAGCAGTAGCAGTAAAAGAAAAAAATGAAGCAGTCCAAACGGGCGGCATAAAAGTGAAAGTCAATAAATTGGATCTTTTTTACGGAAACTTTCAAGCGCTTAAAGAAATAAACATGGACATCAAGGAAAACGAGGTGACGGCGCTTATTGGTCCTTCCGGCTGCGGTAAATCAACGTTTTTGAAATGCATCAACAGAATGAACGATTTAATTCATGACTGCCGCGTTAAAGGAGACATATTAATCGACGGAACGGATATATATAAAGGCGACGTGGATATCGCGTATCTCCGCAAAGAAGTGGGTATGGTGTTCCAGAAACCGAATCCATTTGAGCTTTCCATTTACGACAACATCGCTTATGGCCCGCGCATCCACGGTCTTCGTGACAAAAAAAGGTTGGAGATCATCGTGGAAAGAAGCTTAAAGCACGCAGCGCTCTGGGATGAGGTGAAAGACAGGCTGCATCAATCTGCCATGGGGCTTTCGGGCGGGCAGCAGCAGCGCCTATGCATTGCGCGTGTGCTTGCTGTGGAGCCGTCTGTGGTGCTTATGGACGAACCGACAAGCGCGCTGGATCCGATATCGACAGGCAAAATTGAAGAGCTGATTGCCGAGCTGAAGAACGACTACACGATTATAATCGTGACGCACAACATGCAGCAGGCTGCGCGCGTGTCGGATAAAACTGCGTTCTTCCTACTCGGTGACATGATCGAGATGGGCGATACACGCCAGATATTCCAGCTGCCGCAAGACAAACGCACAGAAGACTATATTACCGGTCGGTTCGGTTAAGATAAGGAGAAAAACAATGAAAACACGTGTTGAATATGACCACCAGCTTGAAGCCTTAAAGCATGAAATCATTCGTATGGGATCGCTTGTTGAGCAGGTGCTTGCCGGCTCCATGAAAGCGCTAGTTGAACGCGATATTGACAGGGCTCAGAAAATTGTGGACAGTGACGATGAAATCGACGACCTTCAGATGGATATCGAAGAGCTGTGCGTCACGCTGATTGCGACTCAGCAGCCTCTGGCGAGCGATCTTCGCGTGATATTTGCTGCAATTAAAATGGGTACAGATTTAGAGCGCATTGCCGATTACGGTGTCGGCATAGCAAAAATGGCGCTTCGGCTCAAGGAAGAAGAGTATATAAAGCCGCTGATCGATTTGCCCCGTATGACGGATATTGCCTGTGAAATGCTGCTTTCAAGCGTTCGCGCGTTTGCGAGCGGCGATTTTGAAATGGCTATTGAAACAGCGAAGAGTGACAAGGAACTGGATTCGTTGTTTAAGCAAATATACCGAGAACTGCTGACTTATGTGATGGAAAGCCCAAAGCACATTAACCAGATGATGGCGTTTGTGTTGATTGCGCGCTATCTGGAACGCGTGGGCGACCACATCAAGAATATCTGTGAATCTATCGTGTACAACACCACAGGAAAACGGCTTGATCTTTAAGGCGGCATGCCTAAGCATGCTCTTTAAGTAATTTTTACCGTATCAATAATTTGCCCGCTGAGTTGGCAAGCTAAAACAAAGGCTTCTGGCAAGGTGGGACTATGAGTATTTCATTAATTGTGATTGTGGGGCTGCCGGTGTTGTATCTGACGGGCAGCCTTCGTAAGGCGACAAGCGCCGCTAGGTTAGGTGGCACCGCGTTTGTCCTATATTTCATTATATGCGCACTGCTGTCTGTTGTGCCGATTGTGACGGTGACAAACGGCATATCCGTTTGCGCAGCCGGCGCCTTTCTCTGTGTCGCGCCGGTTTTTTACATTATTTATCAAAAAGGTTTTACATTTCGGTTTTATCTCGCATCGGCTATCACCGTGTTGCTCTCAGTATCTGCAAGTTTTGTGTCTATTTCATATACGGTGACATATTTAAGCGCCGTGCTCATTTTTTTCGTATCGCTGATCGCATTGCTGTTTATGGAAGGCAGGGCGCCGCTTTATGCGCCTGTTTTGATCGGCATTTATAGCATAGCTGAGGATATTATGGCGTTGCTGACGGATACGGTGCGCACGTTGACGGTTTTCGATGTGATGGATATCGCCTCGCTGAGCTTTGTTGTTTGTCTCGCGGTGTCCTATCTGTTGTCGCGTCCGTGGCAAAAAACACCCGCTATGCAAACATAGTGCGGTCAAATCCCGAACTTGGGCTGGCGAAGATCATCAAAATGGTATATAATAGCCCGAGTTTGAATGGGAGGACGGACAGTTTTGTTCGAAATAAAAGGCGTTGGACAGGATAGTGCGGCGCAGCGCGGAGGCCTTCTGCCGGGCGACAAGATCGTCAGGATTAACGGTGAGCCGCTGCTTGATTACGTTGACTATATATTCTTTTGTGCGCAGCGGCGTCTCAAAATATGCATAGAGCGCGGCGGTGATTTTTTGACACTGCGCATCGTCAAATCTGACGATGAAGACTTAGGGCTTTCTTTTACACAGCCGCTTCTCGGAAAAAAACGCGTTTGCGGAAACAAATGCGTGTTTTGTTTTGTGCATCAGCTGCCCAAAGGGATGCGTAAAAGCCTTTATGTGAAGGATGAAGACTGGCGCTATTCTTTGATAATGGGCAACTATGTGACGCTTTCGATGATTTCTAAGGATGAAATCCGGCGCATTATCCGTCGCAAAGCTTCGCCGCTATATATTTCCGTTCATACCGTTGACGAAAATCTGCGGCGATTGATGATGGGCAATGAAAAAGCCGTGCCCATACGTCCGCTGCTCAAAAAGTTTGCGGCGCGCGGTATCCGTTTTCACGCACAAGCGGTGATATGCCCGGGGCTCAATGACGGGCAAAGGCTGGAGCAAACCATCCGCTTTTTGAAGCGGCTGTATCCTGCGGCGGTTTCTCTTGCTGTGGTACCCGTGGGGCTGACAGAACACCGCGAAGGACTGACGGAAATAGAGCCGATATCTCAAACTGTGGCGCAAGCCACCATCAAAACAGTTGAAAAATGGCAGAAAGAATGTTTAAATAGTATCGGTACACGTTTTGTGTTTGCGTCGGATGAGTTTTACCTTCGAGCGGGGATGGCGCTTCCGTCATACGAAGACTATGAATCTTTTGACCAGATTGAAAACGGCGTAGGTCTCTTGGCGACGTTGCTCAAAGAAGCAGAAGAAGCGCTGGAAAACTGTGAAGGGTCGGACGCAAACATTAGTCTGGCAACGGGCGAAGATGCCTTTCCGTTTATTGAAAGCATCGCCAAAAGAGCGGCGCAGCGCTCCAACGCACATGTGTGTGTATATTCTGTGAAGAACTTAACATTCGGCGGTGCGGTGACAGTTGCGGGGCTGCTGGCGGGCAAAGATTTTATTGCGGCGCTTCAGGGGAAGGATTTGGGGAAAAAGCTGCTGATTCCATCAAGCGCATTGCGCGATGACAACATTTTTCTGGACGATATGACGCTGGAAGAACTTTCCGAAGCGCTGGGTGTTATTGTGGAGCCGGTGTGCGACGGATATCAGTTGGTTGCGCAGGTTTGCGGAATAAAGAGAGAGGGTTAAAGAATAATGGCAAAGCCGTTTGTGGCCATCGTGGGAAGGCCCAATGTGGGCAAGTCCACTTTTTTTAATAGAATAGCCGGACGGCGCATATCTATAGTTGAGGATACGCCGGGTGTGACGCGAGACAGGATATATGCGGATGCCGAGTGGCTCGGGCGTGAGTTCACATTGATTGATACGGGCGGTATCGATCCGGATGCCCAAGACGTGATATTGAAGCAGATGCGGCTTCAGGCCGAGCTGGCTGTGGACATTGCTGATGTGATACTCTTTTTTGTGGACGCCAAGCAGGGCGTGCTGCCTGCCGATCACGAGATTGCGGATATGCTGCGGCGGGCAAACAAGCCGGTAATCACCGTTGTCAACAAAGCGGATAACAGGCAGGACGAGCAAAACATCTACGACTTTTATGCGCTGGGTACCGATCAGCTTTTTGCGATATCATCGGCTCAGGGTCTAGGTCTTGGCGATTTGCTGGATGCTGTGATTGCGGACTTTGAAGAACAGCAGGAAGAGGAAAACCCGGAAACCGTGCATATCGCCATTGTTGGGCGGCCCAATGCGGGAAAATCGTCTCTTGTGAACGCCATCATCGGCGAGTCGCGCACCATTGTATCGGATATCGCGGGCACCACGCGCGATGCGATTGATGTGCCGTTCAAAAGGGAAGGCACAGACTTTGTGCTTATCGACACGGCGGGGATACGGAAGAAAGCGAGAATCGAAGATAAATCCATCGAGCGCTACAGTGTGATACGCGCGTTTGCGGCGGTGAGGCGCGCAGATGCTGTGGTTGTCATGATTGACGCGATAGAGGGAATTTCCGAGCAGGACGTCAAAATTGCGGGTTTTGTTCATGATGAGGGCAAACCGTGCGTGATTGCCGTGAATAAATGGGACGCGGTAGATAAAGACACGCACACCATAAACAAATACAACAATGATATCGAGACGGCTTTAAGCTTCATGAGCTATGCGGAAAAGGTGTATATTTCCGCGCTGACGGGACAGCGGCTCAATCGTTTATTTGATGCGCTGCTCAAGGCTAAGGAAAACAGCTTGCGACGCATCCCGACAGGCCTTTTGAATGAGTGTATCGGCGAGGCTGTCACTATGGTAGAGCCGCCGTCCGACAAAGGGCGGAGGCTGAAAATATATTATGCCACGCAGGTAGCCACTGTGCCGCCGTATATCGTGATTTTTGTCAACGATTCGCGGCTGATACATTTTTCCTATATGCGCTATCTGGAAAATTTTCTTCGTAAAACTTTTGATTTTTCGGGAACGCCCCTTCGTCTGGGAGCCCGAAATAAAAACGATTAGGCAAGGGAGTCTATATATGGTCATTTGGTATGTGTTAACCGCGGTTATCGGTTATGTGATTGGCTGTATTTCGTTTGGGTATATATCAGGCAAGATTTTTAAAGGCAAAGACATACGTGAGCAAGGCAGCGGAAATGCCGGCACAGCAAACGCAATCCGTAATTACGGCTGGGCAATCGGAATGTTTACATTTGTGGGCGACGTCGCCAAAGGTGCAGCTGCGGCTTGGGTCGGGTATTTGCTGATTCCGGATATAGGCGTGCTCGGTGGTACCCCTGTGCCCGTGGGTGTCTGTATCGGGGGTCTTGCGGCTGTGCTCGGGCATATCTGGCCTGTATTTTTAAAGTTCAGAGGCGGCAAGGGGGTTGCTACGAGCCTTGGTGTGCTGCTGATCATGATGCCCATTCATACGCTGGCCGTGCTGGGTGCATGCATTATCCTCATTGCGCTTACGCGTACGATGTCTATCGGTTCGCTCGTCGGCACGGCGCTGATGGCGGCCTGCTCATTCGTATTTTTCTTCGGCGACATTTGGAACAATGTTACGAGTGTGCTGTTATTCATCCTTGTGTTTTATTCACACCGCGCCAACTTAAAGCGGCTTGCCGAAGGCAAAGAGAATCAACTCTAACGAGGAGGGCGAATGCTTCAAATTATCATTATTGTTATATTGGTGCTGGCAGATCAGTTGACAAAATTCCTGCTGTGGCCCGCACTGGCAGCGTATCCGAACGAGTCAATGCCAGTCATACAGGATGTGCTGCATTTCACAAAAATAGAGAACCGGGGCGCGTCGTTTGGCATGCTGCAGGGGATGCAGGTGTTCTTTGTCGTGATTACGATTATTGTTCTGATCGCGGCGGTTTACATTATGTTTCGCTACCGCCAAAAGCAAACCCGTTTTGTCAAAGTACTCATTGCGGTGCTGTTTGCGGGTGCGCTTGGCAATCTTATCGACAGGATCGCGTTTGGCTATGTTAGAGACTTCGTTGATTTCCGCTTATTCGATTTTTGGAAATGGATTTTCAACGTCGCGGACGCGGCGCTTGTCGTTGGTGCGATATTGCTTGGTATTTATATACTTTTTTTCTATAAGGATAAGAAGAAGCCGCTTGAGCAGGCTGATGCAGCCATTAGCGACAGTCAAAGCACTGACAGCAAAGACAACGGTGATGACGGCACGGCGGGATAAGGGTTATGGATCTAGAGACGCGGCTTGAGGTCGGTGAAAAGATTAGCAGGCTGGATAAGTATCTTGCGGAGCAGCTGCCACTCACGCGATCGCATATCAAAAACGCGATAGAGACAGGGCACATTATGGTCAACGGTGAGCCCGCGAGGCCAAGTGATAAGCTCAAAGCCGGCGACGTGATTGTTGTGCATACACCCCCGCCTAAGAAAACGGAGATTACTGCGGAGAATATTCCGCTTGATATCGTCTATGAGGATGAATGGATGGCCGTGGTCAACAAACCGCAGGGTATGGTGGTCCATCCCGCGCCCGGAAACCGGGAAGGCACGCTTGTGAGCGCGCTGCTTTATAACGTGAAAGACCTTTCGGGCATTAACGGGGAGCTGCGCCCCGGGATTGTGCACCGGCTGGACAAGGATACGTCGGGCTTGCTTGTCATTGCCAAAAATGATGAGGCGCATGTGGCGCTGGCGAAGCAGATAGCGCAGAAAAGTGCGCGGCGTATATACGCGGCAATCGTGCACGGAAACATCCGTGAAGATTCTCTCACAATCGATAAAAGCATCGGACGCAGCCGGACAGACCGCAAGAAAATGGCGGTGGTGACGGGCGGACGACGTGCGGTCACACACGTGCGCGTTTTGGAGCGCTTCGGCGCTTTTACTTACATTGAGGCGGAGCTGGAAACAGGCCGCACGCATCAGATTCGCGTGCATCTGTCGAGCATACAACGCCCGGTGGCGGGGGATCAGGCATATGGGCCCAAGGCAGTCAAACTGCATCAAAACGGCCAGCTCCTTCATGCAGAAAAGCTGATGCTGCGCCATCCGTCCACAGGCGATGAGATGTCATTTGAAGCAGCGCTGCCAGAATATTTTGAAAAGACGTTAAAAGCGCTGCGTGATAAACATATCTAACGGCTGTTGACTTTTTCAGGACTGTTGACTATAATAATCTAAGTTAAAAAACTCCCATTGTCGGATCGGATATTCGGTTCCGTGGGGTATGGGAGGGAGGGTTACTAGGTGGCAGAAATTCGTGTCGGTGAAAATGAATCTTTAGAAAACGCTCTGAAACGGTTTAAACGCATGACCGCAAGAGAAGGCACGCTGGCGGAGCTGAGAAAGCGTGAGCACTACGAAAAGCCAAGCGTCAAGAGAAAGAAAAAGGCAGAGGCAGCTCGTAAAAGAAAGCGCTAAGAGCATACATATTTGCACACAAAAGCCCGGGGTCACAATCCCGGGTTTTATTATTGTGAGAAACTTAAAAGCGCAGTGTTTTTTCACGTGATTTATAACAGTGCCGAAAAATGTGTTTTTGCGGTATAATATAGTTATTCTCAGAAGCTGTGAAAGGAGCGGCAAATGAAAAGACTGTTAATGGTCGCGGTGGCTATTATCGTCGGGCTTGGTGTTGTGACGGGCGGACAGGCTTTGGCAGCAGATCAAACGGTGGTTGTGGCCGAGGTCAGCGGCGAAGTCAATGCAGCCATGAGTGCCTATATCGAAGATGTGATTGATAACGCGGAGAAGTCGGGCAGTGCCGTTGTGCTCAACATTGACACATTTGGCGGACAAATACTTGAGGCCGATAATATAAAAAAGACACTGCTTAACGCCGAAGTGCCGGTAGATTGTTATATCAGCGGCAACGCGCTCTCCGCGGGCGTTCTCATCTCAGTATCCTGCGAGCGTATTATTATGGCGGATTCGGCTGTCATCGGCGCGGCGGAAACCATACCCAACGATGAAAAAACACTGTCCACCTGGGTGGGGATATTAAAATCCGCCGCCGAAGCGCGCGGGCACGATACCGGCCTTGTGGCTGCTATGGCGGATAAGCGTATTGCTATAGAAGGTGTCACAAATACCGATGAGCTGCTCACACTGGGTGCGCAGGATGCCGCAGACTTAGGACTTTCCGACGGTACTGCAGAAAATATCGGTGATGTGTTAAGGCAGCTCGGTTATTCAAATGCGGCTGTCAGTGAGCAGTCCATGAGCTTTTCCGCAAAAGCCGCTCAGTTCCGTACATCGACGACCATCGCCAGTTTGCTGTTTATTGCGGCAATCGTCTGCATGGGCATCGAGATATTCACGCCCGGCTTTGGTATATTCGGCGGGCTTTCCATTGTCTTTTTCGGTCTTTATTTCGGCGGCGGCTTCCTCGCGGGATACGCGGAGTGGTGGACGGCGGCGCTTTTTATATTTGGTATTGTGATGGTGGGCATCGAGATTGCCGTACCCGGCTTCGGCGTTTTTGGTATTCTTGGTATACTGGGAATCGGGGCGGGGCTGCTGTTTGCCGCGCGTGATCTGTCTTCGTTTTTGATTATATTCGCTTCGGGTATCGTGGGCGGCTCGGTGCTGCTGCCTATTCTCTATCAGATATTCAAACGAATGGGGCTTGTGCGCAAGGTGGTGCTGTTTGGCAACATGGAAACCGCACAAGGGTATACCAGCCATGAAGAGAGCGAAAGTGTTGTGGGTAAGCAGGGCGTCGCGGAGACGGACTTAAGACCCGCGGGTTTTGCGAGAATCAACGGCTCTCGGTTGGAGGTCGTGTCAAACGGTGCCTATATTGTCAAAGGAAGCGCTATTGCGGTGGTGGAGCATACGCCCGGTCACGTTGTGGTGGACGAGGTAAAGGAAGAGGATATGTGAGCGCAGGCGCTGATTGAGCGAAGCGACATCACGACAACATGACATGAATAGTTAATAAATCCTTTGTCGCTATTGCGCCATGGGGCAACACAAAGCACGATGGTTTAAAATATGAACATTTGGGTTATGACAAGCTCGAAGGCGTGGATACCGCCTTCTTTTTTTATTGTCATCCGCATATTATCTATTATGATCGATCTCCCAAAAAGTGAAACTGCTTGGGATAAAAATGAAATCGTATATTAAGAACTGGCCGGAGTAAAAGCATTGAGTCGATTAAGCGAAATCAAAAAAGGCATCGTGCAGAAATTCGAGCTCTCACCCGAGGCGGTGGGCTGTTTGCGTTTAACCATTATCGACAACACCAATGTGTACATCGAAAACCACAGAGGCATCGCGGAATACACGAAAAGAAAGGTCGGTATCAATGGGGACGCGTTTGTGATTGTGATCAGCGGCAGTGCCTTGCAGTTGGAGCGTTTCGGGCGCGACAATGTGGCGATCAGCGGTGATATCCGGTCGGTTCAATATGAAAATATGAGATAAGAGGTGGGCATTGCTCCTTGAGAATATGGAAATTCATGACCGGATATGTTATGATACGCGTGGAAGGCCTCTCGCTTGAGAAGTTTTTGAACATGGCGGCACAGTCCGGCATTATCGTTTATGACGTCCGGCGGGTTTCGTATACGGTGCTGCGAGGCGTGCTCAGTGCTCGCGGGTATTGCAAAATGTGCCGCGTTGTGCCGGATAAATATCGCATCACGGCAGAGAAAAAGGCCGGCGTGCCTTTTGGTTTTATGCGGCTTTGGGGACGCAAAGCGCTGCTAATCGGGCTTGTCTGCCTGGGGGTTGCCGTGTTTGCCGCATCGTTTTTTGTATGGGATGTGCGCGTAAAGGGTATAGAAAAACGTGAAGCCATCGCACTGATCAAGGAAGTGCAGCCGCTTGGCGTGTTTGTTGGCGCTTACAAAGGTGGTGTGGACATCAAAGACGTCGAGACACGGCTGATGGTGGATCACGACGAATTAGCATGGGTCAATCTGCGCTTTAAAGGCGTGGTTGCAGAGATAGAAGTGGTACCCGCTGAACCCCCGCCCGAGATGGTGGACGAAACGCGCCCTTGCGACATCGTAGCGACAAAGGATGCCCTGATAGAAAGCGTCATGGCGCTCAAAGGCCGTGCGGCAGTGGCAAAAGGAGAGACAGTGCGCGCAGGAGACGTGCTGATATCCGGCTTTATTTGGGATGAAGGGCTGACGCGCATGCTTGTGGCGGCACGTGGAGAGGTCATCGGCAGCGTATGGTATAAGGCACAGGCCAGCGCACCTATGTACAATGAAATACGGATACCCACCGGGCGCAAGAATACACAACGCGTGATTGCCATCGGTGCGGATACGGCAGCGGTAGACCAAAGCTGTGAGTACGAAGAGTACGATACGAAGATGATCGACGAATATAACGTGGTGGGGCTTTTCCTGCCTGTTAAGGTGATAACGCTGGAGCACAGCGAAGTGAAGCTTAGTCTGGAGCAGGCGAATCTGAAAAAACTAATGGTTGATCTTGAGGAGCGCGCCTTTTATAACGCGCAGGGTGTGGTACCTGAAAATGCAGAAGTTGTGGGGCATGAATCGGTGTCTGAAGAAAAGGACGGCGAGCTTGTGGTGACTGTCTATGTTCAGACACGTGAGAATATAGGAAAAGTTGTATATTTGGAGGAGTAATTTGGACACATGCAACGTGGAACTCGGCATCGAGGTTGACAATATCGAGCAGTTAATTGAGCTTTTCGGCGCGTTTGATGAAAATCTCAAGGCGATTGAAAAAGAAACGGGTGCAAGCATCATTGCAAGAAACACCCATGTGGCCATTTACGGCCGCAGTGAAGACGCGGAGCTAGCCAAGATTGTGGTGGACAAGCTGTTAAGCATGATTAAGAAGCGGGAGAAGATCGACCTGTCGCGCATTCGTTACGCTGTGGAGCTTGCCAGAGAAGGCAACGCCGACGCGATTGAGGAGATCATGACGGACGTGATTGCCATCACGAGCAAGGGGAGACAGGTCAAGAGCCGCACCATCGGACAAAAACGCTATGTGAAGGCCATGAGGGAGAATACGGTGGTGTTTGCCATCGGCCCCGCGGGCACGGGAAAGACGTATCTTGCGATGGCGATGGCTGTCGTCGCGTTCAAAAACAAAGAGGTGGAGCGCATTATACTGACGCGCCCCGCAGTGGAGGCGGGCGAGAGCCTGGGATTTTTGCCGGGCGATCTTCAGACCAAGGTTGATCCTTACTTGCGTCCTTTGTACGACGCGCTGTACGAATTGCTGGGCGGTGAGACGTTTGCGAGGTTGTCTGAGCGCGGTGTGATTGAGGTGGCACCGTTGGCGTATATGCGCGGCCGCACACTTTCAGACGCGTTTATCGTGCTGGACGAAGCGCAAAACTGCACCGAGGAGCAGATGAAAATGTTTTTAACGCGTCTTGGCGAAAATGCACGTATGGTGGTGACGGGAGATATCACACAGATCGATCTTCCCAAGGAAAAAAGGAGCGGTCTTAAGCATT
Source organism: Clostridia bacterium (assembly GCA_003249555.1). Taxonomy (GTDB): domain Bacteria; phylum Bacillota; class Clostridia; order Christensenellales; family SZUA-584; genus SZUA-584. The sequence goes on along the minus strand of QKIQ01000085.1, from coordinate 48,444 downwards.
GCGTCAATATTCTTGATGGCATCGAAGATATCAGTGTGCAGTATCTGACGCATAAAGACGTGGTGCGCCACGAGCTAGTTCAGAACATTATTAAAGCCTACGAGAGGTACGAAAAGAACGCAAGGAGGTAGTTGAATGGGAGCCAACCCTTTAAAGAGAAGGCTTGTGCCAAAAAGGCAGCTGCTTGCATCCGCATTAATCGGAGCGGGGACGCTGCTTGCTGTGTTTGTGCTGGTTGCGCTTTCCATCACACCCGTTCAATATGATATTCAGGCAGGAGAAGTGGCGCCCGCCACCATCACGGCACCCCGTGATGTGACCGACCAGATTTCCACGGACGCCGTTATTGAGAAGGCGCGCGCGGAAGTGCCGCTGATGTATGCCATGGATGACACCGTGACGGCGGCGGTTAAGCAAAGTGTCGGCGAATATTTTTCACTTGCTAAGGCTGCGAATGAAACACTGCGCGATGACTTTATCACATGGCAGGTCAAAGATTCCGATTACGGCTTCTCACGCGATTATTTTCTCGGATTGTTTAATCCGCTTGACGTGGATTGGAGCGAACACCTTACGCAGCAGCAAAAGGACGATGTGAGAACAACGCTTTTAGATCCTGATATGCCGGACAACGCGATCTTCGCGCTTGCCGCGATGGATGCCGAGGGAATTTTGGCTATGGCTGAAGAAGTGACAAAAATTGTAACGGCATCGCTCGAGACCGGCATCCGCGAAGAGAACCTCAGAACCGAGAGAATAGATGTCGAGGACGCAATCAAAACGCTGTATCCGGAAGAAAACGGCTATATCGCATATTTCCCGGTTAATCGAAATTTCAAAGCCAACATGCTCATCGATTCGGAGGCCACCGAGCAGGCGCGCAGCGCCGCGGCTGAAAAGGTGCAGCCGATTATCTACAAACAGAACCAGACCATTGTGGACGCAGGTCAGGTGGTCACCGAAGAACAGCTTTCCGTGCTGGCAGAGCTGGGTCTTGTCGGCGGAGAAGAAATCAACTTCCTGCTTTATGTCGGCGTGTTCTTGCTGATCACATTGCTGTTTACCGTATATGCCACATATCTGTATCAGTTTGAAAGTGAGCTGCTGGCCGATACGAGAAAGTTGTTCGTGCTGTCCACGGTCGTTGTGGTGGTGGCGCTGGTCGGCGTGCCGCTCTCTAGGCTGGATACACGTATTATCCCCGGATTCTTTGGCACAATGCTGGCGTGTGTGCTGGTGTCACAGCGAAGCGCGCTGGCGCTTAATGTGTTTCTCGCTATGGTTTTGGGAATCATAACGTCTTGGCAGGCGGGTGTGCTCAGCGAGACGATGCTCAGCAGCACGATGATGACCATCCTGGGAGGCTCAGTAAGCGTATTTATGCTACACCGCCCTGGGCACCGGTCGTCGCTGATATACGCGGGACTGCTGGGCGGCGGCGCGAGCATGGCCATGACGGCACTGCTGAGTATTGTCGGCTCTGTTAATATCTTTTGGGACAAGGTGTTAGCTGACTGTGCGTTTGCGGCTGGCAGCGGTCTTTTAGCGGGTGTACTCGCAATCGGGACACTGCCGATTTGGGAAGCGGCTTTTCGCGTTTCTACACCGGCCAAGCTGCTGGAACTTTCCAATCCGAACCATCCGCTGCTAAAACGGCTGACGATCGAAGCGCCGGGCACGTATCATCACAGCATACTCACCGCGAATCTCGCCGAAGCCGGCGCGGACACGGTGGGTGCTAATGCCCTTCTTTGCCGTGTGGGTGCGTATTTTCATGATGTGGGAAAGCTGAAAAACCCGCGCTATTTTAAAGAGAACCAAAAGGGCGAGAATCCTCACGATGTGATGGATCCGCGCGAAAGCGCCAAGATCATCGTCAGCCATTTGTCTTACGGGCTCGAACTGGCTCATAAGTATAAGCTGCCGCGTGACGTGCAAAAGATCATGGCGCAGCACCATGGCGATGGCACCGTGCCATACTTCCATAATAAAGCGGTAGAGGCGGGGCTGGAGGTTGACGAGACTTTGTTTAAGTATCATGGCAGCAAGCCGTCTACCAAGGAGGCTGCCATTGTGATGCTTGCGGACTGCGTGGAAGCCGCGGTGCGCAGCATGGACGATCCCGACAGGGAGCAGGTGAAGGATATGATTGATAAGCTTATTCGATGCAAATACAACGATGGCCAACTGGACGACTGCCCGCTCAATCGTCGTGACTTAAATTCAATTGCCAAGGCGTTTTTGCATGTATTTGAAGGAGCGCTCCACGAGCGCGTAAAATATCCGGGGCAGGAGTAATGTATGCTGAAAGTGGATATCATCTGGCAGGGGATTGAAAAAGACGTAAAACTGAAGCGCGCGGTGAAGAAAGCGGCCCGCACGGCGGCCAAATGCGAGAAGAAGTCCGGCGGCGTATCGCTGCTGTTTACCAACGACGAGGCCATTCACACGCTTAACAGGGAATTTCGGCAGGTGGATAAACCGACAGACGTGCTGTCGTTTCCGTCCGATGAGCCGGGGTTCTTCGGAGACATCGCGATATCCATGCCTTGTGCAATACGGCAGGCGGGGGAATATGGCCATTCCATTGAACGGGAAATCGCGTTTTTAACGGTACACGCGATGCTGCACCTGTTCGGGTATGATCATATGGAGCCGATTGGGGAAGAAGCCATGCGCAGCCGTCAGCGCGAAATATTGGCGATAGCGGGGGTTGAAAGACCATGACAGACAAAGAGCTGTTAAAGGAAGCCAAAGAAGCCAAGGAAGGCGCTTATGCACCTTATTCGCATTTCAGAGTGGGCGCGGCGCTGCTCGGCAAGAGCGGCACGGTATACAGAGGCGCCAACGTGGAGAACGCGGCCTACAGCGTGACATGCTGTGCAGAGCGGGTGGCACTATTTAAGGCCGTCACAAGCGGCGAAAGCGATTTTACTGCCATCGCGGTCACATCGGACTCGGACGATTTAACGTTTCCGTGCGGTGTCTGTCGACAGGCGCTCAATGAGTTCGGGCCAGACATGGAAGTGATTTCGTCCAACAAAGACTTGAAATACAAAAAGCTGACGCTGGAAAAACTGCTGCCGCATGCGTTTTCCGGCAAAGAGATGGAGTAAGAGAAAAGTGGAACATCAATCGGCGTTTATCGCAATTGTCGGACGGCCCAATGTGGGCAAGTCCACCATCATGAACCGCATCGTGGGCGCCAAAGTCGCCATCGTATCCAAAAAACCGCAGACGACGCGCAACAAAATTGTGGGTGTATTGACTGGGCAGGATTATCAGATGGTGTTTTTAGACACCCCGGGCGTGCATACGCCGCGCAACAGGCTGGGAGAATATATGGTTAAAACGGCTTTTGATTCTGCGCGCGATGTGGAAGCCATTCTTTTTATGTGTGACGCGCAGCGCGGTGCGGAACAGGAAGATATGGATATTTTGGAAAAGCTGCTCAAAGGCGGCCTTCCTGTGGTCGCCGCAGTCAATAAGACGGACGCGGCCGGCAAGCAGAAGAGCGTGGATACGGCTCAGAAGCTAATAGACGCGGGACTGGAGTGTGCGCCTTACCTTATCTCGGCGAAGACAGGAGAGGGCGTGGACGAGCTGCTGGCGGCTTTAAAACAATTCCTCAATCCGGGGCCCCGTTATTATCCCGATGATGAATATACCGATCAGCCGGAGCGGGTAATCGCGGCGGAGATGATACGCGAAAAGGCGCTGAGACTGCTCATGGAGGAGGTGCCGCACGGCGTTGGTGTGAGCGTGGACAGCGTGAAACACCGTGAAGACAAGGACATCGTGGATGTGTCTGCGACGATTATTTGCGAGCGCGCCACGCATAAGGGTATTATCATCGGTCACGGCGGTAAAATGCTAAAAAGAATCGGTACCGAAGCGAGAAAAGATCTTGAGATGCTTTTTGGTACCAAGGTGTACTTAGAGCTTTGGGTTAAGGTAGAGGAAGGCTGGCGCGACAGCGTCCGTGTGATGCGCGAGCTGGGATACGAATAATCATGGGCGCAGGACGCGACACACTGGCTGTTGTGATACGGACGGTGGATTTTAATGACAACGATAAAATGGTGACGCTGCTCACCAGGGATTACGGGCGTATGTCCGCAAAGATGCGCGGTGCAAAGAAACCCGCGTCTAAACTGTTTTCGGCTGCGTCGCTTTTTTGTTGCGGTGATTATACGTTTTTTGAAAAAGATGGGCGCTTCGGTGTGAAGGGCTGCGCAATACGCCGCACTTTTTTTGGCCTGCAGAGTGATTACGACGCTTATACCGCTGCATGCTTTATCGCAGACGCTGTGGACAAGGTGGCGCAGGAGGACGACGTTCCCTCGGGACTGTTTGCGTTGACCGTGAATGCGCTGTTCGTGCTGGATACGGGCACCGCGTCGGCTGGCACCGTGCTTTGCTACTTTTTGCAGCGTCTTTTGTATATTGAAGGTGTTTATCCAAGCCTTTCTGAGTGCGCGGTCTGTGGCAGCGCACCGCCGTTTGTGCGCTTCTCGGCGAGTCACGGCGGCGCGCTGTGTCCAAGCTGCGGGCGTGACCATGGCGGCATCGTTCTCGACGAGGCACTGCTTTGTGCGCTGCGTCTGCTGGCGCATACAGCCGCAAAAGATCTGGGCAGCCTTGATATCAACGCGGATGTGCAAAAACGTCTCAGCGGCGCGCTTGTCGTATATTTGGAGCATGTGCTGCAGCGTCCTCTCAAAACAGCGAGGTTCGTTACGGGGGAGAAAAGAAGCGGCTGATTGATTCGCTGGCTTGTACGGCAGGTGCCTGGTATCCAAAATCAGCCGTTGCATACAGCATCTCTCAGCGTTTTTGCGGCAAATAAAAAAAGCGCCCTTTGCACAATAAATGAAGGTGTTATTGTATTGACAACGCCGTCCACTTATGATAAAATTCCGTTCTGTCGGTTGCTCGATATAGCTCGGCTCTTTAAGCGGCTGACTATGTGCGCCTGTAGCTCAGCAGGATAGAGCAACGGCCTTCTAAGCCGTGTGTCCAGGGTTCGAGTCCCCGCAGGCGCGCCATAAACGGCGCCTCAAAAAGGCGGCTTTTTGAGGCGGTACATATGGTGGGTATAGCTCAGTAGGTTAGAGCGCCAGGTTGTGGCCCTGGAGGCCGTGGGTTCGAATCCCACTACTCACCCCATAAAATCCGTATGCCGTTGGGGTGTAGCCAAGCGGTAAGGCACGGGACTTTGACTCCCGCATTCGTAGGTTCAAATCCTGCCACCCCAGCCAATGCTTAATGGGGTCTTAAAAAGGCATAGGCCTTTATGGGACAAAAGAATATGACCCACTAGCTCAGTCGGTAGAGCACTTGACTTTTAATCAAGGTGTCCGGAGTTCGAATCTCCGGTGGGTCACCACGATAACTCCCGAAAACGTGAGAAATCACGAGCATTCGGGAGTTTTTTCTTTTGCCCCATCATCGTCGTTTGGGGCATTGACCGCATTTTTACCGCAATATAATTTATCCAGCTTCTCAGTAACGTCGTTGTTGTCTTGCTCAAGGTGAGTGTATACAGCCAGTGTCATCTTGATATCGCTGTGCCCAAGCAGCTTTTGAGCGGTCTTTATATCTACCCCCGCATAGTAGAGGCTGGTGGCATATTCGTGCCGCAGAATGTGCGGTGTCAATCCTGATATAGGTTTTATCTTGCTGTCTTTCGGTGCAGCGGCCTTGTTGAGCTTGCAAAGAATCGATCGCCAGAGCCGGTGCATCGCTGTCTTGCTGAATAATTCTCCCTTTGCTGTTGTAAAGAGATAGACGCGGTCAACGGTCTTTAAATACTCGATCATAAAATCAAGCAAGATTGACGGCATGGGCACAGTCCTAAACCCAGCCTCTGATTTTGGGAAGTGCTGGAGCTCACCTGTATTTCCCTTGAAAATAATTGTTTTGCTTACAGTGACCGTTTTATCTTTTATGTCAAAGTCACCTTTAGTCAACGCCAGAATTTCGCCACGGCGCAATCCAGCATACATGCCAAGATAAACGAATGCGCGTTTGTTGTCTGATAGCGCAGCCTTCTCTATCGCTTGCTTTTCGATATCGTAAAGAGCACGCTTCGGTGCTGTTTTTATCTGCGGTTTTTTAAGCGACTTTGCCGGTGATTTATAAATCAAGTCATTTTCGACAGCCTGGTCAAATATCTGGCGCAGCGTAAGAACGAGCATGTCAATCGTTCTGGTCAGTCCTTCGTCCTGCTTTTTATTTACGAGGCTTTGAAGGTCAACTGTTTTAATTTTAGTCAAGGGCAAACAGGCGACATCTGCGGTGTTGATATGTTTTTCGATCACGTGCCGGTATAACTCGCGGGTATTGTATGCAACGCCTTGCTTATAAGCCTCAAGCCAAGTCTGAGCCCACTGCCCCAGGGTGATTTTGTTGTCCGATATAGTAACGCCTTTATTTTGCATGGATTTTATATCGGCAATCTTTGCGTCCAGCTCCTTTATCGTTAGGCCGTACAGCGTTTTGCGGATGCGTTTTCCATCAGCGCTCATACCGACAGTGACATCAGCACGATATCGGCCATCAGATCTTTTCGTATACTTAGCCATCACATACTCCTATTTTAGTGATATCAGTCAGAAAGTAGCGTCGATAAGACGCTATCATTATTTTTAATATCATCTGAATACTCGTTAAACTTGTCTGCAAAATCAGATATATCACCAGATGGAGCAGTAACCAATAAATAAAGAGCATCAAAAGATCCAAACATTTCACTTGTTTTATCTTGGATTTCTTCAGCTTCTGCTCCTGAAACAGCAAAATGTATTATTTCTTTATACTGGTCGCATATATTTTTGTAGTTATTTTCGAGTTCACCGACGGCAATTTCGGCATTTTCACAAAGCCAGTCATTTGCAGCAGAAGACATTTCGTCATAATCTATTGCTCCGCCTATATCGCCAAGTGATTCCTCTGCCGCCCAATAGTTATACTCATAATTCCCCATGTTCGAGAGCAATATAGATTCGTCCATTATGGCATCCTTGAGCGCCAGCGCAAGAGTTTTATATTCAGCTAAATCAAAAACGGCTGTAGCTTCAGGCGTGTGAGAAGGCTGATCTAGCAATGGAGCAGATATAGGCTCGCTATTGCTGGCGGGTGTAGAGCACCCCAAGAGAGACAATAACAAAACAAAACCCAATACCATTAAAACAACTTTTTTCATTTCAAATACCTATCTTTCACTTTTAATAAAAAACTCTCTAAAGCCTGGTATCTTAGCTTCGTAATAAGCAAAAACCCAAGTCAAAAACTCTCCCGTCACTCCCAAACATTCAGCGCATTCATAAGCGTTACATACCCCGGCTTCACGCGCTTCATAAAGCCTTTCGATTGGAACAACAAGCTCTATCGCGTACGCAATGGCGCGGGCTTCCTGCTTACCCATGCTTGAGGTGTCCATCTCTTGGGCATCACCCCAAGACGTGACCATGTGCGCGTATTCCTCCGCCAGAACGCAAAGACGTTTGTTTGACGGCATACCAGAGCGCAAGCAAATAATCTTCTCATTTCCGTATTCACAATAGAGTCCGTCAAGGCATTTTGGGATGTTATTCTTTTCGGTGACGCATATGCCTTCGTCAACAATGATTTGCTCAAGGGTTTCGTTTGCAGTCATTGGCGTGTACCTTCTTGATGCGAATGTGTGTTCTATAATCATACTGGTAAAACACGCCAATGTAAACCCGCTAGATGTTGTGCAACACTCTGTATAAAAGCGCTAATTATCTTTTTTATCGCGCTTGCTTATCAAAAATTCAATGAAATTGCTTATCTCCTCTTTTTCATCTTCAGTAAAATCGCCCGGGGTATTTTTATGAAAAGCAACTACAGAAGGGGAGGCTGTAGAATTGCGCTCATCCGAGAGTCCATGCAAATAATCTGTAGACACGCCTAAATATCGTGCAATCTTTGCCACAACTTCTGCGGACGGTTTCGACCTTCCTTTTCGCCAGTCGGTTACATTGCCGGTTGATACGCCTATGTTTTGGGCAAGCTCCTTTGCAGTTAAGCCTTTTTCTTTTATAACCTCATCTACGCGATCAATTATTCTCATAGTAACCTCAAAAAAACTCTTAAATAAGTGTTGACAGGCACGTAATTACGAGTTACACTACACCCATAACAAACATTAAGTTACACAGGCGCCGCACAACGAGGGTGCCTGAAATCAGCAAAACAAAACAGTTTGTTTATACTTTAGCACACCAAAGCCGCAAAGGCAATAAAAGTAAGGAGGGAATTATAGTTGAGACGCATACCCACACCAAGGCCATGGTTGAAAGAACTACGGGAGGAAAAAAATATGAGCGTTACGGAGCTGGCAATTGCCGTGGATGTGACAGATATCTATATCCGTTATATCGAGAATGGCGATCGATCGCCTAGTACGCAGCTTGCAATCCGCATCGGTGAAGTTCTTGGGCTGACCGAGGAACAAGCACTTATCAAGTTCTTTTCGCTGAAACACTGAAACCACCTCCTCATCTTTATACCAAAATTTTATCAATATACGGGGGATAAAACCATGCAGAAGCATTGCCAAAACATCTATAAAATTGCCAGACTTAAGACTAATTTCACGCAAGAACAAGTAGCTGAACTGATACCTACATCCGTAGAGAGCGTTCGAGCTTATGAAACAGGCCAGACAATACCACCTGATGAAGTCGCATGCAGGATGTCGCACATTTACGAAAGCCCTGATCTCGCTTATGACCACCTGATGTACAAATCTGAGGCTGCGCGAATGATATTTCCGTCACTCGACAAGAAAAATCTTCCCGAAGCCATATTGCAATTACAACGTGATGTCACGGAATTTATCAAGTGCCGCGATGATTTAATAGATATCGGTTGTGATGGCATTATCGATGGCCACGAGCGGGCACGGTATGACGAGATATGCTGCACACTGGACGAAATCGTATGGCGCTTAAGTTTGCGAAAACAAAGCAATAACCAATGATAGGAGCAACCATGGCTAATGTGAAGCAAATGTCATTACCCCAATTTATTGAGTCTTACAACATGCCGCGTCGAAGCGTGGATCAGCTGATTCACACGCATGGTTTTCCGGCATACAAACTTGGCGGTAGATGGTACATCGATATCCCCGCTTTTGAAAAGTGGAGAGAACAGGAACACCGCAGACAGTACAAATACGCGAGATGAGCGGCAAGAAGCACAGTTTAAGAAATTAAGAGAGGTATCGAGATGAAAAAGGCTATGAAACGCATGTTGTGGCTTATCGTCATTGTGGCTGGCGCTGTATCAATAATACTGCTTTATCTGATTTCAAAAGAAACATTTTGGGGAGTGGTATTGTTGATAAGCATATTCGTTCTGGCCTGTGTGATTCTTGCCAGATTCGAGAAAAAGGACAAGCAAGCGGAACGGACGTATTCGGCACGCGCATATAAAAGCGTGCCCGGTGGGCAGCCACGCACCGCGCTCCGCAAATTATATTTCAAATAACACCCGAAAGGGAGAAAGGATCTTTACAGTCTTATCACATTATATCACCGGCTTGACGCTACACAAGCCGGTCATGGGGCGAAAGAGTAACCAACCTCAAAAGCTTCACAAATTTATCGGAGGTCGCAAATGAAAACACCTATACATATCATCACCAGATCAACGAGAAGAAATCAGCTTCGCGCAAAGTATGGCAACAAAGGGATGCGCGACATATGGACAGGAATGCAACAAAAGAAATACGGGCAAAAGGCATACACTGCTATGCGCCATGCCACTGATCCAAGGAAGAGACACAGCATCGCAGACATAATGGCGTGATTTTGAAACGGCGGCCAGTGGGTCGCCGACGTGGAGAGATGGCGAAACAGGTAGATGCAGCACGACGGTACATCGTGTGCGAATTGAACAAACGCGTGAAGGTTCGAGTCCTTCTCTCTCCACCACCCGATAGGGATGCATTTCTAAGCGGAGCCTGAAAGATGGCCGACACTCGGAAAGACGGGCGTTTAGCGGAGTAAGTACGTAAAGCCGCAGAGCCGTGAGAATCGGCTCAACATGGGGAGTGGATAAACCAGCGTTCGGCCTGACAGCCGGTTGCGACACACCAACGCCGCGTGAGTGGAAGGCTCACCTCCCCACCAGCGTTAGCCCTGTGCTCGGTCATCAATCGCGCAGGATAAACACGGGCGGTCAAAGGGCCGTGTAAACCGCCCAAGTCATGGCGAAGCGCAAAGGTAATAGCCCGCCAACCTCCAGCGAGAAAAGGATGGACAAGCCAGCGCTTACGTGAGGGGAAACTCTCGCGTTCGCCACCACCGCCAATGGCGGGTATTGGGACAGACCGGTATGGGCGCAAAGGCAAGCATGAGAAAAGACAGCTGCGCCCGTGCTGGACACAAAGAAGAAAGGAGGATGCGATGCCAAAGTTTTTCTATACATTCGGCAGCGATGAGAGGTTCCCATATCAGAACGGCTGGGTTGAGGTTCACGCGGCCGATTGGAGTGAAGCACACGAGAAATTTAGAGCCAGATTCCCGGATCGAAACCCAAACGTTATAAACTGCTCGTTTTTCTACGACGAGAAACGGTGGCGTGAAATGGATCCGGAGCACACATGGCATGGATTCCGTTGCCATGAAGTTATCGAATAGATTGAGCATTGAACAGCGGAGAAAGGAGGTCTTATGAGAGGCCCTAGCACAAAAAAAGAGGATGTCCCAACGCAATGGGATCAACCTCGACATAAAACGTCTACAGTCTGTGTACCAACGCACAAAAAGGATGTCAAGGCCGGGAGGAGGTGCGCTTGTGGCTATAGCAGATGAATTGCGAGAACTCATGCATGCAAAAAAACTATCGCAGCATCAGGTGGTTGAAGTCGTTAAGCGCTTTCATCCCAAGTTTGACAAGACGGTGGTGACCAAATGCTGCCGCGACAATGATTATGGCGTGAACATCAAACGAGCGGCTTTGAATGCTCTGTATCGTGAATACGCTCCGGAGCTGCTGCCGAAAGCCAAGAAGCAACGTGATGGTCGGCACCGCCTCACGGCTCGCATCACAGGCCGATTGGAAGATGAAGAGATGGCGGCGCTGCTTGAAATCATTGGAGAGAAAACAATACAGGAATGGCTTACAGATATAGTACGCCAGCAAATTAAAGAAAGGAAAGCGAATGAGATTAGTTAGCGTAAAGTACAAAAACGATTCACAAAAATATGCCGGAAAAACGTATACGTATTTTTGTGATTTGCCTGTCGAAGTGGGCGATATTGTGATGGCGCCAACCTCACGAGGAGAACGGGAAGCTATGGTGGCCGAACTCGACATACCGGAAAACTCGATTGATAAAGCCATTCTGCCAAAGCTCAAAGTCATTACCACATTAGTGGAAAAGGAAAACGGATCAACATATTTTCAACAAGATTGCGATGATTCTTCAGCTCCGGTGACTGTGGGGGACAATGAAAAAAATCCAGAGCAAGCGTTGATACTGTTTGAGGATAACATTGAGCTTGTAACTGTTGAGCAATTGCCAGCCATAAGCAATCGCATCGAACAGATAAAGCCGAAGATTCAAGCCAAGGTTGACGAGGCGCTGGCGCTGGAAGTCAACGATGAAACTGTCGGAAAGATCAAAAAGATTCGCGCACTTCTTAATCATAGCAAGGACGATTATATTGAGGTTTGTTCAAAAGCAAGATGCATAGTCATGAAACCAATAGAGGCATACAACCAGACTTGCAAAACAGTGAAGGATATTTTTGATCTTGCGAACAAGACGCTTGGCGAAAGAATAGCGGTGGTTGAAAACGCTCAAAAAAAGAAAAAAGAAGACATCGCTCGTGAACACTTCGCCAAATACACGAACGGCAAAAACGTCGAGTTTCTTACATTTGATCGGCTCGGATTAAAAATTGGACTCTCCGATACTGAGACGGCGCTTAGAAAAACGATTGCCGCAAAGGTGGACAAGGCTGTGGATGACAAGGCGCTGATCGACACACAGGAATACCGCAACGAAATCTTTGTCGAGTATTGCAAATCTCTCAATGTAGCGAGCGCCATCACCACGGTAATTAATCGGCACAAGGAAATAGAAGCAGAAAAGGAGCGGCAAGCAGAGGCTGAGCGCATCCGTGCCGAGAAAGCAGCGGCTGCAAAAGTTGAGCAGGTTCCTATGAAAACAGAGAGCGCACAGACGGGTTTCACGGTACCGGAAGAGATGATAAATACCATACCTGCCGATACGGTTACATTCAAACCTGTTGCTCCACTGGCTGGAGATGCACAGCTTTTCGCCGGATTTGGAACGGGAAATTCAGTCAACGCCCCTGCGAGAAACGACGGTAAAAAGACGGTGGTTATTACGATCACCGACACACCGGAGCGCATACAGGCGCTCGAACAGAATCTTATGTTTGGAGGATATCAATATGGGATTGCCTATTCTGATAATCGGTAAAAGCGGCAGCGGAAAATCAACAAGCCTACGCAATTTCAAAGAAAACATTGGCATCATAAACGTGCTCGGCAAACCGATGCCGTTCAAAAATACATTGCCCTGCGCGATCACAGACGATTACAAAAACATCAAAAGCATAATTGCCAAATCAGCAGCCTTGAGCATAGTGATTGACGATTCTGGGTACCTCATGACGAACGCTTTTATGCGCGGCCATTCTTCATCCGGTGCTGGCAACGCAATCTTCTCGTTCTACAACGATATTGGAGATAGCTTTTGGGCTTTGATACGGTTTGTTGCTGACAAATTGCCACCACAAAAGATCGTGTATTTCATGATGCATGAAGAGAAGAACGACTTTGGAGAAGTCAAGCCTAAGACAATCGGAAAGATGCTAGATGAAAAGGTCTGCATCGAGGGAATGTTCACGATTGTCTTGAGAAGCGCGTTGGTGGATGGGCGGCATATTTTCAAAACTCAGTCCGACGGCTTTGACATAGCAAAAACGCCGATGGATATGTTTCCGGAAGAGATCGAAAACGACTTAAAGCTAGTCGATGACACTATCCGCGAATACTACAACCTCGGAGGTGCGAAATGATTACGAAACCGGAAGGTTACGATGCTGCGAAGGTTGTTACTGGTGAGCGCCAAGAACTGCCTGCGGGGGGACATGTGCTCAAGATCATGGGCGCAAAAGAAACTCTCTCCAAAAAGCAAAAACCGATGCTTGAGTTATTGCTTGATGTCGCTGAGGGCGAACACAAAGACTTCTTTATGAAAGCATACAGGGCAGACACGCGCGAGGAAAAGAAGTGGGGGTGCAAATACTATCAAATGCTTACGCCTGAGTCCGCTGGTTTTTTTAAAGGGCTCGTACAGGACATTGAAAAGAGCAACAACTTTACATGGGACTTTGACGAACAAAAGCTCAAAGGGAAACTGATTGGGATGCTCTTTCGGCGTGAGGAGTACCAAAAGACAAAAGGCGGCACAGCATTCTCCACAAAGCCATTTCAGCCACGCTCGGTTCAGGTCATAAGAAGTGGCGAGTTCACTATTCCAGAAGATAAGCTTTTAAACAAAAAACAAGATATGTATAACGATCTGGATTTTGAACCTGACTACGGTCCGCCGGACGACGAACATATGCCGTTCTGAGAACGAGGATGAGGATACATGAAAGGCAAACTGATTGATCTGTCGTTCGGCCTTAATCGGAAACAGCGCATCACAATTGAGCTCGACAAAGATTTCCGCCAGACGTTCGACAGTCTCAAGGAAGTCGATGTAAGCGTGGATATCAAAAAGTTTCGCGAGATCAGGTCAAAGACTGCCAATTCTTATTTCCATGTGCTACGAAGCAAAATCGCCGAAGCTCAATGCCTGGGAGAAGAGGAAGTCAAGGCGCGTCTGGTCTGTGAGTACGGAGCCCTCGCAAAATACGGTGACGGTGCAACCGTTGGCCTGAAGCTGCCAGAGGCCGTAGATATCAAAACGATCTATCCTTATACAAAGTGCTTCGATACACGCGTGGAGAATGGCGTGACATTCAACTGCTATTTGGTCTACAAGCGGACAAGACATATGGATACTAAAGAAATGTACCGCCTCATAGATGGCGCCCGGTACGAAGCTCAAGAACTCGGCATTGAGGTTGAGACACCGGAAGAGCTTGCCCGGCAGAAAGCGTTATGGGAGGCAGACAATGGCAGATAGCATCATGCAGGAAAAAAAGGAATGCTACATAACCGGCAGCGTCAGCGGACTTCACTGTCATCACGTATTCGATGGATGCCGCCGCAAAGCTTCAGATAAATGGGGCTGCTGGATATGGCTTCGCGCAGACTACCACAACATGAGTGACCGCGGCGTACATTTTGACAGCAAGCTTGATCTGCAGATTAAACAGGAAACCCAAAAGCGATTTGAGCAGCTGTATGGGCGGAACAGATTCATGCAGGTGTTCGGAAAAAGCTATCTTTAAGAAAGGAGATTCTACATGGTTAACACTTCGGAAACAGCCACGATTCAAGAAGGACTTTTGTGTGCAGATCAGGACGTTACAACAATCAGCGCACAGCGGTTTGAAGAGCTGCTGAAAGCAGAGATTCAGCTAAAAGTAACTCTTCGCGCTATCAAAAAAGTGAAGTCTTACAATTTAACTGAAACGCTCGATTTGTTATTTGGCAATGATGATGACGAGCCATCAAATACCACGGACGATGCGGGGTTGCCGCCTCTGGACGATGCCGGTCTCTGATCATGACGAATTGGGGTCGGCACAGGCTGGCCCCATAATCCTAACAACATGACGCTTAAATTATATTTTAGATAGATTATTTTGAGAGGTTCATTATGGCAAGCAGATATTCAAAAGTTCAGTCAACAATATGGGGCAGCAAAAAGCTAAAATCAGTGGATGATACTGCTAAGCTAGCCTATATGTATTTGCTATCATGCCCTCATGGAAATAGCGCTGGCATTTTTATATTACCGATAGGATATGCATTAACTGATCTTGATTGGACAGAAGTTAAATATAAATCAGCAATGAAAGTACTTGAGGATGCGGAACTGATCGCATGTGACGGCGACATTGTTTTTATAAAGCAGTTTTTAAAATTTAATCCATACAACAATATGAATCACGCACGAGGAAGTTTTAATGAAATATCCGGCTTTGTCGAAAGTCATTTATACGAATTATTTTACGAAGATTTATACACTTATTGTGAAAAATACATAGATGAATTTCCAGAGCCACTCAACGGTATCGAGACGGTATCGAGACGGTATCGAGACGGTATCGAAACGGTATCACTACCAATACCAAACCATAACCAAGACCAAGACCAAGACCAAGACCAAGACCACGCGCAAGCGCATGCTGCTTCGCCACTTGAAAAAGCGATAGCTGATTTTAAAGCACACCGCAAAGCACTTAAAAGGACAATGACACCAAAAGCGGTTGAACTCATGATTGCAAAACTAAACAGACTGGCACAAACGGATGAGGATAAAATCGCCATACTAAATCAGAGTATCGAGCGTGGGTGGCTTGGCGTTTTTGAGATAAAAGACAATGCTCGCGCATCTCCGCAACCAAACAAACCGCCAGATAAACCGCGATACACACAGGAGGTATGACATGGACGATATTGATCACATATCGGAGTTTATAGGCATCGGCGGCGCTTTTGCTGACGGTCTGCGCGAAGCTCGAGAACGCAGAAAATTATTTATCGCTGAACATGGAAAAGAAGCGTGGGAACAGCGATTAAAAAAAAGCGCTGAAATTGCCATGATGGAAACAGATCGCGCGGCGGAAAGATACCGCTCGCTATTACGGCTTGAAAACTCGGGATTTGGAAAGAGCGCTGAAGAGGTCGAGGAGTTTTTGCAAATAAACAGCTTTGATAACTTCAATGCCATTGAGCCGTGGCAAAAATCAATGCTTGATATGTGCCAGAGATTTATACAGCAAAACAAGGCGCGTTTCATGTATCTCTCCGGTCAACCAGGCTGCGGAAAGACTCATCTTGGAACGGCGGTAAGTGCCCACTATCTCAACCGCGGTGAATCTACACGGTATGCGATACATGGTCTGCTAATGACGGAGATGAAAGCCAACGTCAACGATGATGAGGAATATTACAAACTGCTGAATGATTGCGGGGAGTGCGCGGTGCTGTACATCGACGATTTCATGAAGCCTGTATTAGACCAGGTTTCCGGCAGGGTCAAACCACCGACAGCAGCGGATATAGACCACTCATTCAGAATTATCAACAAACGCTATGTACGCGGCGGTATAACGATCATCACGTCTGAGAGGAACATAGACGAGATAATATCGCTGGATGAAGCGATGGGAAGCCGGATAAAGCAAATGTGTGGCGATTATGCGCTGGATATTTCGCGCCGAGAGGGGCGCAATTACCGACTGAAAGACAAATAAGATTTTGGAGGTAACCATGAAGAAAATACTTATATCTTTTGTTGTGATAGTATGCACGCTTTGTATGTACGTAAATATTGGACAAGCGGCGGATCCGGAAGACACTCATACGATATCCGTCACCATTGATGACGTAACCACAGTGACTGATCAGCTCGGCGAGTATGAGACAGAGATCGATATGCTTGCGAAATTGATGTGGAATGAGTGCAGAGGCGTAAAGAAAACGGCTGAAAGAGCATCCGTTGTCTGGACAGTCCTCAACCGAGTCGATCACGAAAAATACCCCGACACAATCAGTGCTGTTATAAAACAGAGGTCACAGTTTGCTTATAGCGACAATCCTAAAATATACGGTGAGAAAAATAAAGAGCTGTTCGAAGAGCTTCGTGAAATTGCCAAAGATGTTGTGACGCGGTGGCTATTTGAAAAGCAAGGTGTTGAGGATGTGGGGCGAGTACTTCCAGTGGAATACATATTTTTTGCTGGCCATGGTGGTCACAACTGGTTCCGTAAAAAAGGTTCAAGGCGCTACTGGAAGTTCACTTTGCCGGATCCATACGAAGAGGTGAAGTGATGCAAGAAAAAGACTGCACCACATGCAAGCATAACCCGCGGCACATGATGGACACTCCATGCTGCTGGTGTAAGTGGATAAACATGGGGCCGGAAGATAACTGGAAGCACCGCCACGGGTGGCTTAAAAGGCTGATATGGAGGTTGAGAGGGTGAAAGTTAAATTCACAGTGTTGGGTGAACCCCAGGGTAAGGAGAGAGCGCGAGCGGTGGCCCTGTTCAACAAGAAAACAAGACAGCCTGTCGTAGACCCAAAAACAGGACGCGCCATAATCAGCGAATATACACCGGATAAAACCGTGCAGTACGAGAACCTCATTAAATCCGAATATCGACGGCAGATAGGAATATTCAAGTTTCAAGATAACGCGATGCTCGATATGCGTGTCATGGCATACTACACGATTCCAAAAAGCGACTCAAAGGTAATGCAAAGAAAAAAAGAAACCGGCGAGATTCGACCAACAAAAAAGCCAGACTGGGACAACATCGCAAAAGTGGTGGCTGACAGCTTAAACAAAGTTGCGTACAAGGATGATGCGCAAGTAGTTGACGCACAGGTCAGAAAGTTTTATTCACGACAACCGCGGATCGAGGTCACAATCCTCACCGCAAATAAATGAGAGGAGAAATATCATGGAAAATTTCAAGTTCGATGCGTACAAAAAGAAGCTGCAGGGTATCTGCGACGAAAACAACCTCGTTTTCCGATTCAGGCAAGACAAATACCCCATATCGCTCACAATCTGTCCCACTAATGGCGTGGGCGAACAGATGAGCATGCTGGAACAGGCGGACGAAGTCGGGTACAGAAGCCCCGAAGCAAAGATCGTATTCACATTCGAGGACGGTGAGTTGGAATACCAGATGTCCGAGACATTCTCAATCAGCGATGTCCTCTTCAACAAGATTAAACGGCTATTCAAAAACATGCATTACCTGTGGTTGCAGTACTTCCAGCGCGAGGTGATTGACAAGCTTTCCGTCGGTCCGATAACAACGCAAAACCTCCCGACAGTCGAGGATATCGACAAGGCCAGTGATGAAGCAGGTGACATGCGCGGTGAAAACGTTGACGGCATGGAATCGCTTGAGACCGAAGAAGCGCCGGATATAAACGACTTGGCCGATGATGACGAGGAAGCTGATGACGGTTATGGATATGAGCGCATTGAGGATGACGGGGACATTGAGTCCGAGTCATGAGTAGCAGCGCACAGCTGGTCAGAGGTGGCCATCAAAAGAATATCGCAAAGAGCTTTGACCGGCTGTGCTACCGGCATTCCCGCTGGAACGTGTGGAGTGACTTCGTGACGATGGCGGCGATCGAGATATCCAACGTCGTTGATCATGCAAACGCGGAACACCGAACCCAGATATACCACGGCATGCGCAAGAAATACAGCGACGAGGAATACGTGGAATTCGGCAACATGTTTGCCGAAACGGTGATGGGCATGGAAGAGAACCTAGATCAGGATTTCCTCGGCGAGATGTTCATGGCGCTGGAGCTAAGTAACGACTACAAGGGTCAATTCTTCACACCGTACAGCGTATGCCGGATGATGGCACAGATCAACAGCACCGACCTACAGGCCCACATCGATGAAAAGGGCTGGATATCCGCCAGCGATCCGTGCTGCGGAGCTGGCGCGCTGCTTGTAGCCTTCGCCAACGAATGCAGAAGGCAGAACGTCAACTACCACAACTCCGTGCTATTCGTAGCTCAGGATATCGACATGATCGTAGGCTGCATGTGCTACATTCAACTCTCGCTTATGGGCTGCCCTGGCTACGTGGTTATCGACAATACGATCACCAGTCCGTCCATCAGCTACGACGGGCGCGGGTTGATACCCCGTCAGAATGACAGCAATGTATGGTTCACCCCGTTCTACTTCACGGAGATATGGCACTGGCGCCGGGTATGGTCGCAGATGGACATGATATTCAGCGCTGCGGCCAAAGCACCGGAGATCACCGAGATGCTGGCAGAGCCGGAAACGGAATATAGAGTTACAAAAAAAGGGCAGCTCGCGTTTTTCTGAGCAGCAGCCCGCAATTTGAAAGGAGCAAAAATGATAACGATGATAAAAACCGGACTGCTTTTTCCGCATCCGGACAACCCGAGAAAAGACCTCGGCGACTTGACAGAGCTGGCAGACAGCATAAAGAGACAGGGTGTCATGCAAAATCTGACGGTCGTACCCGATGAATTTGAGGAAACGTACCGTATCGTGATCGGGCATCGTCGCCACGCGGCCTCAGTGATGGCGGGGGTTGAAGAGCTGCCATGCGTTATATCTGGCATGGACAAACACGAGCAGGTTGCAACAATGCTGGTTGAAAACATGCAGCGCGCAGACCTAACTGTGATGGAGCAGGCCGATGGCTTTCAGATGATGCTCAACCTGGGCGATACCATTACGGGAATATCAAAGCAAACGGGATTCAGTGAAACTACCATCCGCCACAGAATACGGCTCATGGACCTAAAACGGGATAAGCTTGAAGCAGCCTCTTCTCGTGGTGGCACAATACAAGATTATATTGCGCTGGAGCAGATAAAGGACATCAAGTTAAAACACAAAGCCCTTGAAGCGATCGGCACGCACAATTTTAAATGGCAAATGGAACAGTGCATCGAGGAAGAAGCGAAGAGCGTGAGAAAAAAAGAGATGTTGGAGTGGCTTGGTGATTGGGCAAAAAAAGTCAAAGATCAACCTAAGGGCACATCTAATGTTCGCTATTTCCATGCCTTTAAGCGCGAAGATTTTAAAAAGCCGAAGGACGCGGGCAAGACGGAGTATTTCTACACATTAAACGACTACGCTATCTCTCTCTACAAAACCGCCGATGTTCCGGAGAAAAAAGAAAAGACAGAAGCTGAGAAAATATTCAGCAAGCGCGAGGCAGAGCTTAAAAAACTGTCGAAGCGAGCATTTGAACTGAGGTACGCTTTTGTAAAGGAGTTTGGCGCGGCAAAGAAGCATTCTGCCCATATTTACACACTTGCCTTCCGGAGGCTGACTCAATATAGCCACGCGGACCTCAACAATATATTAAAGTTGCTCGATATCGAGAAGCCAGCAGGCGAGGATTATAACAGCGAAGTGCAGGACGCCAAGCGCAAGTTGATTTTTGGAAGGTATTATGAACAGCCGGAAAAAACCTTGCTTCTTGTTGCCTATGCTTGCTTTGACGATAAGCCGAGCAACGATTATTTCCACGCACAAAGCTGGCAGCACATGATAGAGCATGAAAAAAACAATAGCCTTGATGTGCTCTATGACACGTTAACTGCGCTCGGCTATGAAATGTCTGACGAGGAAAAAGCGCTTCAGGACGGAACGCATGAGTTGTTCGACCAGCCGGAGAAAAAGGCAGAGCAGCCGGAGCCTGAAGCCGTAGATCCGGACGACGGACAATGAAGACGGAATACAGGCGCTGGACACCCGAAGAAGAAACTCTGCTGTGCGAGTTGGTCGGGAAGAAACTTTCGGCCGCTGAAATCGCGCGGCAGATGGGGCGGAGCCGGTGCGCGGTATTTGCCAGGCTAGATAAGCTCGGCGTCAAGATGGGGCGTAACTGGACGAAGGCCGAGGACGACTATCTTGAGGAAAACTGGGGAAAGAAGTCGATCGGCACGATAGCACAGAGCCTCGGCCGGTCACGGCAAGGCGTGATACAGCGAAAAGATACTTTGGGACTGGGCGCGTTCCTCGAAAATGGAGAGTATGTCACCCTCAACCAGCTGCTTGCCGCCGTGACGGGGAGCGCAAAAAGCTACTCGTACAAGATAGAGAGCTGGGTAAAAAACCGCGGCTTGCCTGTCCACCGGAAGCGCGTCAATGCCTGTTCGTTCAGGGTGGTGTACATCGAGGAGTTCTGGAAATGGGCTGAGAAGAACCGCGCGTTTCTGGACTTTTCAAAGATGGAGCCGTTTGTGCTAGGGATTGAGCCTGACTGGGTACCGGCGCAGCGCCGCAAGGATTTTGAGGCGTTCGCGCTTCAGCGCAAAGACCCGTGGACGCCAGCCGAGGACAACCGTCTTAAGCATCTGCTCAAACAGTACAAGTACGGGTATGCAGAGCTGTCCGCGATGCTCCGCCGATCGGCCGGCGCCATCCAACGGCGCTGCACCGATCTGGGGCTGAAAGAGCGCCCGGTCAAAGCTGACAACCGAAACGAGTGGACTGACGCGGATTTCCAAGCTGTCGCGGACGGCATTAGAGCTGGCGACAGCTATACAGTCATCGGCATGGTGCTCGGGCGGTCCGAAAAAGCCGTCCGGGGAAAGGTGTACTATACCTACCTGACGGAGAACGCGGACAAGATACGCGCGATGATTGGCTCCGGTCCCTGGGGAACGGGCGCGCCGGTGCCGACAGTGAAGCAGGGGCGCTTCCTCTCCCGTACACGGACGCAAACTGAAAAAGACCTATCACGGCTGGTGATGTTACTGAAAATGCGGCGGAATGCGCTGGGCTGGGATGAGTTCTTTCAGAAAGATATGTGTATGCTCTGGGATGACATCGAAGGCTGCACAGCTAACGAGGAAAACTGCGACGTCTGCAAGAGCTTCCAGCGCATTAAGCCACAATACTGTCGCCGCTGCGGTGTCAGTGTGATCAGCCGGAAGAAAATAGATATGTGTGATAGATGCAAGCGAATCAGAAAGTGGCAGCATCGATGCAAACAAACGGTATTGGACACGAAATATAGCAAGGAGGACAGTCAATGAAACTTACAGTATTAGCCGGACAAAACACTTTTTCGGCAGAGCTGCCAGAGCCCGAGTGTACAATCCAGTTCCGCATGATAGTGCAAGACCTTATAAAAGCGGAGATCAACCAAAAAAACAACGTGACGCATGAACCGGTTGAGGTTCCAACGCCATCAGTCAAAGAAGAGACAGCCACATTCATACAAGGACACGAACAGACATCCCATAAAGGTTTTATGCACATCCAATGTCCGAATTGTGGAGATATAAGGAGCTTCAACGCAAGAACCAATATAAGTTCATATTTCTGCACTTCATGCCGCAAAACAAGCGACTTACCATCTGCTTTGATTCCTCTTTTTGTAGCATGTGAATGCGGTCGTCGATTTAGATATGGAACCAATATATCAGACAGCATGTTCGATATTCCGTGTCTTGATTGTGGAAGTCCTGTTGCGGTCCAGCTCAATAATAAGACAGGCTGTTATGAAACAATCAGGCGGTATGCGAAAGGAGCAAAAAAGGGATGAGATACATTTGCACGAGCTGTGGAAAGTATAGCTTCTCAGCTGCCAAATCTGAATCAGGGATAAGCGACAAATGTCTGAAATCAGGCTGTGACGGCAAAGTCGTTCCGTCGCCGGAATACAAAGACATCGCGGACGAATTTCAAGATGCGTTCGAAGAGTTGACAGAGTTTATAGGCTTTATGGCAACGGATTGCGCAAACATGCCAGAGCCTGATATAGAACCAGAATGATTTTCTTTGATAACATAGGACACATGATCACTGATTGCGAACCGGATGAGCTTCACGCATTCGCCCAAGAAATCGGCCTGAAACGTGAATGGTATCAAGAAAAAGGCTGGTATTCACATTATGCCTTGACGACTCAGAGGATGCGCGATAAAGCCCGAAGATATGGGGCAAAAGAGATCCATCCGAAAGAACTTGTGAGGAAACTCATAAAGAAAAAGGAGCAGCCCGTATGAAAGCAATAACTCTCTGGCAGCCGTGGGCGTCCCTGTGGGCGTGCGGCATGAAGCAGTATGAAACCCGCAGCTGGGCGACATCGTACAGAGGACCGATAGCGATCCATGCGGCCAAAAAGCCGTTTGATACCGACACGTATTTTGACAGGGAGCTTTATCCCTTTGCAAACGCGCTCAACCTCAAGGATATTTACAGCTTTGGCGAATTGCCTTATGGGTGCATCGTAGCCACGGCAGAGCTTGTTGATTGCCACAAGATGGCTAGGGATGAATACAACGTTTTTCGTATCAAAAACAAGGTGATCAGCTATAACGAGCTTCTCTTCGGAGATTGGACACCAGGCAGATATGCATGGGAGATAGCCAAAGTTAAGATGCTGAACGAGCCTATACCCGCGCGAGGTGGTCAAAGATTATGGAACTGGGAGGGGCTACAACTATGAAGCAGTCATTCATATTTATTGACGGTGAATGTCCGAAATGCGGTGCGTTTTGTGGGAGCGGTGGATATGGCCCGCTGCGCTGTAAATGCGGATGGGGTTGATGACACTGGATTGTCTGAGAAAGCTCAGAAAGACATCGATGCACTTTTTATTGAAGAGTTTGGAGAGGAGGCCGGTGATGGCAAATAAAAAACAATACGCGAGCGCCGAAATGTACGAGAAAAAATTGAAATCATTGATCGACAAAATGGAAGCGCAAAATCTTATGTACAATTGGGATCGCCTTGGAAACGTATGGATAAGCTTCGATCTTAACGGACGGTTTTATAAGTTCGAACATAGCCTTGAGAGGGCAAAAGCGGCGGGGCTGAAATCATCGTATGTGAGTGACGTGTTCGCTCAATTGGTTTTATCGCTTGAAGCGTTGGCGAGAGTTCGTAAGCTTGGGATATTCACATGGGAAACGCTTCTCGCTGGAATGAAATTTATCGAAGCACCAAAAGAGCGGCCTGGGCCGTTTCGTATCCTTGGGTTCGAATCTGAGCCTGAAAGCGTCGATCAGGTCAATGCTTTTTTTCGGCAAAAGGCAAAAGAAGCGCATCCAGACGGCGGGAACAGCGGAGAGAGCCTTGAGAGCCTAAAACGAGCGCGAGATGCAAACATTTACTATGTGCAATACGGTGAGTGGCCGAAATAAATAAGAGGTGAAACAAATGGATGATGAAATATATCTGTCTAAAGCAGAGTTCATGAAAGCTTTTTATGTTGAAAGAGAAGATCAGATATACAAATGGGCGGCTCAAGGCATGCCGCGTAAAAAGATAGGCAGGGAATGGGTGTACCCGGAAAAAGCATGTCGTCGATGGTTTGCTGGAGAGGATGTGAGCGTATGAAACGCAAAGGCAATAACATTGGGTGGTGTGACAAGACTGCGAATCCTGTCTGCGGGTGTCCGAACGGATGTGAATACTGCTATGCGAGATCAATGAACAACCGCTTTCATTGGGTGCCCGACTTCTCAAAGCCGCAGTTTTTCCCGAATAGGCTGAAAGAGTTTCGCACCAAGGAACCGATGATCATTTTTATTGACAGCATGAGTGATATAGCGCATTGGGAGCCTTTTTGGATCACCGATACAGTGGCGGCAATGGTCGAGAACAACCATAATATTTACCTTGCGTTGACGAAAAGTTATGTGGCTATCAATCGTATAAAAAGATTGTATTCCGATTCAATTCCATGCCCTGCAAACTTTTTAATCGGCGCCACCGTCACCAACAACGCACAAGCTCAGGCTGTGATCGATGCTGGCGGTGCTGACTTCATCAGCTTTGAACCTCTGATGGAACGGATATCGCCAGATGTGCTTTGTAGCTTGCGCTGTATGTGGTGGATAGTAGGCGACTTGACCAAGAACGGGAAGCCGCAGCACGTGACACGCACTGATTGGATAGAAGAAATGTCGGAGCAGGCAACGGCATATAAAATACCCTTTTTTATGAAAGACAGTTTAGAAGACAGGTTGTTTTGCTTTGGATCAGATTTACGGAAAGAGTTTCCGCAGGGATGGAAGCTATAACTTATACCGCAGCATAGCATCACGAACTTTCGCGTCATAGGTGACATGCTCAACACGCGGTTTTGTATCGTCAGAAGTCATGAAACGCGCAATGAACCCATGCGGATCGTCGGTATCGAATTGCGTCTGCCACAAGCTATAGCCCTGTTCTGAAAGTCGCCGGGCAACATCGTCCCATTTGTCTGTTGAATCTATACGCATAAAGGTCACCTCAGATAGAGTGTACGACACAACCAAATAGATAGCAAGGATGCCGGAGCAACAATTTAAAATGAGGGAATGTGAGGACTTTGAATAAACCAATAAATCCATGTGTCCCTGAATGCGCCGACAGATCGGTCACATGCAAATTTGACGGCTCGTGTTCAAAGCACAAGGAATACGCAGAAAAACAAGAAGCATATCGCAATCATCTTCATGCGATGAAAGCAAGCCGGTTGGCAATCGGTGAGGTCAAGAAGGACAGGGTAGCAGCCTGTATCAAACGAAACCATATGAGATAAGGGGGAAACATATATGTCTAAAGATAAACCGCAAGATGGCGTCGCTCGTGTGGCCGCAGAGGTCGCATCAAAGATCGCGCTTGAGTTCTATACCCGTGAGCAGCAAAAAGGCAAGCAGCAGCGCATCAACCGCCGCTTGCGCGATACAAAGCGCCTTATGAGAAACTACCGTGAGATCAAAATACATGCCGGTGATGCCATTGCTTCTCTTTCCGAAGTCGTGACAGAAGACTATGAGTTCTTCAGAGATCTCATGGAGAATGACGATATCGATGTCGTGGCCATCAAGAGATCAAAGGCACGCTCGGCCATCATGCTGGCTCATATTGATTCTATGCTCCATACGTACGAACAGATATGCTATGCATCCAAAAAGCCAGAGGAGCAGCGCCGGTATCGCGTACTTGAAGCCATGTGCCTGTTGGATGAACCGCTGCAGGTGGGCGATATAGCCGATAAAGAGGGCATCGATAACAGGACGGTGTACAAAGACTTTGAAGCTGCCTGTGACAAGATGGGGGCGCTGCTGTTCGGGATACAGTCGATTGATCGGGAATAACAAAATTGTGAGGGATTAATATGTATATCAGCTACAAAGAGCTTGCCATAGAACAAGGTAAAGACCTTGATTATAAAATAAAAAAGGCCGTAGATGCTATTTCAAACGGAATTGCAGTATCAAAACATAACATGTCTCTCGCTTTTAGCGGCGGGAAGGATAGCACTGTACTGTGGGACTTAATTCGGCGGTTTTTCCCTGACGCGGCGGATAAGATTCATATAATCTTTGGAAATACAGGCGTTGAATATCCTGAAAGCCTTAGCTTTGCACGTAAGATCGGACAAGAATGGGGCGGAGATAGGTTCCATGAAGCACAGCCGCTTAAGACTGGATGTTCTGGGTTAAAATATTCCGCGCAACAGGAAGTGTTGCAGTATTATGTCGACAACGAGCGTATAGACGAGTTGCTTAAAGAGGACGGAAAACTTAAGAGCACAGCTTCTCTCGAAACCGCGTGCCCGGCACATCTGATAGAAAAGTTTCAGCGTGAACATCTCATATGGCCAGAAGGGCACAGAAAAAACTATTGGTGGTGCATTGATCAGTACGGCTGGCCGCTCTTGGGTAAAGCATTTTCAAAATTGAAAGCCCATCGAATCAATATAGACTGCTTTCTTAAGTTTTCTAAAAGTGAAAGCATTGACCCCAAATTGCTTGCCTATTACGACATCCTGCGAGATGTAAAGATATCACAGGCGTGCTGCGACACGCTCAAAAAAGAACCCAGTGAGAAGCTTCAGGCAGAGCTGCACGTTGATGTGATTTTTAAAGGGTTGATGGCGGCGGAGTCACGTTCACGCCAGACGAACTTCATCTCACGTGGATATCTGTTTGAATCATCAAGGCCGCACTTGGGCAGCGATTCATTTTATCATTGCAATCCTCTATCTATTTGGACGGATGATGATATTTGGGAATACATCAATCGCTACCACGTTCCGTATTCACCGCTTTATGACATGGGGTGGACGGACGATGAAGGCATATTCCATAAAATAAAGCGCAATGGATGCATGGGATGCGGAACCGACCTTCTTTATAAAAATAATCACATGGCCATGCTTCGGCGGACTCACCCCAAGCATTGGGAAATGTTTATGAAAAAAGGAATGGCGGCGGAGCTTAATAAACTGAGGGTTGCGAGAAGCAATGGCCAGCTGTCTATGTTTGATGTCCTTGATGTGAATAAGGTGATCGATGAGCGACCATGTATCTTTGACCGCATAGATAAGCTTGTGATGTTTGACAATACCCGAAGATGTGCTTGAATATGACGCAGATGCAGAGTGATCAGAACGGCATTAAGACTCTCCGATTAAATAGAAGGAAGGTGAAAGCATATGTTAAAAATTATTGAGAAACTATGGATAGAGCATTTAAGTAGAAAATATTACGAGTGGCGCCTTACTGAAGATGAAGGCGAAAGAGAAAAAGAGTTGTGCAAAGAGTTTGATATGTTCTGTCTTCGCGCGAAAAGAAGCAGCATGGAAAGTAAGTACGTTATCCATCCTGCGGCCGGCGTAAATATCTATATAAACATTGAAAGAGATGGCGCGTTCTGGGTGAGTTGGCGCAAAACGCGACTAAAAAACGGCGCTTTAAGACAGAGTGACGAAAGCATTGAAAGAATGACATCTGACTACACAGCTAGGTTTGCCATTGCGCTTTACAAAAGAGGGTTGATTGATGAGAGCGAAAAGGAAAGGGGAGATATGAATTATGAAAATTGAATTTGAAAGACCTGATTATTGTGAAGGTTGCCCTATAGCAGATTTGAGTCTTGACACAATAACGATGTATACCGACAGAGATACGCCATGCTACACATCAAGCCTTATCGTATGTAAGCATGACGCAGCTTGTAAAAGAATTTTCGAAGTGAAGAAAACAACGGATAAAGAAACCTAAGCAGATAGCAGGGCAAAAAGTGGGCATTTACATTACATACCAAAACGTTTATACTTTAAGCCGTAAAGTTATCAAGACGGCGGTTCCATAACGGAGCCGCTATTTTTGTTCCAAAAGAAGGGGCGAACATGGAAACGATCAACATACTCGGAACTAACTACAAAATTGTCATTAAAAAGTACGACGAAGAAGAATCGTTTAAGCGTAGAGAAATCGATGCGTTCTGCGACGGGTATGCGAAAGAAATTGTTGTTTGTGACATGTCAACATATCCGGGATGGAACCACGAACTCCACGACACTTTGGTTCCATATCAAAAAGCCAAACTTAGGCATGAGATTGTTCACGCGTTTTTATTCGAAAGCGGCTTAGCTCAACACTCGGGAGAAACAGACGCTTGGGCATTGAATGAAGAAATGGTTGATTGGTTCGCATGCCAAGGCCCAAAGATATACGCTGCATGGAAAACGGCAGACTGCTTATAACACAAAGCTGTGAGCGACACACAGACAAGCACGGCGCCAACGGTAAGCTATTCGTGCAATGGACACGGAAACACAGCAGGGTAGACCGTTGCAATTGGCGATATAAAGCGTGGCGTTGAACCATTAAGTACCGAGACCGTCTCAATTCGAGGCGGTTTTTCTTTTGGGGTAAATGAAAATGAATGAGGTGGAATACGTCCAATCAAAATGCTGTGGTTGCATATGGGTTCGCAAATCCAAAGATGATACATATTTCTGTCCATTCAACCAATGCATGAAGGACGAAGAAAAGAAATATGAACGTGAGATTGGAGAGAAACGCGATGCCTAAAGTAAAGGATGAGCTATTACACGGCACACCAACCGGAAGGATATATTTTAATTGCCCAGGCTGCGGCGACACCCACGTATTAAACGTAAAACAAGGAAGCCGTCCATGCTGGGAATTTAACGGCGATTATGAAAAGCCTACGTTCACGCCGTCCGTGCTTTACAAGTCCGGGCATTACATGGACGGTAATACAGAGCATTGCTGGTGCCGCTGGGCAGAAAAGCACCCGGGCGAAGAAGCTCCGTTCAAGTGCTGCATATGTCACAGCTTCGTAACCGATGGCAAGATACGGTATTTGGGCGATTGCTCACACGAGCTGGCGGGGCAGACGATAGACCTGCCTGACATAGAAGGCTGATTAGGAGGATAAAACCATGCTACATGGGATGATTCAACAGGCTGCAGATGTTGCTGATATAGCATCGATTATCATAGCAAGCATACTCTTTGCAGGACTCATAGCATGTGTTGTTATGATGGTTTGGCTTGAGGCGCACGTTCCCGGGCGCAAGCGTCACGGTATAGCCACTAAGCCAAATACACCAGCACCTAGGAGGCCATAAGAGCCTTCTCGGGATATGAGGTGACCATATGAAGAAAACACCAAAGCAAATCCGCGATGAAGTACTCAAGCAGATCGAAAAGGAGCAGGACAGAGAACAGCGCTGGATCAGAATAGCCAAACATAATCACAGATGCTTCGGATGCGTGTGGGTAACATGGGCAGATGACAGACATCCGGTATGCGCGTTCGGTCGCTGCGTACGCGGGAAAATATAGTGGAGGAATCTAAAGATGGATGAGGAGAAAAGAATCGCTCTATTAAAGCTCGGATACTTCCCTG
Organism: Clostridia bacterium; assembly: GCA_003249555.1. Lineage (GTDB taxonomy): Bacteria > Bacillota > Clostridia > Christensenellales > SZUA-584 > SZUA-584. The sequence continues at coordinate 19,046 of QKIQ01000085.1, read as the reverse complement.
TCACAGATGACTTCTGGGCAGGTGCTGGCATGCCGAGGTACATGAATGATGGATGGGACTGGGCAATGCGTACACCTTTATTCAGTCAGCCGTTCATGCCATATCGCGAAAACACATTGGCAAAGATGGACATAGAGCTTGCGACGCGGTATGCCCATCGCAACCTGACAATGAAATGAGATTGGAGAAATGAAACGTGAAACCAAGAGGAATCAAAATCACAATCGATGTTGATACATCTCAAGCAGAGAGAGCCAGAGACATACTCAAAGAAATTGTTTCTATCGCTAAAAAAGCGGGATTAAGCAAGAGGTGGACACGAAGACTTTTGAAGATGCAGATGACGCGAGACAACGGCGGATACCAACCGAAGCATAGTATTCAATCATCGCCACCTGACTGTGGGTCAAGCGTTCAACGGGACATAAACAAAGAATATATCATAACGCAACCATACGTTATTCTTCATGACGCTGGCTTCTCAAAAGACCAATCACTTGCTTTAGCCAGAGCGATACTTTATGAAAACGAACGCCAGTACAATATGCGGCGTCCTCATCCTGCAGATGTATAAGCGTAGATACTACGACACCAAACCACCATGGGTAAGAAGGTTCTACAACTCAAAGGCATGGCGCAAGAAGAGAGCATACATCTTACAGAGAGATCATCACATGTGCCAGCACTGCAAGGAAAGAATCGAGAAAGCGCTGCGCACAGGTGTACCGCTAAAGCAAGAGGACAGGAAGATACCCATAGCCAATGAGGTACATCACATCAAAGAACTCGAAGACTATCCTGATCTTGCACTTGTAGACATCAACCTCATCAGCTTATGTAAAGCATGTCACGAGAAGACAAAACAATACGGCAAGAAAGCGCCTGTCGGCGTACGAATAATCAAAGCGTAAAAGTATCCCCCCTGCCCTGCAGGTTGGAGATGCTGATCCCAGAACCGCGTGCCCAGCTTCCTTGTGTACGCGCGGTTGATTTTTTTCACATGAAAGGGGGGTGCCCATGCCAAGAAAGAGTAAAGCCACATTGGCGCTTGAACAGATAGCAGCCGAAGCCAAGTCGAGGATAACAAATTATCTCAAGGATGGGCATGTACTGCAAGCGTCGGATATAGAGATTGTTAACCTCTATGCAGAGACATATCAGTTTTATTGCCAGCTCAAAGGTGAGCTCATAGGCAAAAAGCTGATGATGTCATATACCAATAAGGCTGGAGCAAAAAATCTAATCAAAAACCCGCTTGCAATCGAGCTTACAAAGACAGTTCAAGTGCTCAACAACCTTCTGCGTTCGCTCGGACTGACACCGGCACAGCGAAAGGAATTTGCAGATAAAGGGTTCATTCCAAAAGAGGGCGGTGAAAAAAAGGATGAGCCAGTCAGAGACGAGTTTGAAAGATTCTGATAGCAGGGAATACCTTGAGCGGATTGAAGCGTCAGACTGCTACGGATACGCAAGCGATGTCATAGGCAACAGAATCACCGCATGTAAAAGAGTAAAACAGGCTGGTCAGCGGTTTATGAATGATCTTGACAGAGCTTTGAATGATGTCAGATATCCATGGACGTTCGATCTTACAAAAGCATATCGGCCGATTGACTTCACTGAAAAATTCATCGTGCCCACCAAGGGCAACTACGACAGAATGAAGCTGCTGCCGTGGCAGCACTTCGTTGAAGGAAACCTGTACGGCTGGGTTGATAAAAAAACAGAGTATAGGCGCTTTCGTGAAGGTGTTGTGTTTGTCGGCTCTGGCAATGGTAAAAGCACGATGATTGGTGGTATTGTGCCGTATGCGATATCGAAAGATGGCGAAAGGGGCCCCGAAGCATACTGCTTAGCCAATTCACGGCAACAGGCCATGATCATCTTGGGTTCATGCACAGGACAGGTAAACAGCTCGGCGCTGCTTAACAGGCATTTTCGTACCACAACAAAGGGCATATATTATGACCAGTCAAACGGGCTGTTCGAAGCACGGTCATCTGAGAGCAAGACACTGGACGGCCTCAATGTTCATCTGGGCATATTCGATGAGGTCCAGGACTTTCGTGATTTTAGCCTCATAAACAGAATAAAAGCAAAGGGCAAGAAGCGGCGACAACCGCTTTTTTTGTTTATTTCGACTCTTGGTGAGGTCATTGACGGGCCTCTTATGGAATATTACATACTCGGCGGGCAGATTCTTGACAACACCGGCGCTATCGCCCAGCGCGCGGCAGACAGGATGTTTGTGTACATCGCGGAGATCGATGAGGGTGACGAACCGGAAGACACGGACTGCTGGATAAAGGCGAACCCGTCTCTTGGCGAACTGTTGTTATTGGATGATCTGATTGATGAATGGGAGCGATGCAAACTCGTTCCGCAAGAACGTTCGAACTTCATAAACAAGCAGTTGAACGTTTTTACAAACGTTGATGAGCTTTCGCTGTTGGATGCTCCCACAATCCTTAAAAACAACAAGACGCGCACGCTAGAATCGCTTAAAGGCTACAGCTGCTATGGCGGTTTTGACTTGGCCGAATCCGAAGACTTCACATCGGCATGCTTAGAGTTCCCGCTTCCCGAAAATTGGTTCTTTGTTCTTGAGCATTCATGGGTACCCAGAAAAAAAGTTAAGGAGAACCACGAGAAGCTTGATTGGACACGCCTTGAAAAAGAAGGCGTGCTGACCATTGTTGATACTGATTATGTCGAATATGAATTGCTTTTGGAATGGTTTTTAAAGCAACGCGAGATTTTTACGATTGACAGCATTGGGTTTGACCCTGCAAAGGCGTTCATGTTAGTTCAGAAGATGCGGGAAAAAGGCTTTGTCATGAACGAGGTCAGGCAGGGTGAGCTCACGCTTACCGCGCCTCTGGACAACCTCAAAGAGAGGTTAATTGACGGCAAGATTATGCACAACAACAATCCGCTGTTTAACTGGTACTTGGGTAATGTGAGGCTGACAAAACGCGGTCCGAACGCGACTTATTTGCCGACAAGGCAGCATAAGTATCGTAAAATTGACGGTTTCGCGGCTTTGCTCGATGCACATACCGAATGGATGCGTAAACATCCGCTTATTATCCCGCCAGATAAAAAGCTTGCAACAGTAATCAAGCTGGAAGATAGGAGATGATTAATTGGGCATTTTTAATTCGCGTAAAAAAATGAATGCAGAGGTAATCGCGCTAAGGGCTGAGATAAACGGCTTAAAGAAAAAGGCTGCGGTTAAAACGCCGTCCGGCACCACCAAGCTACCGTTCGGAATATCTTTTTTGCCACGGTTTCTTCGGAGCGATTATACGCTGCAGAACAGCGAGTTGATTTTTTCGGCTGTGACCCGCCGGGCGAATGCATTATCCACTATGCCGGTGCAGCTTTACAGAGGAACAACACCTGTGAAGAATGATGACAGAAACGATATTGTGAGCTGCGCTCCGAATACAAACCAGACGGCATGTCAGTTCTTCAAATCACTAGAGGCGTGTTGTTGCTCAGAGGGCAACGCATACGCGCTTAAGACGTATGATCCGGACGGTACGTTTACAGGCATGAGGGTGCTTGATCCGCTGCGAGTGACGCCGATGCTTGAAACGGATTCTGGCGAGCTATGGTATAAAATCATGCCAGAGATCGGACAAGCGTACTACCTGCATAACTATTACATCATTCATATTCCGTTTATATCGACAAACGGGATCAAAGGTGTGAACCCAGTGCAGGTGCTTTTTAATACGCTAACCTATAACGATCAAATTCAGACGTTCAGCGCGTCTCAACTTGAAAAAGGCGTGAACGCGAAGATTGTTGCAGAGGCCCCGGCAAACCTCGGGGAAACACAGCGCAAAGAAACAATCGCCGCGCTTGTTGAGACATACAACGAAACTGGCGGCAATATCCTTCTGCTCGAATCTGGCGTACAGGCGAAAACGCTTAATCTTTCGCCGGTTGACTCAAAACTGCTTGAGGTTGAAAAAATATCGCGGTCAAAGGTGGCCATGGTGTACAATATACCGCCTCACCTGCTGGGTGATTACTCAGACGTCTCGTTCAATTCGCAAGAACAGCAAATGCTTGAATTCTTGATGCTCACCATGCTGCCGATCGTGACAGCTTATGAGCAGGAGCTAAACCGAAAGCTGTTGACCAGAGAAGAGCGGAAACGCGGGTACAACTTCCAGATCGATATGAACGCAATCTTGAGAGCTGATGCAGCGACCCGGGCGGACGTGCACCAGAAAGCCATTCGCGGCGGCTGGGAAACACCAAACGAAGCCCGTGCAGACTACGGCAGGGACAAAGACCCTAACGGCAACAAGTTGATGGTCTCCCGTGATTTGACAACGCTTGAGTATGTTATTAAGAATCCAGATAAATCAACAAATACACAAGGAGGATCTGATGGACAACAAAAACAAAAAGCCTCGTAGCTTGTATGCGATGTGGCTCGAAGCCCATAAAATGAATGCTTTGCCGGCCGAATGGAAGCTTGCGCATAACTTTTTGACATGGGCAACGACTAATGGGTACAAGCCTGAATATGGCTACGAGGGAGAGTTCACGCCGGACAACCTTTTGGCGGCAAAGTCAAAGTCGCAGGAAGTATATGCTGGGGTTGATTTTGGCAGGGGTAAAGATGCAACCAGCATCGACGGCGAAATCATACCCAACGCGCCGGAAAAGAAAAAAGAAGATCCGCGCGACGTCGAAAACCTCATAAAAACAATGAACAAAGACGCACTCATCAAGCTTGCTCAAGAAACACCTGGCGTGGCGATCAGCGGCACGGAAACAAAACGGCAACTGGCGGAGTTCATCGTTGCAGCTGAAAAGAAAAGCGGTGACTCCAAATGATGGCCATTGACAAGAAGCTGATGGAAGAGGCGGCAAAGCACGGCTTGAATCCGAGCACATACACTCTTTTGCCGCCGAAAGTGCGTGAATCTGCTCTCCGAAAAGACATTGAAAAAGCAAAACAGCGAATCACGCTGAAAGGAGGCGCAGGAAATGCAAACTAGACGGCTCACACTGACGGCAGGACTCGCGACAGAGTTTGTTTTTGATAGCTTCGGTTCAAATTCAATTGTCATCAAAAATGAAACAGCTGGTGAAGTCCTTTTCTGCGATGGTGAATTTATTGAGGCCGCCGCCGCGCACATCCCGGCATTTGCATGGCAAGCGTTTAATGTTAGGATGCACCCTGACAGAACACCGTCATTTTATATCAAAGCTGCTGTTTCTGGGACTGTAGAGGTCAATTTCGGATCGTCCGGCATGGGCGCTCTCGTTGGCCCTGCGCTTGATGCGGCAGGATTGATACCACACACATTGACGCTCACTGTTGGTGCTGACACTACGTTGACAGCATCGCTTATCAGGCTCCATGGCGAAACGCTTGATCTTGATACGCCCGTGTCGCTGACGAGCGGAGCCACTGTGTTTACGGGCGATGTTATTTCATACGCTGCGGCTGCATCTGTAGAAGGGTTCCATCCTGTGCTTACTATAAACGGCGGGGTAGTGGAATTGACCGAAGGATCCGTCACAATCACCGTTGCTGGCGAAACGATGGCGGCTGTAGAAGCAGCGGCAGATGAGGAGGCGTGATATGGATAGAATTGAAAAACTCAAAGCGTTAAAAGCGACACCGATAAACCCAGAATCGGATATTGCTTTAATAAATCAATACGCACATAAGGAGCTGACGCCCGAAGGCGTTTTTTGTTTCCCTGTACATCTCTGTGACAACGACGTTGATCGTGATACTGAGCGTTTCACAAAAGCCAGTCTTGATAAGCTCGCTAAGCTTTTCTTAGGGAAAAGCGGCTTGATTGATCACCGCTGGTCGGCTGAAAAGCAGGTAGCACGTCTGTACCGTTGCGAGACAGAGGAAATGAGCGAAAAGAACTCGCTCGGGGAACCACTTTACGTTTTGCGAGGCAGTGCCTATATGCTGCGAAACGATGCCAACAAACCGCTCATTGAAGCAATTGAGGGTGGCATTGTCAAAGAGGTGTCTGTTGGTTGTCGCATGGGCGAATGCGCATGCTCGATATGCAGCAAGAAGCTCAAGCTCGATTGGTGCACATGGACGTACCAATGCGAGACAGGCCACATCAAAGGTCAGGAATACGATGGCAAACTGTGCTTTGGAGAGCTTAAAGATCCTCAAGAAGCATTCGAGTTTTCTTTCGTTGCTGTTCCTTCCCAACGTGGCGCAGGTGTCACAAAAGGCGCCGAAAATCTAAATGATGCGGTTGAGCTTTTCAAGACATCCGACATCGCAACAGTCAAGGCCGAGGACCTCAAAGCAATCGGCCAAAAAATCCAGCTCGCGTTGACAGATGATGCAGAGCGAAACGAACGGGCGAAAATACTTGCCGAAAATAAAAAATTTATGAAGGAGCAAAATCAAAATGGCTAAAGTTACATTGTTTGATCTCAAGGAAAAAATGGCGACGCTTCAGGCGCAGATTTCCGCAGATGCGGAATGGATCGCGGAGAAGGCCGCTGACCCGACCGTGGCGATGACTGACATCAACACCAAGAAGCAGCACCGCGACGAACTCCAGTCTCGTTATGACATGCTCAAAGCTTCTCACGACGAGATGGAAGAGCAGCAGCGCGCCGCGATTGCCATGAAGGACGGCAGCGGCGGCGGCATGACTGAAAAAGATGTGCTTGTTAAAACCAAGGCGTCGTTCTATCGCGGCGTGGCCTTCGGTGACAAAGAAGGTGTAAAGAAAACTTATACTGGCCTTGGTGCTATTCCTGCCGGTTCTGCCGATTTTGGCAGCGGATCAAATCTGCTTCCGTCCACGCTTTCCAGTGAGCTCATCACAGAGCCGTTCGAGGAGAACAGTCTGCGCAACGTCGAGGAAACGTCACAGATTGCAGGGCTTGAGGAACCGCGCCTGACGTTTGCGATTGATGATGAAGACTTGCTTGAGGATGTCGTTGACGCCGAAACAGCAAAAGAGATCGAAGTATCGTCTGATGTCGTCACGTACGGACGCCTGAAAACGAAGGTGAAAATTCAGGTCGCTGACACTGTTGTTTATGGTACGGACACCGACCTTGTATCGACGATTGAAAACGGCTTGAAGTCTGCACTGGCCAGAAAAGAGAAACTTCGCGCTTTTGCAAAGTCTGCCGATGACGCCCACAAACACATGTCTTTTTACATGGTCGGCATTAAAGGCGTTACCGGTGCCACCGTTGTTGCGGCCATTATGGCCGCGCTTGGTGATCTTCCCGATGCATTCCGCGCAAACGCCAAGGTCGTGATGCGCTCCGCTGATTGGTACACCTACGTGCAGACGCTTTCCAATACGGCGGGTGAGTTGTTTACAGCCAAGCCGCAGGATGTTCTCGGCGTGCCGGTCGAGTTCAACGACAGGGCAACAATTCCAGTTATCGGCGATTTCAGATTCGCAAAACAGAACTACGAACCTGCCGCAGTGCTCGACTCTGATAAAGATGTCGAAACCGGCATGTACAAGTATGTACTGACCACGTGGGGCGATCATCAGATCAAACTCAAAAGCGCGTTCCGTTTGGCTATTGTGGCGGTGGCCATCGTTGGCGGTGTCGCAACATCGGCCACATCTGCTGCGCTTGCGGGTGAGGATTTGACTGCGGTTGGCACATTCAACACAGACGATGCAAGCAAACCTACCAGCGGCATCACGTACCTGTGGCAGTATGACAATGCTGGCACTTGGACGGACACGACAGTTGCTTACACTGGCTACAATACCAACACGCTGACCACGGTAGACGAGCAGGACGAAGATGTCAAGTTCCGCTGCAAGATCACATACGGCGGCGTATCGGTTTACACAAACGCTATCACAATGAGCTAAATGGGGAGGAGCGCACATGTTATCAATCACTACGCTTAAAGACTATCTTGGGATGCCGCCGGATGCAGCGGACACTATCGCAGAGCTTTGCCTTAATGCGGCAAAATCAAAAACAAGAACAGCGGGCATCCCAGACTATCAAAACAATGCGCAGTACGATTTGTTTCTGTGCGCTCTTGCTTCTTGCTGGTATGACAATAGGGGGATGAAGTTTGTCGGGAACGGCAATGCATCTGCCCAAGAGAGCGCTCAAAAGCTTATTAACTCATTTGTTCTGGAGCTGCGGTATGCTGGCGAGGATCCTGTGGTTGAGCCGGTAGAGGAGGTGAGCGATGTCTAAAGAAGCAAATGCCGGGGAGCTACGTACATCGATCATCATTGAAAAGTACACGGAAACTCAAAATGATAACGGCTATCCCGTAAAGACGTGGACGAACGTATTTGGCACTGGTAAAGAATATCGCGTCAAATGGGTAAACGTGCACGGCACAGAAGTGTTTGAGGCGATGCGCCTTGAGCTTAACGAACCGGCCACGCTGACAGGCAGGTACAGTCCACTCATTGACCCGAAGAAAAACAGCGGCAGTAAGTACCGTATTCTGTATGCGGATGACGCCAGTAAAACGACGGCAGAAAAAGAAAAGCTTTGCTTTGAGATCATAAGCATTGACAACGTTGAAAATCGTAATCAATGGATGGAGATCAAAGTGAAAAGGCAGGTGAGCGCACGATGAGCATCGAATCACGCATCAAGACGGCGCTGGCATCGTTTGGTTATCCGACATACCCTAATACATACTCGGGCAGCGAGCCAAACTACTTCACCTTCAACTACAACACGTTCGGCGATGATCACGGCGACAACAAGCCCCAGCACGAGATTGCGCTTATTCAGGTGCATTTTGTATGCCCGAGCGACTTTGATAGCGTCACGACACGCAAGACCATCAAACGGATGCTGTATGATGCAGGATTTGGGTATCCCGAAATGACGCCTGTGGGTGATGAAAATGGCCAGCATTGGGTTTTCGAAATCGATGCGATAGAGGGGGTTGATGTGTAATGGCACTGCTTGTAATGGACGGACTTGAGGAATGTGTACTTTTTATGGATCAACTTGCCAATATACCGGACGATGTCATTTATGAAATGCTGGCGGCCGAAGCGGACGTAGTAATCGAAGCGCAGAAAAAAGAGATTAACTCACTAGGGCTGGTAGAAACGGCAAAAATGCGCGATTCGATCAAGGCTGATAATAAGTTTGGGAAAACAAGAGGGAAAGGCATGGCGCAGTACATCAACGTGTACCCTCACGGAGTTCATCACACCTATAGCGGTCGCGCAAAAACAAAGGCATATAAACGCAGCAAGCATGGGCGGACGTATACCTATGGTGGAAGCGATAAAAAGGCCAACAATGCCGAAGTCGCGTTCATCCATGAGTTTGGTGCTCCATCGCGAAACATTCCAGCGAAGCAGTGGATGCGCAAAGCAAATGAAAAAGCTGCGCCAAAAGCAGCAGAAGCAGCTGCAGATGTATTGCAAAAGTATCAAGACAGTCTATAACACACCGAAAGGCCAAACGGCCTTTTTTAATTTTAAAAAATCAAGGAGGTTTATGCTATGGCAGGATATGGTTCGGAATATGCACGTTACGCAAAACATGCAACTCCAGATACAGCAAGCGCAACCCCGACGTTTGAGGCGCCCGTCAGCCTTGGCGCTTTTGTTCAGGGCGATCTTGCGATTACGAACGCAGAAGGTGAGCAGTATGGCGACAATACACTGCAAGAAAAAATGATGAAGTTCGCCTCTGGCGCAATACCGCTGCAAGTGACGGATTTGCCCAAGGCGTCTGCCGCAGTGGTCTATGGCGCGACATACAACCCGACAAATCATGCGCTAAGCTTTGGCGGGGATGACGTTGCACCGTATGGCGCATATGGATACATCAGAAACATTATGCGCGCTGGAGTTGAGGTGTTTGAAGGCAACTTTTTCCCAAAGGTGATAGCGGCGAGAACTACGCAGCCTTCGCAGTCTCGCAACAACTCGATTACACTGCAAAACGACACGATCAATTTGACCGTTATGCGCCCGCTTCACAAAGCTACAAAATGGCAGTACACAGAAGAGTACGCCACATTTGCAGAAGCAGCGGCATGGCTCGCAGAAATGTTCGGTACAAACCTAATCACTGGCGGAACGATTGCGGCTGAAACAGTTGGGGCTGCTGGCGAGGACATCACGGCTGACCCGATATTCAGCGGATCGCCTGAACCGACAAGCGGCATTACTTACCTGTGGCAGTATTTCAATGCGGGTGTGTGGACGAATCTGACGGATTCCTACACGGGCTACAATACAGCTACGCTGACCACGGTAGATAATCAGGATGAGGACGTGGAGTTCCGCTGCGCCATTACTTACAATGACGTGACGGTGTACACGAACAGTCTGATTATGACCTGATGATGAACAATAATATTGGGGGCTTCGGCCCCCTTTATTAAGGAGAAATTATGGATGAGAAAAAGAAGGTAGTAGCCGATGAGAAAAAGAAGGTAGTAATCATCGGAATTGCAAGAGGAACGAGCGCGATAATCGCAGGAACTGAATACTTTTTTCTTTATGACGGTACCGCACTTTTTAAACTGCAGGAAGAATTCGGGCCGTGCATTTTACCTGAACTGTCGCTCAAAGAGGAGACTGGGTTAAAGAACATCCTGCGGGTCAGTGAAATCCTCACAGAATGCGCAGTGCAAAAATGCACGAAATACGGAATTATCGATGTGCCGACATTCAAGCAGGAAGAGTTCCTGCAGCTTGATACGGCTCCGTACATGTTTCTTGAATTGCAGAAAGCCTGCGGCGACGCTGCGGACATTGGATTTGTTCGCGAGATCGATGGAGAGGTGGAGGAAGTCGACCTGGTATTGCTCAAGCATCAAAAAAAAACGGATATAAACGAGCCGTCTATATCCAAAACGGAATAACCGTTGGGTTATCGGCAGAGGAAACGATGGCGCTTAATCCAGGGGTTATGAACGATCTTGTAACCATGTATGAAAAAAATCATAAGCAGGAGGAAAAGAAATGAGTTTTGCATTTAGAAACCGCATGCTGAAAATTGACATCGCGGGAACAGAATTTGAAATAGAAATCGATGCTAAAAATAACGAGCTGATGCGGACGGGTGGGCCGCTGGTGCTCGGCGCTGCCAATGACTATAAAGAGGGTAAGAAAACCGAAGCGGAAGCGATAATCATCTGCAAAGATTATATTAACGAAGTTCTCTGTGACGTCGGCGCGAGCGACAAAATCTTCAAGGACAGGACGCCTGACCTGCGCGACTGTCTTGACATCATAACATATATCGTTAATGAGATAGCCGCGTTCAATCAGGCAAATGCTCTCGCGGCAAAATCGCATGTGACGCAGTTTCCGACAAGACACTGACATGGATCCGCGTGAAAAAATAAAGTGTCCTTACTGCGGTTATAAAATGCCGATAGAGCGCGACAAAAAAGCGGTTTGCAATGGCATTTTTGTTAAATGCAAAGGGCGCAACTGCGGAAAGACATTTGAGATAATTATAAAACCTGACAAGTAGTGCCTGAGTGCCGATGTCCGAGAAAGGGTGAAGATATTGGCACAGCGCACTATTTCAACCAGAATCGCGATTGACGGCGAAACTCAGTATAAGCAATCCATTTCTAACATAAACGCCGAGCTGAAGAAGTATCAGTCTGCCCTAGGTCTTGTTCAGAGCGAATATAAAACCAACGCGAACAGCTTGGAGGCTTTGACGGCAAAGCAAAAAGCCTTATCCGACTTACAGTCTACGCAAACAGTCAAAATCAAAGAACTGAATGCTGCTTATAAAAATGCTCAGTCTGCTGTCGATGCATACAAATCGCGCAAGGAAGAACTGACGCAAAAGATCACGGCCAACGAAGCAGCTCTCGAAAAGCTCAAGAACACCGAGGGCGACACCACCGAGCAGCAGAACAAGCTCACGGCCGAAACCGAGAAGCTCAAGCAACAACTTGCCGAAAACGAAGCGCGTCTTACTGCTGCTGAAAAGGGAACGAACAATTGGGAAACGTCTCTTAATAAAGCCAAGGCCGAGCTTAATAAAACCAACGACGAGATCAAACTAAACGATAAATATCTTGGCGAAGCGAAAAAAAGCACTGATAAAACAGCGAAGTCCATAGATGAATTCGGTAACAAAACCGACAAGACATCAAAAAGCCTTGACGCTTTATCTACCGCTCTTGTATCGGCTGGCATCGTCAGAGGCCTTAAAGAAATGGCGGATGCGTTCATAGCATGCGCTCAGGCGTCCATCGCTTACGAAAGCGCAATGACCGGCGTTGAGAAAACCACCGATCTGACAGATAAAGAACTGGATGCTATATCAGATTCTTTCAAAGAGTTATCAAGCGATATTCCCATGACCGCTGCCGAATTGGCTGGCATCGCAGAAAACGCCGGGCAGCTCGGCATTGCCAAAGGAAACATAGTCGACTTCACTGCTACAATGGCCGATCTGGGAGTTGCAACAAACCTCTCAGGCGAGCAAGCGGCTCAAACGTTCGCTAAGTTTGCCAACATCACCGGAATGGCTCAAGAGGACTTCAAGCGCCTTGGGTCGGCAGTTGTCGCTCTTGGAAACAACAGCGCCACGACTGAGGCCGATATAGCAGATATGGCGATACGGTTGGCATCTGCTGGAACATTGGCCGGACTAACCGAACCGGATATACTTGCGCTTGCAGCAGCGATGTCGTCAGTCGGAATCGAGGCTGAGGCTGGCGGCACAGCCATGACGCAAACGCTTGATGCGATTGAAAAGGCGGTTGTTAAAGGCGGAGACAATCTTGAAGAGTTTGCACGAATAGCGGGTATGTCTTCTGATGAGTTCTCAACCAAATGGAAAACTGCACCGATGGAAGCTATTCAGGCGTTCTTATCCGGACTTGGCGGCTTGGAGGAAAAAGGCGAAAGCGCCACGCTTGTCCTGGATGATATGGGGCTGTCGGGTATTAGACAATCCAACATGCTCAAATCCCTATCGCTTGCATCGGAAAAGGTTGCTGATTCGGTTTCTTTATCAAATACAGCATGGACAGAAAACACGGCGCTTACCAAAGAAGCTCAGCTTCGTTACGGAACCACCGAAAGCAAACTGAAGCTACTGGACAATGCTTTTAACCGGGTAAAAATCACCGTGGGGGATCAGCTTAACCCGGCTATGAACATGCTCATCGATGCAGGTACAGGCGTGCTTGAATGGGTGGACGATTTTATTCAAGAAAACGAGTGGGTTGTGCCGGTTATAACTGGCGTTACGGTTGCTCTCGGCGTGTTGTCAGTAGCACTTATATTTTCATCGACGGTTGTAAAAGGAACCGTCATACCGGCCATCAAAGCCATGACGGCATCGCTTATGGCGAATCCCGTCTTTCTTGTTGTGACGGCCATTGCGGCACTGACCGCGGGGCTGCTTGCTCTTGTGCCCGCATTATTTCAAGCTGATGAAGAAAGCAAAAAACTTGCCGCAAATACAAAAGCTCTATCCGATGAAATGAACGCCGCGGCTGAAGAATATGAAAAAAACACCGTGGCCGCTGCGGCACAAGAGAAAACGACAAAAACGCTCATTGATCGGCTTGATGAGTTGGCGGGAAAGTCTAAGCTGACAACATCAGAGCAAATGCTTTTAGAGGGAACCACTGCCGAGCTCGCAGAGATGTACCCTGAGCTAAACAGTCTTCTAAGCGACAATACCGCTGAGTTGAAAGAAAGCATCCCCATCATCAAACGGCGAGCTGAAGCATTAAATGCCCAACATAAAGCGGAGCTGCAGCGCGACAGAATTATCGAGCTAGAGACTGAGCAGTACAAAGCGGAACAACAACTAGCTGAAAACGAGCGCAAACGCCAAAAAATCCTCGCTGGGCTAACGAAAGAGCAAAGAGATCAGATCGACGCTGCTTCAGATGGCACGTCTGCGGCGGTGACATATTTGGGCGCCGCTGTACTGCTTGATGAATCGCTAAGAGACGCTACGTCGAGTCTTGGGGAACTCAACACCGCGGACAGGGCTTTAAGAGAAAGCCTTGAAGGTACAACGGAATCACTGGCGATAGAACAAGAGCAATTCGACGCCAACGCTGAGACGCTTGCTAAATTCGGCATGACCATAGAAGCCTATAACGCCGCGACAGCAACCATGAAGAGCAGTACAATCAGATGCTTATTCTCGAAGGCGAACTGGCAAATCTTGCGGCGGCCCATGAAGCGGCATTTCTGACGGCTTATGAGAGCATCGATAGCCAAATCGGATTATTTCAGAAAATGAGCACAGAGGCGGATCAGAGCATAACAGACTTAATCGCCAGTCTTGATTCTCAGGTCAACTACCTCGATACGTATGCAGACAACATCACCAAAGCGATGGAAAAAGGCGTTGATAAAGGACTTATTCAGAAGCTTTCAGATGGATCGGAGGAATCGGCTAAATATCTCGCTGCTATTGTTGCGGGCGGCGAAAAGGATATTAAAGCCCTAAACGAAAAGTTTGGGAAGGTCGAAGAGGGTAAACAAAAGTTCTCCGGCACAGTGGCGGACATGGAGACCGATTTTAAGACCAACATGGATGCCATCAATGCTAAGCTTGATGGCCTTGTCAAGGATATGAATAAATCCGATGAGGCAGCAAAAGCAGCGGCACAAACGGGAGACAGTTATGCATCTGGCTTAAGAAGCAAACGCGATGCCGTTTATAACGCTAGTGCTGCATTGGCAAAAGCCTCAAATCAAGGATGGAAAGATTATTATATACAGCGTTCTCCCGCAAAACGGGCTATTGAAACAGCAGCACAATCGGCCGACAGTTACGCGATGGGCATTGAGTCTCGCACAAAGCACATGAAAGAGACAACTGGCAAGTTTGCACAAGCTTCCAATGATGCGTACGCTGACAAAATGAAAGAGATCACGCTTAAAGCAACGCCGGTGATATACAACCTTTCCGCCGATTCACAAAGACAAGTGGAAGCGCCAGCCAAAGTAAGCGGCGGCGACATAATTGTCCATGTGCATGGCGACGGTATGATTGTGCGTAACGAAAGCGATATCAAAAAGATATCACAGAGCCTGGCAGAAGAAGCGCGTCGAAAGATCAAAGCAAAAGGAGGAAGAACAGCTTAATGTATATTTTGATTGATGGTGCCGACACGCAGACAAACAAGCTGCGCGTAACTGCGCTTCCTCCAATACAAATCGCACAAAAGCGCGTACAGCTGATAACAATCCCCGGGCGGTCAGGATATTTAACGCAGTGGGACGGATCGTATGAGGAAGTGGTCAAAACCGGAGGCTTTTTTTATGACGGTCCGTTCCCAGAACATATTGCACAGATCATTCTTGGTGGCAGCACTGTTACATTTTCAAACGAGCCGGACAAGGTATATGATTACCGAATTGATATTGCCACTGATATTGTTAATACAATAGCGACGTGGCATCAATTTGAAGTTCAGTTTATTTGTAATCCGGTTAAGCGCGAACTTGACCAGCAGAGCATCACGGCAGTCACAAGCCCTGTCACACTGATAAGCCCGTGTAACCATCCTTCGTATCCAACCATAAAGCTGACAGGCTCGGGGAATGTCACACTAACGGTAGGCGATCAAGAAATCAGTTTAACTGACATCGACCCTGAAATAGTGATCGACGGTGATCTGATGGATTGCTATAAAAACGGTGTGCTCGCAAGCGACAAAATGACAGGCAATTTTCCTATTATAGAGGCTGGCGAGACAATAAACATTGGCTGGGATGGTAGCGTGACAAAGTTGGAAATATCGCCAAACTGGAGGTGGGTATAGATGAGGATATACGCGCCAAACTCAACACCTGCGCAGCTGGCCACAAACGGCATAGGGAATATACTATGCGAATCTGCGGTTGTGCATGAAGAACTAAACGGCGAGTTCAGTCTGACTATAAAAGTGGCGCAAGCATCGCCGCATTTTGACAATGTTGTTATAGGCGCTATCGTAAAGGCTGATACGCCCTGCGGCGAACAGTTCTTCCGGCTTTCAAAACCAACGGAAATGCTCGACGGCGGCAAAGAAGCCTTCGCATGGCACATATCTTATGATCTTGATCAAGATATAATATTAAATCGCGCATGGACGAACAAAACAGGAGTCGAAGCGTTACCGGATATTTTGCAGGCAGGAATATCTGAAAGACGGTTTACAGGTACGTCTGACATTAGCCAAGTCGCAAGCATGAGGATTGTGCGCACATCTGTTCTTAGAGCGATAATAGGCGAGCAGGACAATAGTTATGTGAATCGCTGGCACGGTGAAATCGAGCGCAATAACTTCACAGTAAATATGAAATCAAGGCTCGGCGCCGATAGAGGTGTGGTAATTGAATATCGCAAAAACCTCACTGGTTTGATATACGAAGAAGATGATGACCAGCTAGTGAATCGTATTATCCCGACCGGCCTCGATATAGATGATGCGGTTATTATGCTTCCGGAAATATATATCGACAGCGAAAAAATCAGTGAAACGCCTATCCCGCATGTGCGACATATTCATTTCAGCGATATAAAAGTCGGGGCCGTGGATGATGACGAAAACTTACTGTACGGGAACGCGGACGATGTTAGAAATAAACTGCGTGAACTTGTTGCAGAAATGTTTGATCAGGGAGCTGACCAGCCACTAAAAAGCGCTACTGTAAATTTCATTGATCTGTCACAGACAGAGGAGTATAAGGATATTTCCATGCTCCAAACCGTGGAGATTGGAGATACAGTCAGATGCAAATATAAATCAACAGCGATATCATTAAGAGTTGTTTTATATGATTATGACTCGTTGACCAAAAAGTATATAAACATTGTCCTTGGAACTGAAATGCCCATGCTCGGTGATTTGTTGCGGTCGCAGGATCAAGACATATTAGACTTGCAGGAAGAGATCTCTGGCGGCTATGCATCCCTAAAATTGACCGTTGATGGGCTTGTGGTAACCGTTGGTGATGCCGAAGGTGATATTTCCACACTACAGCAGACCGCGTCCAGCCTAACGACGCGAATATCGACCGCTGAAGGCGCGATATCGTCTATCGACCAGTATGTTGACAGCCTGACATTATCCGTTACAAACGGCTCGACATCAAGCACACTAAAACTCATGGCCGGTTCAACCGAGATATCAAGCCAAAGCATATCATTCAGTGGTATGGTGGCATTCTCCAATCTGACGGATGGCTCGACAACGATCAGCGGCAGCAACATTAAAACCGGCACGATTGCAGCGTCGAGGATAGATGTTGACAATCTAGGCGTTAAACATCTCAGTGGCGCGGACGGGACATTTTCATATTTAACCACTATCGATTCGTCAACAGGATACGGTATGCAGCTATATTGGTCATCAATCAGATTCACCAAAAACTCTGGTTCAACATGGAGCGGGCAGATCGATGTTGACGCCACTTACGGAATGAGACTGTTTTCATCGGACGAAGTGAACATCTATACTACTGGCGTGGGAAAATGGGTAAACGTGTGGGGCAGCTTTAAAGTTTCGACATATGCCGGGGAGAGCCGCTTTGTTATGGCTAACCCTGCAACAGCATCTGGCGGATCCGAATGCCGGTGGGTGGACAGAACAGGTGATCTTGGCGGTTGGTCGCTAGGACGGTACACATCATCGCGCAAGTACAAAGACGATATCAAATACTTTGGCGATGAATACGGAATTGATATTTGCCGCCAACTCAAACCCGCGACGTTCACTTATATTGATGACGATAAAAAAACAATCAATGTCGGCATGATAGCCGAGGACGTGTATGAGGTGTGCCCGGATGTTGTGGCGTATCACAACAATGAGCCGGACAGTTTGCAATACTCCAACATGGTCGCTTTGGCGATATCGGCAATACAAAACTTAGATAAAAGACTTATCGAATTGGAGGGAGTCGCATGAACGAAGAAATTATATTGTTAAAAAGCATACATGCAGCGCTGAATCAGCTTGAAACAAAAGGCAAGCAGAACTGCTCCATTGTTGTGGCTTGCATGAATGACATTGAGAAGGTTGTAACCGCGCTAGAAAAGCCCAAAACAGATAAGCCAAAGACAGAAAAGGAGGCTGCTAAATGACAATCACAAAGACAATACAGCTCGACTTTTTAAAATCATACGTGAAGTCGATTGAGGTGCGCGAGGGTGATACGTATATTCTTGATATCCACATGTCAGTGAGCGTGTTTCCTATAAACATCACGGATTCGGTTGTGATATTTTACGTCAAGAAGCCGGATGGCAGCGTGGTTATTAACCCGTGCGCCGATCTTGATTCTATAGTAGGTCACGTACAGTGTGATGTTAAAGATGAGGCATTTGACATGGCAGGTGAGCTGCGCTGCCGGATGCTGATTATAAAAGGTGGCGATGAGCTCCGATCGATGGAGTTTAATGTCACCGTAACAGCGGATGAGGAGGAAACATGATCACGATACCTATAAAAATAGACATCAGTGAGCCATATAAACATCCCATAAAAATCAGCCAGTATGATGTTGGTTCGCCGGTGCTTGACATTACGCTTCTTAACAACGCACAGCCTATCAATCTGACTGGTGCGCTCGTGATCCTTGCTGCCATAAAACCAGATAAAACGCTGATTGGTAACAGCTGCGCTGTATCCGAAACGGAGCCGGAAAAGGGAAAATGCACTTATGCGGTTACAAGCCAAACCAGTGTAGTTGCCGGGATGCTCACCTGCCAGTTCATCATAACTTTTGCTGAAGACGCTGAGAAACGCTCACTGGAGTTCAAGCTTGACGTATCGCCATCCATTAATATCACTGGCGCGGCGGAAAGCACGAATGAATTTACATCCCTGCAGACGGCGCTTATTGCTGTAACCGCGTTTGGTAGTAGATTGACGGCATTAGAGAGTGGGCGTGTTATCGCCCCAAGCGCAAATACTGATGCAAAATTCCCACAATGGGACGGGACAAATAGCAAAACGTTAAAAGACGGCTACACGCTTGCAAATTTAATATCTGCGGTTAAACAATCCATGTATCGTGTTGGTGATATTATCATGTCGGTAAGCGCGACAA
>QKIQ01000028.1 GCA_003249555.1 Clostridia bacterium | reverse complement strand
ATACATCGAAGGGTTTTACAACACACGCAGGGTGCAAAAGCGGTTAGGCTACCTCAGCCCTAAGCAGTGGCTGAAATGCTGGATGGATGAGCACTTGAAACGAACTGCTTAGCAAATTGTCCGAAAAAGTGTTGACTTCACGATACGAGGCTGGAACGCTTTTGCTTCGCAATGAACAATACCCATCAAAGCTGGGATACGGCGATAATCTTAAGCAAAATCAATCAGTACTATTTGACAGGTACGATGCAGGACGGCATTTTGTTTATTAAAAACGACGGAAAAACGTTATATTTTGTACGCAGAAGCTATGAGAGGGCAAAAGAAGAGTCGCCTTTGGATTTGCTTTATCCAATGAACAGCTACCGTGACGCGGCGGCTGTGATAGGCGATGATTTGGGTCATGTTTATTTAGAAATAGATGTGGTTACATTGGCAATTGTTGAGCGTCTGAAAAAGACTTTTCACATTCAGACGATGGGCTCGCTGGATAAAACGATGCTGATGGTTAGATCGATAAAGTCGTCGTATGAATTGTATTGGATGGAAAGCTCAGGCCAAAGTCATTGCGATTTTCTCACGAATGTTGTGCCAGGTATACTTAAAGAAGGCATGAGCGAAGCGGAATTTGTAGGCGAACTATACAGCAGCATGATACGACATGGCTATCACGGTGTTTCACGGTTTTCTATGTTTCAAACAGAAATGGTGGTGGGGCAGGTGGGATTTGGTGAAAGCTCGCTATACCCGACGAGCTTCGACGGCCCCGGAGGAGCAACGGGTATGTCGGCGGCGGTGCCCATCGTGGGCAGTCGAGAAAGAAAGCTGAAAAAAGGCGATCTGGTTTTTGTGGATATCGGTTTTGGGGAAAACGGCTATCACAGCGATAAAACGCAGGTTTATTGCTTCGGCGCCAAGCCATGTGAAGAAGCTGTTAAGGCACATCGCGCCTGTATCGATATACAGCGGCGTCTTGCTGAATTGCTGAAACCCGGCATGATTCCATCTCAGATTTATCAAACGATAACGGAACAACTGTCTGAAGATTTTAAGCAAAACTTTATGGGATTCGGCAAAAGACAGGCAAAGTTTTTAGGGCACGGTATCGGGCTTCATGTGGATGAATGGCCGGTCATCGCTAACGGCTGTCATGATCCGCTGCTGGAAAACATGGTGCTTGCACTTGAGCCAAAGAAAGGCATTGCCGGCGTTGGTATGGTCGGTGTGGAGGATACTTATATTGTGTCTTCAGAAGGCGGACGGTGTATTACGGGCGGAGGGAAAGACATCATTGTCGTTTGAAATGCCCCGAAATGGAAATAAATCTCATACAATTCGTTTTAAAATGCCTTGACATCATCTTTTTATAAGACTATCATTAGGTTCGAAATTTCATTAAAAAATGAGGAGGTTAAAAATGAAAAAGATTTTATTAACAGCTATGTCTCTTTTTTTGGTTTTGTCTCTTTTTGCAGCATGCGCACCTAAGGCGGATACAAAAGACGCGGATGGAGCAACGATAAAGATCGGAATCAACATGGAACTGTCGGGCGATGTGGCATCTTATGGTGAAAGCACGGTAAACGGCATCGAAATGGCGATTGATGAAGTTAACAAGGCAGGCGGAATCAACGGAAAAACCGTTGAGATAGTAAAATATGACAATAAATCCGACGCGGCGGAAGCGACCACGCTGGCAACGAAGCTAATGACAGAGGATAAGGTTGTTGCGATACTTGGGCCGGCCACATCTGGTGCGTTCAAAGCGGAAATTCCGGTTGCCAACGATAACAAGGTGCCTGTTATTTCGGGTTCTGCCACGGCGGATGATGTGACGGTGGATGCTTCGGGCGTGAAGGAATATGCGTTTAGAATCTGCTACAACGATTCTTATCAAGGAACAGCGATGGCAAACTTTGCCCTTAATGAAAAAGCTGCGAAAAGCGTTGTCATCATTAAAGACAGCTCGAGCGATTATGGCAAAGGTCTTGCCGAAAGCTTCACAGCCACATATACAGCCAACGGCGGTACTATTGTGACAGAAGAAGCCTATGTCAAAGGCGATACGGATTTCAACGCCATACTGACAAAAATTAAAGATATGGAATTTGACGCGATATTTATCCCCGGTTATTACAACGAAGCGGGTCTGATTATCAAACAAGCACGAGCTCTTGGTATATCCGTCCCGATTTTGGGTGCTGACGGCTTTGACTCACCAAGCCTTCTTGAGCTGGCGGGCGCGGAAGCGCTGAGCGATGTTTACTTCTCCAACCATTATTCGTCTTTGGACGAGGATCCGATTGTTGTTGACTTCATCGCGGCATTCAATGAAAAGTACGGACAAGACCCCGATGCGTTCAACGCTTTGGGGTATGACCTTGCAAAGTTTGCTTGCGATGCGATTGGCCGCACATCTGATGTCACAGGTGAAGCTGTGAAAGACGCGCTTGCATCCACAACTGATTTCACGGGCGTAACAGGTTCGTTCAGCGTGGACGAGAACCACAATCCTGTGAAGTCCATTGTTGTGATTGAAATGCAGAACGGAGAAGCTGTCAGCAGCGTGAAGGCTGGTCTGTAAGATTAAAAATTTAATTTATATTGCATAGAGGGTGAGAGTCTTTAAAAAGGCTCTCACTTCTATATTTTACCGGCTGTTTCTTTTGCAAAAAAAATTTTAAATATAACAAAGAATATGTTATATTAATTATTATTTATTTTAATATTGACAGATGCCGATAAATTGAAAGAGGGGAATGCTTTGGAGCAGTTTTTTCAACAAGTCATAAACGGTATTTCGCTGGGAAGCATATATGCTTTAATCGCACTGGGGTACACAATGGTGTACGGGATCATCAAGCTCATCAATTTTGCTCACTGCGATATCTATATGATAGGTGCCTATACTGGATTTTTCTGTATGACTTCATTAAATTTAGGACTTATACCTTCCATGCTGATTGCGATGGTGCTTTGTATGATTCTGGGTGCAACCATAGAAAAAGTGGCTTACAAACCTTTGCGCAATGCATCGCGTATCACGGTACTTATCACGGCAATCGGCGTTTCTTTGCTTCTAGAATACGGCATGATGTTTCTTGTCGGCGCGAATGTGAGGGCGTATCCTGCTATGACAGGTATACTTGCAGAAAAAGTGAGCATCGGCGGTCTATCTGTTCCAATGCAGAATTTTTTCATTGTAGGTATTACCGTTTTGCTGATGGTGCTGCTCCAGTTTGTTGTGAAGAAGACAAAGCTTGGGAAAGCGATGAGAGCCGTATCTCAAGATGCGGATGCGGCACGGCTTATGGGCATCAATGTCAACAGTACGATATCTTTTACATTTATGCTTGGCTCAGCGCTGGCGGGAGCAGCCGGCGTGATGGTCGGTGTATACTATACATCCATTAATCCTCTTATGGGTTATCTGCCCGGTGTCAAAGCGTTTATCGCAGCTGTTTTCGGTGGTATCGGAAGCATTCCGGGTGCTATGATCGGCGGATTTTTCATTGGTATGGTAGAAGTGATGGTGGCCGGTTATGCAAGCTCGTTGTTTAAAGATGCCGTTGTGTTTGCGATTTTGATACTGATACTGATTGTGAAGCCGGCAGGGTTACTCGGCAAAAATATCAGGGAGAAGGTGTGATATAATGAAATGGTTTAAGAATTCCGCCTTCGTAAAGTCGGTATCAATTATACTTATTTTTCTGATTGTTCAATTATTTTTGCTTACAGGGGTATTAAGCGACTTTTACTTCACAACTCTTGTGACGATTTGTATTAATATAATACTTGCGGTGAGCTTAAATCTCATTACCGGTTTTACCGGGCAGTTCTCTCTTGGGCATGCGGGCTTCATGTCTATCGGGGCATACACCTGCGCAATATTCACACTGAATATGTCAGAGAGTCTCGGAGTCGGCGCTTTTTTAATCGGCACAGTGCTTGCGGCTTTGGCTGCGGGCGTTATTGGTTTTCTCGTCGGTTTACCAACACTGAGGCTGCGCGGTGATTATCTCGCGATTGCCACATTGGGTCTGTCAGAGATTATTCGCATCGTTTTTGTGAATCTTGAAATCACCAACGGTGCCGCGGGCTTAAGCGGCATTCCCAGAAATGTCAATTGGTTTTGGCTGTTTCTGTTTACGATGGGGACTGTTGTGCTGATAACAAACTTTCTGAAATCAACCCACGGACGCTCGTGCATATCCATTCGGGAAGACGAGATTGCGGCGGATTCCATGGGTGTTAACACGACAAAGTATAAAGTGATGGCTTTTGTTATCGGCGCTGTCTGCGCGGGTATTGCAGGCGCTTTATATTCGTCGTTTTTCTATGTCATTAAACCTGAATATTTCGGATTCCTAAAGTCCATAGACATACTGGTTATCGTTGTGCTGGGTGGTCTTGGAAGCATTTCTGGCTCCATTCTTGCTGCGATATTGCTGGCGTTGATTTCCACACTGCTGCAATCTTTTGCGGACATTCGCATGGTACTTTATGCCTTGATGCTTGTCATCATCATGATTTTCAGACCACAGGGTCTTATGGGCTCTAAAGAGGTTTCTTTGCAGTTGTTCAGCAAAATCGGGCAGAGTTTCAAGAAGAAAAGAGTGTGATTATGGCGATATTAAATGTAAACAAGTTAACAAAATCGTTTGGTGGCTTAACGGCTGTGTCCGATGTCAATATAGAACTGAAAAAAGGCGAACTGGTCGGATTAATCGGCCCGAACGGCGCCGGTAAAACGACGGTGTTCAATCTGCTCACGGGTATTTATGAGCCCACATCAGGAGAAATTGTTCTGGATAGGGATGGCAAACAGACGAAACTGAATAAAATGAAACCGTTTAAAGTCAGCAAGGCGGGACTTGCGAGAACTTTTCAGAACATACGACTGTTTAAAGACTTAACTGTGCTGGATAACGTACGCATTGCCATGAACCAGAATATCAACTACGGTGTTTTTTCGGGGCTGCTGCAATTGCCGAAGTTTAGGCATGAGGAAAAAAGAATACGTGAAGAGAGCATGGAATTGCTTGATATATTCAACCTTGGCGGCAAAGTCAATGAAAAGGCGAGAAATCTGCCTTATGGCGAGCAGCGCCGTTTGGAGATTGTACGCGCGTTGGCCACAAAGCCTGTTTTGCTGCTTTTGGACGAGCCGGCTGCCGGTATGAACCCTGCTGAATCGGCACAGCTGACCGATACGATTGCAAAGCTTCGCAGTGATTTTGACCTGACGATACTTTTAATCGAACACGATATGTCGGTTGTGATGAAGATATGTGAGCGTATTTACGTGATGGACTACGGCAAAGTCATCGCCCAAGGAACACCGGGAGAGATCAAAACAAATAAGCGCGTGATAGAAGCGTATTTGGGAGAGGATGCGGCCAATGCTTGAGATTAAGGATATTAATGTTCATTTTGGTGTCATCCAGGCGCTTAAAAACATATCTGTTACAGTTAACGATGGCGAAATCGTCACGTTAATCGGCGCAAACGGCGCGGGCAAGACGACCACACTGCATACAGCTTCTGGCCTCAAAAAACCCACAAGCGGTTCAATTATACTAGACGGCAACGATATAACAGGCGCTTCCGCGCAAGACCGTGTGAAAATGGGTATATCTCAGGTGCCCGAAGGTCGGCGTATTTTTTCGACACTGACGGTGCTGGAGAATCTGGAACTGGGCGCTTACTTAAGACGCGACAAGAGCGAAATTGCAAAAGACATGGAAAAAGTTTTTGAGCGTTTCCCCAGGCTTTTAGAGAGAAAAAAGCAGGCGGCCGGAACGCTTTCGGGCGGTGAACAGCAAATGCTTGCGATTGGGCGAGCGCTGATGAGCCGTCCCAAAATATTGTTTCTTGATGAACCGTCGATGGGGCTGTCTCCATTGCTTGTGCTCGAAATATTTAGCATTATAAAAGATATCAATGAAACTGGAACAACGGTGTTGCTTGTTGAGCAGAATGCACACATGGCGCTGCAGATTGCGCACAGGGCTTACGTATTGGAAACGGGGTCTATCGTGCTTTACGGTACAGGTGCGGAGCTCATGCAAAGCGATGAAATCAGAAAAGCGTACTTGGGAGGATAAAATTATGTTTGTAAAAAACAAAATGACAACGAATCCGTTCACCATTACTCCTGACAGCACCATTCCCGACGCGCACGAGATTATGACAAAGAACGATGTGAAACGGCTGCCGGTTATCAAGAATGGGAAGCTTATAGGCGTTGTATCGAGAGAGGATATTGCTCAGGGTTCTCCGTCTAAGGCGACGAGCTTCAGCGTGGGGGAACTGACTTATCTGTTGGCGCGCACAAAAATCAGCCAGATTATGACGAAAGACCCCGTAACCATTTCGCCGAACGCGCTGCTCGAAGAAGCGGCCATCGTGATGCGGAGCAATGAAGTCGGCTTTTTGCCTGTGGTGGAAGACGGCAAACTGGTGGGTATTATTACGGAAAGCAACATTTTTGATGCTTTTATTGAGCTGCTTGGTTTTCGTGATGTGGGCACACGACTGACAATAGAGGCTGATGATGTGCCGGGTATAATGGCCAGTATCAGCGGCATTTTTGCCGAGTTTGGCGCGAACATTTCGCACATTGCCGTTTATACAGGCGCAAGCGGAAAAAGCGCTGTGGTCGTCGGCACGCAATCCTTTAATACAGAAAAGATTGAAAAATCGATTGAAGAAAAAGGGTTTAAGATTATTTATAAATTACAGAATAAGTAGTCAGCGATAACTAAAGGCAATGCTCAAATTCATTGCCTTTTTAAATATGGAAGCATAATGTGAATAAGAAGCCGGGAGTAAAAATGAATTTAAAACGCAATCTGCCGATTGGCGGGCAGGCGCTTCCCAATGGCGTGATGATGCGAACACCAAATAAAACATCTGTTGTTTTACGCCATTGGTCAGGTGAAATGCTTGTTGCCACATGGCCTAACAATCGAAGAATAATTGTTAAAAAGGTTTTTTTTCGTGGTATTTCTCAGCTTTTTGTATCTTTAAAAACGTCGTTTCGTACCATCTGTGAAGCGGTAAAACTATCAAGGTCAGCAGGAAAAATAAAAATAGCGCCGATGACTATTCTTTTTTTGGTAACAGCTGTCGGACTCATTTGCCTATATGTCTATGTGTCTGAGTTGTTTTTAATACAAATGAATCGCCATATGGCTGAATATGGGCAATATTATCTTTTGGCATTGCTATCCGGCGTTTTTGACGTTGCCGT
This sequence comes from Clostridia bacterium, assembly GCA_003249555.1. Classification (GTDB taxonomy): domain Bacteria; phylum Bacillota; class Clostridia; order Christensenellales; family SZUA-584; genus SZUA-584. Next base: position 10,052 of record QKIQ01000028.1, on the reverse strand, counting down.
TTTTATCGGTGTACTCATCATACTAACGCTTTTCCCTGCGCTTAAAATGTTGTTGCGTTATCATGGCGCCGAGCACAAAGCCATCGCCTGCTATGAAAAAGGGCTGGAGATGACAGTTGAAAACGTGAGAAAACAAAGTCGATATCATAAACGCTGCGGCACATCAATGATTGTTTTTGTGACGCTGATTGGTATCATTATGCCTGCCATTATTCCGCCGACGTTGCCGGAAATCTTTCAAGTGCTGATATACGCAGTATGCCTGCTTATTGCAATGGGATTGGCTTATGAGACCATGAGGTCGGGCAGGACAACAGTTTTTGCGCGTTTTGGTATGGCGGCACAGCGCTTAACAACAAAAGAACCGGATGATGAAATGATTAAATGCGCTATTGCATCAGTCAGCGCTGCTTGTAAAATGGATGACTAACAATCAACCAAGCTTTATTTGCACATTTATTCATGTTTAAAAATAATTTACTGTTTTATGATATTTTAAAAAAATAAAATAATAATCGACATGAATCACGTAGGTTTATGATGGCTGCTGATGTCTGATTCTTGGTTCAATTCTTGGTTTAAACCTCTAAAAAAGCTTGTATTCAAAACCTTATTATGCTATTATTCATTTGTTCTTACTGCGTGAACAAGGATGTCCAAAAAGTCGGTATCTTTGTTCTTTTATATTTTTATGCGGACTCGTAGAGAATAAGCTTATAAAATTTATTTTTTTGAATGATACCGGAAATAATGCGTTTACAATGTGAGAACAAAATGATTTGCTTTCACATTTTAAATAATTTAAGGAGGAAAGTTATGAAAAAAGTATTACTGTTAATGCTTTGCGTGGCCATGGTGGTTATGGCATTCGCAGCTTGCGGACCGCAAGTTGAGGAAGAAACACCTGCTGCTACTCAAGCGCCGTCGGAGTCTGCTTCGGCTGATGAGTCCGCTCAGGAAGAGGAAACCGCTCCGGCTGAAGCTGGAACCGGTGTGATGCCTGCTATTGCTAAAGAGGATATAAAAGTTGGTGTGATCCATATTACTGATCCGTCTGAGGGATCCGGATATACCTACACCCATGACTTGGGTATCCAAGACATGCAGAAAAACTTAGGTCTTTCTGACGATCAGATCGTTCGCAAGAACAATGTCAGCGATGCTGATCCGACAGCTATAGAAACAGCAATGAGAGAATGCGTGGAAGAAGGATGCAATATCATATTTGCAACCAGTTGGGGCTTCATGGACACATGCGAAGCACTGGCAGAAGAATTTCCGGAAGTTGTTTTCTCGCATGGTACCGGCTATAAGAGCAACGGTGTCAACTTTAATAATTACTTTGGCCGTATCTACCAAGCTCGTTATCTTGCCGGTATCGCAGCAGGTATGAAAACCGAAACAAACAAGATCGGTTATGTGGCAGCTCAGGGTGTTGACAATTCCGAAGTGACCGGGGGCCTCAATGCTTTTGCGATCGGTGTTCAGTCGGTTAACCCCGATGCCAAAATATATGTAAAAGTGACCAACAGCTGGTTTGATCCCGCAGGAGAAGCGAATGCCGCAAAAGCGCTGCTTGCTGAAGGCTGTGATGTGATTGGGCAGCACTGTGATACGCCTAACCCGCAGTTGGAAGCGGAAAAAGCAGGCGCATGGGGTATCGGCTACAATTCGGATATGACAAAAGACGCGCCCGGAGCCACCATTACTTCGGTTGTATGGCATTGGGGCGTATACTATACTTACGCTGTTCAGTCTCTTATTGACGGAACATGGTCGGGAGAAAATTACTTTGGCGGTATGCAGGATGGTCTGGTAGGCATTTCAAATATCAACGAAGAACTGGCAGCTGAAGGAACTCAGGAAGCCATCGACGAAGCAACAGCGAAGATAATGGGAGGCTTCAATGTGTTTGACGGCGTGCTGAAAACAAACGACGGACAGACAATCGGCGAAGATGGCGGTACGCTGGATGACGCCACCATTTCGGGCGGAATCAACTGGTACTACGAGAATGTTGTTGCTGAATAACAACATGAAAATGTAACATAGGAAAGCGTCAAAAAGTTTGGCCTTTTTGGCGCTTTTTCCTTTTGTAAATGGCCATTTAGTAGTATATAATGTGTAATAACGGTGCCATTTTTTTGGTATATTGAAATTTCATATACGCAAGATATGAGGTGAAATATGGGTTCGGCAGAAAATGCAGCAACTGGGGTTGCCATTCAGTGTCAGGGTATAACCAAGTCTTTTGGCAAGGTTATGGCAAATGATCAAATCGACTTGAAAGTTCATTTTGGTGAAATACTTGCCTTGCTTGGAGAAAACGGTTCGGGAAAAACGACGCTTATGAACATGCTTTCCGGCATATACCATCCGGATACGGGCAAGATTTTTGTAGAAGGCAAGCAGGTGCATATCCATTCTCCGTTTGATTCCATCGAGCTTGGTATTGGAATGATACACCAGCATTTCAAGCTTGTTGATGTGATGAGCGCAATGGACAACATCGTTCTTGGTGTTCGGGAGAAAAGACTGAAGCCGAAACAGTTAAAAGAGAAGATTCTGGGCATTAGTAAAAAGTTTCAACTAGAGGTTGATCCTGAAAAAAAAGTATATAACATGTCTGTCAGCGAAAAACAGACTGTGGAAATATTAAAGATTCTGTACAGGGGCGCGCGAATTTTAATTTTGGACGAGCCGACTGCTGTTTTAACGCCTCAGGAAACAGAAAAGCTTTTTGTCATCTTGCGAAAGATGAAAGAGGACGGTTGCGCCGTTATCATTATTACGCATAAACTTAATGAGGTTATGGAAATATCTGATCGCGTCGCCATACTGCGAAAGGGGAAGAGTATCGGCAGCGTGACAACTGCGGATACGAACGAATTGCAGTTAACCGAGCTTATGGTGGGACGAGCAGTTAACCTTCACATTAAACGCCCGGAAACCAAAAACAAGAAAAAGGTCTTAACGGTTAATAGCCTCAATGTATGCAAATCGGATGGTACAAAGGGTTTGTCCAATGTTAGTTTTGAAATGTATTCCGGTGAAATTTTGGGTATTGCCGGTATAGCAGGTAGCGGTCAAAAAGAGATGTGCGAAGCATTGACGGGGCTGATGCGTTCCCAAAGCGGAACGGTTATTTTCAAAGATGAAGACATTCTGGGCAAAACTCCATATGATATACAAAAGCTGGGAATACGGCTTGCGTTTGTTCCGGAAGACCGTTTGGGCATGGGGCTTGTAGGTTCCATGGGCATGGCGGAAAACATGCTGCTTAAGACATATAGACAAGGTAAGCACGTGTTTGTGGACAGAAAGCCGGCGCGTGAAATGGCAGAAAGACTGATAAAAAAGCTTGAGGTGCAAACGCCGTATGTCGATTTTCCGGTGCGTCGTCTATCGGGGGGGAATCTGCAGAAGGTGTTGATTGGGCGCGAAATTGAATTCAATCCGGTGATACTCATTACGGCTTATCCTGTCAGAGGCCTTGATATCAATTCCTCATATACAATTTATGATTTGTTAAATGAACAAAAGAAAAAAGGAGTATCCGTTCTTTTTGTCGGGGAAGACCTTGATGTTCTTATGGAGCTTTCAGACCGCATTATGGTGCTGTGCCACGGCGAAGTGACGGGCATTGTGGACCCGCGAAAGGTCACAAAAGAACAAATTGGCCTGCTGATGACAGGTACTTCAGTCGAGGAGTTATCAGACCATGCAAACTAAAAGGATAAAGTCAAAAGATGCATTCGTTTTGATTGAAAAGCGTGCGGAGCTTGGAGCTAAACAATCCGCTTTGGTACGTCTTGGGTCGGTATTTCTCGCGCTTTTTGCTGGCGGCCTTTTTATGCTTATTATTGGATACAACCCGTTTGAATTATACGGGACCATCATCTCTGGTGCTTTTCGAAGCGGTATGTCTTTTCAGGCAACTGTCAAGATTATGATTCCGCTGTTAATAGCCGCTTTGGGTGTGACGCTTTCGTTTAAAATGAAGTTCTGGAATATCGGCGGAGAAGGTCAAATCATCATGGGCGCTGTTTTTGCGTCGTATTTTGCGCTTTATCAAAGCAATATGCCCCATTGGCTTTTAATTATCGTCATGATCATTGCCGGTGCTGTGGGGGGCGGGCTCTGGGCGCTGATTCCGGCTTATTTCAAGTCCAGATTCAACACGAACGAAACACTGCTTTCACTCATGTTAAACTATATTGCGTTGAATATCATCGTATTGCTGAGGGACGGTCCGTGGGCAGATCCTGAGTCTCCCGGTTTTCCGAAGATAGCACGTTTTGCCCAAAATGCGCAGTTGGATAAAGTGTTTGGCGTTCAGATTGGCTGGATATTTGGCATCGTATTGGTGGTTCTCGTTTATATTTATTTAAGGTATACCAAGCAAGGCTATGAGATTAGCGTTGTTGGTGAAAGCAAATCTACCGCCACCTATGCTGGAATGAACGTAAAAAAGATTATTTTACGCACGATGTTTATCAGCGGTGCGATTGCCGGAATTGCCGGTATGGTTCAGGCCACAGGGTCTGATGTGACGCTGGCTACCGGAGTTGCAGGTGGTGTCGGGTTTACGGCTATCATTGTGGCGTGGCTTGCGCGTTTAAACCCAATTGGCATCTTTATTGTGTCTTTTCTATTCAGTGTATTGGAGAAAGGCTCGAGCGTTATGCAGTCTTCTTATGGTATATCGACTTATTCCGCAGACGTTATACAAGGAATTATTCTGTTCTTTGTGCTGGCCTGTGAATTTTTCATATTCTACAAATTAACTTTTGGACGCAAGGAGGGCGGTAAATAGTGAATATACTCGATTTCATTGTGAACTCCATGCTGGCAGGCACACCGCTTATGTTCGGTATTTTGGGTGAAATATTAAATGAGCGAGTAGGACATCTAAATTTGGGTGTGGAAGGCATGATGGCGATTGGCGCCTGTTCGGGTTTTATGATTGGTATGGCGACGAACAATTTGCTGATTGCTCTCATCGCGGCGTTTTTTGCGGGGATGCTGGGAGCTCTTATATATGCCGTGATTACCATTACGTTCATGGCGGATCAAACGGTGACAGGTCTTGCATTAACTATATTTGGTGTAGGTCTTTCCAACTTCATAGGTGAACTGATGCTTAATAACTCAGTGGATAAAACGCTAAAACTGGGCGGCACTATCAGCGCGCAGCTCACACCTATCAATATTACGGGTTTAAGTGATTTGCCTGTTGCAGGGCCGCTTATATTCTCCTTTAACATATTCGTCTACTTAGGTATTGCCTTGTGTATTTTTATGGCTGCCTATTACAGCCGGACATCCCTTGGGCTGCGTGTACGCGCCATAGGAGAAAATCCTGCTGCTGCGGATGCAGCCGGTGTAAAAGTAAAAAAGCTCAAATATCTGCATGTTCTTCTGGGTGGCGGAATATGCGGAATCGGCGGCGCGTATGCGTCTATGATTACTAACGGAGGTGTTTGGTTGGCAAACAGTGTCAACGGTCAAGGCTGGATTGCTGTTGCACTGGTTATATTTGCAAGCTGGAAGCCGTCAAGAGCCATTCTCAGCGCGTTTGTGTTTGGCGCCTGCTCGGTGGTTAAATTCTATATTCCAAAATCACTGTTTCCAATGCCCAACGCGATATACGACATGCTGCCTTTTATTGTGACAGCCCTTGTGCTCATTATCGGTTCTGTGCGTCGTTACAAGGGAAATCAGCAGCCTGCAAGCTGTGGGATCAATTATTTCCGCGAGGAAAGATAGTTTAATTGCAAAGACAAAAAGGGGCTGTCCAGAAACGATTTGTGGAAATCGAAGGAGGATAGCCTCTTTTTGTCATATTTATTGTACCCAAATAAGATACAAAAAACATGCTGTAATTTAAGGTAAAAAGGCGCATTCGAAGTACGTATTTTTACTCAGACGATTCAATATAATGAAATAAACGTTCTATTGATTGCATTTACAGGAACAATTGTTCTGGTGTATAATAATAGAAAGTGAAATGGTTTCCGTTTAAGGGGAGTGTGAATCGGTTTGGATCTTTTTGAGAAGCTTAAGATATTAACTGATGCGGCCAAATATGATGTGGCCTGTACATCGAGCGGCGTCGATAAGAAAGCGGCTGCGGGTGGTATAGGCAGTGCGGCCGCAAGCGGCATTTGCCACAGCTTTTCCGGCGACGGAAGATGCATTTCGCTTCTCAAAGTACTGATGACAAACATTTGTGCTTATGACTGTGCTTATTGCGTCAATCGACGCTCCAACGACACACCACGCGCGGCGTTTGAACCGCGTGAGCTTGCGGATCTGACGATGGCGTTTTACCGCCGCAACTATATTGAGGGGCTGTTTCTAAGCTCCGGTGTGATGAAAAATCCGAATTTTATAGTGGAACGTATGATTGAAACGCTGCGAATCTTGCGTGAGGAATATAAATTTTTTGGGTACATCCACGCAAAAGCCATACCCGGAGCAGACAAAGCAATGATTGCGCAGATGGGGCTTTTGGCTGATCGGGTCAGCGTCAATATCGAGTTGCCCTCGCAAGACAGCTTGCGCTTGCTGGCACCGGATAAGACAAAACAAGCGATTTTGGCGCCTATGGGCTATATCCGAAGGCATATTGAGCACAACATAAAAGAAAAATCGATCATCAAAAGTACGCCCAAGTTTGTACCGGCAGGACAGAGCACGCAAATGATCGTTGGCGCATCCGGGGAAAACGATTTAAGAATTTTAAATCTGACGGAAGGGTTGTATCAGAACTACAAGCTCAAACGCGTGTTTTTTTCGGCATATATCCCCATGGTAGAAAGCTCACTGCTGCCTGCGCCGGACACGAAACCGCCGCTGCTGCGAGAGCATCGGCTGTATCAGGCAGACTGGCTGCTTCGGTTTTACGGCTTTTCGGCCTCGGAGCTGCTGGATGATGAAAACCCGAATTTTAATCCGTTCATCGACCCGAAATGCAACTGGGCACTGCATCATCCCGAAAGCTTCCCTGTTGAAGTAAACCGTGCGCCGTATCAAATGCTTCTGCGTGTGCCGGGGATCGGCGTACGAGGCGCAAAGCGCATTATGACGGCGCGGCGCACAGGACATCTTGATTTTGCGGCGCTTAAAAAACTGGGCGTTGTATTAAAGCGAGCGCAATATTTTGTGACATGCAAAGGTAAACGGCCGGGCGGGTTTGACATCGCTCAGGATGCGTGCCTGCAAGCCCTGCTGTCTGAACAAGCTAGAGGCAGAATGAAGCAGGCACTGTCCTGCAGCGACATCTTCGGTGCACGGCAGCTGTCAATGTTTGACCATCCGTCATTTGTCAAGGAGGAACTGCAAAAATGTCTAAGCGGAGAGATGTAATGAATTTGGAGCCTGTTGTGTATTGCTATGATGGGAGCTTTTCCGGGTTGCTGTGCTGCGTGTTCGAGAGCTATGACAAAAAAGAGCTGCCGATGGATGTGTTGGCGGATCATATGTCGTTACCGCTGTTGCTGCCCATCAAATCTATTGAAACAGATACAGAGCACGCCGATCGCGTACAAAAATCCATTCCCAAGAAGATGGGAGGCAGAGCGCTTTATTTTATTCGGCGCGCTTTCTTGACCTGTCACCCCCAAAAAGATCTGTTGATACTGCAATTTTTGCGCCTTGGTTTTCGCTGCGGCGCATCTGTCATGAACAGGCTCACAGAAGAGCCTGTTCATGCGTTGCTTGGTGCTGTTCGGCATCTTGATAACGAAGCACATCTGTTAAAAGGCTTTATTCGCTTTTCTGAATCAAGCCGTGTGTTGGTGGCAAAGATCGAGCCAAAGAACGTCGTACTGCCACTCATCGCGCAGCATTTCTGCGAAAGATATCCGGATGAGCGTTTCTTGATATTTGACAAAACACACGGTATGGTGCTGCTTTACGAGAATCATTCGATGAACATTTGCAACGTAGAAGCGTTTGAACAGCCGAGCCCCAGTGAAGAGGAAAAAAATTTTCGTGAGCTTTGGCGCTTGTTTTATAAAACCATTGAGATCAAGGAGCGTCATAATCCACGCTGCCGCATGAGCCATATGCCAAAAAGGTATTGGAGCTGTATGACGGAATTTGCGCGGCAAGGACAAAGTGAAGGGTTCGTCTTGCTGTCGGAAAAATCTTAAGCATCAATCATGCTCAATAAAACATTTTGCAAACGGGCAATCTAATCGTGATATACTATCCTTGGAGTGATCATTATGACGACAATAACAGCCCATCCCAATCGCCTTGCAAACGAACAGTCCGTTTATCTACTGCAAAACTTTTTCATTATCAATCCTTTATGATACAATATCAACATTACACATGTTGTATTTTAAAAAAATAGAATTGGTGGATATTAATGAAGATTAAAGTCTTAGAAATAAACAATTACGGTAATGATGATATCCTCATTACATTTTCCTCACCGTATGGGAATGCTCGTGGATTTTGGAAGGGACAAAATCTCGAAAAAAATAAGAGTTACTATGTTGAGTTTGAAATTACTCAAACTCTCGCTTGGGGAAAGGGCATAAAAGAAGCCGAACTCGAAGAATACAAAATACGGTACGAAAATGACAATATTTATATTTGCGCTATGTTTCATTCGTTTGAAGATAATTGTCTCACTATCAGGTTTGGTGAAACCCTTATTCTCGTAGAAACAGAAGGCGCCCCGTTTTTTAATTGTAGATTCTTAACAATCTCATTTGGAATGATGAACATATATCCTTACACGCTTTAAAGAAAAAAATAGTTCGTATAGTTCACATTGAAATGAAAACAATATGAAAAGGATAGTATTTTAAGGGCACCTCTAAAAACTCCCCGAAACAAGGGCACCTCTAAAAACTCCCCGAAACATCAACAATATGGTATAATTAGTTATGAAAACATTGAACTTTTTTGCTGAGGATAACCGTTTAGCGAAGCTGTCGAAGCTTGGCGATCAGCTGGAAAAATTGAACCGCGTGATGGACTGGAAGATTTTTGAGCCGTTACTGAAAAGCGTCTTTGCGAAGGAGGCAAAAGGCGCAGGTGGCAGACCGCCATATGATTATGTGATGATGTTCAAAATACTGATTCTACAGCGCATATACAACATTGCAGACGATCAGACAGAATTTCAGATCAACGATCGCATGTCTTTCATGCGATTTCTGGGATTAGGGTTGGGTGAAACCGTACCCGACGCAAAAACCATTTGGAACTTCCGCGATACGTTGGCAAAAGCCGGTGTGATAGAGTCGCTGTTTGCACTGTTTGGGCGCGAATTGGAAGCGTGCCACATCGTTACACACAAAGGAACCATAGTAGACGCCACGTTTGTGGACGCGCCGAAGCAGCGCAACTCCCGCGAGGAAAACAAGCGGATAAAAGAGGGCGAGGTTCCCGAAGATTGGAGTGAGCACAAGCGTCGGCAGAAAGATACCGATGCACGTTGGACAAAGAAGAACAATGAAGTGCATTTCGGATACAAGGATCATGTAAAAGTTGACGCTGACAGTAAAATCATCACAAAATATGCGGTAACAAGCGCGAATGTCCATGACAGCCAAGAATTCACGGATTTTTTGGACAATACGGATGATATAGTTTATGCGGACAGCGCTTATGTGGGGCAAGAGGTTCCTGAACATGTCCGAACAGAGATTTGCGAGAAAGGATATCGCAACCATCCGTTGACCGAAGAGCAAAAGAAATCAAATCGTGATAAATCAAAGATACGTTGCCGAATCGAACACGTTTTTGGATACATGACGGGAAGCATGCGCGGGATTACGTTTCGCGGCATAGGAAAGACCCGTGCCGATTTCAACATCGGGCTGACCAATCTGGTTTATAACATGTGCAGGTATGCGACGTTGCTGCAACTGAAACCAACCCGGGGATGAGTCTGCCTATTATTCAGCGGGGTGCGAAAAATCTGAGGCTCAATAAGCCTTTACATTGGTGCATAGGCTTTCTGAAGCGGAATAAATCCCGCGTTGGTTGACTGGGTACTGATTTGTATGGTTTTTAGAGGTGCCCTT
>QKIQ01000029.1 GCA_003249555.1 Clostridia bacterium | reverse complement strand
ACGCGGATGCAGGCTTTCAACGGTAAGCCGACCAAGGTATTTGTCATCAAGACGAGCGAGCTCAAGCGCTTTGCGGAGGAAGCACGCAAATACGGTGTGCTGTACGCTGCTGTGCTGAATCGCAAGCAACAGGACGGTCTGTGCGACATTGTGGTGAATGCAAACGATGCTGCCAAGGTCAACCGAATCGCTGAGCGGTTCGCACTATCTACCGTGGATGTGGAGAAGATCCGCGAGGATATCAAGAAGGCACGGGAAACCAAGGCAAAACAGCCCGACGCCGAAAAGGAGCGCTCTGCCCCGCCGTCCGAAAAGACCGGACATACCATGGACAATAATCTGCTGGATGAGCTGTTGAACGGCCCGAAGAAAACTGAGCACAAGCAGCCCACGGATATGTCAAACCCTACGAAGGCGGGGACGGAAAAATCGACTCCGTTCGCGCCTTTCTCAAAAACCAAAGGAGATACCGCTGAGCCTGAGCGCCCGTCCGTGCGCCGACAAATCAAAGAGATCAGGAATGGGCGACAGCAAAAGAGTGCTCCTGCCAAAGACAAGACGCGGCAGACCATCCATCAGCAGCCTGCACGAAGCAGCAAAAATAAGAATTCATCGAAAGGACGGTAAATTACATGGAGAACTTCGACAGTTTATTTGAGAACCAAAGCTCAGGATTTAACAATGACCAGCCGTTTGATAAGGAAGCTTGGACACAGCGCAAACAGGCGGAACGCGCTAAGCTCTACGAGGCCATCGACGGCATGACGGATTTAACGTTTTCCAGCCCCAAGACTCTTTCCGACTATCTCGGTATGCAGTCGCGGCTCGGCAGGACGAGTGTTGCCAATACCCTGCTGGTACTGGCTCAGAAGCCGGATGCAACATATGTCATGAGCTTCGACGATTGGCACCAGCGCGGACGCTCTGTCAAACGCAACGAAAAAGCCCTGATGGTGCTGGAAGCCAACGGCGAATATCAGCGCGATGACGGCACAACGGGAACCAGCTTTGATGCCAAGCGCGTTTTCGATGTATCGCAGACTCAAGGTAAGCCGTTGCGCGAACGCGAGCAGACCTCAATCCGCTCAAAGCTCAAGGCGCTGGTAACGGATACGCCCGTTCCTATCAATGTGACCGATTCGGTTTCACAAGAGATCGGGGCGCTGTATTCCGATAAAGACAACACCGTCTATGTCGCTCGCAATATGAACGGTGAAGCACTGTTTGCCCATATCACCTGCGAGCTGGCTCATGCCGAGAACACGACCGACGAGCCGTCCCGTGATGCCTTCATCTCAAGTTGCGCTGTGGATATCGTCTGCCGTCGATATGGTATCTCATATGCTGCTTCAAGTGAACAGATTCCCGATAGCGTGACAAGACTAGACACCATCAGAAAGCGCGCGGTGTTAAGCCGTATCCGCGAAGCCGCTTGCGATATCATGGAGCGCGTGGACAGGAACCTGTACGCCGAGCGGCAGCAGCAGAAAAACCAGCCGGAGAGGTGATGTAGATGGAGGACAAACGCGTCATCGAGGTGGACGAGTATCAGCAGCGCCTCATCATCGGTTCGTTGAACGAAACACGCAACGAGCTGGTTGCCCAAGGGCGCGACACCGACTTTGTGGATGAAACGCTGCTCGATGTGATGGACGCGCCCACCCGGAAGGAGAGAAAACGAAATAAGGAATTAGAGCGATGAATAAACCAAGTACGAATAAGACAAGCCTGGTCCTTTGGGGCCTTGGGCTTCTCCCCGTGGTGTGGGCGGCGTTAATCGTCGCTCCTTTTTTATCTCAGGGGCTTTCGGGTTTCATGACCGCATTCACAAGCGGGATGAAAGACCCCATGGCTATATCGTGGAGTGCCGACTCGCCTAAAACCATTGCAATCTTCCTGCTGATCTACGGTTTGGGCATCGGCATCTATTACGCCATGAAACGCAACTACCGCAAGGGCGAGGAACACGGCAGCGCCAAATGGGGTGATTCGAAGCAGCTTTGCCGCAAGTATGCAGACAAAAGCAAACAAGACAATATTCTGCTCTCACAGAACGTCCGCATCGGGCTGGACGGGCGCAAACATCGGCGCAACCTTAACGTCATGGTGGTGGGTGGCAGCGGCAGCGGCAAGACGCGCTTCTACGCCAAACCTAACGTCATGCAATGTAACACGTCGTTCGTCGTGCTCGATCCCAAAGGTGAAATCCTGCGGGACACAGGGCATCTGCTGAAGCAGGAGGGTTACGAACTGCGCATCCTCGACCTCATCCATACGGAGCGTTCACACGGCTATAACCCGTTCACCTACCTCCGGGACGATAAGGACGTGCTGAAGCTCGTCAACAACATCGTGCGCAATACCACGCCAAAGGGCGCACAGAGCAACGATCCCTTCTGGGAGCGGGCGGAGACGGCACTCATGGAAGCACTCATACTCTACCTTGTCCACGAAGCACCGCCGCATGAGCAGAACTTCCCGATGGTTATGGAAATGATCGGTGCGGCGGATGTCCGCGAGGAGGACGAGGAATACGCGAGTGTGCTGGACGAGCTGTTTGAGCGGCTGGAGATGCGCGACCCTGATCATTTGGCGGTTAAACAGTATCACATCTTTAAGCTGGCCGCTGGCAAGACAGCCAAAAGCATTCTCATCAGCCTTGGTGTGCGGCTGGAGAAATTCAACCTGCCCCAGATTGCAAGCGTGGTCAGCCACGACGAATTGGACTTCCCCACATTGGGTGAAAAGAAAGTGGCACTGTTCGCGCTGATCCCCGATAACGATTCGTCGCTCAACTTCATCATCGGTATGCTTTACACGCAGCTCTTTCAGGAGCTTTATTACCTTGCCGACCATGTGTACGGCGGGCGGCTGCCGGTCCATGTTCACTGTGTCATGGACGAGTTCGCGAACGTAGCGCTGCCCGATGAGTTTGACAAGATACTCTCGACCATGCGCTCGCGGGAAATCAGCGTCAGCATCATCCTGCAGAACCTCGCGCAGCTTAAGGCGCTGTTCGAGAAGCAATGGGAATCCATTGTGGGCAACTGCGACGAATTCGTTTATCTTGGCGGCAACGAACAGTCCACGCACGAGTACATCAGCAAGCTGCTTGGCAAGGCGACCATTGATACCAACACCTACGGTCAGAGCAAGGGCCGCAGCGGCAGCTATTCAACCAACTGGCAGATCACCGGTCGCGAGCTTTATATGCCGGATGAAGTACGCATGCTCGACAACCGCTATGCGCTGCTGTTCATACGCGGCGAGCGCGCCGTGCAGGACGGCAAGTATGACATACTGCGCCACCCGAACATTAAACTGACTGCGGACGGTGGAATGCCGCCGTATATTCACGGCCAGATTCCCCTCGCCCTTGATATGGACGACATTCTTCTGGATGGCGATTACGCCGACTATGAGGTGGTGTCCGACGAAGAGATCAATAAAATACTCAACAAAGAAACGGAGGAACAAAACAAATGAAGATGTCCAAAAGAATGAGGCTGCTTTTCAGCGCCTTTTGTGCCCTTGTTCTGGTATTCTCTATCTCGGTGACGGCCTTTGCCGCCGATGACGACCCGATCAAGGTGGTTAGCAACCTGTCCGATTTCATATTCGGCCTGATCCGTGCTATCGGCTTAATCCTGCTGGCGTTCGGTATCGTGCAGGTGGGCTTATCACTCAAAAGTCACGATCCGTCGCAGCGCGCCAACGGTTTCCTGACACTGGCGGGCGGCGTGATAATCACCTTCGCCAAAGAGATTCTGAATCTCATCACAGGAGGTTGAGGCACATGTTCAATCTTCCAATCACAGAGCCGATGCACATCCACTCGCTGGACGGCGAGCTGAGGGAAGCGACGATTGTGGAAAAGATTGGTGACAACAAGTATGTGGCGGAGTTTGACGGCGTGCGTTGCTCCGCCATTTTTAATCCTTTCGTTGGTCGCTTCTATGTGGATGACAAGTATGGCGTTATTAAGGACAAAGCACCCGGCAGAGATGAACCCTGCCGGTAATGGAAAGTGGACGGGCAGACCTGATAACAAAAGGTCTGCCTTAACCATGGTCAGATAAAGGTTATGGAAAGAGAGGACACCAACTCATGAGAATACATGACCAATCTCTGGATATACCCATGCAAAAGGCGAGTTAGTTAACACGTTTTGTCTAGATTGATGCTTAATAATGATATTGTCTTTTTAATAGCTTCAGCTTTTTCTGATATATCTTTCTCGAATTGGTCTTTGGATATCATCTGATAGTCTCTTTTTAACACAAGCTCTCGTATCTGTCCGGCATACGTTTGCTGCGTTTGAGCAACAGAATAATCTCCATTTGATAATGAATTAAGAAGAGTATCCAACTCTCTTATATTGTCTGCTAGCTCATCGTTCCACTGCTTTTTGTTTTTATATATTTTGT
>QKIQ01000101.1 GCA_003249555.1 Clostridia bacterium | reverse complement strand
AGCGCTGCTTCGCCGCCTGTGAGCGCTTTTTTCACACGCGTTAGAAACTCTGTGCCTTCCTCCAAAATTGTAAGATCTGCGGTAAAATTCGTATCAAATATGTCGTCGAAACCCAGTGTCTTAAGCGCTTGCGCAAGCTTGCCGGTGACACGCGAGCCGGGTTCATATCCAAACTCCTCGCCAATTGCTACGCGAATTGCGGGAGCCACCTGTACCACGCACCTTTTTTTATCGTCACTGAGTGCATTCCAAACAGGTTTGATGGCGTCTGTTTCCTTTAGAGCACCCACAGGACATACCACTGTGCACTGGCCGCAGAATACGCAATTGACAGTGCCGAGCTTTAAATCCATTGCTGGTCCGATAACCGTCTGAAAGCCGCGGTTTTGGGCATTGAGTATTCCTGTACCCTGAATGTCGTTGCAGACTGTGACACATCGCCTGCAAAGCACACATTTGGACATGTTGCGTATAATCGATACGGATGAGTCAAGATTATACTCCGAGTGTTCGCCGTTAAAGCGAGATTCATTCACGCCGAGTATTTTACCAAGCTCCTGAAGCTCACAGCTCTGATTTCTTGTACAGCTCAGACAATCCTTGTCATGATCAGAAAGAAGCAATTCATAGAGCACTCTCCGTGCTTTACGCACTTTTTGCGTATTTGTCTCCACAACCATGCCTTCGGCAACCTTGGCTAGGCATGACGCCTGCAAGGTTTTTGCGCCTTTCACTTCCACGACGCATATACGGCAGGATCCGAACTGGTGAACACCGTCCATCTGGCAAAGCCCCGGTATCTTAATACCTACTGTTTTGGCTGCTTCCATGATGGTATAATCCTCAGGCACAGTGACGGCGTGGCCGTTAATTTGTAATTGAACCATTAATGACTACCTCCTTTCACAATGCAGACAGCGCATTGCTTCTGCCATCGCATTGAGCTTATGGTATCCCTTTATCACTTCATCAAAAGAATACTTGCGTGTTTGCGGATCAAGAATGTCAAGATCAAAGCGTCCATGTGCCACAATCTCGTCTTCATCCGAAAGCTCGGGTATATCAATCGGCTCGCCTTTATTCAAATGACCTTTTCCGCCAAGATATTTGTCAATCGATACCGCGGCTTTTTTACCGTCCGCAATCGCGCGAATCACTTCATCAGGCCCACGCGTCACATCGCCTCCCGCGAAAACACCGTCCATCGTGGTCATCTGTGTGTCGCTTTGCAGTATGAAAGTACCCCAAGGCGTGAGACCGATTTCATCCTTGCCGATGAACGGGAAATCAGCAAACTGACTGACCGCAGGAATGACCATATCGGCATCAACAAAGAAATTTGAATCTTCCACATACACGCTGCGTCTGCGACACGAGGAATCAAATTCGCCAAGACACATTTTGACGCATTCTATCTGTGAAACACGACCGTCATGCCCCGGTATAAAGCGAACAGGCGCAGTCAGCGGCAGTATCTCAATGCCTTCTTCCACAGCTTCCCGAATCTCCTGCTCATACGCAGGCATAGAGTCGATTGTTCTTCTGTAGAGTATGGTTACTTTCTCGGCGCCCATTCTTAAAGCCGTCCTAGCCGAGTCGATCGCCGTATTGCCGCCGCCGATCACAACCACATTTTTGCCCATATCAACCGGCGCATGAGTATTGGCTTTTTTCAGGAATTTGATGCCATGGACAACGCCTGACAGGCTTTCTCCGGGCACGTTAATTTTTTGCGGCAGTTGTGTGCCAGTGGCGATATAAATGGCATCATATGTCGATTTAAGCTCTTTAAATGCGATATCACGACCTACTTCGGTATTGAGATGGATTTTCACGCCCGCCTGCTCGATAAGCCTCACTTCATAATCAAGCACATCCTTGGGAAGCCGATATTCGGGTATGCCGTAAGCCAGCACGCCGCCCGCAGTATCATGAGACTCAAATACATCCACATCATACCCAATGCGCGCCAGATAATAGGCGCAAGTCAACCCCGATGCGCCCGCACCGATCACCGCAACGCTCTTGCCATTTTTGGGGAATACGATATCGTATTGAGAAGCGCCTTTGTCGCCGTTCATTGCATAATCTGCGACAAACCGTTTGAGATCGCATATGGCGAGTGCCTCATCGACCGTGCGTCTGCGGCACTTGCTCTCGCATGGACGCGTGCAAATGCGCCCGCAAACAGCGGGGAAGGGGTTTTCCTGACGGATCAGCTTATATGCATCGATAAAACGTCCCGCTGCGATCAACGACATATAACCGGGCACATTGACATTGGCAGGGCAGGTATTCTCACATGGTGAAATAAACAGCTCGCTGCAAACGCCCGCGCGGCAATATTTGTTTCTGATATGCTCATCATATTCTTCACGAAAATATTTGATAGTCGAAAGCACAGGGTTTGGTGCTGTCTGCCCAAGTCCGCACATGGCTGTTTCCTGAATTGTTTCACCCAGCTCAATCAACAGCTCTACATCGCCTTCCTCGCCGTCGCCCTGTGTAATGCGCTCCAATATCTCAAGCATACGCTTTGTACCAATGCGGCAGGCCGTGCATTTACCGCAGGATTCATCCTTGATGAAATCCATGAAGAACCGCGCGGTATCCACCATGCACGCATCCTCGTTCATCACAATAAGGCCGCCTGAGCCCATGATGGCGCCAAGCTCTTTCAAGTCATCATAGTCGGTGGGCACATTCAGATTATCCGTTGTGATGCAGCCGCCGGAGGGGCCGCCTATTTGCGCGGATTTAAACTTTTTCTTATTGGCAGTTCCACCGCCGATTTCGAAAATGATGTCACCAAGAGGAATGCCAATGGGCACCTCAACAATACCCGTGTTCATCACATCACCCGCGAGGGCGAAAACCTTTGTGCCTTTGCTCTTTTCGGTTCCAAACTGTGTATACCATTCGCCGCCGCTCAATATGATCATGGGTATGCTGGCAAAAGTCTCAACATTGTTGATAATAGTCGGTTTACCGAAAAGGCCGCTTTGGAACGGAAAAGGCGGCTTTTGCTTGGGTTCGCCGCGGTTTCCTTCGATGGACGCCATCAGCGAGGTTTCCTCGCCGCATACAAACGCACCCGCACCAATTCTCAGTTCAATATCAAATGAAAAATTGCTGCCGAATATTTTTTCACCAAGCAGCCCTCTTTTTCTTGCTTCTTCAAGTGCCGCTGTCATTCTTTCCACTGCAATTGGATACTCGGCACGCACGTATATGTAACCCATACACGCTCCGATTGCATATCCGCCGACCATCATGCCTTCGATAACAGTATGCGGATCACCTTCGATGATACTTCTGTCCATAAACGCGCCGGGGTCGCCTTCATCCGCATTGCAGACAATGAACTTCTTATCGCACTGCTGTTTTTGTGCCGCTTCCCACTTGATGCCGGTAGGGAAACCCGCACCGCCGCGGCCTTTGATTCCCGACGTTTTTACTTCATGTACAACGTCCTCGGGTGACATATCCTTTATTGCTTTATAAGCGGCAAAGTAGCCGTCCCGTGCAATATAGGCCTCGATGTCTGCGTATTCCATGGATCCGCAGTTGCGCAGAGCGATTTTAACCTGCTTTTTAAAGAACCCAATATCGTCGATGTTGGGTACATGTTCACCGAGCGAATGGTCATAGAACGTGTAGGGTTCGATTATATGACCGTTTTTTATATGTGTCCGGACGATTTGACGGGCTTTTTCTTCGTCGAGCTCTGTGTAGAAAATCTTGTCCGGCATGACCAGCATAACGGGACCCACCGCGCATGTCCCCATACAGCCGGTCTCAAAAACCTTCACCTCGTTTTGCATACCCACGTTTTTTAGCTCGCTTATCACAGCATCCCGAACCAACGCGCAATTGGATGACACACAGCCTGCACCACTGCACACAAATATTCGGTGTTTGTATTTTTCCAGTTCGCTATTGTAGCTCTCTTTGATAGCGCTTAGCTGGTCGTAAGTTCTTACTTTGCCTGATTTCATGCCCTTCACCTCCTTATTCATTGTCATATTTGGCCAATATTGTGTTAAGCTTATTGACATTGACCTGTTTATAGACGACGTCGTCTATCATCATGGCCGGGGCAAGGCCGCAGGCGCCGATACATCTTGCCACTTCAAAGGTAAATTTACCGTCTTTTGTGGTGCCGCCGACATCTACCTCCAGCTTTTCCTTAAGGCTTTCCACGATTTTTTTACCGCCCCGTACGTAACAAGCTGTTCCAAGACAGACTCGTATGGTATGTCGGCCTCTTGGCTCGGTAGAAAAAAACGAGTAAAATGTGATAACACCGGACACTACAGACAGCGGGATTTTCAGTGAATCCGAAATGAATACCTGAACATCCAGCGGCAGATAGCCATATATCTGCTGGGAAAGATGGAGTATTTGGATTAGGCTTCCTTCCTTATCCTTGTACAAATCGATCACATTGGCAATGGCTGCGAGTTTATCATCTTGACATTCTTTGCAG